>CAZUVX010000023.1:38753-43577 GCA_964623865.1 uncultured Spirochaetaceae bacterium | reverse complement strand
CGCAGCACGGCGAAGGCGTAGCCGCCGTAGTTGTCCACCTTGGCACGCTGCTCGGTGTTCACCACGTCTTCCAGTACCAGGGGGTGGAGTCCGTAGGCGCGGCCGACGGCGCGGATCGTCTCGAGGTCGTGAATACCCTCCGCCACCAGCAGCACCGATGAGTTGTCCGGCAGGCTCGACGACGAGACATCGGAGGGGTCGAGGCGGTCTTCCCGGATGTGATCCGTGCTGTACTCAATGCGGGTGAGCGTTGCCGGTTCCCGTGCCGCGGGGCCAATGTAGGTAAGCGTCCCCGGGGGCATTCCGCTCTTGTCGGCGTGTCGCCGTCGCCGGTCGCTCACCGCAACGTCTCCTTACTTCGGTGGAGATGCACCGTCCGGGTCGGGAAGGCGAACTCGAGCCCCCGCTCCTCAAAGGCGCGATAGATGGCGAGATTGATCGCCTGCTGGATGTTCATGTATACGGTGTAGTCCGGGGAGAGAACGTAGTAGACAATCTCGAAGTTCAGGCTGAAGTCGCCGTAGCTCTTGAAGTGTGCCCGGTCGAAACGGACACCTTCCTGCCCTTCGACAATGTCTTGCAGCAGACCCGGGACCGTTTCAAGGGCGTCTGCGGGGGTTTCATAGACCAGACCTATGGAGAAGATCACTCGGCGCTCCTCCATCTGCTTGTAGTTGTGCATGCGCGAGCTGGTCAGGTCGCCGTTGGGAACAATGATCTGCTCACCGGACAATGACCGGATCCGAGAGTTCTTGATGCCCAGCTTCTCCACCGTGCCCATGATGTCTCCGAAGATAACGAAGTCTCCCACGTCGAAGGGTCGGTCCATGAGCACGACGAAGTAGCTGAAGAGGTCGCCCAGCACCGCCTGCGCCGCCAGGGCGACGGCAATACCGCTGATACCGATTCCGGCGACGATGGTTGAGATCTGAATGCCGAGATTCTCCAGAAGAATCAGTACGCCGATGACCCAGATGACCGGGCTGATGATCGCCTGCATCGCCTTGTAGCGCTTCTGATCGTCCTCGCTGATACCGCGGCTGCTCGTGACGCGGCTCACGACGCGGTCCGTCGTTGCAAGGGCGAGGCGGATGCCGAGATAGCCGAGAATAATCGCAAAGGTGACGGTAACCACCCGGGCGGCATTCGTTGGCACGCCGACCGTCTGTACAACCCCGAAGAGAAGGGCGACGTTGAGCGCCGGGAAGAGGAAGCTCTTTGCCGGGCGGGCGAAGGCCGACTCCCGGCGTCGGAGGCGGGTCAGCGTGATCCGTTTCACGATCTGGACCACGATCAATCCGGCAACCAGAGTAATGCCGGCAACGATGACGCGTCGCAGCTCGAGATTCTCGAAGTACGTGAGTAGCTCGTCCATGTTGATACTATGGCACGAGATTAGGTCCGACGGAACCCGGTCCGTATGGAATCGGTCCACACGACTGCCTCGAGGGTATCTTGTCCGGCAACGGCAGGAATACTATGCTGCTCGACATGAGTTATCAGAAAATTGCCATTCCTGAAGCGGGCGAGCGTATTCAGCTCGTCAACGGTGAGCTGAGGGTTCCCGACCATCCGGTCCTCACCTTCATTGAGGGAGACGGAACAGGACCCGACATCTGGGCTGCGGCGCAGCGCGTCTTCGACGCGGCAGTGGAGAAGGCGTACGGTGGCCGCCGGAAGATCTCATGGATGGAGATCTACGCCGGTGAGAAAGCCAATCACGTGTACGGCGAGGACATCTGGCTGCCACAGGAGTCCCTGGACGCGTTGAGAGAGTTTCTGATCGGGATAAAGGGTCCCCTCACGACGCCGGTGGGAGGGGGTATCCGTTCGATCAACGTGGCCATACGCCGGCGACTTGATCTCTACGCGTGCGTACGGCCGGTTCGGTACTTCACCGGGGTGCCCTCTCCGGTGAAGAAGCCGGAAGAGGTAGATATGGTTGTCTTCCGGGAGAATACTGAAGACATCTACGCCGGCATTGAGTACCAGGCGGGGAGCGATGAGGTCAAACAGCTTCTCTCACTCATGAAGCAGCACTTCCCGGACTCGTACCGGCAGATTCGCTTTCCGGATACGGCGGGTATCGGGATCAAGCCGGTTTCTCAGGAGGGAACCGCCCGGCTCGTTCGTGCGGCCATCGACTATGCCGTCGACCGCGATCTGCCCAGTGTCACCCTGGTGCACAAGGGCAACATCATGAAGTTCACCGAGGGCTCTTTCCGCGCCTGGGGCTACGAGGTGGCCCGAACGGAATACGGCGCCACCGAGCTCGACGGCGGTCCCTGGCTCACCTTCCGGAACCCCAGGTCCGGTCGGGAAATCGTCGTCAAGGATATGATCGCCGACGCAATGCTCCAGCAGATCCTGACGCGGCCCGGGGAGTACAGCGTCATTGCGACCCTCAACCTCAACGGTGACTACATTTCGGACGCCTTGGCGGCGCAGGTAGGCGGAATCGGCATTGCCCCGGGCGCCAACATCAACTACCAGACCGGGCACGCCGTCTTTGAGGCGACCCATGGGACGGCGCCGAAGTACGCCAATCAGGACAAGGTCAATCCCTCCTCCGTGATTCTCTCCGGCGAGATGATGTTCCGCCACCTCGGGTGGAACGAGGCGGCGGACAGGATCCTCGCCGCCATGGATCGAACGATTGCCGGGAAGCGGGTGACCTACGACTTCCATCGCCTTATGGAGGGCGCAACCAAGCTCTCCACGAGTGAGTTCGGTACGGCGATCATTGAAAACATGGAGTGAACCTCCGCTCTGCGCGAGGGGCAGAGTGGTCTCGTTGTAGCGGCCTTGCGGGCTGCGGCGTTGTGATACACTGAAGGGTACGACGTACGCAATGAGGCACCGACGACAATGAGTGAGTCGCAGGAATCTCGGGAGGCTCTGGCCCGCGAGTGGGCCGGCCTGGAACAGGAGCGGGCAAGACTGGATCGCGAGAGCGGATGGATTGAGCGCTTCTGGGACGGTTTGGCAAGTCTCGGGGTCTTCGTGAAGGACTTCGAGGACGGCTTCGACAGGCCCAACCACTACTGGCGACAGTGGGGCTTCTCACCGGAGGAAATGCGCTACGACGGCTGGATCTCCAAGCTCCATCCGGACGATCAGGAACGCGTGAGACGGCAGGTCGCGGAACTGAGCCGTTCCACCGAGAGTATCTACTCCCTGGAGTATCGCATCCTCACTGCTTCCGGTGATCAGCGCGATGTTGTCACCAAGGGATTCGTCACCTCGCGGTACGACGACGGCAGGCCGAAGTCGGTCATTGCCATGGACATAGACGTTACCGAGCTCAGGAACGCAGAACGCACAGTCGCGAAGGCGCGGGAGGAGGCGCAGCAACGGGCCGAGGAGGCGGAGACGCTGCGTACCATCGGTGCCGTCATAGCGTCCGCTCTCGATACCGAGCACGCCATGAGCCTGGTCCTCGAGCAGATTCGCCACGTCGTCCCATATGAGACGGCATCCGTCCAGCTGGTGCGGCAGGGCCAGGCCCTGGAGGTTGTCGGGCTCCACTACTCCTCGACCACGTCCATCGATACGGTGCAGATCCGGGAATACCTGCCCATCAATTCCGACTCTCCCCAGGCTAAGGTGGTCGAAAACGGTAAGCCCCTCCGTGTCGAGGATGTGGCGGTGGAGTTTGCCGGCTACTTTGCATTGCAGAAGCGCCTGAACCACTCCTGGCTCGGCGTACCTCTGGCGGTCAAGGGGGAGATCATAGGTCTTCTGGCCCTGGAGGTGCAGGAGCCGGCGTTCTTCACCATGCGGCACCTTCGGTTGGCCATGAACCTCGTCGACTACGTTGCCGTGGCAATTCAGAACGCCGAGGCGTACAACACGGTGCAGGAACAAGCCGTAACGGACCCCTTGACGGGCCTGCGCACGCGACGCTGGTTCTTCGAGCACGGTGACAAGCTGCTCAGCCAGTCGCTGCGGTACGACACACCCCTGGCAATCCTGATGACCGATGTCGATCACTTCAAACGCATCAACGATCAACATGGACATCTGATCGGCGACCGGGTGCTCCGGGCGTTGGCATCGATCTTTCTACAGGAGATGAGAAGCGCGGACGCGATCTGTCGGTACGGCGGAGAGGAGTTCGCGGTCCTCCTGCCGCAAACCGACCTGGAATCCGGGGTTGCCATTGCGGAGCGCTTGCGCCGACGCGCGTTGGAGGTTACCGTCGAGGAGACGGGCACACCGTTGAGCGTGAGCATTGGCGTGGCCACCGCCCGGCAGGGTGGCGCGCGGACGCTTGTCGATCTCATTGCCGTTGCAGACGAGGCGTTGTACCGGGCCAAGCACGAGGGGCGCAATCGTGTCTGCAGGGCATCCTAGCGCGTTGCGCCGACGGGCGCCTCGCGGCGGGTCATCGAAACCGGGTTCGCCCCCGCCCGTGAAGGAACGAATTGCATGATCAGCTCGCCCAGATTCCAGGAGTTCAGCGGGAACGGCTCGCCGCAGGACATTACCGTGTACGGGCTCCTCCAATGCGTACCCTGCAAGGAGGCGAAGGAGTTTCTCCAGGGGACCGGGGTGGCGTTTCGCTACGTCATCCTGGAGCAGCAGAAGCCGGAAGTGCGGCAAGAGCTGAAGCGCACCTTCCAGGACCGTCTGGGCAAGCGCCCGGTCTATCCGGTTCTCGAGATCAAGGGGGAGCTCACGTTCGGCTTTCACCTGCCGACGTGGCGAGCGGTCCTGGCGCAAATCGAGGGTGCCGAGTAGTAACCCTCCTCGCCGGCGCGCCGAGGGGGAACTCTCCTCGCCGGCGGGCCGGGCGGGAATACTCCTCGCCGGCGGGCCGGG
>CAZUVX010000023.1:0-38653 GCA_964623865.1 uncultured Spirochaetaceae bacterium | reverse complement strand
GGGAATACTCCTCGCCGGCGGGCCGGGCGGGAACGTGGCTTCCAGGTGGTTCGTTTCGGGACGAGTCCGTCGCAAACTCAGGTCAGAACCGCAATCCAGATCGGCAGGGTTACGAGCGCCAGGATTGTGTCAAGGCTCACCGTCGCCGCGGTCACCTCTGTGTCGGCGTTGAACTGCCGGGCGAAGGCCTGGGAGACGACGGCGGTCGGCATGGCGGACATGAGGACAATCGTGTTCCGGAGGTCCCCGGATGCACCGAAGAGCCACACCGTGAGGGCCAACGCAATCGTCGGCATGAGGACCAGTTTCAGGAAGGTCGCCGCAGAGGCGGGAATGATTGATCTCCCCACCGATCTGAACGAGAGGGAGAAGCCGATGATGATCAGGATCACCGGCAGGCTCATGGAGGCGACAAGGTCAATGGTACGCGTCAGGAAGCCCGGGAGTTCCACGCCGATGCCGGCCACAAGAAGGCCTGCGGCAATGGAAATGATCAGCGGGTTCGTAACGATGTGCAGGAGGTGCGATGGAACGTCCGTCCGGTCTGCGGTTGGATCTAGAAATCGCAGCGTCACGACGCTGAGGGCGGTGTGGAGCACGACCCCGGCCGCAATGATCACCGCAATGGTGCCCACGACCTGATCGCCCAGCGCAGACGACACGATGGGAAGGCCCAGATAGGCCAGGTTGCCACGGAAGCTCGCCTGGATGAAGGAGCCGCGCAATCCCGCCGCCCGACCCAGCGTTACCAGAATCGCGATAATGGTGACCAGCACGACTGCAATGGAGTACACTGCCGCCGCGGTGACGAATGCTTGGGGCAGCGCGGTGAGGCTCGCCGTATTCCCGAACAGCATTGCCGGCAGCGCGATGTAGTAAACAAGGCGGTTCAGCTCCGCGATGAAGCCCTCGGAGATGAACCGCGTCTTCTTCAGGGCGTAGCCCAGAGCGATCAGGATGAAGAGAGGCACGACAAGAACGATGGTTTCCACGAGGCTGACGGTAGCACAGTTCCTGAGCATTGTAGAACTGCGGACCAAGATCATCAGTGTCGCCACCTTCGTCGCGGGCACCCTCTACGCGGTCCTTCAGACGGATGTCTTCTCTCCCTGGGTCACCCTCCTCATGTTCCTCGCCGTTCTCTTCGTAGACATGGCAACGACGGCGTTCAACAACTTCTTCGACTACCTGCGCGGGACCGACGTCGCCGACTACAACGTCGAGGAGAACAAGGTCCTCCTGCACCAGGGTGTCGCGCCGGGGTGGGCCCTTGTCATTGCACTGATCTGCTACATTCTGGCCGCGGTGCTCGGCGTGGCCATTGCGTATCTGCGGGGGTGGTGGATCATTCCGGTCGGGGCGGTATGCATGCTCGTAGGGTACTTCTACACCGGAGGGCCGCGGCCGATCGCAACTACCCCGTTTGGTGAGCTCTTCGCGGGCGGCTTCCTGGGTATGGTACTCTTTCTCCTCTCTGCAGCGGTGCAGACTCCGCCCGGTTCCGATCTTCTGACCGCCTGGGTCGTTGTCGGCGGGTTGCCCCCCTTCTTCACCATCGCTGCCATTCTGGCGGTGAACAACAGCTGCGACCGTGAGGGCGACGGGGCGGCGGGTCGACGCACCTTCGCGGTTCTGGTGGGAGAGCGGGTGAGCCGAGTCTACGTCTACCTCCTGGCGGCACTGGCGCACGTCGCCCTCGTGGTACTGGTGATATTCGACAAGCTGCCGGTGCCGGCGGCGGTGCCCATTGTGCTTTCCGCGGTCTTCGCCGCCGTTCAGTTCCGGAAAATGGATCGGCGCGGCTACACCTTCGAGACGAAGGGGCCGAACATGGTCGCCATACTGAAGGTGTACCTGGTCCAGAGCGCCATGTATGTCGCCTCGCTGGTGTCGGGACTGTTTCTCCGGTAGTCCCCGGCGAGGGTCTCCCCATCAGCGGCGGGAGGCTGGACGCGGGGCGCGGGGGGCTGGACGGGGACGCGGGCGCGGGCGCGGGACGCCGGCGTCGGCGCGGCCTATCCGATCGGCACGTGCTCAAAGGAGTGGCGCTCGGTGTCATAGATGCCGAAACCGGCCTCGCCGAAGCGGCCCATGACTTCTCCAGGGTTGGCCCAGAGGGTCTTTCCCCGCTGATCGAGCTGTCTTAGATGGTTGTGGCCGCTGAACACGGCGTCGTAGGCGCCGCTTTCGGCAAGGCGCTCGGATATGTCCGGGTAGTGGTTGATGGCTATCCTCCGGCCGCCTATGGTGACTTCACCCAGGTGGCCGTGGAGGGTGAAGTTGGCGTACTCCGCCGCCTTGGAGGTGAGGAGGAACTGGTCGCCGTCGTTGTTGCCGAAGACGGCGTGGATCGGACCCTGGTACCCCTTGGCCAACTGGACGAGGGTAAAGGGAGCGCAGAAGTCCCCCAGGAACAGCAGCGCCTGGGCGTGTCGATCGTTGATGAGCTCGAGGGCCTTTTCCAGGTTCCAGATGTTGTCGTGAATGTCGCTGGTTACGGCAATGATCATGGTAACTCCTTCTCGATCAAGCTGCTATGACTTGCCTGTTTGAGGCAAGCCGTTGTGAACAGGACGCCCGGGACGCCGGCCGGACCGCCGCGGGTCCCGAGCTTGGGCCGGTACATGGAGTGGAAGGTGCAACACAGGAAGGGACCCAGGAATGACGGGGTGTCGACGCCGCGAACCTGCGTGGTTGTGGGAGCGGGGATCCGCGGCCGTGAGGTCTACGGCCGGTGGATTCGCCGGCACTCGAAGCGTGCTCGGGTTGTGGCGGTTGCAGAGCCGAACGCGGCACGGCGGGCCGAGATGTCACGGGAACACGCCATACCGCCTGAGCGAAGCTTCGCCGACTGGCGTGAGTTGCTCGACGGCCCACCCGTGGCGGACGTGTGCCTGGTGACGACTCAGGACCGGGATCATACCGAACCCGCAGTTGCTGCGCTGGAGGCGGGCTACGCGGTACTTCTCGAGAAGCCCATGGCGACTACTCCTGAGGAGTGCAGGCGCCTGGTGACGACGGCGGAGCGGACCGGCAACGAGCTGCGCGTCTGCCACGTCATGCGCTACGCTCCGCTCTTCCAGGCGGCCCACCGGGCGATCGCCGCCGGGGAGATCGGCCGCGTTCTCCACCTGGAGCACTCGGAGAACGTCGCGTACTGGCATTTTGCCCACAGCTATGTCCGGGGACCCTGGCGACGCCGGGATGAATCCTCTCCGCTCATTCTCGCGAAGAGCTGTCACGACCTGGACATCATTCACTGGCTGGCGGGCTCCTTCGTGACTCGGGTGCAATCTTTCGGGAGCCGTGTCTTCTTCCGACAGGAGTCGGCGCCGCCGGGTGCGCCGGAGCGCTGTACCGACGGTTGCCCGGTTGCGGAGAGCTGTCTCTGGTACGCCCCGCGCCTCTACCTGGATGGTCAATCCCTCTATCACACCACCCAGTACGCGGCGTCTCCGGTAATCCGCGTCGCGGGGCGCCTGGTCAAGCGCTTCCTTCGGTCGCGCTTCCGCCGGTGGCCGGCGACGGTGATCTCCGATGACCCCTCCCGGGAGGCGCGGATGCAGGCCCTCAGGACGGGGCCCTTCGGTCGTTGTGTCTACCGGTGCGACAACGATGTGCCGGACCAGCAGTCTATCACTCTCGAATTCGAGAATGGAATCACCGCAACCATGGGGCTTCACGGTTTCTCTTTCCTGGACGGCCGGTGGTTCCGCATTGACGGCAGCGAGGGCACGCTCCAGGGGCGCTTCACCTACGCCGGGCAGGAGCTTCGTCTGCACCGCCATGAGGGACGGAGCCGCTTTCTCTACCGTACCGGTCTCGACCCAGGCGGCCACGGTCAGGCGGATTCCGCTCTCATGGAGGCGTTCTTTCCCGAGCCGGCCGCATTGTCCGAGAGTGCGGCACCGACGAGTCTGTCGTCCGCAGCGGAATCCCTGGAGAGCCACCTTGCGGCCTTCGCGGCGGAGCGCTCTCGTGTCGAGGGCCGTGTTGTCGAGCTAACGGAGCTGCGGGGAGAGACGGCGTAGTGGCACATATCGCACCCCTCAAGCCACGCATGGCGCCCAACCGGCCGGGACGCCTTCACATCTCCCGCACTCTGGTCATGTCGCTGGCGTTCTTCTCCGTGCTCCTGGCGTGGTCGTACTTCAACCTGAAAGTACCGCTCCTCCTGGACCAGTTGCTGCCGGATATCGCCGTCAAGGACACCCTGAAGGGACTCATCATGGCAATCGACAACATCCTCGCGCTCCTGCTGCAACCGTTCTTCGGGGATCTCTCGGATCGCACCTCGAGTCGATTCGGACGCCGAATGCCCTACATCGTCGTCGGGACCTGTGCGGGCGCCCTCTTTTTCGCGGCCATTCCTTGGGTACAAGCCCTTGCGGGCTTAGTGGCGATCGTCTTTCTCTTCAACCTCTCCATGTCCCTCTACCGCACAGTATCTCTGGTGATTGTGGCGGACTACACGCCCGACGACGTGCGCGCCCGGGGCAGCGCCATCCAGCAGTTCGTGGCGAACCTCGGCGGAGTGATCGGGCTCTCCGCGCCCCTTCTGCTAAGCCGCCTGCCGCTGCCCCCGCGCCTCTACGACGCCGGCGGGTTTGCGCTCATATCCGTACTCATGCTGGTGGCCCTCCTCGTGCAGCTCCTGAGCATCCGGGAGACGCCCACGGGAACGCACGTGTACGCCGTCTCGCAACGCGCCTTCGCCGTCGACGCCGTCACGCTCCGCGCGTCGCGGAGCGCCGCATCCAAGCGCAACCCGAGACCGGGAATGAAGGCCATTCGTGATGTACTCGGTAAGGACCGGAACATGCTGTTCTTCGTAATCGCCGTGTTCTTCTGGTATCTCGGGTTCGCGTCGACGGAGGCTTTCTTCTCGAGCTTTGCCGTCTCCTTCCTGGGTAAGGCGAACGACGCCGAGGCGTCACAGCTCTTCCTGGCATTCACGGCGCCCATGATCCTCTTCGCCTATCCAGCCGGCCTGGTCGGAACCCGTTTCGGCCGCAAGCGTGCCCTGGTGTTCTTTCTTGTATGGCTGGTACTCTCGCTGGGTGTCATGGCCGGCGGCGTCGCCCCCTTCATGTACAAGGCATCCAACGACACTCTCGTCACCATCATGCTCATCCTCACCGGGATGCCCTGGATGGGAGTGGTGGTGAACAGCTTTCCCCTCATGTGGGGATTTGCCCCGGAACGGCGAATTGCTACGTACACCGGCGTCTATTTTACCTTCAACCAGACGGCGTACTCCCTGGCACCGATCATTATGGGCAGCGTCCTCTCCGCCTTCGCCGGCCTTGGAGACTACCGGTACATTGTGGTGTTTCCATTCATCTTCGTCTGTTTTCTGATCGGGCTGGTAGTCGTACTTTTCATACGGTATCGGGAGTAGTATTGGCGCGAACGCCGATAGTATGGATATGGACCTATTTCGAAGGAGGCGCCCTATGTGGCGGCGCATAGCATTCGCATTGGTACTCGCTGCAGTCTCCAGCCTGGTGGCGGCGCAGGACGCCGGGCCGGCGGACGCCGGGCCGGCCGAAGCCGTCGAGGCCGGAGACGCGACCACCTACACCGGTATCTGGTCCGCCCGGTTCGGTCCGGTTACCCTGGAGTGGATTCTGGAGGAAGAGCAGTACGAGTTCTACGCGTATCAGGAACAGAGCATCCGGGTCGGTTCCCGGGGCTCCATCACCGTGGATGACGGGGAAATCACCTTCGTCTCCGAGGAAACCACCACCGACGGTGAGGAGTGGAACGAAGTCGATCTTCCCGAGGAGGAGCGGAGCGCCGCCTTCGGCCTCATTCTCCAGGAGGATGCCCTCCGGCTTGCCGAGGCCGAGCGGTCGCAGTTCTACGTGGAATACCGCAGCCGTGAGGAGTCGGTCCAGGAGCAAGCCCGGGAAGGGGCCCGGGAAGAGGAGAATGGTGGCGGCGCCGCAGGCGCCGCCGATGCCGACGACGAGCCGGCGAACAACGAGGAGTAGCAGCGACTTCAGCCATGGCAACGCAGCAGCCGTCTCACCGTTTCTTTGCGAGCGACAACGCTTCGCCGGTTCATCCGCGGATTCTCGAAGCGATCTCCCAGGCGAACAGCGGTCACGCCGTTGCGTACGGCGAGGATCCCTGGACAAGACGCGCCCGTCAGTGCATCAGCGACCTCTTCGGCACCGACACTGAAACCTACTTCGTCTTCACCGGGACCGGGGCCAACGTCCTTGCAGTGGCGGGCGCCGTCCCCTCGTACGGAGCAGTCGTGTGCACCGAGATGGCGCACCTCTACGAGGATGAGGCGGGAGCCCCGGAGAAGTTCGCCGGGTGCAAGCTCCTTCCGGCGCCCTGTCCGGACGGAAAGCTCCGCCCGGAGGACGTGAAAGCCCTCGGGACTCCCGGCCGCGTGCCGCACCAGTCGGTGCCCTTCATGGTTTCGGTGACCCAATCCACCGAGGTCGGCACGCTCTACAACGCCGAAGAGCTCACCGCCATCTGCACGGTGGCGCACGAGCTCGGCCTCCTGGTGCACATGGATGGGGCGCGCATTGCCAACGCCGCCGCCGCGGCGGCGCTCTCCCGTGCTACGTCCTGCGACGGAGCGGAGGGCGGTAGCGCCTCGGCCGCACCGGACACGCATTCGGCCGCGCCCTCCACGGAGGCGGCGGTCACGGCACTCCGGGAGATGACGGTGCAGGCCGGAGTCGACATTATCTCGTTCGGGGGTACGAAAAACGGACTGATGTTCGGTGAGGCGCTCATCTTCCTCGGCCCGCACGCGCGCGAGCGGAGCCGGGCGTTAGCATCGCTTCGCAAACAGGGGATGCAGCTCGCCGGCAAGATGCGCTACATTGCCGCACAGTTCATACCCTATCTCGAGGAAGGCATCTGGGTGGCCAACGCGGCACATGCGAACGCCATGGCGCAGCGTCTCTCGGGGGGTCTTGCCGACGCGGGGTTCGCCCCGGCGTACCCGACTCAGGCCAACGGTGTGTTCCCCGTCCTGCCGAGACGAATCGTCCCGGCGCTCCAGGAGCGGTGGCCCTTCTACGTCTGGGATGAGCAATCCGAGGTGTGCCGTCTCATGTGCTCCTTTGATACGGACGTAGAGGAGGTGGATGCCTTCATTCGCGCGGCTCGGGAGGTAATCGATGCGGGAGGCAATCCATGAGTGAGCCCTGGGTAGACACACCGCCCTTCGACATTTCCGCTCTTGCCGGGAGCTTTGGTGACGACCCCCAGATTCTGGAGTCGATCCTACAGATATTCCTGGAGGAGGCTCCGGAGCGGGTGGCCGTCATCCGGCAGGGTCTTCAGCATGGTGATGATCACGCAGTGAAGAAGGCGGCCCACTCCCTGGCCAATACCACCGGGACGCTCGAAGCTGAGCGCGCACTGCTTCTCGCCCGGGCCACCGAGGAGGCGGCCCGCTCCGGCGACCACTCCCGTCTCCACGAGCGCGCCGAACTCCTCCTCCAAGAGGTGGAAGGGATTCTTTCGCAGATTCGCGCATACCGGACGACGCACGGTAGCCCGTGAAGGGGCCGGTTACGCCTCGAAGGTCTTGCTCCGCATGAAGAGCAGACGATAGATACGGTCCCGCATGGGCTCACGCATCTGCTCGAACTTCACGTGCAGAACGCCGCCTTCCTGGGAGGTTCTGATCACCGATGCCTGCACCCTGAACGGCTTGTGGCTGTCCGGATGGAAGGTGAGCTCAACGTGGTCTCCCGCCGTGAACTGCTTGTCGGGATTCTTCAGGCTTGCGCCGCCGCCGCCGATATCGAGGAACTCGCTCTGCTTGGGCTTTCCCTTGCTCGCGGTACCGCGAATGTGAACGGGCAAATGGAACGCCGCGCGGTAGTGCTTTCGCCGTTGGATGCGGTCCGGTTCCTCGTCGTGGGTGAGCGACAGGACCCCCTCGTTGAACCCTTCGACGGCACAGGTGAACGCGAAAATACCGATGTTGTTCTGAAAGATCACTCGTACCAGACTGCCGAATACGAAGGGGCGCTCTTGAACATCGGTCTGCAGCCGAAAAGAGGTCTCCGTGGGCTCGATGACGCGCGCCTTTATGGTGCGCTGCTTCTGCTTGCCGACGAGCACGGAGGCACCCTTGGGTAGATCGGCCGTCGAATGGGGCGCCTTGTTCGTCGCCTGCTCGGTGTAGTCGAGCTTCACCCGCAGGGCGGACAGGGTGCCCTCGCTGACCTTACCGTCGCGGAGGGCGGGGGTTGCTGCAGCATTGAACATTGCCTGGCTTTCCAGAAGCACGTATTTCCGCTCGGGACGGTTGAGATAGGTGCTGAGCTGAGAGATCGCTTCCTCTTCCGTCGGAGTGAGCTTGTGCTTCTCCTTGAGCTCTTCGTAGAGCTTCTCTGCGCGCTCTCGCCGCACACGTTCCTCCCGGCGGGTGCGGCGGCTTGCCAGGAAGATGAGTCCCCCGAAGAAGAAGGTGACGAAGGCTGCGACAACGGCGATCTCCAGGGGGGAGCCTGCGAATCCTGTGTAAAACGACTCAAAGGCTTCTTGCATGGTATCAACAGGGTAAACCCGTTTCGTTCAAAGGAGAATATGCCGAAGGGGTATATCCGGTCATTGGAGGGAAATGATCTAATGTAAGCGGCTGCCGGGTCTACGGTCCCGATGCGACGAGGCGGACATCAGAACTGATACTCTTCGGGCCGCCGCTCGGGAATCTGCTCCGGCTGCTTGCCCGCGGCCTCGAACTCCTTGGTCACGAAGAGGCCGCAGAAGCACTGGCCGTACTCCTCCTGGTCGGGCACGTTGTAAACGCAGGGGCAGACTATGTCTTCGTCCTTCTCACGTATACCCGCTCCGTCCCGGCAGGGACAGAGGAAGTACCCGTAGCGATTGTAGTTCTCCGTGAGTCCCTGGATCAGATCCTCCAGGAGCTCCTTGTCGGGGCAGACACCCCAACCCTGCTTGCCGGCGACCATGGTAACGAAGCGGCGCGTGTCTTCAATTGTCTTCTCTTCGGCAGCCATTACTCAACATCCAGCATCTGCTTCCACTTCTCTTCCGAGTAACCCGATATTGCCCGCTCGTTGTCTATGACGAGGATGGGGAAGACCGGCAGGCTCTCGTACTGCTGCTTCAACTCCGACTTCACGGTCTGCTTCACCATTGGGTTGATCTTGTCCAGAAAGACGTACCGGAAGCCCAGGTCGTGTTCTTTCAGGAAGTTTATTGCCTTCTTGCAGAATCCACACGTCGAGAGGGCGTACAGGGTAAGGTCGTGTGCTCCCTGCGAGCCCTTCTCCTCTGTGAACTCCAGCTTTTCGATCATTTTCGCCATCATGTTCTCCAGTCGGTGAACTTGGCTACGACTCTATCCGAGGGCGGGCTCTCCTGCAAGTGAGTCCTCCCGGTGCCATGAGTCCTCCCGGTGCCATGAGTCCCCCCGGTGCCATGAGTCCTCATTGTGCGCCGGAGGGTGACTGCGAAGACCCGTGCTGCGCCGACGGCCCCGGCGCCTCCGGGGAACCCGGGGAGTCCCCAAGACTCGCAAGGCGCTCCTCCACGGTCCGGAGTTTGGTCTCGAGGCTCTTGATGGTGCGCTCAATGCGTCGTTTCTCCTTCTGCAGCGCCTCGACGGGATCCTCCGTCTGATCTTTGCGGCGCCTTGTGAGCGCTTTCACCATGTCCGCGGATTGTCCGGTCTTGAAGGCGTCCTCCGCGGCCTTCCGTTCCTTCGGGTCACGAATGGCCGCCACAGTCTTCATGTTCTCGTACCCGAGCTCGGGGCTTACGTCGGTCCGGTGAATTCGCAGGAGAGTATTCGCCACACTCTTGTTGAGGGCGAGAACGCGTTCCACATAGTCGTCGAAACGGGCGTTCCGGTCCTCGCAGAGTCGCTGCGCTTCGGCGAGAAGGGCGCCGAACTCCTTCATGAGTTGGCCGTTCTCCATGAGGAACTGATTGCGTATCCGATACGTCAGGCCCATGAACTCCGGGTCGTGCGTGAATGGACTGTAATAGATCCGTCGTTCCTCCGCCCGGTTCAGAAGCTCGTGCAGGATGCGACGAAACTCTATGGTGTGGGCACGATTGCCGACCGGCACGGGAGAGGTCGTGAAGTGGACGTGATGGGCGAACTCGTGAATCGCCGTGTACATGAGGCTGTTGTCATCCTCGAAGTTCCTGTTGTGAATGATGATTTCGCGCTTGTCGGGATAGTAGAGGCCATGCGCCTTCTTGCTCGTCTTCCCGGAGAATATGACGAAGAACTCCTCGACGTCCGATTCGAGGTCGAGAAGGCGTTCCTTCACCTGGTCCTGATTCATCCGGCCGTTCCTTTACACCGCTCCGGGGGCTCTCTATACTTTCTGCAAAGACTCGGAAGCCGTTTGTATCGTTCAGCGTTGGTGGTGTCAAGCGCCGGGCGTCCCGGCCGGCATGTATTGGAATGGCAAGAGTTACGCAGAATCCCATAGATGTAGTCCAGAGCCTTCACGCGCTTATTGCGGGTCGTTATGAGCCGATTGATCCTGATGGCGTGTCCGCGGATGCCAGGCCCGTGGTCAAGGCGCTCAACCTCTTGCAGGCGCATCTGGAGCATCCGGAATCGAACCGACCTGTCCAACATGGACGTGACCTCGGAGACGAGGCGGCGCAGGAACGGGCGGCCCCGGAGGCTGAGGGTCCGCAAACGGAAGAGAGCGTCCGCGGTGCGCAGGAGCGGCTGCGTCGCGTTGTGGAGAACACCCCTGTCGGTATCTGTATAACGGACAGGCACGGGACCTTCGAGGACGTTAATCCCCAGTACTGCCGTCTCTATCAATACGAGCGGGAAGAGCTCATAGGCAGGCACTTCACCATGGTTGTACCTGATGAGGAGCAGGAGCGGATGAGGCGGCTCCATGACGAGTTCATTGAAGGTACGGCTGAGCTCAGAGGGGAATGGCGCGTGGTCCGCAAAGACGGCACTGAGCTCTCGATTCTCGCGGATGCCGCGCGGATCACCGACATTGACGGTGAGCCGAAGAAGGTCACCTTCGTCATGGACATAACGGAGCGAAAGCGTGTGGAGGAATCACTTTGGGAGGCGAACAGCCGGCTCAAGGACGAGATTGAGGAGCGACTGCGGATCGAGCGGACCCAGCGCGAGGTGGAGCGGATCATCCGGCACGACCTTCGCAATCCATTAAACGGGGTGTTCACGGCATCCGAGTTGCTCTCGCGGACGTCACTCTCGGAGGAGCAGCAAGACCTGTTGCGCATCATCCGGGACTCCGGTTACCGCCTCAAGAGCATGATCGACAGCTCCCTCGATCTCGCCAAGATGGAGCAGGGCATCTTTACGCTCGAGCCGCAACCCGTGGAGATCCAGGAGACGCTCCTTGCGGTGCAGTCACAGCTTCTCGGACTCCTGGGCGAGCACAAGGTCACTGCCACCCTGCGGGTGAACGATGAACCCCTCGAAACCACTGAGCCCGTGGTCGTCCACGGCGAGGCGCAGTACCTCGAGACCCTCCTGGCCAACCTGGTGCGCAACGCTATTGAGGCCTCGCCCCGTGGCGGAAGGGTGAGCGTGGAGGTAACCGACGAGGGTGACCACGTCCTTTTCGATGTGCATAACGCCGGTGCGGTGCCCGAGCCGGTTCGGGACCGCTTCTTCGAGCGAAACAGCAGCTACGGCAAGCCCGACGGCAACGGTATCGGAACCTACGTTGCGGCACTGATCGCATCCGCACACTCCGGGAGTATCTGGTTCACCACCGATGAGTGCGAAGGTACCCACGTCTACGTGCGAATACCCAAACAGCCGTCGGTGAGAGCGGAAGAGCCCGGCACCGTGCCGGAGTAGTTGTCAACGGGTGGAGGCAGCCGGTCGACATCTGACCGAGAGCCGCACGTCGTTGGCCCGTCCACAATGAAAGGAGAACACCT
Source organism: uncultured Spirochaetaceae bacterium (assembly GCA_964623865.1). GTDB lineage: Bacteria > Spirochaetota > Spirochaetia > DSM-27196 > PWMO01 > CAYFQV01. Next base: position 26,740 of record CAZUVX010000023.1, on the reverse strand, counting down.
TGGAGCGAATTGCATGGATCGGAACCGGAATCATGGGTGCACCAATGAGCCGGAACCTCGCCGGGGCGGGGTACTCAGTGACGGCCTACAACCGCACGCTCGAGAAGGCGGAGGCGTTGCGGCCGGAGGGCATTGAGGTCGCCCCCTCGATCAAAGCCGCCGTCGGGGAAGCCGACATGGTGTTCACGATCGTGGGCTATCCGGAGGACCTTCGCGAGGTCTACTTCGGCGAGGATGGTATTCTCAACCACGCAGCGAAGGGCAGCGTACTAATCGATATGACCACCTCCCGGCCCAAACTCGCCGAGGAGATCGCCGCGGCGAGTCGCGACGTAGGCTGTACCGCTCTGGACGCCCCGGTTTCGGGCGGGGACGTCGGCGCCCGGGAGGGAACCCTGTCGATAATGGTAGGCGGCGACCGTGAAGCCTTCGACAGGGCAAAGCCTCTCTTCGAGGTGATGGGAAAGACCATAAGCCTCCTGGGTCCCGCCGGGGCGGGGCAGCACACCAAGATGGCGAACCAGATCCTGATCGCCTCCACCATGGTCGGCGTGGTGGAATCCCTCCTCTACGCCGAGAAAGCGGGGCTCGATCGCGACGAAGTCATCGGCATCATTGGACAGGGAGCTGCAGCGTCCTGGTCGATCAACAACCTCGGGCCTCGGATCACCGCCGGCAACTTCGAGCCGGGCTTCATTATTGACCACTTCGTGAAGGACATGGGTATTGCCCTTGACGAAGCCGCCCGAATGCGGCTCTCCCTGCCAGGTCTGGCCCTGGCAAGGCAGTTCTACGTTGCGGCTCAGGCGGAGGGGCTCTCCCGGAAGGGGACCCAGGCGCTCTATCGCGTTCTGGCGCGTTTGAACGAGGGCGCTTAACCGCCTGGGCTCCGACCACGTGCAACCGCTTCCACCACCTCATCCAGGGCCGGAGCGCTATGCGACCAGTCGTAGCGCCGCATGGCTTCGTGCAACCGCGCAGGTGCGCGCCCGTTATCGGTGTCCGGCGCCGCATCGGTTGGGTCTCCCGCGTCCGCGTCGCCTGTGTCGGCGGCACCGGTCGCACCGGTCCCACCTGCCCCTTCTGCGCCGGCTCGCGCCAGGACGGCAGTTGTCAACGTCTTCACCAGTCCACCCTGTGAAGTGTAGAGACAGGAGTCGTGGAACTCCTCGGGAAGCAGCTCCGGATAGGACAGTCGGTGTGGAAGGATCGGGAGGCACCCCGCCGCGACCGCCTCGACGGTGGCAATGCCGAAATTCTCCTGGTTGGACGTCGAGACCGTGATGTCGCCCTCGGCGAGAAGCTCGATGTAGCGGCGGCGCTCCTCGACGTACCCGAAGTGGCGGATGCGCTCCCCCAGTCGTACCCGCGCCTCCTCGAAGTCCTTAGGGTGAGCCTGGGAGCTTTCGCCCATCACGGTCACGGTGAAGTCCACGCCCTTCGCAGCCAGGGCGTCGAGGGCGTGGAAGAAGGCCGACGGGTTCTTGTCGTACTCCCACCGGTGGTTCCAGACGATGTTCGGCGTTCGCCTCCCGTCGCGCCTGCGTTCCGGCCCTCCGTACGTGCCGGCCCTGTGCTCCCGGGCGAGCCGCTGTACCTCTGCAACGTCCACGCCGGGGTAGACCACGCAGGAGTGCCGGCGGACGTGACGGTTCCACCCGTCGGCATCGATCTCATGTGCCTGCCTCAGGCGCGGCTCAATTGCAGCGAGGAAGGTGCGCCGGTGAAACCACGAGTTGAAGACAACTGCCCCGGCGAGGCGGGTATTCTTCACGTCGAAGAATACCGTGTCGTCATCAATCGTTCTGCCCTTCGGGGGAGGGTAGGTGCATTGGGTCTCATGCATGTAGAGGACCACGGGCACGGCGTTGCCGACGCGGGCGGTGAAATCGGCCAGGTCAATGAGGTCGGTCGCAACGACCACGTCGTACCCCGAGGTGCTTCCCACAGACTCCGCGAAAGCGGCGCCGGCGAGGCGCTGTCGGCGCCGCCACTCCTGTCCCGGCAGCGTGCGCAGGTCCACCGCATGCGCGCTGCGTGCGACGTAGCCGTCCGCGAAGGCTTTGTGGGAACCACCGTAGAAGCTTTCGAGAAAGAGTACGTTCAGTCGGCGCATACGTCCCGGCCATCTTGCCACATTCGGGGGCAAGTCGGTAGAGTCGGAGAACGGCGGCCCACATGCAGAGTTCCCGGCAGTCATGGTTCCCTCTCGACAACGCGGCAAAGATCTTCCCGCCGGCTCTCTCGGGCCACTTCACCACGGTCTTTCGAATTGCCGTGGTGCTGAAACAGGCGGTGCATCTGCCGACGCTCCAGGCCGCTCTGGAGACGGTGCTTCCCCGCTTCCCGGTCTTCAAGGTGCACCTGAAGAAGGGCGCCTTCTGGTACTACATGGAGGAAAACCTGCGGCCGCCTCGAGTCTATCCGGAAACACGATACCCCTGCATGTGGCGCCCCACCGGCGGTTCCGGCGTGTTCCCCTTTCGGGTCAAGGCGTACCGCCGCCGGATTGCGCTGGAAGTGGCGCACATGGTTTCGGACGGCAGCGGAGCCATGGCGTTTCTTCGCTCTCTGACCGCGGAGTATCTGCGGCGCCGCGGCCTTGCGCCCCGCGAGTGGGGAGACATCCTGCGCCCGGACGCGGATGTCCAGGCCGCCGAACTGGAGGACGGCTTCCTTCGCGTCTTCGATCCCGCCGTCCCCGGCGTGGCGGCGCAGGGCAGGGCGTACCATCTGCCCCTTCCCATATCCGCCCGGGGGGCGTACTACGTCGTGACCGGTCTGGTCCCCGCGGATGCTCTCCGGGAGCGGGCGGCGGGGTACGGAGCGAGCCTTACCGAGTATCTCTTGGCGCTTCTGTTCTCCGCGTATCAGGAGGTAGCTACGGAGCTGGAAGGCGCGGGCACCCCGACCCATGCGGCCGGATCCGGCGGTGCCGCGAGGGCGGATGGGAAGGCCGCGGGGGCGCGTGGGATGGCCGCGGCTGAGGGCGGGATGGCCGCGGGGCCGGGCGCTGCCGCGAGCAGGCCCATCCGCATTCTTGTGCCGGTGGATCTGCGGCGCTTCTACGGCTCCCGGACGACGCGGAACTTCTTCGTCTTCGTGGAACCGGAGATCGACCTGCGCCTGGGGCGTTACGCAATGGGCGAGCTCGTCCAGTTGGCGCACCACTTCATGCGCCTGCATACGACCGAGAAGGTGTTGAGCCGCTACGTCGCTCGCAACGTGCGGCCCGAGTCGAGGACCGCCATGCGCCTGATGCCGCTCCGGGCGAAGGACCTGGTCCTCGCCTACGCCCATCAGCGGTACGGGGAGCAGTCGAACACCGGAAGTCTCTCCAACCTGGGCCGGGTGGCCATGCCGCCGGAACAGGAGAAGGCGATCGATCACTTCGAGGTCGTGCCCATTCCCAGCCGCACCACCAAGGTGAATTGCGCCGTCGTCACCTACGCGAACACCATGGCGGTTACCTTTGGGAAGATGACGCCGTCGCGCATCCTCGAGCGCGCCTTCTTCCGGTCGCTCCGCCGTGTCGGCATCCCGGTGAAGGTGATCACCAACGACGGGCGTGTCACCGCGGCCGCTCCGCGGGAGTAGCTTCCGGGCTCAGGAGATTCCAGCCGGTAGACCGGCCGGGGCGGCCCACCGACGGAGAGGAGGAGTCACATGCCGTACTGTTCACGTTGCGGAGTCGAGGTCGATGAGTACACGGATTTCTGCCCTCTTTGCGAGGCTCCCATCCAGCGTATAGATGAACACGGCGAGCCTCACCTGCCGGCCTATCCGCAGGAAGACCGGGAACGTCCGGAAGACCGTAGCGAGCGCAACCGCATCCGGCGCATGATCGCTCTGCAGATAGTCACGACGGTACTGGCGACACCGCTCGTCGTTGTGCTGGTGACGGACCTCCTCTTCGGCCGCCATGTCACCTGGTCGGGATACGTGGTCGCGACCCTGGCGGCTGTGTGGGCATACACTGCGATTCCGCTCTTGGCGCCACGCCGCCCAATGCTCATTCTCGCACTCGACCTTGCCGTTGCGGCGGCGTACCTGGTGGTCCTGGATCTCTTCTCCGGGGCCCTGGAGTGGTTTGTTCCGCTGGGGCTGCCCCTTATCGGAGCGGTGACCGTCGTAGCAATTGCCGTCTGGATTCTGAGCGTTCGCGCCCGGCGTCTCGGCGCCAACCTGGCCGGCTTCATTGCCGTCGGGATAGCCGGAATCTGCGTGATCACCGAAACCGTGGTTGAAGCGTACCTGGAGAGAAGTATCTTCCTCGACTGGTCACTCATCGTGGCCGTGGCGGTGTTGCCGATCGCCGCCTTCATGTTCTACGTGCACTACGTGCTGAGCAAGCGCATCGATCTGAAGCGGCATTTTCACATCTGAGGGCCGTCCCGGGGCGTTGCCTTCGCACCGGGATAGGGCCCTCCCGTCAGGAGTGGTTACACAGTCCCCAGCGTGGCCGCACCGGGCGTTACCTGCGCTCTCGCTACCTCAGCCGGCGGCCTCGACCAGCCGCAGAGACTCTTCCTCGGCTCGGATGACGCGGACAGGGAGGTCGCGGTCGATGCCGGAGAGGATCCTTCGGAGCGTGCCCGCTGTCTCCAAGGCGGCGGTGGGGTCCTCGAAGAGGGCAAAGAAGGCGCCGCCGCCGCCGGCACCGCTGATCTTTCCGCCGACGGCACCGTTCTCAGTGGCGGTCCTCAGGCAATGCTCGGTAATCGGGGTCGAGAGCGCCAGATCGCCCAGCAAGCGGTGCGCCCGCCCGGCGAGGCTTCCAAGCTCGGGGAGCCTCTCGGCGGCGTCGGGGGAGCGGATGAGGGCATCCGCCTGGTGGGCAATCTCCCCGAGCTTCGCGAGCTCGCCGATGACGCGCTTCTCCCCGCGCCGCACGCGCTCCTTCAGCGCCCCTACAAGGGTCTTGGTGTTGGAATCGCGAGGCGTGGCGGCAGCAACGATCACTCCAGGGGGCAGCGGGAGGGGAAATGCCTGTGGCAGGCCCGGCTTATGGAAGGTGAAGGACTGCGCCCCGCCGAGTGTAGCCAAGCCCGTATCAATGCCCGAGGGACTTCCGTGAAAGAGGCGCTCGAGCTCGTTGGCCAGAGCCCACACTTCCATATCCCGGTCCCTCACGCTGTGGCGCTGCACCGCCGGCACCGTTCCCAGTGCGGCGCGAGCCAGAGCCACGCAGAGCGCCGCAGAGGAGCCGAAGCCGATCCCGGTCGGCACGATCTGGTGGAACCACACCGCACCCCGGGCGCGTTCGGCGGCGTCCGCACCGTAGCGCTCATGGAGGTGGGCGTCCAGTCGCTCGAGGACGGGTTCCAGCAGGGCGTGGTAACGGCGGGGAACGTTCGCCAGGCTCCATTCGGGACCGTGCTCGATCTCCAGCTCGACCGTCTCCGGTAGAGCAATTCCCAGCGCAGGATAGCCGTAAACCGCGGCGTGCTCGCCGAAGAGCAGCAGTTTGCCGTGGCCTGAACCTTTCACTCCCATCTGAGTCCCTCCTCTTCCAGGATCAACGGTAACACATGGGAGTGGTCGTTCGCTTCTCCGGGATACGCGCGGTCTGAGTCGAGATCCTCCGGATTCGCCAGGCACAGCATCAGCTCGGAGCCTGCGCCGACGCTCTTGCAGACCGTATCCCCTTTGGGGATGTGATCCTCGAAGGCGGTGTCGATGCACGCCGGGACGCCGACGGCGGCGCCGATCTCCCGGCCGACGTGGCGGGCGTGCACGATGGCGGCCTTCACGTCGCGCCACGTCTCCGCTCCGGCGAGTCTTCGTGTCGCCGCCTCGCTATCGGCGTGGAGGTGTTGCCAGGTCCCTGGAAAGGAGTCGCGCCACGCCGCGTGGCGGCGGACGGCGTCCACGGTATCGGTGTGCCGTTCGTTCAGCACCAGAGAGGCGTGGCCCATCCACCAGCCGTCCCGGGGCTCCCAGGAGGGGTGCTTACCACCGATGAAGAGGCCTGCTCCGCCGAAGAGGGATGCCGCGACATCGTAGCCGCTTCCCCGCCCCCCTTGGGCGTGACGATGCGCCGCCACCGCCGGATGGAGGATCTCCTCATCCGGCGTCTGCGGGTCCGCACCGAGAAGACTCGCCAGCGCCACCGTCACTGCTGCGCTCGATCCGAATCCGAGCTTGCGGCCGTCCGGCCCGAAGAAGGCGGAGGAGTCCACGATCACGTGCCCGGTCCGTCGTGAGTGTTGTTGATCCAGAAGGAAGGGCACGATGTGCTCCAGCAGGCCGCCTGACCGGGATCCGCCTGACCGGGATCCGCCTGACCGGGATCCGCCGGCGAGGGATCCGCCGGTTTCTCGCCACTCCAGCACCGTCTTCCGGATGCGTCCCTCGACACGGAGGTCCGGTGCATCTTCCACCCACGCCACCACCCGGGGCGCGATGGCGCAGGCCATGCCGATTCCCCCTTCCTCTGTAACGGCGTACTCTCCGGTAACCAGAAGATTGCCCGGTACGGTAACGCTCTTCATGAGCCGGCCTCCGCCTTCATTGCGACGCCTCCAATGTCACGACGAGACCTCCGACAGCACGCGGGGAGCGCCGGTGATTCGGGACACAAGAGGGGCCGCGGCAAGCTCCACCGTGCCGAGCGCTTCGACTACGCGCGCCGCATCCTCGGCGGTGGTGAGGATCTTCACCTGCGGGCCCGCATCCATTGTCTCGAAGGCGGCAACACCGCTTCCGCGAAGCTCCTCGCAAAGGGCAAGCACTTCCATGCTTCCGGGAAGCCAGTAGCGGACCGGCGGGCGTGAGGCGAGCATGGTCGCGTGCATGCGGAGATAACTCAATCGCATGAGCTCGCCGAGCCCCTCAAGGTCACGGGCGGCGATCCGCGCCTCCGCGTCCTTCGCAAGAGCGGCGGCGTCCTGAACCCATGCGGGGTAGTACGGGGAGGTTCGTCGGGTCGTCTCCATGGCGTCCCGGGATGGTGTCGCCTTCTCGGCGGTGGTGACCAGGGCAACCACAATACGCAGTTGAGGCCACGCATCCGCCGGTGCAATCTGGTAGGCGTAAGCTCCTCCGGCAGGGAGCAGAGAGAATCCACCAACGACGGCGCGCGCGGCAGAGCCGGAACCCACCCTGGCCACGGCGGAGATCTCTTGGGGATTGAGGCGCCTGCATCCGTTTCGCGCAGCAACCTCCGCGCAGCCGACCGCCAGGGCCGCGAATCCCGCCGCCGAGCTCGCAAGCCCCGCGCCCTGCGGGAACGAGCCGCTGCTTACCGCCTCCAAGGCGCCTTCGTATCCCGTGGCCTCCCGGAAGGCGAGGACGAAGGGGGCGTACCGCTCCGTCGGCTGCGCCGTGCCGTTTACCACGACGAGGATTTCTTTGGGGTCGATGTCAACGTTCCTCTCGTCCTGCGCCGGCCGCACCACTGTTTCAAGGGAGAGCTTCTCCAGGTTGACGCCGATACTCGGTGTCGCCGGGAGATTGCGGGCGCGATCCGACTTGCCCCAGTACTTCACCAGCGCGAGGTTGGCGAAGGCGCGCACCGCCACCGGCACCGCGGCAGTGCTCCCGGTCATGATCGGCCCCCGGACTGGTAGAGACGGCGCGCCTCCTCGACGTTGAATACGCCGCGATCCTGCAGCACATGGGCGAGGTCTTCTATCTCGTCTCCTCGGGCTCCGGCGCGCCAGGCCACCCGCCGGGCGTGGAGGCGCATGTGACCTTTCTGGATTCCCTCGGTGACGAGAGCCCAGAGAGCGGCAAGATTCTGAGCCAGACCGACCGAGGCCACCACTCGGGCAAACTCCCCGGCGGAGGGGTCCCCGAGAATCTGCAGGGCTGCGCGTGCCCCGGGATGGAAGCTCACCGCGCCGCCCACGGTACCGAGGGCCAAGGGGAGCTCCAGGGCGCCGACGAGCTCGTCCCCCTCCCGGATGAAGCTGCTCAAAGAGCGGTAGCGGCCGGACCGCGCCGCGTAGGCGTGAGCGGCGGCCTCGACGGCGCGGGTATCGTTGCCGGTGGCGAGGGTCACGGCGGTAATGCCGTTCATGATGCCCTTGTTATGCGTGACGGCGCGGTTCTCGTCGCGGTCGGCGAAGAGCGCCGCTACCTCCAGGCGGCGGGCAACCTCACCGCCGTCGAGGCCGCCGCGGGCGAGGTGCCGCACGGGCAGGCGGAAGGACGTACGGACACGGCGTCTTCGGCCCGCATTGGTGAGGATCGCCATAAGGGCGGTCCCGCCGGTGATCTCCGACAGCAGCGGCCGAACCGCTTCGGCGGCGGTATTGAGAAGGTTTGCCCCCATGGCGTTGCGCACGTCGATGTGAAGCTCCACCACCAGCAACGGCGGCACACCCCTCCGGGCGGTCGAAGGCGGCACACCCCTCCGGGCGGTCGAACCGGGAGCCGGCGCCTCGGGGCGCCGCGGCCCTTCCTCACCGGCGTGGTCGAGGCGGCGCATCTCCAGGCCGCGGAAGCCGCCGCCTCGCCTCTCCATGGAAGCGAGAACCGGCTCCAGGGCGGCGGTGATTTCGGCGCGACGCGCGGATAGCCGATACTCGGCGTCGGAATCTGCGTTCTCGACGAGGATCTGCGTCGTCATGACCGGCTCGTCGGCGCTCGTCTTGAAGCCCCCGTTCCGGGAGATCAGGCGGGAGACGAAACCCGCCGCGGCAATGACCGAGGGCTCCTCCGTGGCCATGGGGACGGTATACCGCGTCCCGTCGACCACCGCATCCGCGACGATGCCCAGCGGAAGAGGAAACGTCCCGACGGCGGATTCCACCATCACATCGGCCAGGTCGAAGGTCTCCTCATTGAAGAGGACACGCTGCTGCTCCTCGGTGAGACGGGCTTCCGCAGCCAGCGCTTCGGCGCGTTCTCGAACGGGAAGCTTCCGGACGGCGGGGGTCATGAGGCGGCTCCGCCGGTGGACTCGCCGTTGGCGGAGCGAAGCGCGGTGACGGCGTCGCAGAAGGGGCGAGAGCGCATGAGGCGACACCGGCGCAGATCGGAAAGCGTGCGTGATCCTGTCAGGACCATGACGTTGCGCAGGACCGTTTCCAGCCGCTCAACGTAGCGAAGCACCCCGTCGACGCCCTCGTCTATGACGGCGCGCACCATGGGCAGGGCGAACCCGGAGAGGCGAGCCCCCATGGCGGTAGCTTTTGCCAGATCCAGGCCGGTACGCATGCCCCCGGATGCGAGGACGCGATCGGCGTTCCCCTCCAGGGCTCCCAGAATGACGGCGGTGGGAAGGCCCCACGCGTTGAACTCATCCGCCGCGGCGCGCGTCCCGGCGGGGAGTCGGTGGGACTCCACGCGTACCCAGTTCGTACCGCCGCTTCCGGCAAGGTCCACATAGGTCACACCCTGCCTCAACAATTCTCGCACCAGCGACGGGGAGATGCCGAAGCCGGTCTCCTTTGCCATGACCGGTACGGGCGACGCCGCGCAGAAACGACTGATTGCGTCCATGACGCCGCGAAAGTCGCGGTCGCCGTCCGGCTGGAAGAGCTCCTGGCCGGGATTGAGGTGCACCGCCAGCGCGTCCACCCCCAGACGCTTCACCATCTCGATGACGGCGGTGTGGTCCATGTCCCGAAGCTGTACTCCGCCGATGTTGGCGAAGACCGGGACGTCCGGTGCCAGCTCCTTGAGGCGGAAGTGATCCAGCACCTCGGGCTTTCGGAAGAGGATGCGTATGGAACCCATACCGACCGGGATTCCCGCGTGCTGAGCCGCCCGGGCGAGTTGCTTGTTGACGTTGTATCCCTCGGCGGAGCCGCCGGTCATGGAGGATATGAAGAGCGGCAGTCGCGAACGGTAGCCGAGGAAGTCGGTGCCGGTGTCCACCTCGTCCATGGCGATCTCGGGAAGCGCACAGTGCACGAAGGATACGTGCTCGAAGCCCGTGGCCCCCGATTCCACGGCGTAATCATCGGCACGAATACAGATGTCCAGGTGCTGCGCCTTCCGCGTGGTCAGGTCGTCTTCGGAAATCGTTGCTGCCGGTGCTTCCTGGGAGCTCTTACCGCTTGTAGACATACTCTCGATATCCGTCTTCTCGTACGCCGCTGAGGTAGAACGAGCCGGCGGGGATAGCGTTCACATCCAGGCGCTTCGCATACTCCTCCGGGCGGAGAGGCGCCTCAATGAACTGTTCGTACGTCGGCAGGTCGGCGTGGCGACCGCCATTGAGGACTCGGTCTACATTCCACTTTCGGATTACTTCGGGCGCGCCGTCCGCGACGCGCGCCGAGAGGACGATCATGGTGTTGCCGGATCCGTAAGAGCCGAGCATCAGTCGTTTCCCCACGATGTCGCTCCCGTGCTTCCGGTACTGTTGCTCCAGCAAGAAATAGAGCGCCATGTAGGCGGACCCGGAGTAGATGTTCCCGATGCGTCGGATGGGTTGAAGCGAGGCGTCGAAGCCGCGCTCCACCAGCATGGCGTCGATCGCCGCCGCATCGTAGCCGGTGTACTTGTGGATCAGCCGGTGAAGGGCGGTGAGCGCCATTCGGTAGAAGGGTACGTGGAGCACGAAGAGGTCCGTCGAGAGGAGAAGCTCCTTTGGATCCATCTCCAGACGCGTGGCGTGATCGTCAAATGCCGCCTCGAGGGCCTCGTTATAGCACTGAACCGAGTACCCACCCTTCACCTTGGCCGTGGTCGAGCCGAGAGGCCGGAAGAAGTCGTCCACGTCCTGTGACGCGTAGCCCTGGGTCGTGATGTCGAGCTCCAGAAGGCGGGGGTTGCCTTCAATAAGGAGCCCGACGGAGCCCGCACCCTGGGTGATCTCCGCCGTGGAGGGAACGTCGTAGCGCGCAATGTCGCTGCAGATGACGAGCCCCTGTTCGTTGTCTCTCCCCGCCGCCTGCAGCAGGGCGCCGACGCTCAGCATGGCGATGGTGCCGCCTGCACAGGCGTGTTGAACCTGGAAGGTCGACACGCTGCCGGGAATGGAAGCATCGCTCTGGTGCATCATGCCCTGGACGTAGGCCGCTATCGGTTTCGAATGATCCACGCCGGTCTCGGTTCCAACGGCGAGATACCGGGTGCCACGAAGGTCATTGCCCTGATCCACCAGAGTACGTACCGCTTCGGCGCTGAGGGTTGCCGCGTCCTCCCACAGTTCCGGGTAACGAATGGATATCTGGCCGGTGGACTCCACCGCCCGGCGCAGACGTCGCTCCAGGTCGGGCCGTTGCCGGACTCGGTGTTCCAGCAGCTCGTCGAGATGAATCTCGGGTGCCGGTATGTACACGGAGATGTCGCCAATGCCGATCCTTCGATCTTCCATGAAGCCTGTGCTCCTCTTGCAATCAACCCTTCGCCATGCGTACCGCCTCTCGCCGGTCGCGAGAGCCCTGGACTTGCGCCGCCGGCGCGCCCCGCATGGGGCATTGACACTGCGCCGGTCAAGTCTGTCCAACAATGTACCCATTGAAACCGCAAGCGAATACCTTTAAATATATATCTGTATGAGAATTGCTATCCTCCTTTCCGGAGGAGTGGACAGCGCCACCGCTCTGGCGCGACTCAAGCAGCAGGGATTTCGAGACATCCGCGCCTACTACCTCAAGATCTGGCTCGAGGACGAGATGTCATACCTGGGTCGCTGCCCATGGGAGGAGGATCTGTCCTATGCCCGGGCGGTGTGTCGCGACCTCGAGGTGCCTCTGGAGGTCGTTCCGCTGCAACTGGAGTACTATGATCGTGTTGTCTCCTACGCCGTCGCCGAGCTGAAGGCGGGACGGACGCCGAGCCCGGATGTCTTCTGCAACGCCCGGATCAAGTTCGGCGCCTTCTACGACGCAGTTGATGCAACCTTCGACTACGTCGCCACGGGCCACTACGCCAGGGTGGACCGTACCGGAGCGGCGCCGCTGTTGCGGCGCGCTCCCGACCCCGTCAAGGATCAGACATACTTCCTCTCCCACCTCACGGAGGAGCAACTCTCTCGGATTCTCTTTCCGATCGGCGATCTCACGAAGGAGCAGGTCCGCCGCCTCGCCCGGGAGGCCCACCTTGCGCCGATGGACAGAAGAGATAGTCAGGGCATCTGCTTTCTCGGTAAGCTCCGCTATACCGACTTCGTCCGGCACTATCTGGGCGAGCGGCCCGGAGACATCGTCGAGCTCGAGAGTGGACGCGTGCTGGGGCGGCACAGAGGCTACTGGTTTCACACCGTCGGTCAGCGACAGGGTCTGGGCCTCGGTAACGGGCCCTGGTACGTGGTGCGCAAGGATGTCGATGCAAACGTCATCTACGTATCGCACCGCTGCAACGTTGGAGAGCGTGCGCGTGACCTCTTTCGCAGCGGGGAGCTCCACTGGATAAACGGGGCGCCCTCGGAGGGCCCGCTCCAGGTGAAGCTGCGCCACGGGCCCGATCTGGTGGATGCGGAGCTCAGGTACGAGGCGCGGGAGCCTGGAGAGGTGCAGGTGCGCATGGCGGAGGCTGATCGCGGCGTCGCGCCCGGCCAGTTCTCCGTCTTCTACCGGGGAGATGTATGCCTGGGGGCGGGCAAGATCCTTGCGGACGTACCCGTCCCGGCGGCGGCGTCCGCCGTTCCAAACCCTTGACCCGACACGGCATACCCCGGGTCGCAACAACAAGGTTCCGAGTACTTCCGTTTTGACGAAGCTCCGAGGCCCCGGTATTATCGACCCATGAAAGCGATACGCGTGCACGAGGTCGGTGGCCCCGAGGTTCTGCGCCTGGAAGAGCTGCCCGATCCGACTCCCGGCCCTGGTGAAGCGGTCGTCCGTGTCCAGGCGGCGGGGGTCAACTACATCGACACCTACCATCGGAGCGGCCTCTATCCGAAGGAGTTGCCCTTTACGGTCGGCCTCGAGGGAGCCGGCACCGTGGAGGCGGTCGGCCCCGGGGTTGACGGGGTATCTCCGGGGAATCGTGTGGCCTGGGCGGACGCACCGGGCTCCTACGCGGAGTACGTCGTCTCTCCGGCACATCGGCTTGTGTCGCTCCCCGACGACGTGAGCACCGACGTCGGTGCCGCAATCATGCTGCAGGGCATGACGGCGCACTACCTGGCGGTGGATACTTTTCCCGTCCGAGAGAGCTCCCGGGTGCTGATTCACGCCGCCGCCGGCGGGGTGGGCCTTCTTCTGACCCAGATCTGCAAGTTGCGTGGCGCCTACGTTTTCGGGACGGTGTCGACGCCCGACAAGGCGAAACTCGCCATGGAGGCGGGGTGTGACCGGGCCATTCTCTACACGGAAGACGACTTCGCCGATGTGATCGCCAGGGAGACCCACGGAGCCGGAGTCGACGTGGTCTACGATTCCGTCGGTCGGACCACCATCCTCAGGAGCATGGATTGTCTGCGCCGCCGGGGCATGCTCGTCTCCTTCGGCCAGTCGAGCGGCAGGATCGAGCCGCTCGATCCCGGCATCTTCTCCAGGAAAGGCTCCCTCTTCTTCACGCGGCCCTCTCTGATGCACTACGTTGCCGAGGACGAGGAGCTTCACCGCCGTGCCGGGGAGGTTCTCGAGTGGGTGCGGTCGGGGCGCCTCCAGGTGCGGATCGGCGAGACCTGGGCGCTCGATGAAGCGGAGCGCGCTCACCGGCGGCTGCATGGCCGCCTCACGGCGGGAAAGGTGCTCCTCAAGCCATGAGTCCTCAACCCCGGAACCTCTCTTCTGTAGATCTCCCGGCCGGCACGCTCCTCCTGAAGGCGGCGGACTTCAGCGCACGACGCCACACCGACCAGCGGCGCAAGGGCGAGCTGATGGTTCCCTACGTGAATCATCCCATACGAGTGGCCTGGTACCTCGCCTCGGTGGGCGGCATTGAGAGCGTCGAGATCCTCTGTGCCGCACTGCTTCACGACACGATTGAGGACACGGATACGACCGAAGAGGAGCTGCGCCGGGAGTTCGGTGATGCGATTACCGACTTGGTCCTCGAGGTCACCGATGACAAGTCGTTGCCAAAAGCGGAGCGCAAGCGCAGGCAGGTCCTCCACGCCGCCGAGGTGAGTGACGGCGCTGCCGTGATCAAGCTGGCCGACAAGACGAGCAACGTCGAGGACATTGCGGAGTCGCCCCCGGCCAACTGGACACTGCAGCGACGCATTGAATACCTTGACTGGACTGAGCGCGTTGTCAACGAGCTCACCGACGTCAACGAGGCGTTGGAGCGCCACTATCGTGACACCCTGGCACACGCCAGAGAGACTATTGCCCGGGAAGAGGCGGCGTCGACGGACTGAAGGCGACCCGGAACATGAGGACGACATGAGTCACCCAGCTCCCGTCGCACAAGCCGAACACGTCTCCTCCGCATCGCAACGGCTTCTCAGCGTCGCTCCCATGATGGACTGGACCGACCGGCACTACCGGTACTTCGCCCGGCGGCTCACCAAACATGCCCTCCTCTATACCGAGATGATCACGACCGGCGCCATCATTCACGGTGACCGCGACCGGCTCCTCTCCTTCCACCCCGAAGAGCGCCCGCTCTCCCTCCAGATCGGCGGCGACGATCCGGCCGCGTGCGCCGAGAGCGTGCGCATTGCCGCGGACTACGGGTACGACGAATTCGATCTGAACGTGGGGTGTCCGAGCGACCGCGTGCAGAACGGCTCCTTCGGCGCCTGTCTCATGGCTGCGCCCGACCGCGTGGCTCGTATCGTGGAGGCCATGAAGGCGGCGACCGGCCGTCCCGTCACGGTGAAACACCGCGTCGGCATAGACGGGCGGGAGAGCTACGAGGAGATGGCCGACTTCGTGGAGCGGGTCGCTCGCTCCGGGGCGGATCGCTTCATCGTCCATGCGCGTATTGCGGTCCTGAGCGGCCTGAATCCGAAGGAGAATCGCTCGATTCCGCCCTTGCGCTACAACGACGTCTACCGCCTCAAGGAACAATTCCCTGAGCTGACCATTGAGATCAACGGGCACATCGGCGGTGTGGAGGCGGTGAAGGACCACCTCGAGCGCGTCGACGGCGTCATGGTGGGTCGCAGCGCCTACGAGCGGCCATTCTGGCTGCGAGAGGTCGATCGCGTGTTCTTCGGCGCCACTGCGGGTTCCCCGACACGACGGCAGGTCATCGACGGGATGATTCCGTACATCGAGTCGGTTCAGGCGAGGGGTCGTCATCCCCGCGCGGTATTCCGGCACATGCTCGGCCTCTTCGCAGACCGCCCCGGGGCGAAGGCTTGGAAACGCGCGCTCAGCGGAAAGCTGGACCCGCACATGGATGTGTCACGATTCCTCCGCGACCTGACCGCGCGGCTCCCCCGGGAGGTCCTGGATGAGTGACCAGGTGCATTCGCGCCTCAGGGAAGTGCTTGCGCGCCACGGGGGCTTCGGCTCCGCGGGGAACGGAGAGGTGCGGATTCTTGACGTGGCGTGCGGAGACGGGAGCTTCACCGCGACGCTTCACGAGGCGGTGCAACACTACGAGGCTCTCATTGGGCTCGATGTAGACGTCGGACTCCTCGAGGAGGCGGAGGACCGCTTTGCGGATGCATACGCCGGCCGGGAGCCGCCGGTCCGGTTCCTCTCCGGGGATGCGCGGGCCATTCCCTTCGTGACTGCGGCGTTTCATCTTTCGGCCATCTCCAACGGGCTCCATCACGTGTCGAACGTCCCGGCGACGCTACGCGAAATGACGCGTGTCACACGGCCCGGCGGAATCGTGGTGGTGCACGAGATGGTGGCGGACGGTCTCTCCGAGGCGCAGCAGGTCGCCCGCGACACCCACCATTTCAAGGCGTGGATCGACCGCGCCTTCGGCGTCAGCCATCGTCCCACGTACACCCGGAACGAAATCGACACGCTCCTCGCGGACATGAACGGGGAAGTGCTGGACGAGTGGGAGTACGTTCCCGGGGACGACGCTCGAGAGGACGGGAGCATTGAAGAGCGCGTTGAGTTCGTCGAGGCCTACACCGAGATTGCCGAGGATCTGCATATCTACCCCGCCGTGCGAAAGGAAGCGACCCGCCTGGTTCATCGGCTTCGCTCGGTCGGTTTTGCATACCCTTCGCAGCGTCTCGTAGTCTTGCGGAATGACCGGTCGGCACGGAATCATCGGTCCGGCCGGAATCACGGGGTTGTCCGGTGAGACCGCACGCAGGTCAGCCGATTCGACAGGCGGGCATGCCCATACAGCATGCCAAGGCGGCGGTCGTGCTCTTCCACGACCGCGCCTCGAGTGCAGAGGACATCATTGACCTCCGGGAGGAGTTTGATAACCCCGAGGTAGCCTACCTGGCACCGCAGGCAGCGGGTAACGCATGGTTTCCCAAGAGCTGTCTCGCCGCATATGCGGAAAACGAGCCCCACCTCTCCTCCGCGCTATGGATGGTCTCGAAGGTTCTGGAGGGGCTGGACGACTCAGGGCTCCCACCGGAGCAGGTCATGCTTGCCGGATTCAGTCAGGGGGCATGCCTGGTCCTGGAGTACGTGGCTCGCGCTCCCCGTCGTTACGGCGGCGTTGCCGCGTTCTCCGGCGGGCTTCTCGGTCCCCAGGGCAGGCTGAGAAGCTATCGCGGCCATCTTCAAGGAACCCCCGTGTTTCTCGGGTGTAGCGACATCGATTTCCACGTGCCGAAGACGCGCGTTCTGGAAACGGCGGAGGTGCTCCGTGGAATGGGCGCACACGTGACCGAGCGTATCTATCCGGGAATGCCCCACACGCTGAACGAAGACGAGTTGGCGGAGGCGCAGAAGATGCTGGAGCAACTTGTCACCTAATCGCCGGGGGGGGTGGCGCCTACTCAGTCGAGGCGCGTTGCGACGCAAGGCGCGAGTCTCCATGCGACGCCCCATGCAAGGCCCGACGCGACGTCCGACGCGACACTCGACGCCGGGCGCGCGATTGCGCAGGCGATTTGTGATCCCGCACCACTCTCACCACGATTTCCACGACAAAGAGAACCGCTGCAGCCACCACCAGGAGGGGCCATATCGGTCTGGGCTCGGCGTCCGACGTCCGTACGCGGGGCAGATCGCGGTGGGGAAAGCCTCTCTCACTCAGAGACACGAGAACGCCGTCGCCGAGGGTGGCAACGCCTTGGAGGAAGCTCGGGGCGCCGCGAAGAGCCGCGTACTCCGCCGGGTACGGCACCGTAACGGGTAGTACCGACGGCCCGATCCTCGGGGCGGAGGTCTCACCGCGCGGTGCCGCCGCCTCCCGCGGACTTCCTGCGACGCTGAGTACGTGAACTCCCGCCTCGGCAAGCTCCACCTCACCAACGTAACGTCCCGGCCCTGCCTGGTTGAGTTGCACGTTCTGATCCGTACCATCCGGTCGAGAGAGCGCGGCCGTCATGACGGCGTCGTTCACGTAGCGAGCGCGCCCTTCGGTAACGTCGACGGCCACCCGGCCGGTAGAGCCCTCCCGGGTGACTCGCGCGGAGACCTCCCCGGTGTACGCCGGGCGTTGCACCCAGTCGACGATCTGGCCGGCAAAGCGCGGCAGGAGCTCCCATTCCGCCCAGGAGCGTCCCCATCTTCCGTCAACCCCGGAGGTGAAGGCAACGGCGCGTCCCAGCCCGTATTGCCACGTCGCCAGCAGGGGATGACCCTGCGAGGCGTCCATGAGCTGTCGCGCGCTGTTCTTGGGGTAGGTCATGACGAAGCCGTCCAGGGCGGGCAGCTCGTTCACGGGAATTCCCGAAAGCAGCGCGTGCTCCGCTCTGCCGGTGGGAAAGAAGGCTTCCTCGACGATTACGTTGCGCGCGACAATGCTCGTCTCCTGCGTGAAGATCCGCGGTACCCGGGAGGTGTCGTCGGTGTGGTAGTATCGTCCCCCGCCTTCGCCGGCGATCATCTCCATGATGCGCTTGTTGGCATCTGTTCCAATGGAGACCGTAGATACCGTTATGCCCTGGTCCGCCAGTTCCCGGGCGAGCCTTCGGAAGTCGGCGTCCCGGGTTAGCCCGTCGGACAAGATGATCACGTGCTTCGTAGAGGCTTCAACCTCCTGCAGTGCGTATTTCGCCTCCTCCAGGGCGGTCGCCAGCACGGTGCCGCCTCCGCTGCGCAACCGTGCGACGTCGGTTGCAATGCGCTCCCGTTCCGCCACCCGGGTAATCGGAATCGTGCGTTCCGCTGCGGCGTCAAATGAGATGAGCCCGACAAGGTGATAGGGGTTCATGATTTCGATGGATGAGAGCACCGCCTCCTTCACTATCTCCAGCTTGGGCACCCCGGTCCCCGGCGAGACCTCCATGCTTCCCGATTTGTCCACCAGGAAAAGCATCGCGAGGGTCGGGACGCGAACCGTAGAGGTAACATCCATGCTCACGGGGAGGAGCTGTTCCACCGGAGTCTGGAAGTATCCCCCCGCTCCGAAGGATGAGGGACCCCCGAGCATGACGACGCCGCCGCCGGTCCGGCGGACGTACCGTTCGAGCTCGTTCATCCGGGAGAGGGAGAAGCGCGATGCCGGCACGTTGTCGATCACTACGGTGTCGTATGCGGACAACTCCGTGAGGGTGGCACTCAGGTCCGCCGGGCGCAGGCCAACCACCCGCAAGCCCTGGGCCGTCAGCGCCTCCTCGAAGGGCCGGCGCACGTTCTCCTCCCGGAGGTAGAGAATCCGGCTCTCCCGCCCCGCGTGGACCGCCCCGGTGGCCTGGTTGTTCCGGTTGAGCGTGTCGGCACTGCTCTCCACCACGGCGCGATAGGTCCGGATGCCCGGGGTGCTCGTCCGATCCCGGTAGCGGAAGACGTTTCGTCCGCGGGTCAGGGTAACCTCGTCGCTGCCGAGAGACTCGTCGTCGCGGAAGAGCGCGAGGGTTGCCTCCGCCGGGCCGGTGCTCTCGGTGACCACGGTCACCTCAAAGACCTCGCCGGGGTCGACTCGCTCAGGTACGCGCACCTCGGCCAGCCGGACCTCCGGTCGGCTCGCGTCACCGGTGTAGACTGCGGAGACGCGGACGCCCCGGGAGCGTGCGGCGGCTGTTGCAGCTCGGGCGTTCCCGACTGTCTCGACGCCGTCGGAGATCACGACGACTCGACGATCCCCCGACGGGGGGAGTGCGGACAGGGCGTGATCGATTGCACCTGCGAGATTCGTAGCGCCGCGTGGGGGGAGGCTCCCGTCGCGTCCCGGATACCCGCCCAGCGCCGCCGCAATGCGTGTCGGCCGGGAGTCCCGCGGCACCAGGAGGTGCGAATCCTCGGCAAAGGCAATGACCGCGGCCGTATCAGGGGCGGCAAGGCCCTGCGTCGAGGCAACCACGAATCCTGCGGCGCGTCGCGACTCCTCCTGGTAGACGCTTCCCGAGGCATCGAGGAGGTAGACGGTGTGTATCCCCGGATCCGTGCCCTGGACGCGTGGCCCGGCCAGAGCAACGGCGAGCAGGACAAGTGACGCAAGACGCAGCACCGCGGAGAGCGTCCTATAGGACGAGCGCGGCGGGACGACCGCCACAACGCCGGCCAGGAGGAGTACGGCCGCGGGAAGGAGAATCCACGTGGTCTCAACGGCGAGCGTCATGTCCGGCGGCTCCAGAACAGGCTATCCGCGAGAATGAGGAGCAGCGCCGGAACAAGCGCGAGGCGCCAAAGGTCCCGACCCGTTGTTGCAACCTCGCCTCTCTCCGGCGGCGCCGTGACGGGTGGCGTGAATCGCGGTGCCGGGTTCGTCTCCTCGGCATCCAGGAGGTTCACTGCGAAGGCGGACTCGTTGGCGCCTCTTCGGACCCGGTAGATTCCCACGGATCGCGTGTCGTCGAAGGGCACCGAGAGATCGGTGTCGTCGAAGGTGTAAGCTTCACCGTCGGGGTGAAGCACCGTTACCGGCGTCCCGGGAAGGGTCGCCAGACCCAGCGTATCCCCTGCAGAGACGCTCCAGCTTTCGGGTCCCGCCCCCTGAGGGAAGAGCCAATCCAGAGAACGGCGCATGAGCACGGGGAAGCCCGGGTGGAGGGGAACGTTGCTCCGCTGAAGGTCGAACCCGAAACCCACTACCCGGATCGATGTCGTATCCGCCGCGTACCCGAAGACGTCGGCACCCTCCTGGACAATCGGCACAACCCCGTCGCCGATCAGATAGGGGGTGGCGACCCGGAAGAAGCTACCGCCCAGGTCGACCCCGGCGGTTACCGGATGGGTGTCGGACCAGGCCGCGCCACCAACGTCTTCGACGACCCCCAGCGGCCGGGCCGGTATCCCCGCAACGGTGCTGTTCACGGCCAGAACACGGCCCTCCGGGATGGGTACATCCTGTCGCCGGTCAAGAACGATCACGTCGGCATCGATGTCGGGTGAGTACCGGGTGTGAACCTCGAGATCGACGCCGGGGTGCACCGTGAGGGCGCTTTCCAGGAAGAGGTTGCCGTCGGTGATGAGGGCGACATCTATGCTTCGACTCGTTGACAGGGCTGCGAAGGCGCGGTTGTCCGCAGCGAGAGCATCGTCCACATCCAGCTCGAGCGTCAGCCGACCGCTGCCGCGCCCGGCCAGGTCCATGGTGACGGTGGTGCCGTCCTCCGGTGGCGCCGATACCGCGCGCTCCGCGATCACCGTGTCGCCGTCGAAGAGGCGAACGGTGGTTTCCAGGGAGGCTTCCCCGTGGTTGGCGACGCGCGCGAAGAGCTGGAAGAGGCTGTCGTCCGGGGAGCGCCGGACGGCGAATGCCGTAATGCCGGCGTTGGTTGCACTCGAGGCCGCAACGTTGTGGAGTGTATGTCGCGCCGGGTCGAGAGGCAGGTCCGGCTCATTGAACGCCCCGTCCGTGACAATATCCACCGCCACGTCTCGTCTCCGCCCGGATATCGTCTCTACGTAGGCCAGGGTCGCCGGGACATCAGTCCTCTCATCGCTCGCGCTCAGCGTCTCCACCGCGTCGATCAGCCGCGGATCGTCCCGGGTGAAGGTTCCTACGAGCCGAGGTTTGGCGGCCATCTCGACGACAGTGATGCGGGTATCCCCGGGGGTGTTGCGAATGAGCTCCAGCACCAGGTCGCGTGCCCGGCTCATCCGGCTACCGCCGTCGTCCGCTACGGCCATACCGGCACTCGTGTCGACAACCAGAACGCGCTCGCCGCCGGTCGCCGGTGCCGCCGACTGCAGGGCCGGCTGTGCCAGCGCAAGACCTGCAATGAGGATCGCAAGGACCTGCAGGATCAGATGTCGATTGATGATCCGGCGCAATCGCAGCCGGCGGTGCCGGGTCGCTTCGAGACGCTTCCAGATCAGGATCGATGATACCGGTCGTACCCGTCTGCGCTGGAAGAGCAGGTGCGCCACAACGACAACCGGAATCAGAGTGAGTAGCCAGAGACCCAGGGGTTGAGTGAAGATCATGAGGACCCCTCCGTCACTGCCGTCGCTCCTCGTTGCCCACGCGCCGCCCGCCGTTGGAGCGCCCCCCACCGTAAGAGCGCCGCCCACCGCGAAGGCGCTCCCGCGGCTCAATGAAGCTCAACAGCACCTGCTCCAGGGGCACATCTATGCGCGCCCGGATGTACTGTGCGCCGTACCCCTCGAGGAGGCTCCTGGTTTCCATGACGAAGCGGCCGAAGGTCTCCGCATAGGCGCGGGCAGTCCGGCGATCCACGGTGACCTCGTAGCGCTCCCGGGTCTCTTCATCCAGGAGCGTGACGGCGCCTCGCGCGTCGGGGCGCTCCTCCTCGCCGGTGTACACGTGGAAGAAGGCCGCATCTGCGTTTCTCAACGCCAGCGCGTGCAACCCCTCTTCCAGGTCGTGATCGTCGAGAAGATCCGTAATGAAGATGACCAGGGCGCCGCGGCGCAACTGCTCGGCCACGGCGAAAGCGCATTGGCCGATGGAGGTCCGTCCTCCGGTCTTCATGCCCGAGAGATAGGCCAGCAGGTCGAGAGGTATCGTCCCCCGGCGGGTCTGGACGAAGCGGTCGTTCAGCGCGTCCGCGAAGGGAACGACGGTAACGCGATCGAGCTGTCGATTCGCCAGAAAGCCGCACGCGCCGGCCAGCCGGCGTGCCGCGGCGAACTTGGCCGTGTCGACGCCCATGGACCGGCTCGTGTCCAGGAGGATGTAGACATCCTGACTTCGCTCCGCAGCGTAGCGCCGGACGAAGAGCTTCTGAAGCCGCAGATAGGCGTTCCAGTCCACGGTGCGGAGATCCTCGCCGGGCTCATACGGCCGGAGCTCGGAAAACTCCAGGCTCGCTCCGTGGCGTCGGCTCAGGTGGCCGCCCGGGAGGGGGTTGCGGGGAGAACGCGTCAGGGGAAGTGAAAGGCCCTCGAGAATGCCCAGAAAATCCGGCGCGAAGACGGCCTGATCGATCTCGCTGTTCATGTCTCCTTCTCGGGAATGGCGTCCAGAAGCTCCTCCACAATGGCATCGCTCGTAAGCCCCTCCGCCTCGCCGCGGAAGTTGAGGACAATTCGATGGCGCAGGCTCGGATAGGCGGCGCGGCGAAGATCTTCGTAGGCGACGTGAAATCGACCCTCCAGGAGGGCAAAGACCTTGCCGGCCAGGATCAGGCTCTGGGCGCCGCGCGGGCCCGCCCCGTAGCGCACAAAGCGGTGCACGCGCTCCGGAGCGGCCGGATCGTCGGGGTGGGTTGCGTAGACAAGCCGGACGGCGTAGCGCTTAATGTCCTCGGACGCGACAATAGAGCGGATGAAGTGCTGCATCTCCGTGACCTCCTCCGCCGAGAGCGTCTGCTCAACGTGCAGATCCTGATTCCCGGTGGTTCGATTCAAGATCTGCATGAGCTCCCCTCGGTCGGGGTAGTCGACGTGCAACTTGAAGAAGAAGCGATCCAGTTGCGCCTCCGGGAGAGGATAGGTGCCCTCCAGCTCGAGGGGATTCTGGGTTGCCAGCACGATGAACGGCAGCCGCAAGGGATAGGTCGTGCCGCTAATGGTCACTCGCTGTTCCTGCATCGCCTCCAGGAGCGCCGATTGCGTCTTCGGGGTTGCCCGGTTGATCTCATCCGCCAGTAGTATCTGAGTGAAGATAGGGCCGCGGCGGAAGGTGATCTGCTGATTTCCGAGATCATCCTGAACGAGAGTATTGGTGCCCAGGATATCTGCCGGCATGAGGTCCGGCGTGAATTGGACGCGTGTCGCCTGGAGGTCCATTGTTTCCCCGAAGGCCCGAATCAGCATGGTCTTCCCGAGCCCCGGCACGCCCTCCAGGAGCGCATGACCTCCGGAAAGAAGACAGGCGAAGATCTCCTCGATGAGACCGCGGTGGCCGACGATGACGCGGTTGATCTGCCGCTCCGCATCTCGCAGTTTCCGGACGTATGTCTCTGCCTGTTCTTCGATCCGTCGTGTGTCAGTCTCCGCCATCCTCTGCTCCTCTCTTTGGTGCGCCGGCCGCCGCCCTTCCGGCAATACGGAGGAAGTAGTCCCGCACGTAGCCCTGCAACTCGGCGGGGACGGTGCTGCCGCCTACCGCCGCTTCGACCTGACGGCGGAACTCGGAGTTCACCGTCCCCTCGGGAAGTGAGCTCTCCGGCGTGCCCGGCGTTTCGCGAGAGAAGAGCTCGGTGAAGGAGGTCTGTTTGTCCGAAGAGGGGAGCTCAATCATGCGCCGAACGACGTCGTCCAGAGGTGGGCTCGGATCATCCGCCGGATCGGGAGACCGGCCCAGGCCCGCCTCATCACCGGTTCCACGCGCGGAGGAGCCGTCGTCCTCGTCTCTCTCGTCTTCTCCGTCCGGGGAGGCCTCCCCGCCGCGATCCCGCTCGGCCATGCGCGGATTCTCAGCCTCTCCCCCCGATTCTCCGTCGGCATCGCTCTCCTCCTCCGAGAGCTGGTCGGCGAGATCGCGCAGGTGGTCCCGGGCGGCCTGCAGCTCCCGCTCCATTTCGTCGCGCTCACGATCATGCCCGGCTTCGGGATCCTCCGTCGGTGCCACGCCCCTCGGCGTCGCCTCATCCTCGGCGGCGTCGCCCTCCTTACCGTCGGCGCGGTCGGGAGGAGTCGGCCGCTCACCGCCCTCGACCGCCTCGTCGGGCTCATCGGGTCGCGCAGGGCCAATGTCCATGCCCCGACCCGCTCCCCCCTCGACTCGGCGAGCCCGCAATGAGCCGGTCCCCTCCGACTCGCCTTCGAGGGTGGCGCGACCACTTTGCTCTCCTGCAACCAGGTCACTCGCGCCGAGATTGCGCATGTGCTCTTCCAGTCGCGGGAGAAGCTCTTCGAGGCGCCGTTCAATCTCCTTCTCGTCGGGGCGGCTCTCGAGAGTCTCGCTCAACTCTTCGAGTTGCCCGGCGAGGCGCACTCCCTCTTCATCTCTCAGCGCCTCCGAGCGACGGGCAATCCGGTTCGACTGGTTCCGGAACTCCTGAATGTATCCGGCCCATGAGTTGGGCTGGTCGGGCTGAGACAGGCCGTGCACCGCAAGCAATACGATCAGGCAGGCGAGGGTGCCGAGGGGCAGAAGGTAGAATCGAGCCGGCAGTGTCGGTGGATACACTGTCCGGGGCCGCAGGTGCTGGGCTTGCGCGCTTCCCCGGCGAATCACCACCTCTCGGAGATCCCGATCGTCGTTTCGTCTCGCCGCCTCGGGCGCCGACTCGGCTGCGCGCTCCTTCCAGAGTCCGAAAGCGGTAGGCAGGAGGTGATGGTAGTCGTAGGCAGCATCGGCGTCGCGAAACACACGTTCAGGAGAGGCGTTGGTCCGGAGCGCCACGGCGAGGCTTGCGGCAACGGCAATCCCCGTAGGACCAAGGCCAATGAGCCAACCGGGCAGTGAGAGGGCCACGGAGGCGTTGACCGCCATGATCGCCGCGGTAGCCATGAGGGCGTATCCCTCAATGAGGGCGATGCAGCGGAAGAAGGTGTTTCGCCTGAGGCGACGACCGAGAGTTGCAGCAATCTGAGGGAACGACCTGGGAGTCGGGTTCTCGCGCGTGTTCATGCTGCGCCTCCGACGCGGCGGACCGTGCGACCAGAGAATACTACCAGGACCGTCAGAAATCCAGCGCCGGCAAGGTGGTACGCCGCCGTCACGAGGGGCCGGTACCCTTCGATCTGCGCGAAGAAGATGCTTGCACCGCCGATGCGGGTGGCTTCGGCGGCGTTGGACATGGCGACCACGGGATTGGCAGCGGGGAGCCGATACGCCGTGAGATAGAAGGCCAGGATGACGAGGCTCCACAAGAGGACGTACTGCAGTGAGCGATTCGGTGAGATGGTCTGGGCAAGGAGCCCGACAGGACGAAAGGCGAGGGCGGTTGTGGTCAGGATCAGCATGATCTCGACACTTGTGAGGGCGGAGGCGCGGGAAACGGCGCCCGCAATTGCTACCATCGGTGCCGTGACCGCTGCGGTGCACACCGCACCGAGGACCTCTGCGCCGATCCGGCGCAGAACGCCCCCCTTTTCTCCCTTATCTGCCCTGTCTGCCCTGTCTGCCCTGTCTGCCCTTCGGATCGGATGTCGCGGGGAGTGACTGAGCACGCCGAGGTACGCGCTCCCGAGCGCCACTGTCAGAGGTAGAACGAAGGAGGCAAACTCGTAGAGGATCGGAACGTTGCCGTACCGGAAGAAGGAAACGTAGCTGGATGAAGGCCATAGCACTACCGCGAACAGCGCCAGGAATACGGAGAGGTGGAGGAGGAAGCCGACGGCGCGGTCGGTGTGCTCTCCCCACGGCGCCTTGTGGTCGCTCATTCTTCCGCCTCAATAGGAATGCGGAGCTCGAGAAGCGCGAAGGAATGCTCCGCGTCAAAAGGGGTCTCCGCACGAACCGGTGCGGTGAGGGTCGGACCCATTGCCAGAAAGACCGCCTCGCGTGTGGCTGCGCTTCCGAGAGGCCCCAGGGCGGACTGCCTCAGCTCCGCCACCGCGCGGTGCTCCGGCGCCACCCGGTCCCACTCCGCGGGCTGCGCCGCCTCGTAGCTGCGTAGAGTCGTCTGTCCGGGGCTGACGCTTCCGAGATTGTACACCGCGTCGCTGAAGATGAGAACGACCTCTTCGAGAAGGTGGTTGGTGTCGTTGCGAATGGTCACATTCCCCGACCGGTGGGAACCCTGGTGATCCACCCGAACCGGCAGGGGAACGCGATCGGCAAGGAAGAAGTGCGCTTCCCGCCACCGCGGCAGGGAGCCCCTTATGTACCGGACGCCGTTGGCCACATGCACCTCGTTGGGTTCGCCTTCGACAGGGAGCAGGGTGGTGCCCGGCGGAGGGCGAAGCGAGAAGCGACGCTCAGTCGCGGCGAGGGCCAGGAGGTCGCGCTCCAGGGAGACAACCGGCTCTCCCTGGCGTCCGGTCATGCGCTGCACCTCAATCAGGGCGTCTTGCGGCGGCGGATTCACCATGGAGAGCACCACGTAGAAGCCGCCGGCGACCAGCAGGGGCATTGCGATCAGAGCCGGTACGGTGCTCCGGACGTTCCGGCGGATCAGCCGGACCACGGCGGCAAAAGCCCCGAGGTACGCGAGAGTCGCCAGGGCGATGAGCCATCTTGAGGGATAGGTGTAGATCGGCCCATCCAGGACCGCCTGATTGACCGAGTCGGAGAAGGGCTGTCGCCGCACCAGTACCGGGAGCGCGGGCTCCGGCGCTCTTCGAGAACGCTCAAGGGCGAGGTCGCGCAGAAACTCCCTCGCTGCAACACCGGCTTCCGTTGCGACCGCCTCCTCCGTGCCGTCCGGCTCGGTCCCGGTGCGCCCGGTTAGAAGGTCGGTGTCGATCCGTAAACGGTAGAGTGTTCCGGCGGCGCGGGAGCGCGCCTCGAGAGCGTCGTCGATGCCGGATGCCCCGGTATCCGCCGGAGGAAGCGGTTCCGCGCGCTCCCAGAGTTCTGCGATTCTCGCTTCCCCGGGCGCCCC
>CAZUVX010000022.1:30960-43579 GCA_964623865.1 uncultured Spirochaetaceae bacterium | reverse complement strand
AGGCCGGGCGGTTGGTGCAGACGGATCGAGTCGCGTAGACTGGAGTTGTATGGCGTCTATACTGATTGCAGGCGTGCCCCGATCGGGCAAGTCGACCATTGCGCGGAAGGTCGCGGAAGCTACCGGCGCGACCTACTTCCCCGTGGATGCCCTGGTTTCCACCCTGGGCTCGCTCTATCCGGAGCTTGGCATTACCCACTTCACCGATGATCCCGGCGGTGTGAGCACCCACCTGGCCCCGGTTCTCGTGGAGCTGCAGGGGCACCTGCACTACGAGCGCATGGCGGTCGTTCTGGATGCATACCAGTGTTTCCCAAACGACCTGGTTGCCGCCCTGAAGCACCGACACCTGCCGCCGCCGAATGCCGGAGACGCGCCCTTCGGGGTGGCCTACGTGGGATACCCGCATGCCGACGTGAAGAGCAAGTCCGAAGAGATCAGAACGCACGCCCGCGCCGACGATTGGTCGCAGAGTCTGGATGACGCGGCCCTGGAGAAGCTGGTTGAGCGCTACATACGGGAGAGCCGCGAGATCAGTGCCCAGTGCGTGGAGCTTGGTTGGAGCTTCACCGACACCAGCGCGGACTTCGACAGCAGGGTATCCGCGGCCGTTGAGCGCATTTCCGCAACGCTGTCATGACGGGCGTGAGGCGACGTGACAAGGCTACGGTTAGCGTTGAGCAGAACGCGCTGTGAGTTGAGCTGAACGGCGTTGATACTCCGCCGGCGTTTCAAGGCAGTTTGTGCATTCCTCTGGAGCACATTCCGGGCGCCACAACCGAGGCCTCTCCTCTGGAGCGAGTCCATAGGGGCATTCAGAACATCGGCACGCATATTCCCGGTCTGGTCGCCGCGGGAACCTACTCCACCGCGGAGGGTCGGATCTTCCGGGATGCGAGGATCGGACTTGAATGCCTGATTCTCCCGGCCGGAAAGGATCAGGCCGGGTAACCCATGCATGCTATTCCCAGAGGGCCGGTTTCGGCTATGATGTGACCAAGGTCCATATGCGAAAGCGGCAGATCGAGAAAGCTCCGGTCGGTATTGACGGCTTTGACTTTATCACCCGCGGCGGATTGCCCAGAGGGCGGCTGACCCTCGTTACGGGCCCCGCCGGCAGCGGCAAGACAGTCTTCGGTGTCCAGTTCCTCGTCCACGGCATACGGGACCACAATGAGCCCGGCGCCTATCTCGGCTTTGAAGAAACCGAAGAGGAGTTGCTGGACAACCTCGGCTCCTTCGGCTACGGCCTGGACGAGCTCGTTGCCGAAAACCGGCTTATCCTGGACCACATTGAGGCGTTCCCGCTCAACACCACCGAGGCGGGTGATTACGACATGGACGGTCTGTTCGTACGCCTGGAGGAAACGTTGAAGGCGGTAGGAGCCGGACGACTGGTCCTGGATGCCTTTCCGGCGCTGTTTGCCGGCTTCACGAACAATCAGGCGGTGCGCGTCGGACTGATGCGCCTCTTCGCGTTTCTGAAGAGTCTTGGCGTCACCACAATCGCAACGGCGGAGAGCGCGACCGAAGTCGCCCGATACGGCCTGGGGCGCTCCCTCTCGGACTGTGTCATCAACTTCGACAGCAGCATTATCGGACGCGTCGCCACACGCCACCTGCGTGTTGCCAAGTATCGCGGCTCCATGCACCACGATGATGAATTCCCGTTCCTCATTTCCGGCAGCGGTCTCACGGTGATGCCCGTCACCTCGGTGCAGCAGGACTACCCGGTTTCGCAGGAGCAGGTCACCAGTGGTGTTTCCGGCCTCGACGTCATGCTCGGAGGGGGCGGGTTCTACCGCGGAAGCAGTGTCCTGGTATCCGGTGAGGCCGGCACCGGCAAGACCAGCCTCGCCGCCCACTTCGCACGGTCTGGGTGTCTGCGGAACGAACGCAGCCTGTACTGCGCCTTTGAGGAAGCTGAGGACGAAGTCGTCCGCAACATGATGTCGATCGGATTGGACCTCGCGGAGTGGATCGATCGGGGACTCCTGAGGGTCTTTGTTTCCCGGGCGACTCGCCACGACCTGGAAATGCACCTGGCAAACCTGGAGGAAGCGATCAATGAGTTCGACCCGCAGCTGGTTGTGATAGATCCGGTCTCCAATCTTCTTCGGGCGGGTCCCTTCGGAGACGTCTTGTCCATGGTCTCCCGTCTCGTGGACCTTCTCAAGTCCCGGGGCGTGACTGCCATGTTCACCGTCTTGAGCAAATGGGGTGGCGGCGAGTACGCGGAATCGCTCGATGTCTCCTCGGTCATGGATGCCTGGATTCAGTTGCGAAACCAAGAGGCGAACGGCGAGAATACTCGGCTTCTGTCCATTGCGAAGGCACGGGGGATGGCGCACTCCAATCAGGTTCGAGAATTTGTGATTACGGCAAATGAGATACAACTGGTCGATGTGTACGTGGCCGGTGGCGAAGTGTTGACAGGCTCGGCGCGGCTGGCTCGGCTGGAGGAGAACCACCGAGAGTCGCTCAAGCGCCGGCACGAGGCGGAACGGACCGAGCGGGAACTGGCGAGACGGCGATCAGACATTGAGAACCAGATGGCCGCGTTGAAGACCGAGCTCGAGCGGATCGACGATGAACACCGGGAGAATAGCCTCCGACGGCAACAGGAGGCAGCATCCCGGGAGAGTGAACGCAGCGTGATAGCCCGGGAGCGCTGGGCGGAGGGAGAGATGGAGGAGCGGAGTGGCGGAGACAAAGGGAAGTCGGAGTGAGCCATGGCGGTTCGAGCTCTACGTTGCAGGCATCTCGCCGAAGCAGCAGTTGGCACTCCGCAATCTCACGCAGGTCTGTGACGACGCGCTGGGTGACAACTACAAGATCGACGTCATAGACATCCTCGAGCAACCCGAATTGGTTCGGAACCGTCAGATCCTTGCAACACCTACGGTGATCCGGACCTATCCGCTGCCTGAGCGCCGGGTCATAGGCGACTTCACTCAGCGTGACGAGGTGTACCGTGGTCTGGAGTTGCCGCGCCTGCAGGAGGATCGCATCTAGGAAAGCAGGTTTCATGAGTATTACTTTAAGAAACGCCCTCGAAGAGGCGGAACCCAACCTCAATCATGTCTTGCACCACCTTGCCGACGGCATTCTCCTGGTCGACACGGATGGTGTCGTCGTGTACGCGAATCCCGCCGCGGAGCGGCTCTTCGGCTACGAGACCGGCAAGATGGAAGGGTGCATGCTCGGGTATCCCGTGATTGCGGGAGTGGCCGAGGTAGAGATACCTCAGGACGATGCTACCGTCCTGGTGGCGGAGTTTCGCTCCGTCGAAATCACCTGGCGGGAGCGCCCTGCGTACCTCGCGAGCTTCCGCGACATCACGCAGCGAAAGAGGGCGGAGAAGCGGGTTGCGTCCCTGAGCAAGGCGCTGGTCAGCGCGTATGAGCGGGCGCAACGCGAGGTCGGACACGAGCTCCACGACGGGATCGGACAGATGCTGTTGGGAGTCAGGCTCTCTCTGGACAGCGCTCGCCGCGCCGGCTGCGAAGAGATTCCCGAGCGCCTCCAAAAGCTCGGAACCATGGTGGAAGAGGTGATAGGCGAGCTCAGACGCATGTCCCATGAGCTCAAGCCCGCGGTCCTGGATGACTTCAGCTTTCTGGAGGCGTTGCACAGCCTTCTGGAGCGACTTCGCGACGAGACCGGCCTGGAGGTCGAGTTCACCTCTCGCGGTCTCTCCGGGGGGAACACGGATATGGTGGAAACCGTGGCGTTTCGCATTGTTCAGGAAGCGCTGACCAATGTGATCCGCCACGCCGGTGTCAGCCGCGCTACCCTGTTGGTGGAGGAAACCGACGGTTCTTTGCGCCTTCGCATTGCCGACGACGGCAATGGATTCGACGTAACGGATCAATCGGATGATTCCATCGGGCTGCGCGGCATGGCCGAACGCGCCGAGTTGATCGGGGGCACCTTCGAAGTCGTCTCAACGCCCGGCCGAGGCACCGCAATCACCGCCGTTCTGCCCCTCAGCGACTCCGCGCGTTGAGCGTGCCGATCCGCCGGAGCAGCGCGACGTAGTCTTCTCGACCCACTTCCATTACCGCAGTCACATGTTCCCCCTCGCAGCGAACGCTCGCACCGCGCAGGGTTGTCCGGTTCAACTCCATCCGAAGACCCATAATGCGACGAGCGCGCCGGACACGTGGATCCAGGGCGTATGCCATGGCAATCGGGTCCGGATGTATGGCGAAGGGCGTTCCGTATACCCGTTGCGTCCGGCGCAGTACGAAGTCCTGGAGTCTCCAGAAGAGGTCTGTTCCGGGCCCCGGAGGAATACCGAACGACTGCATATCCTCCCCGGTGAACTTGAGAGCGACGCAGGCGTCCCAGGGCACCACCTCCAGGGGCATTCCGGTGTTCAGGACGAACTGGACGGCCTCAGGGTCCGCGTAGAAGTTGAACTCGGCGAACGGGGTGATGTTCCCCGTCTCGATTGCGCCACCCATGACGACCAGCCGACCGATTGCGTCCGACACGTCGGGATACAGATTCAACGCTATGGCGAGGTTCGTCAGAGGCCCGAGCGCAACCACGGTCGCGCCCGGGTTCTGATCCAGAAGGCGGGCGAGCGCAGTCGGTGCCGTCTCGGATCGCCGGGAGTCCGGCCGGTCGCTCGCCTCCGCGGATGCCGCCGTGACCGCGGGTAGCTCGACCCCGCCCAGACCGTTCTTGCCGTGCACACCCTCGGCGCGGACGACGCTCTCCAGGAGAGCCCTCTTTGCTCCCGGGTAGACCGGTACGTGTTCCCGGCCGAAGTAGGCGAGAAGACGGCGCACATTCTCCGTTACCTGGTCCACCCCGACGTTGCCGTTCACGGTAGTGACACCGACGAGCTCCGCCTCCGGCGAGGCCAGCAGCATCATGATGGCAATGGCGTCGTCGATTCCGCAGTCCGTGTCGACAATGAAGGGGGTCCGAACGCTTTCGTGTCCACTCATGAGCACGACGGTACCACGGAGACGGTCGGCGTTGAAGCAGGAGAGCACTCCTGTGCGTAGAACATGGTGCAATGATCTTCCTGTCGTACGCTCTCGACGCTTGCTTTTCGCGGCAGAGCACTCTATGGCCCGTTGCGCTCTCCGCGGTGCTGCGCTTTCTGCCTCTGGGGGCTCTCCTGCCTGCGGTCGGAGTGGATGCCGCCGACCACCGCCTGCCCACGCCGTGGCTTCGCGCCGCGGCCGTCGCGGCGCTGCTCCATCCGCTTCTGGCTATGGTCGTAGGCGATCCCTCCGTCGCACTGTCCTCAGCACTGGGTGCGGCGGCGTGCTTCGCCGTCCTTCGCCTTGCCGCCGTCCTTTCCGGCATGGGGCGGGGCGACCTGCGTCTGGGATCGGTCGTCGGCCTGGCAGCGGGTTTCCCTCTGGGGGTGTTTGCCCTGGCTTCGGCCACCGCAGCGTGCGGCGCCTTCATGCTTGTGCGCCGCCGGCGGGCCACGGCCTTCGGACCCTTTCTCGTCGGTGGTCATGTCGCCGCAGTCGCCGCCGGCGTGCTTCGTTGTCGGGGGTTGCTTCATGGCTAGGCGGCCGTCGCACACACGGGCACCGCACACGCGGGCACCGCACACGCGGGCACCGCACACGCGGGCACCGCACACCCGGGCGCGGCGGTTCGGGGCGCTCCTCGCGACCGTACTGGCCGTCTGGTTCGTTATGCCGAGGGGTGCGGCGGCGGAGCCCGCCGCCGACATCATCCCGGAAATGGAGTTTCGCGACGAGCCGGTGGCAACCATTCTTCTGGTTCTCGCGCACGCGGCGGGACGGAGCGTTCTACCCGACGCCACCGTCACCGGCAGAGCGTCCTACTACTTCCGGGAGCGCAGCTTCGACGCCGCCCTGACGGCCTTCGCTACGGCGCAGGAACTCTTCGTCGAAGAGCGTGACGGCACCTTACACGTATCGCGGTTGCACATCGAGAGCCACCCGAACGGCACCTTGAGCGTCCGCGCCCGGGACGTGCCCCTGGGTACGCTCCTCGACCGGATCGACCGGGCCACGGCGGTTCCCGTAACTCACGCGGGGGTTGCAGGCAGGCACGGAAGCGTTCATGCGGAGAAGCTCCCCGTCGGCGCCATTCTGGAGGCAGTGGCTGCGCCGCACGCCGACCTGGCGGTACGCACCCTAGGACCCGGCTTCGTGGTGGCCCTCGAAGACCCGCGCCGGGTGAACACATCGACGGTGCGGATCTCCGCGGGGAGCACCGGGCTCACTGTGGTCATCCGCGACGCCGACCTGGCGCAGGTGCTGGACGCGCTCTCGGACGAGACCGGCATGGAGTACCTGAGTCTTCTGCGGCGCTCCCCGTCCATTGGCGACCTGGCGCTCTCCGACGTGGACCTGCCGAGTGTTGTGCGAGCCCTGGCGCTTGCCGCGGAAGCGACCGCGGTACAGCGAGAGGGGCGCTGGCT
Organism: uncultured Spirochaetaceae bacterium; assembly: GCA_964623865.1. Classification (GTDB taxonomy): domain Bacteria; phylum Spirochaetota; class Spirochaetia; order DSM-27196; family PWMO01; genus CAYFQV01. Next base: position 37,152 of record CAZUVX010000022.1, on the reverse strand, counting down.
CTTTTTGCCCGGTCGCACCGCGACGCCGCAGGACTTCCTTGCCGCGACTCTGCGCGTGCATCTGGAGCACGCGCCGGTGCGGCGGGTTCTGGAGCAGCTACCCCGACAGCTGAGCGCGACGGCTACCCTTGCGGCTGTCCCGGGAGAGAACGCCGTCGCGGTAACCGGTCTGCCCGACGAGATGGAGCCGATCCTGGCGTATCTGCGCACCATGGACCGGCAACCGCAGGGAGTGGCGTACCACCGCTTCGACCTCGCCTACGCAGATCCCCAGGAGGTTCTCGCGGCGCTGCCGGCGGGGATTGCCCGGGAGCACGCCGTGGTACTCGACGAGGCCAACGCCCTCATGCTGCAGGTCACCCCTTCTCAGCGGGAACGGGCCGCGCGGTTCATTGCCGACGTCGACGTGCGTCCCCGGGCGGTGCCGGTGAGACTGCAGCACACCGATGCCACCGTAATCATCGACACCCTGCCGGATACAATACCTCACCGGTACGTGCACCGCACCGGGGATGCGAAGCTCCTGCTCTTTACCGGGCCCGCCGAGGTCGAGGCGCGCCTGCGGGAGTTGCTGGCGGTCGTCGATTCGGCGCCGCCCCAGATCCGGTACGACCTGTTCATCGTGCAGTACCAGGAAGGTGAGAGCGTCGATTATCGGCTTTCGATTGAGAGCGTTGAGGTGCGGCCCTTCGACACGACCATTCTACTGGGGCGTTTGGGCGAGTTGCTGTCTCTCAGCGCCGACATCATCTCGCTCTTCGGCCACCGCTTCGCCGTCTCGTTGAGCAGCGCCCTCAGCAACAACGAGGCGCAGGTCCTGGCGGACACCTCGGTGACGGCGGTTTCGGGCACACCGGTCTCCTTCCGCAACACCGAAACCTACCGGTACCGGGATGTGCCGCCCGTCACCGGCGAAGAGGAGGGACCCATCGGCGTGACCAGGGAGATCACCTCCGGCCTGTTCATTGATATCGACGGCAACGTTGTCGGCTCCGACGAGGTGGCGCTGTCGATCTCCGCGACGGTTTCGAAGCGGGGCCGTGACGTGGGCGACCGATCGGGGAACCCGCCGCCAACCGCGGAGCGCGTGGTGACCAGTACCCTCCGGGCGCAATCGGGACGACCCATTGTCGTGGGGAGCTTCCTGCTTCGCGACCGGACGCGGAACGTTCGCCGTATCCCCGTTCTGGGCCACATCCCGCTTCTGGGCTGGCTCTTCCGCGGCGTACAGTCCTCCAGCGAGGAGTCGGAGCTGGTCGTCTACCTGGTTCCCCACGTCGTCGCGGCGTCCGCTCCCTCCTCGACGGAGGAGCAGATCCGCGCGATTTACGCGCGGTTTCGGACGGCGCAGGAGGGGCCGCCGTGACAGGGACGGACGACCTCCACGGTGGCGCGGCGCAAGCGCCCGCATCCGGCGCCCCGGTCGGCCCCGGGACCACGCCGCACGGTCTCGCCGCGTTCGGTGAGTTGCCCGGTGAGGAGGCACAGTATCCTATCAGCTTCTGCGAGCGCCACCGGGTGGTGCTCTTGCGGGATGCACCGCCATCGCACGGGCCGCCTCAGGAGGCGGCGGCGCACGAGGCGTCACCGGAGGGAGGGCTGTCGGACGCGGCGGTAGTGGGAGTTGCAGCGCCGGTTCCCTGGTATCTGGAGGGGCGGCTCCGCCGAATTCACGGCGCTCCCGTGCGCATTGTTCCGCTGATACCTCATGATCTCCATCAGTTTCTGGCACATCGTCGCCTTGGTTACGAGGGCCGGGATGCGGGACATGGAGGGCGGGCCGGTGGCAATGGAAGAGGGGGTGTGCATTCCGGCCGAAGGGCGCGGTCGGAGCGGTTCGGTCCGTGGCGGCGCAACGAGGGGCCCGTGTTTGCGGCCGGCGGCGCAGTCGCTGCGGAATCAGGGGGCGCCGTTCGGGGAGCCGGCGAGGCACTCCTCCAAGGTGTCCTGGAAGAAGCAGTACGTACCGGAGCGTCGGATGCCCACCTCATGGCGGGATCCGCCGGATTCGCCCTGCGGTTTCGACGCGAAGGGATTCTCGGAGAGGCGCGTGCGGTGCCCGGTGAGCTTGCGGTGAGGCTTCTCGCCCGCCTCAAGGTGCGGATCCGCGGGAATCCCGGACAGCGGCGCAAACCGCAAGAGGGGCGTTTCGACTTTGCGGCGGAAGGCACTGTTTACGAAGTTCGCGCCTCCATTCTTCCCGGGCTCCACGGGGAGAGCGTGTCGCTGCGCTTCCTCAAGACCTTCAAGGGCGGCATTTCTCTGGACACCCTTGGCTTTCCGGGCCGCATTGTCACTCTCCTGAGCGGGGTTGCCCGACGAACAGAGGGCCTCTTTCTGGTGACGGGTCCAACAGGGAGCGGAAAGACTACGACCCTCCACGCGGTAGCCCGACTCCTGTGTCGACGCGATCGCCGCGTCGTCACCATTGAGGACCCCATCGAGTACGAGCTGCCCGAGGCAGTGCAACTGCAGACAAGCGCACGGTTGCATCTCACCTTCGATCTCCTGCTGTCGAAGGCGCTGAGACACGATCCGGATGTGATTCTCCTGGGTGAGATCCGGGACGCCGAGACCGCGGCGCTGGCGGTTCGGACCGCCCTTACCGGTCATCTGGTCCTGGCAACCATGCACACCGGTACGGTGTTTACCGGTGTCCTCCGGCTGCGAAACCTCGGGGCCACTCGCGAGGAAGTCGCCTCGGCTCTCTGCGGTGTCCTCTCTCAGCGGCTCGTCCGTCGCGCAACAGGCGGGATCGCCCCGGCCGCCGCGGCCGCCTCCTCCGCTGGGGTCGCCTCCTCCGCTAGGGCCGGCCTGGACGGCGACACCGACGGAAGGATCCCCATCTCGGAGGCGCTGGTCGATCCGGCGGACGTCACCGAATCCGGAACTTTCGGGCGACTCGTTGAAGCAGCCGGGCGAGAGTGGTTGTACTTCGACATGGAGGATGATGCCCGGCGCCTCGTGTCGGCGGGGGTCACAACCTGGGACGAGGTCGAGCGGGTTGCGCGAATGGGGCGCGCCTAGCACGGACGGGAGGAGAACGCAACGGTGGGGCTAATGCTGACGGCTAAGCAACGGGAAAGTCTCTACGCCGGACTCGCCGGCGCGGTGCGCATGGGGGCGACGGCGGAGGCGGCTTTGTCCAGGTGCAAAGCGTCCGGCGACAATCGATTGGCGAAGCGCATTGCCCAGGCACAACGGCGAGCCGAAGAGGGCCTGGCGCTCTCGGAAGCGCTCTCGGTCGCCTTCGGGTCCGGTTTGCCCGCGTGGGAGATTGCGGTTATCGCTGCCGCGGAGGGCGCGGTAGACGATCTCTCCGCTCAGGAAGGCGCCGGAGAGGCCGTCGTCTCGGAGGTCCTTGACGCGCTTTCCCGGTACGCTGCGGCGGAACGCTCTGCGGGCGGACATCTCGCCCTCTCCTTCGGTTATGCGGTGAGCGTCTTGCTCCTTCTGGCGGTGGTTTCCGCTGCGACGATGCGGTTGGTGTTGCCTTCCGTCGAGTCTGCGGTAGCTACCATGTCGGGTGGCTCCCCGAGCTCTCTCGAAAACGCCAGGCACGTTGCTGGAGCGCTTCCTCTGGCGGCCGGCGTGGTCGTGGTTCTCGGCACAGCGGTGCCTGTTGCTCTCCGCGCGGGCGGGGGGAGCATCGCTCCTCGACTTCTCGCGTTCCTTCCTCCCGTCATCACGGACAGGCTTGTTGGGGTCATTCCGGCGACCGGAGCCCTCGTCCGGGTACTGCGGATCTCACTTCACGCCGGGGGTGATCTGGTCGATGCGCTTGACCTGGCCGTGCACGTCGTTCTGCCCGACGCGAGTCTCGTCGGCCGAGAGGTCGTGGAAGCAGCCCGGAGCGGAGGACACGTCTCCCCGGCCCTTGCCGCGCGAGGTTGGCTGCCTGCGGACCTGGCGGAGCGGCTGGCCGCCGCCGAGAGCTGGGGAGACATGGAAGGGGCCTTGTCGGCGGTTGAAGCGGAGTTGGACCGGCGCAGAGAGCTGTTCCTGGAGGCGATGCCCCGGGTCGGCGCCGCCGCAGCCACGGTGGTGTGCGGCATCTTCCTGGGGTGGTTTGCCCTCGCCGTTGTGGTTCCGACGCTGACCGCGCTGGCCATGGGTAGCACCTATTGAGGGCCGGGACCGGTCGTCCCGTACCTGCCGTACGCAGGAAGGGGGAAACGGAGGAGGGAACGTGAAAGACAATCGCCCGGGCGTACGCCCTCGACGAGGAAAGCATGACTGCGAAGTCGACGGTGGCTGGACCTTTCTGGAAACCATCGTTGTGATCTCCATCATTCTGCTCCTTTCGGGCACTGTGGGGATTGTTGCCGTGGGCCAACTCGGAAGGGCGCGGGTCGCCGTCGCGCGGGCGCAACTGGCGGGTTTCGCCCTGGCCCTTGAGAGTTACGCCCTCGACTGCGGGACCTATCCCACCGAAGCTCAGGGACTCGAAGCGCTGTGGTCGCAGCCCGTAATGGCGCCGGTACCGGAAAACTGGGCCGGTCCCTACCTCATGCGGGAGGTCGGTTTGGACCCCTGGGGGAATCGCTACGAGTACCGTGTTCCGGGACCGCACGGTCTGCCCTACGAGATCCGCTCTCTCGGCAGCGACGGCCTTCCCGGCGGGGAGGGGCGGGCCGCCGACATCCTCTCCTGGGAGGCGTAGCCGCGTGGCGCCCCTGAACCCTGTGGTCATGCGGGCCGAGTTGCGGCCGGGGGTATCTCCGGAGCGAGCACCGTGAGATGGCTGCTCAGCATGCTTGTTCTTGCACCGGTGCTTGCGCCTGCTCCGTTGGCGGCGGCGCTCGCGGAGGAGGTTGCGGCGTACCGAATGCTCGCGGCGCAGGCGCTGCGTCTGCAGCGCCGAATGACCACGGCACAGGAGGTGCCCATGGAGGAAGAGATGCTCATTGCGGAGCGGTATCGCGGCAACCTTGTGCTGCGGCGTGAGTCGGGACGGCAGGCCGGGGCGGTGGACAGTGCTGGGAAAGTGACCGGACCGACGACGCGTGGCCCGGCCGTACCGGTATGCATGGCCGGTCCCGACGCGGAGGTGGTTCTGGACGACGACCGTCGAAGCCGGTTCCTCGGCGCAGCGGACGCAGCGGACGCCAACTTTCCCCTTCGCACATCACGGGAAGAGGTGGTCGAATCCAGCCGTGTTTGGCGTGGCAGGCGCCGAAAAGTGACCACATTGCGCGGGATACTCCGGGAGTACCGGAAGCTGGCTCCCGCCTCCGACCTCGTGAGCGCGGCAACAGTCCTGCACCTGGTAGACCGCGCTCCCGCAGGCGCCGCGCCGCCCGGTTACGCCGGAACCGGACGCCGTGCCCTAGCCCTCGTTGCGGACACCTGGTTCACCCTCGCCGTTCTGGAGGGCGGACACGTTCTCGATGTCCGGTCCGACTTCATTGTCATGGAAGAGCCGGATCTCCTGGACGATGTCGACGCGCAGGGCTCTGCGCCCCTCTCCGCCGGGACCGCTGCGCGCCTTCGAACGCACCTGCAGGGCTACCTGGACCGGATCTATCAAGGGACGGTACGCGACGTGCGACTGGAGGTGATCGTGACGCAGGCGTCGCGGCTTCCGGTAGTGCAGGAAACGTTTCCCGGCGCCTCAATCTCGGTTCTCGGGGATCGTCTGGACCTCCATTCCGGAAGCGGCCGCGTCGGGAGCGCCCACGGGAGGCAGCTGGGTAAGTGGCGGGGAGAGCTCCCCGGGCCGGCCTGGGGGATGGTCGACTTTCCGTCGCCCCGACGCGTGCGGCGGCGGACTCGGCGAGTTGCGGCCGCCGGAGCGGCTCTGGTGCCGCTGGCAGCAACTCTCGTTGCGCAGGTCGGAGAGCGGGCGGGGGGCGACCCATCGGGAGTCCACGCGGACCTTGTGGTTGCACCGGCCGCAATCTCCGGCGCGTCCGCTTCCGGGTGCGGAGCGCTCGATGTGGCGGAAGGCGCCGCGACGGCGTGGCGTGAAACGGTTCCACCTGGAAGCGAGCCGCCGGAAACGGTACCGCCGGCGACGAAACGCCCTCCGGCGCAACCGACTGAGCCGCCCTCGGACGAGGTCGACGAGGCGTTGCACGAAACCGAAGCGTCCCCGCCGGCGGGTGAGCGCCGCAGTCCCCCTGCGCCGGAGCGACCGGAACCACCGGAGCCGCCCGAGCCACCGGAGCCGCCCGAGCCACCGGAGCCGCC
>CAZUVX010000022.1:15604-30860 GCA_964623865.1 uncultured Spirochaetaceae bacterium | reverse complement strand
CCACCGGAGCCGCCCGAGCCACCGGAGCCGCCCGAGCCACCGGAGCCGCCGGCACCGCCGGAGCCGCGGTTTGCATTCGCCGGGACCGGAACGAACGGAGAGGGCGCCCTTGTCTGGTACTTCGTTGACGGATCCACGCGGCGGGTGGTTGCAGTGACGAGTGGGGGAGGAAGCGACGCCGCCGGAAGCGCCGGCGACCAACCAGGACACGGTACGAAGGGGAGCAAAGGTGACTCGTAACGCGCGCCTTGGGGCGGGGCTTCTCGCGGGGCTGACGCTATTCGTGATCTCTGCGTGTTCCAGCCAGCACAGCTACGTCGGCAGCTTCCGGAAAGCCGACTTGCTCGGCGCGGTGTACGGCGCCACCGCCGATGGAGCGCCCCTCGGTAACCTCGCCGGAGCTCGTGTCGCGCTGGATGGCGGCGACCCGGTGATTGCGGATTCGCGTGGGCGATTCCTGATACCCGGGGTGCGTATTGGGCGGCACCGCCTGGAAGTCACTCGTGATGGGTACCTCCCTGTGAGCCGGGATATCGAGTTCCTCAATCGCTCTCAGGTTGTATACGTCAGACTGGTACGGCTTGATGAGGCCGTCGCGGCGATCGCGGCGGCATTCGTTCCCCGCGAGAACGCTGCTGCGGTCGGTCACGAAGACACGCCCGCCCTGGCCCGGTCGGTGCTTCGTGCGGATCCGCGAAATCCCGTGGCTCGATTCGCGCTCGCCGTGCTGGCCCTGGAGGAAGGCAGGTCGCGCGAGGCCGCCTACCATCTGTCGCGTATGGAACCGGAGTTTCGTGACTCGACGTACGTCCGAGAAGTCGATGCCCTCGTTACGGCCGAACTCCTTATGCGGGAAAGGTCCCCATGAGCTCCGCCTCAGCGAGAACGTGGTCCTGCATGGCCCGGTCCAGGTCACGTCGGGCTGCACCCTTCGGGAGACCGAGGGTGGTGTCGAGTGCGTAGAGCCTGAAGTAGTATCGATGCGTCCCCGACGGCGGACAGGGCCCTCCATACTGCGCCTTTCCGAAGTCGTTCTGTCCGGGTGTGCCCGGCTCCGTCGCTTCGGGAATCTCGGATGTGCCCGGGTCGATGTCCCAGGAGAGCCAGTGCTGGAAGGTTCTGCCGGGCGCGTCCGGATCCTCACAGATCAGTACCAGGCTCCGGGCCGTAGGTGGAACGTTCTGAATCCGAAGCGGCGGACTGACGTTCCTGCCCTTGCAGCTGTACTTCGCGGGGATCTCTCCTTCGTGGGTGAATGCTGCGCTCTGTAGAATCATGTGCGACCTCCTTGTTCGTGCGACCGCTGCGGTCGCTCTCCTTCCAGTGTGCAGCCAAAGAGGCCCTCGCGCAAAGACCCGGGGCGAAGAACCGGGGCGCAAAGACCGGCGATCTGTAGACGCAATGGTCTATTCCCGGTATTGAGCGATGCTTCGTAGCCTTTTCGCTGGAGGCGTTCGGTGAGCTGTGTGGAGTGCCGGCATCGTCTCTATGCACGGGAGGTTCCCATGTTCACAGCGCTCGCGCTCGTATGGATTCTACTCTTCGCCATTCCGTTGATCCGGACCCTGCGCGGAGTATCGAAGGAGCGCGTCGGCAATCCCGGCGCAGCCGTCGTCCGGTCGACGACGATCCTTGGTGGAGGCGTTGTCCTACTCATCGTCATCAACGTGCTCTTCGGGATTGTGACCGAGTACTTCTGGTACGAGAGCCTTGGATTCGCGAGTCGCTACGCGACCGAAATCTGGACGAAGATCGGGTTGTTCCTCGGTGCCTTCGTCGTTGCGCTGCTCTTTCTGGGCTGGAACTACACCCACGCACTGCGGAGTGTAAGACCACAGGGCAATCGGATCGTGCCCTTCGCGGGGGCCTTCATCCTGGCCGTCATCATGGGCTCCTGGGCGGCGGGCTTCTGGGAGGAGTTGCTCCTCTATCTCAACCAGACCACGAGCTCCGTGAGCGAGCCGCTCTTCAACCGACCGGTGAACTTCTACCTCTTCTCGCTGGCATTCTACCAGGCGGTCGTCGGCTGGCTGATCTTCCTCCTCATTGTCGCGGCGATCGGCTCCTTCATCTCGGCGTCGGCCGGGATTGCGCAGCGTGCCCGAGAGGGGGCGTTTCAGGACGCTCTACTCCGCCACGCACCCATCCGACGGCAACTGACCGGGCTCCTGGCGGTGTTCTTCCTGGTTCTCGCCTGGAACACTTACCTGGGGATCTATGAGCTCCTCTTCAGCACCGCCGGCGTCGTTACCGGTGCCGGCTGGGCCGATGTCAATGTCCGGCAGTACGCCTACTACATCACGGTGGGCATCTATCTTGCAGCAATGATTGTGTCGATCTGGAGTGTCTTCCAGCCTCGGTTCGGCAGGCGTGTACTCGGAATTCAGCACAGCTCCGAGGGGGCGATCGCCGCGACGCGACGGACCATCTGGGTTCCCGTTGCGGTGATTGTCGTGCTCTTCACCGCCAATACCATTGTGCCGGCCGGTTTCGCGAGCTTTGTCGTCGATCCGAACCAGATCACGCTGGAAGCGCCCTACATTCGCCACAACATTGAGTTCACCCGGCGCGCCTTCAACATTGACGATGAGACCGTCGAGTCCGAGCGGTACCCGGTTGGCCGGGATATTACACCCGAGGTGATTTCCGCCAACGAAGCCACACTGCAGAACGTCCGGCTCTGGGACCCCGGCGCACTCAAGGATAATCTCCAGCAACAGCAGGAGATCCGCCTTTACTATCAGTTTCACGACGTAGACATCGACAGATATGAGATCGATGGTGAAGAGACTCAGGTGATGTTGAGCGTCAGGGAACTGCAGAAATCCCAGCTTGCGGCGAGGTCGCAGACCTGGGTCGGCGAACATCTAATGTACACCCACGGCTACGGTCTGGTGCTGCTTCCGGCGCACGAGTTCCTGGCACGGGGCGGGCCCAACCTTCTTGTCAGGGGCGTTCCTCCCGAGTCCTCCGTCGACATTACCGTCGAGCGTCCGGAGATCTACTACGGAGAGCGGACGAACGACCACGTCTACGTAAAGACCGATCAGCAGGAGTTCGACTATCCCGCGGGCGACGAGAATGTGTTCACGACCTACCGGGGCCGGGGTGGCGTCGACATTGGCACTCCACTGCGGCGGTTCATGTACGCCTGGAAGTTCGACGCGCACAGGCAGCTCTTCTCCGGCTACTTCAACGACGAGTCGCGGATCATGTTCGATCGGAACGTAGTTGACCGCGTACGAAAGCTCGCACCCTTTCTCACCTTCGATCGGGACCCGTACCCGGTCATTACTGAGGACGGGCGCGTCAAGTACATCATAGACGCCTACACTACCGCCCGGAACTATCCCTATTCCGAGCGATATCAGGGCGATCTTCGAGCCTTCGCGGGGGCGAACTACGTTCGCAATTCAGTCAAGGCGGTGGTGGACGCCTATGACGGGACGGTGGAGTTCTACGTCGTGGATCCGGATGACACAATCATTAACACCTATCAGAGTGTCTTCCCCGGCCTCTTCCGGCCCTTCGATGCAATGTCCGATGATCTCAAGGAGCACATCCGATACCCTGTCGACTACCTGACCGTCCAGGCGGATGTCTACCGGACCTACCACATGACCAACGTGCAGGCCTTCTATCAGCGCGAGGACGTCTGGGAGTTCGCCACGGAACGGTACAGGGACGACTTCCAGCAGGTAGAGCCCTACTACGTCATGCTCCAGCTTCCCGGCTCCGACGAGCCCGAGTTCGTCGCCATGCTTCCCTTCACCCCGAAGGACAAGAACATCATCACCGCCTGGATGGCGGGCCGCAGCGACACGCCCAACTACGGGAAGATGACGGTGTTCACCTTTCCCAAGGGCGTTGAGGTTCTTGGCCCGCGGCAAATCGAGGCACGCATTGACCAGGACGCCGACATGTCTCAGCGGTTGAGCCTCTGGGGCCAGCGAGGCTCCGACATCATTCGGGGTAATCTGCTCAGCATCCCGCTCTTCTCCGATGAAGAGCTCTTCATGCTGTTCGTCGAGCCGATCTTCCTCCAGGCCGAGGGGGCCAGTCTTCCTGAAATTCGGCGGATTGTCATGGCCGACCAGGACACGGTGATCTGGGCCGAACGGTTCCAGCTTGCTTTAGAGCGGCTTGTCGGTCAGCGTCTGGCCACCGGCGTCGAGGGGCCGCATCTTCCGGAGGAGGCACAGCCGGCCGCAACACCTGCGCCGACTCAAGGCATGCCTCGGGCGTTGCGGCAACTCATCAACGACGCGGTTGACGCCTTCTCGAGCTACAAGGAGAGCCTCGGGGAGAGCAACTTCGCCGACGCCGGGGACAGCCTGGACGAGTTGAACTCGCTCCTCGAGCAGATCGAAGAAGAGACGGCTGCGACCACCGGTGACGCTGCATCCGAGGGTGATGCCGGCGGGGGTGATGCCGGTGGGGGTGATGCCGGCGAGAACGGCGGATGAGGCGGTGTCGGCGACGGGGCAGGCCGCCGGTCGGCGACGGGCGTCTCACGCACCGATGTCGCCGCGAAAGTAGATGCCGTCGAAGTGGATCTTTCCGAGGTCGCGGTAGGCATTCTCCCGTGCCTGCCGCAGATCGGAGCCCAGGCCGGTTACCGCCAGGACGCGACCTCCACTCGTAATGAGCGACGGCGCCGCTCCGGGCGCAGATTGGGGCAACTCGGCTCCGGCAACAAAGACCGCGCTTTCGAGTTCGGCTGGAATCGTGAGAGGCTTTCCCTTCCGGTAGCTGCCGGGGTAACCCCCGGAGGCCGCGACAACGGCACAGGCGGCGCCGTCCCACCGGCGGACGTCGGTGCCCGTTGCGGCCTCGAGTCCGCCGCGGGTCGTGGCTTCGAGAAGCTCCGCGAAATCCCCCTTCAGTAACGGGAGAATCGCCTGCGCCTCGGGATCGCCCATCCTCACGTTGTACTCCAGTACCTGCGGACCTGAGTCTGTCACCATGATGCCGATGAAGAGAAAGCCCTGGTAGTTCCACTTCTCTCGCCGCATCCCGGCAATCGTTGGTTGAATGATCTCTCGCTCGATCCGATCCGCAAGAGCACGGTCGATATCCGGGTGCGGGGCGACCACTCCCATTCCCCCCGTGTTGGGGCCGGTGTCCCCCTCTCCGATGCGCTTGTGATCCTTTGCCGGGGGGAATTCCAGGTAGGCGGTGCCGTCGGTGAGAAGAATAACGCTGGCTTCAAAGCCCGTGAGCATCTCTTCGAGGACGAGGATGGAGCCTGCTTCGCCGAAGTGTCCCTCGGTCATGGCCGCGGCAACCGCACCTTGGGCGTCCCGCACCGTCTCAGCCACGACGACCCCCTTGCCGGCGGCAAGGCCGTCCGCCTTCACGACAATGGGCACGCCAAGCTCCTCGATCGCTGCGTAGGCCTCATCCGCGGTGTACGCCGTGATCGCCCGTGCCGTGGGCACCTCGTACCGGCGCATGAACTCCTTGGCGAAGGCCTTGCTGCCTTCCAGTCGCGCAGCCTCCTTCCCGGGCCCGACCACGGGAACCGCCGCCTCCCGAAGGGCGTCGGCAAGGCCAATGACCAGTGGTGCCTCCGGGCCGACTATGACAAGGTCGACTGCGCGTCCCCGGGCAAACTCGACGATCCGCTCCACCTCTTCCGAGCCGATCGCCACGTTGCTGCATTTCGGCGTTTGCGCGGTGCCGCCGTTTCCCGGCGCGCAGTGTATCTCACTCACCCGTTGCGACTGCGCAAGCTTCCAGGCGATTGCGTGTTCCCTCCCGCCCGAGCCGACCACCAGGGTATTCATGTGACGGGTTCTCCCTTCGTCAACGCCTCGACGGCCTCGATCAGGGCTTCATGCTCGAGAGGGCGAAGCCGCTGAGCCAGCGTGTCCGGCGTATCATCCGGGCGCACCTCCATGCGCTTCTGCAGGACGACCTTGCCGGTGTCCATGCCCTCATCCACGTAGTGCACGGTACACCCGGTCTCCTCCGCTCCCGCAGCGATCACCGCTTCATGCACGCGTCGACCGTACATGCCGTGGCCGCCGAAGCTCGGAAGGAGAGCGGGGTGGATGTTGATGATTCGTCCTTCGTACGCGGAGAGGAGCGGGTGGGTAACGCGGGAGAGGAAGCCCGCCAGGACGACGAGATCCAGATCGGTGCCGATGGCTTCGAGGATGGCCTCCGATAGTTCGCCACCCAGACTCTTGCGATCCAGGACCACGGTGTATATTCCCGCCGCTGCGGCGCGCTCGGCGGCGCGGGTACCCGGTCGATCACTGACCACGACGGTGATTTCAACACCGAGCCTGCCCCTCGCAGCGGCATCGATCAGGGCCTGCAGGTTGGTGCCCCCTCCCGACACAAGCACGGCAATTCGCGGTAGTCGCTCCGTCATGTGCTGTCCTCCGCCTCGCATTTCCCCATTATCGGTGCTGCCGTCGCGGCACTCTTCGCCGGCGCCGACACGAGTCGTGATTCAGGCGAACTGCACGTCGCCGTTCCCCTCTTCAATGCGGCCAATGATTCGCGGTGCAATCCCGTGGACCGTTGCCGCGCCGCGCACCGCCTGCAACGCGTCGTCGACGGCGTCGGCGGGCACCGCCGCAACCATACCGACACCCATGTTGAAGGTGGCGAACAACTCGTCCCGGTCGATTCCGCGCGTTGCGAGGTAGGAGAAGATCGGTAACTCCGGCAGCGCGTCCCTCTCGATGTGCGCCGACAGGTCGGACCGCCACATCCGCGGGACGTTCTCCGTCAGCCCGCCGCCGGTGATGTGGGCAAGGCCGTGCACGGGCACCGCCGCACGGAGGGCGCGCACCGCCTCCACGTAGATCACGGTCGGCACCAGCAGCGTCTCGGCGACGGACGCAGTCGCCGTTCCGGAGGATCCGGTGAGCGGCGCGTCGTAATCGGTGATCACGTGGCGAACCAGCGAGAAGCCGTTGCTGTGGACCCCGCTACTCGGCAGGCCGATGAGGACGTCCCCCGCCCGAACACTGCCCCCGTCAATAAGCGCCTCCCGCTCCGTGACTCCGACGGCGAATCCCGCAATATCGTACCGGCCCTCCTGGTAGAAGCCCGGCATCTCCGCGGTCTCTCCTCCGACCAGGGAACACCCCGCCTGCCGGCACCCGGCGGCGATCCCCGCCACCATGTGCTCTACGACCTCCGGCTCCAGGCGGCCGCAGGCGAGGTAGTCCAGGAAGAAGAGGGGCTTTGCGCCGTGGCAGATGAGATCATTGACGCACATGGCGACGCAATCGATTCCAACGCTCTCATAGGCGCCGTAGCGCAGGGCGATCTCGAGCTTGGTCCCGACGCCGTCGGTAGCGGACAGGATGACGGGATCGCGCATTACCGGCATGCCCACCGCCGCGGCGAACCCCCCGATGTCGAGGATAGGAGCACCGTCGCCCCGGGCCGCGCCGGCGGTCACCCGCTTGATGCGTTCCACCGTCTCTTTGGCGGCGTCCAGATCGACGCCGGCGTCTCTGTAGGTTGCCATGCGTGCCTGCTTTCGGGTTTATTTGGTCTCGAAGACGAGTTTCTCTTCCTCTACCGGTGCCGCAATGGGATAGATCCCGGTGAAGCAGCCGGTGCAGAATCGGTGCCGATCACCCAGAGCGTCCAGGAGCCCCTCGACGGAGACGTAGGCCAGGGAGTCCGCATTGAGCATCTCCCGTATCTCTTCGAGTCCGCGGCTTGCGGCGAGCTCGTCGCGGGACGGAATATCAATGCCGAAGTAGCAAGGAAAAGCCACCGGCGGGCTGGCCACGCGGAAGTGGACTTCCCGGGCACCGGCTTCGCGGAGCAGAGTCACCAGACGTCGGCTGGTCGTACCGCGCACAATGGAGTCATCCACCAGGATGATGCGCTTGCCCTCGACGTTCTGCCGCAGGGCGTTGAGCTTCACGTTCACGGCCTTCTCGCGCAGCTCCTGGGACGGCACGATGAAGGATCTGCCCACGTACTTGTTCTTGATAAGGGTCATGCGAAAGGGGACTCCGGATGCCTCGGCGTAGCCAAGAGCGGCAACTACACCGGACTCCGGCACGCCGGAGACCAGATCCGCCTCGACGTGCGCCTCCCGGTAGAGGGCGGCACCGGTTCGCATGCGGGACTCGTAGACGTTCACCTCGTCGATTGTGGAGTCCGGTCTGGCGAAGTAGATGTACTCGAAGGAACACGTCTTGAGACCGGCCTTCTCGCTCTTCTTGATGGATTGGATGCCGTCGTCGTCGATCACCAGGATCTCCCCGGGCTCGACGTCGCGAATGACCGTGCCTCCCACCGCCTGGATGGCGCAGCTCTCCGAGGCAATGATGTACCCGTTACCGAGCGCACCGAGGAGGAGGGGACGATTGCCGTTGGGGTCCCGCACCGCGACGAGCTTGTCCTCCGTGAGGATGCCCAGGGCGTAGGAGCCCTGGACGGTGCGCATGGTGTCGGTGAGGGCGCGTTCAAGGCCGTGGGTTGCGCCCCGGGCAATGAGGTTGAGGATAACCTCGGAGTCGCTGGAGGAGTGGAAGACGACGCCGGCGTCCTCGAGGAGCTCCCGGATGACCGGCGCATTCACCAGGTTTCCATTGTGCGCCACGGCGACCTGCCCCAACCGCGTCTGGGCGACCAGGGGCTGGGCGTTGGCCACGGTGTTGGAGCCGCGGGTGGAATAGCGCGTGTGCGCCAGGGCGGCCTTCCCGGTCCAGCCTGCGAGCATCTCCTCGGTGAACACCTCGGCGACCAGCCCCAGCCGCTTGTGGACGGTGAACTCCCCGTCACGGTTGACCACCATGCCGGCGGCCTCCTGACCGCGGTGCTGCAGGGAGTAGACGCCGTAGTAGGCGATGTGCGCCACATCCTCATTTTCGGCGTCCGGCAGAAAGACCCCGAAGATCCCACACTCTTCGCGAAGCTCACTCATGTGCGACCCCTCAACCGGTCGGCGATTTCCTGATACGCCTCTTCCACGCGACCCAGGTCGCGGCGGAAGCGGTCCTTGTCCAGTCGTTCTCCGGTTTCCAGATCCCAGAAGCGGCACGTGTCCGCACTGATCTCGTCCGCCAGGAGGAGCTCGCCCTCTGCGGCGCGCGCCCCCGGCCGCTGCGCCCGGTCTCCGCCCGACGCTGAGGTCTTCGCTTCGTCCGTCTTGTCGGCCGCTGTGCCGGGCGCCTCGGCATGGCCCCTGGCCCTGCCGAACTCGAGCTTGAAATCGATGAGCTCTATTCCGACCTCGGCCATGGCTTCGGTGAGCGTCATGTTGACGATGCGGGTCATGCCGTAGATCTCGGCGAGCTCGTCGAAGGTGGCCAGGCCTATTGCCACGGCGTGAGTGTCGTTGATGAGGGGATCGCCGAGGGCATCGTTCTTGTAGGAGAGCTCGAAAACCGTGGCGGCCAGTCGCGTGCCCTCCTCAATGCCCAGGCGTGTGGCCATGGTGCCGGCGGCGCGATTGCGAACAATGATCTCCAATGGAACGATGTCGACGGCGCGGCACAGCTGCTCGCGGTCGGACAGCTTCTCCAGGAAGTGTGTTCGGACGCCGCGGCTTTCGACCAGCGTCATGAGGATGCTCGAGATCTCATTGTTGCGCACACCCTTGTCGACGACGGTGCCGCGTTTCTGCGCGTTGTACGCAGTGGCATCGTCCTTGAAGTACATGATGACCCGTGCGGGGTCGTCGGTGGCGTAGAGCTTCTTGGCCTTGCCTTCGTAGAGGAGCTCTTGCCGTGTCACGCTGCTCATGGGCGCGTTCCTTGTGGTAGCCGTTGCGGTGGAGGCGTGCTCAGAAACAGAAAAGCCCGCCTGTGCAGGCGGACCCTTGTATGCGGTTGGATGCAATACACCGATCCACCCATAGTAGGGAGATTTACGGTCTCCCTGTAGAGACTCCCGGCCCCTATTGCCGGGACTATATGGATGCCCTGGGCGTTCGAGCTTCGGCGCCGGGTAGATGCCTGCTCACCGGAAGTATCGAACACCGCTTTCAATGATCCCGGCATTGCCCGGCGTCGGATGGTTGCGAAAGAGCCCCGGGGCAATGCGCTCTATGTGCCCCATCTTACCAAAGATTCTGCCGTCTGGGGAAGTGATCCCCTCGATAGCCAGGACCGATCCGTTGGGATTCCACGGTTCCGCGTCGGCCACGGCCCCGGACGGATCGGCGTATTGCGTTGCCACCTGGCCCGCATCCAGAAGGCGCTGTGCCGCGGTAGCGTCCATGAGCAGACGGCCCTCCCCGTGGGAGACCGGGACGGCGTAGACGTCCCCCGGGCCGGTCTCCGCAAGCCAAGGGGATGAGGACGATGCGATTCGCGTCCAGGCCATGCGCGCGACGTGGTGTCCGATCCTGTTCTGTGCCAGCACCGGATCTCCCGGGCTGCGTTCACGGATCTCTCCGTAGGGCACCAGGCCCAGCCGCACGAGCGCCTGGAATCCGTTGCAGATTCCCAGGATCAGGCCGTCCCGGTCCTGCACCAGGCGCTCGATCTCCGCCGCCACCCTGGGCATGCGCAGCAGCGCCGCCATGAATTTGCCGGACCCGTCGGGCTCGTCTCCGGCACTGAATCCTCCCGGCAGGAGCATGATCTGGCTCTCGGCCAGGGCGCCGGCAAGTTGGTCCAGGGAGTCCTCAATGGCCGCGCGATTCATTGTTCTCAGGACGATCGTGTGGGGACGACCCCCCGCCTCCCGTACCGCCTCGGCGCTGTCGTACTCGCAGTTGGTTCCCGGAAAGACCGGAATGAGGACGCGCGGTGCGGCGGCGCCATGGGCACCGCGTGCGCCGGCAACGCCATGGGCACCGCGTGCGCCGGCGGGGACGGCACGCGGGGTTGAGCGTGGCGCGTCGGCGGGGGCCCCTGTTCCCCCGGGGCCACCTTGGGCGGCGCGGGCCGCCTGTTCGGTCGTGGTCGTTGATGTCCCGCCGGTGCCAGTCGCGCCCGGTGCCTCTCCCGAGCGGAAGAGCGGCTCCAAAGTTTCGTGCCATGCCGCGAAGGCGTCTGCGATCGGCAACTCCCAGTCCTGCAGGGCAATCACCTTGCCGCCGGTAGACCCGATCTCGACGGCAATACCCCACCGCCGGAGCCGTTGCTCGAAGAACCGCGGCGTGACTTCCAGCAGAAAGTCGCCCACGCCCGGGGCGAACCAGTCGAGGGAATCCCCCGCGTCCCGGTTTATCGTAATCCCAATGTGATTCCCGAAGGTCGCGCGCGTCAGGACTCCGGCGAGGCCGTCCTCGCCGACGGCGGCGACGGAGAGCAGACCGTCGTCCCCGGCAGCATCATGGAGGAAGTGCAGGATGTGTCGGAGCTCCTCGCCCTCGGGGATGTCGCCGGCCGGCTCCCGCTCCGGCCGGAGCAGGACCAGCCGGTTGCCCTCGGCCTTGAGCTCCGGCGATCTCACGTGTGCCTCCCGGCCGGGGCCGAAGGCGAAGGCGATCAGCGTCGGCGGGACGTCGAGATCCTCGAAGGTGCCGGACATGCTGTCCTTACCCCCAATGGCCGGCGTTCCCAGGTCGAGTTGTGCCGCCAGGGCGCCGAGGAGGGCGGCAACGGGAAGCCCCCAGCGCCGCGGCTCACTGCCGGGGCGGGGAAAGTACTCCTGGAGGCTCAGTCGGACACGACGGGGGTCGCAACCCGCCGCGACGGCGCGGCACACCGCCTCGACCACCGCAAGGTACCCGCCACCATATGGCGACCCCTCGGCAATGGTCGGGGAGAAGCCGTACGCCGCCACCGATACCAGGTCTGCACCGACTGCGACCGACGCCTCCCCGCCTTCGGTGAAGCGGGGGAGTCGCATCACCGTCGCCTGAGCCGGTGTCCGCTGGAAGACGCCGCCGAAGGGGAGCAGCACGGTGCCGCGTCCAATGGAGGAGTCGAACCGCTCTACAAGCCCGCGGTGGGCGGCGCCGGTGAGACTCTGGAGATGGCGGAGCCAGGCTTCCCGGCCGGCGGCCCCTCCGGTTGTGGTCGCTCCGTCACCGCGCGCTGCGCCGGCCGCGGAAGGCGTGGCGCGGTGCGGCGCGATCTCCGCGGTCGCACGCTTCGGCGCCCCCGCGGAGTCCAGGAGCGAACGCGGCAGGTCGACCACCGCGACTCCGCGTGAACGCATGACCAGCCGCGCTCCCTCGGTGATTCGGGCGATGACGGTGGCTTCGAGATTCTCCTCCGCTGCAAGCTTCCGGAAGCCGGCGGCATGGTCGGGCGCGACGACGACCGCCATGCGCTCCTGGCTCTCACTCAGGGCCACCTCATCCGGGGCGAGGTGCTCGTACTTCCGTGGAACCGCGTCCAGATCAATGTCGATGCCTGCGGCGAGCTCGCCGACCGCCACGGCCACCCCGCCGGCGCCGAAGTCGTTGCACCGCTTGATCAGCGCCAGGGCGTCGGGGTTGCGGTAGAGCCGGTAGAGTGCCCGCTCCGCGGGCGGGTTCCCCTTCTGCACTTCGGCGCCGGCCACCGCCACGGAGTCCTCCGTGTGCTCCCTGCTCGATCCCGTAGCCCCGCCGATTCCGTCGCGGCCGGTGCGACCGCCCACGAGGAGCACTAGGTCACCCGGTTCGGGGCGCTCCCGGCGAAGGAAACGCCGCGGTACCGCACCGAGCACCGCCCCCGCTTCCAGTCGCTTCGCGACGTAGCCGGGATGGTAGTGCTCACCTACCAGCCCCGTCGCCAGTCCGAACTGGTTTCCGTAGGAAGAGAAGCCCCGCGCCGCTTCCAGAGTGATCAGCCGCTGCGGTAGCTTGCCCGGGCGGGTTTCCTCGACGGGTTGCCGAGGGTCCCCGGAACCCGAGACGCGGAGCGCCTGGAAGACGGTTCCCCGGCCGGACATGGGGTCGCGAATGGCGCCGCCCAGGCAGGTCGATGCCCCGCCGTAGGGCTCGATCTCCGTGGGGTGGTTGTGGGTCTCGTTCTTGAAGAGGAGGAGCCAGTCGTCATCGGCCGGCACCGGCGCTGACGATTTCCCTTCAGGGGCGGCGCCGTCGACTTCCCCCCCCGGCAGGATGATCCCTGCCGCGTTGATCTCCTCGGAGACATCCAGATCGCCGAGCTCCCCCCGGGCGCGGAACGCCTTCGCCACGATCGTGGCCATGTCCATGAGGGTCTCGGGGCGATCCCCCCGGTCCAGCTGCCGTCGCAGCTCTCGGTACCGCTGCAGAGCGTGGGCCTCCGCACTTCCCCGGGGGACGGTCACTTCGGTGAGCTCGGTAAGGAAGGTCTGGTGGCGACAGTGATCCGACCAGTAGGTGTCCAGAAGCCGCAGCTCAATGAGTCGAGGCTCACGCCCCTCCCGGGCGAAGGCGGCGGCGCAGGCCAGAAGGTCGTCCGCCGTCATGGCCAGTCCGAGGCGCTCCACCACTTCCGTCGCGGCTACGGGCGGGGCCGCGGCGGCGCGGCCCGGGACCTCGGGTTCGATCCCAGCTGCGGCTTCCGCGAGGTGGCGGATCGGGACCACCCGGGTTGCGGCGCCGGCGGTCTCCGCCCTGTCCGGGGATTGCGTCCCGGCCGCGGCCCGGCGCTCCGTGGCGGCGCGCGCCCGGCGGAGCTGCGTCGCGGCATCGTATGGATCGACCTCCTCCGAGTCCACGGGGTTGATGAGATAGCCCTTGAGCCGTCGGAGCTCCTCCGGCGTCACCGGGCCGGCAAGGACGACGACCGTCGCCACCAGGACAATCGGGTCCGCGGCGCCGAGGACGTGGAGGGCGTCGACGGCGGCCTGGGCGCGGTTGTCGAACTGCCCGGGCACGTAGGCGTAGGCGAAGGCGGTCTCTCCGGGCTCGACCTGGAGAGTGTGCGAGAGTTGATCGGTTGCCGGGTCGCTGAAAATGGTCCGCTCCGCCTGCGTCAGGACTGCAGGTGTCACGCCCTCGACAAGGTACCGGTGTACCAGCCGCACCGATTGCACGTCCCGGATGTGGAGCACCTCCCGGGCGTCGTTGAGAAGGCGTTGCGCCTCCGCAGGGATCTCGACGGTTCGTTCGACGAAGAGCGTCGTCATGCCCCGGACTCGCCTCGTGGTGCCGCAGATCGCCCCAGCTCTCCGCGCATGTTCTCCACGACGCGGCGGTACCGCCGACACACCGCCCGGGTCCGTTCTACCGCCCTGCCACGGTAGCGGCCGGGATCGTCGAAGAGCTCCGCCGCCGCCACGCCGCGGTCGGCAAAGGCCGCCTCGATCCGCCGCCACACCGCATCATCCGAGCGAAGAGCGTCGGAGAAGGATGTGCCGTCATCATGGGCCTGTAATGTTATGCGGCGAATTATCTCGTGGGCGTCGTCTTCCCCTGCCAGAGCCAGGGCGATGTAGACGGCCTCCGCCAGGGCCGCGTCGGAACCTTCGAAGTTGGCGCGCATACGTTCGGCATCCACGTGCAACCCGCCGATGATGCGGCGCATGCGTTCGGCCGCGGCGACGAAGCCGGCGAGGTACTCGGCGACGAAGCGGCCGCTCGCGGAATTGGTCAAGTCGCGCTGATGCTCGGAGATCTGATCCATGAAGAAGGTCTGCACCCGCGGGGCGAAGGTCTTCCAGAGGCTCTTCACGTGCTCGGAGTTCCAGGGGTTGCGCTTCTGGGGCATGGTCGAGGAGCCGACCTGGCTCTGCCCAAAGCTCTCGCGGACCTCGGCGATCTCGGTGCGCTGGAGGTTGCGGAGGTCATCCGCCAGGTTGGCAATGATGCCGAAGGCGGTGTTCAGCTCCAGGAGCAGCCGCAAGAGCGGCTCCGGTGCCACGATCTGGGTGGCGTGCTCCGCGGGGGTCAGCCCCAGGCGGTCCATGAGCTCGGCCTCCAGTCCGACGGGATCGTCCGTCAGAATGGTGGTGGCGTTGTACCCGCCGACGGCGCCGGAGAGTTTCCCGCGCAGTGAGGTGGAGCGCGCATCGATCTGCTGGATGGTGGAACCCAGACGCGCCACGTACTCGCTCACGGCAAAGCCGAAGGTGGTGGGAACGGCGTGTTGACCGTGGGTCCGTCCGATCTGGGTCGTCTCGGCATGGCGTTCCGCAAGCTCAATGAGCCCCTCTTCCAGGGAGAGCAGCAGCGGCAGAATGACCGCGCGCACCACGTCGCGGTAGCGCATGGACGCGGCGGTGTCCAGCATGTCCACGGAGGTCGCCCCCAAATGCACCAGCGGCGCCGCGCCGGCCGGGACCTTTCGCTTCATGACGTTCACCACGGCGCGGACGTTGTGGTGGGTCTTCGCCTCCTCCTCGTACACCTCGTCGGGGGTGACCCGACTCTCGATGTCGCGAAGGGCGTCCAGGA
>CAZUVX010000022.1:14239-15504 GCA_964623865.1 uncultured Spirochaetaceae bacterium | reverse complement strand
AGGGTCTGATTGGCCAGGTAGTACCGATGGTCCAGAGGCGAGATATTCAGGAAGATGGAGCGTTCCATGGGCAACCATTGCCGTTGCCCTTGTGTGGTGTCAAGACGTTTCGGGAGCGGGCGACGGCGCGGTGAAGAGCGCCCGTGCTTCAGTGGATTCGCTTTACGAAGGGTATCACGTCGAAGCCCACGTCAAAGGAGAATACCTCTTCAATTTCGTTCGCTTCCATGACGGCGACATGTATTGCGTCTCTCGCGGAGATTGCCCTGTGCGACTCCAGGATGGTCCTGCCGCGCTCCACGACGTCCAGCGTGACCGGAAATACGGAGTCGACGATGTCTCGAAGCGACCTGAAGGCAGGCTCAATTGCATCCAGGCGCCGGATTGCATGATAGCGATGGAGGATCTCCTGGAATACCTCCGCATCCGTCACAAGGGGATGTCCCTTTCTCAGAAGCCGGGATAGGACGGCACGACTCTGCGCCTTGTTGGTATGCTCGGCGCCGACCAGATACATCGGGACGGTGGAGTCAATGAACACCACTGCTGTAGCCCTCTTCGATCTCCTCAAGCATCCGACCAATATCCGCAGTGGGAAACTCGTAGGCCATGGCACGGTCTATGGCGTCCAGCTTGCGCTCAGTCTTACCTGTCGGGTAGCTCCGTCTGGCTTTTCTGAGCGCTTCGCGAACCCACTCGGCTGTAGTCATGCCGTTCTCTCGGGCCAGGGTCTGGATCTCTTCGTACTCCCGCTCATCCAGGAGCACCTGTAACCGCTTACTCATGCGTTTATGGTATTTGACTCATCTGCATGAGTCAAGAATGAGTTGTGTGCATACACCGCCTCGTGAGAGCATGCGCGATCAGTACACCCGAAACTCGTACAGCCGCGTCTCCAGGGCGCCGTTGTAGAGCACCGTTTTGGAGGATGAGCGCAGGCCGATCCGCTTTGCCGCCTGCAGGTTCGCGGTAATGATCCAGGCGCTCCAACCGGCGTAGCGAGCCTTCAGATTGTCCCCGATCATCTGGTAGAGCGTCGCGACGTCCAATTCCGGCATACGCTCCCCGTAGGGCGGATTGGTGACAATGACGCCGGTAGGGCCGCCGCCGTGGCCGCTACCCGGGCCGCTCTGCGTAGGGTCGTCCGGCATTGCGGGCGTCGCAGCCGCGCCAGGTCCGAGCACGTCGTGGAGGGCGAGCTCCTCGAAGGCGCCGGGGACGAAGCGGATCAGATGGTCCACCCCGGCGCGCTCGGCGTTGCGCTT
>CAZUVX010000022.1:0-14139 GCA_964623865.1 uncultured Spirochaetaceae bacterium | reverse complement strand
CCATCGCTCGAAGGCGTAACGGCGGCCCAGGTCGCCGGGGACGCGGCCCGCCTGAATGAGGGCGGCCTCGATCACGATCGTGCCGGAGCCGCAGAAGGGATCGAAGAGGGGCACGGTGCCGTCCCAGTCGGAGAGAAGAACCAGGCCGGCGGCCAGGCTCTCCCGAAGGGGCGCCTCTCCCGCCTCGCGGCGGTAGCCCCGTTCGTGGAGGCTGCGGCCGCTGGTGTCCAGGGAGATCTCGACGCCGTCGTCGGATGCGTGCACCACCACGGGGTAGTCGGGACCTCTCCGGTCGATGTT
Source organism: uncultured Spirochaetaceae bacterium (assembly GCA_964623865.1). GTDB lineage: Bacteria > Spirochaetota > Spirochaetia > DSM-27196 > PWMO01 > CAYFQV01. The sequence continues at coordinate 13,839 of CAZUVX010000022.1, read as the reverse complement.
CGAGCGCCGCCCGCGCTTCTCCCGCTGCCGGTCGACGATCGCGTCTTTCACTCGCATGGCCAGGAACTTGTGGTTCGAGAGGGTTTGGGAGCGGGCGAGGGCGGTCACCGCGAAAGTAGCCTCCGGCGCGATGTGGCGCTCCCAGGGAACGCGGGAGGCGAGAGCATAGAGGTCGTCGTATGAGACTGCGGCGCCGTGAATGAGGGATACAAGGATGCGAGAAGCGGTGCGGAGGCCGCGGTTCGCCGCCACCACCGTTTCCGCAGCGCCGCGGAACCGTACGATCCCGGGCTCGGTCGCCTGATACTCCGGGGCCGCAGACGTGCCGGCCGCCAGGGCGCGCACCTCCGATTCGAGAACCGGCTCCAGGCCGCCTGCGCAGGTCGCGACAATGCTGTATGGCTTGGAACGGGTGCCCATGGGATGGTGCGAGTATACGGAAGATCGCCGGCGTTGTCAGGGAGGTGGTGGCCGCGCACCGGGATTCGCTACTATGATGGGACTATGACACGCTACCCGGAAGAGTTCATCAAGAGGATTCCGAAGACCGATCTGCACGTGCACCTGGACGGCAGTCTCCGTGAGCAGACGCTCATCGATATTGCGAAGGCTGAGGGTGTCGAGTTGCCCTCGTACACGCCGGAGGGCCTGAACGAGCTCGTCTTCAAGGAGAGCTACGCCAATCTGGATGAGTACCTGCGCGGCTTCGGTCTCACCAACAAGGTTCTTCAACGGGAGGAGCATCTCGAACGGGTGTCCTACGAGCTTGCCATGGACAACTTCGCCGAAGGGGTGCGCCACCTGGAGGTGCGCTTCGCGCCGCAGCTCCACATGAGCAAGGAGCTGGATTTCTCGCAGGTCATGCACGCCGTGGATCGCGGGCTCAAGACGGCGCGGGAAGAGATCAACGGCCGGATGCCGGACCATGAGCCGGAGTTCGACTACGGGATCATTGTCATTGCCATGCGGTTCTTTGCACCCAACTTCTCCGAGTACTACCGAGACTTCTCGGCGATTCACCGGTACTCGAGTCAGCGTGAGATCATTCAGCTGGCATCCAGCGAGCTCGCCCGCGCCACGGTGCAACTGCGAGATGAGAGCGACGTGCAGGTTGTGGCCTTCGACCTGGCGGGCAGCGAGTACGGCAACCCCGCCGGAGACCATCAGGAGGCTTTCGACTACGTCCACAAGCACTTCCTGAAGAAGACCGTTCACGCCGGGGAGGCCTACGGACCGGAGTCGATCTTCCAGGCGATCACCAAACTCCACGCCGACCGAATCGGCCACGGCATGCGGCTCTTCAGTCCCGACCACATCCGGGACGAGTCGATCGAGGACAAGGAAGCCTATATTCGGCGGTTGTCGAACTACATTGCGGAGAACCGCACGACCATTGAGGTGTGCATTACGAGCAATCTGCAGACGGCGCCGGACCTCAACTCCCCGAAGGACCACTCTCTGGGGCAGATGCTCGACGCCAAACTCTCGGTCTCTTTCTGTACCGACAACCGCCTCGTCTCCCACACCACGGTGACCGATGAGATTCGACTTGCCGTGGACAACTTCGATATTCCTCCGGCGCAGCTGAAGAACATCATAATCTACGGATTCAAGCGCTCCTTCTCGTACCGGCCATACCCGCCGAAACGGGAGTACGTCCGGGAAGTCATCAACTACTACGAGCGCCTGGAGCAGGAGTTCGGGATAGAGGGGTAGCAGTCGTGCCGTCGGCTGCGCACTACGCCGTATGCGCGCTGCGGCGGCCGCGCACTACGCCGTATGCGTGCTGCGGCGGCCGCGCCCTGCCCCGGCTGCGCACTACGTCGCCGACCGCTGCACCTCGACGGTCTGACCGGGCTCCAGGCTTCGCGTCTCGCCGTTCAGGTGCACTTCTACCGGCTGGGGACAGCTTCCCTCACAGGAGACGCTTATCTCCTTCGGGCTTGCCGAGACGGTGTAAACCGCATGGCGGAAGCGCATGGTGAAGGCGACGCGGTCCCAGTGCTTCGGGAGATCGGGTCGGATGTACATGGTGTTGGGCTCAATCTCAACCCCGGTGAAGTCGTCCACAATGATGCTGATAGTCCCGGCCATGACACCGCAGTGGATGCCCTCGAGGGTCGTGCCTCCCTGGGTGTCGTAGATGTCGCTCTTCAGGGACTCCATGAACCAGCGCCAGCCTTCCTCCTCGCGGTCCTGTAGATAGGTCATGAGGGCGGCGTGAACCACGTAGCTCAGGGTCGACCCGTGGCTGGTTCGGCGGATGTAGTACTCGTAGTTGCGTTCCACGAGCTCGTAGGGATCATCGACGCGGTATCCCATCCTTCCCAGCACCTCGGCGACCTCCGCCGGCGTGAGGAGATACCATATCATGAGGACGTCCGCCTGCTTGGCAACCTGGTAGTTGTCCGGCGAGTCTCCTTCCGCCTTGAGAATGCGATCCATCCGTCGAATGTTGCCGTACTTCTCTCGATAGGCGTCCCAGTCGAGCTCCTTCAGCCTGCGGTAGCCGTCGAACTGGCTGATCACGCCGTCTGCGTCCATGACGACGGCGAGCCCGCCGGCAATGTCACGCCACCGGCCGAGCTCCTCTTCCCGGAGACCGATTCGCTCGACCAGCCGGTCGCGCTGCTCCGCCTGCATGTTGCCGTACTCCCGGACGACCCGGTCGAGAAGCCAGGCGACCATGACGTTGGTGTAGGCGTTGTCCCTGAAGCCACCCTCCTCGGGCGTGGCCGCTGCGTCCGGGTACCTCTCGTGAAACTCGTCGGGGCCCATGACGTGGGAGATGTGGTACCGGCCGTCTCGGTCATCGTATTCGGCAATGCTCGCCCAGAAGCGGGCGATCTCCAGGAGCATCTCCATGCCGTACTCGTCCATGAACTCGTGGTCTCCGGAGCTGTAGTGGTACTCCCAGATGTTGTGGGCAATGGCAATGGAGATGTGGCGCTGCAGCGTGCTGAGGTCGGCATCCCAGTCGCCGGAGACGGGGTTGTAGTGGAGCTGCTGCGACTCCCGCTCGCCGGTGTCCGCGCTCTGCCAGGGGTAGAGGGCGCCGTCGTAGCCCTCCTCCCGGGCAATACGCCGCGCCTGATCGAGGCGGCGGTACCGGTACATCAGGTGCGCCCGGGTAACGTCGGGGAAGTTCCGGTTGAAGAAGGGCGCCACGAAGAGCTCGTCCCAGAAGATGTGGCCCCGGTACGCCTCTCCGTGGATGCCGCGGGCCGGCAGCCCAATGTCCATGCGCCCGTAGTGATCCGGGCTCGCGGTCACCAGGAGATGGTAGATGTAGAGACGCACGGCGCGCTGGGCAAAGCGGTCGCCGTCGATCCTCATGTCCGCGATTCGCCAGAGGTCGTCCCAGCGCTTCCGGTGTGCCGCTAGGATTCCGTCGAAGCTGATGCCGGCGAGGGTAGGCATATCGTCCTTCTCGATCGGCCAGTCCCGGTCCGTCGCAACCCACACCACCTTCTCCAGGCGAACCGGCTCGCCTTCGCTCAGGTCGACGGTGAAGCGCTCACCGATCCGCGACGTCTCTTCGGTCAGGCGGCGCCGCACCCGCGTAGCGTCACCCTCGCCCTCGTTGGAGCCCTCGCCGGTGGCAACCTTGTGGTGCCCCCGCATGGAGATCGTCACACGGCTCTGATTGGTGCGCGTCTCCAGGTGAATGTCGTCACCGACGGCGCTCGTCCGCGCCTCCTCCAGGTGGGTGTCTTTCAGCTTCCGGTAGCGCTCCACCCCGTAGTTGATGACATTCCCATCTATAGATGAGTCGATGTGTACTGAGCCGCTGTAGTTCACGGGCGTAACGGTGTACCGGACGGCGGCAAGGTGCGGGGCGTCCATGCTCACGAAGCGCACCGTCTCGATGCGCGTCTCCCGCTCCTTCTCGTCGCGGAGGACCACGTCGTGGTGGGCTGCCCCTTCCCGCAGGTCGAGCCAGTGGCGCCAGCTCACGACGGTGTGGGTGCGGGGTCGCAGGGGCTCTCCGTCGTCGACGCGGATGTCCGCCCGTGCCCAATTGGGAGCGTTGACGAAGTCGTTGTTGTAGACGGTGCGGTCATGCACTCTGGTGCCGAGATTGTTGAATAGTCCGGCGAAGTAGGTCCCGGGGTAGTGGGCATTCCCGTCGATCCCGGTGCCGACGTAGGCGCCGCGGCTGCCGTGGTAGCCGTTGCCGACGGTCGTAAGGGCTTCCCGGAGGCGCTCCTGCGCCTCGTCGAAGCCGTAGTACTCCAGGCGCCAGGAGCTTTCTTCGATGCCGTGCTCGAACCAGTCCTGAATGCGTGTCCAGTCGATCTCTTCGAGATCCGGCACGACAATGTCGGCACCCCGGGCGTAGAGCCCTTCGGGCCCGCCCTCGCGGTTCACGCCGAGGACCAGGGCGAAGTTGCCGTTCCGGCCCGCCTCGACCCCGGCGTAGGCATCTTCCACCATGATGCACTCTTTGGGCTTCAATCCCATGCGCTCCGCAGCCACGACGAAGATGTCCGGCGCCGGTTTGCCGTTCAGCCCGAGCTCCGCGGAGACTACGCCGTCGACGACGGTCTCGAAGAGCTCGCTCAGGCCGACCGTCTTCAGCACGTAGCCCGTGTTCTTGCTCGACGAGGCGACGCCGACCTTGATCCCGCGCTCCTTGAGATCGCGGACCAGGCGAAGCGTCGAATCGTAGAGGTCGACACCGTCCTGCTCCACGGTTTCCCGAAAGGCGTCGTTCTTCCGGTTTCCGACGCCACAGACCGTATTGTTACCCGGCTCATCGCTCGGATCACCCCAGGGCAACTCGATGCCCCGGGACTTGAGGAAGCCGTCGACGCCGTCGTACCGGGGTCGCCCGTCGACGTAGGGAATGTAGTCGTCCTCATACGTGAAGGTGGGATTGTCATCGTGGCCGGTCTCTTTCAGGAAGCCCTCGAAGGTGGCCTTCCACGCCCGAAAGTGAGATCGTGCCGTCGCCGTGATCACGCCGTCCAGGTCGAAGATGGCACCTCTCACCGAAAACTCGCTCATTCTTCATCCCCTTTCGTCACCAGGTCGAGTCCCGAAACCAGGACGTCCGGCGTCGATACGAAGTGCGCCTTCGCGCCGGTTTCGCGAACCGCCGACTGGAGCTCGGTGTCCGTGGTCACGAAGAGCGTCGTCACCTGGGCCCCGAGCTCGAGGGATTTCCGCACCATGGGTACGTCGGATGAGGTATCGCCGCAGACCAGCACCTGCTTGTCCGCGAGGTCACGGTTCAGACTCTCCGCCAGGAAGGCGACCCCATCCCCCTTGTCGAAGTGTCGCGGTTCATCCGCCTCGGTGCCACCCGAAATGGTCGGAATGATCTCGAGGTCCTTACCGGTATCATCCAGGCGGAAGTACTCGGCGTCGTCGTTCAGCTCGTCGATTGCGGCGCGCACCTGCTCCTTGAAGCGCTCCGACTCCGCCTCCGGTACCGAGGCGTTCACGTCCTGCCGGGCGACGGTAGTCTCGCCGTGCTTCTTCTGCAGGCTGGAGCCGATGAAGCCGAAGATGCGATTCCGCGGCTCCTCGAGGATCTCCTCCAGGCGGGAGTTGAGCTCCGTGAGCTTCCGCTCCTCCAACTCGGTGACGGGGAGGGCGATCCGGGCGCCGCTGAGGTCGCGGTACTCGCGTCCCTTGGATCCCGCGAGGACATAGGTGTTATCCGGCATGACGGTGAGGTCGACAATGCCGAGGTCCTGCAGTGGCGCCGAGGTCAGAATAATGGGCCGTTCCGGAAGGGTGCTCCCGAAGCGGCTGAGGAAGACCGCGTTGTACGCGGACTGAACCGAGGAGCGGTACCGGGCGCAGTAGTTATTGACGGTGCCGTCCCGGTCGGTAATGAAGAGGTCGAAGCCGTGGGGAGGAATGGTCTCCGTGCCGCCCGAGTCGGTCGGTGACGTCCCCTCACGCGGTGCCGCATCCCGGAGGAAATCGACGAGCTCCTTCGTCTCTTCCCCGAAGCGCGGATGGATGCCGTTCAGGAAGGACGCGAAGGAGGCCTCTCCGTTCTCGAAGAAGTGCAGGTCCTTCTCGAGCTCCAGAATCTCGTAGTCCGCCTGGATCGGCACCTCCCGGCCTTCATCATCCGTAAGGATCAGACGGCCTTCTCCGTCGGTCGGTGCTGCCGTGAGACGCTTGTGCACCTCCCGCAGTGCCTCCAGCCGGGTCGGCTTTGCCACATCAATGAGGTAGTAGCTCACCAGATCGCGCCGGATGGTGACCGTTGCTGCCATGAGATCGTAGAAATCCGCGAGTGTGTTCATGAGAAAAGCCCTTCGGATTGCGTTGAACCCTTTCCATAAACAAACAATAGGGAGAGTCCGCGGCATTGGGCAAACAAGGGCCGGTCCCCCTGCGCGCGGGGCCCCGCGCTTGCGCGCGGAATCCCGCGCGCAAGCCTTGTAGCTATCCTTACCGTAGCTTCATGACCCGCCGCATCGGCAGGGCGAGCAAACCCACCAGTATCAACCCTCCTACTGCGGCAATGGCGAGAGCCGGCCGGTAGGGAAGGGTCGAACTGCCTATGAAGATGTTCTCGAAGGCGACGAAGTACCAGTAGTTGGGGAAGGGGTAGAAGATGGGATGCCACGATTGCGGAATGAAGATCGGAATCGTGGCGGGGACCATGTAGACGGGGATCAGGATCTTCCCCAGACCGATTGCGGCGATCTGGTCCTTCGCAATGAGTCCCATGGCGTACCCAATGATCACGACCAGGGGTGTGCCGATGATCAGGGCGACCACCAGGCTGCCCAGGGGCACACCGCCGCCGAGCACGATGAGCGTCACGACCAGGCCCGCCGCGACGGCGAAGAGCATGCAGAACATCGCGCGGGAAGCCAGGTAGTCCCGCAACCTGAGCGGTGAGACCGCCAGGGCGTTCACGGCGCCGGTGTTGCGGTCATCCACAATGTTGAAGCCGGCGATCATGCCGCCGAGGAGCGTCGCGACGAGGACCATGATCAGCGTCGCGTAGGCGGTGAAGTTGTCCTCCGAATCCGCGAGGACCTCGAAGTTGACCGGCACCGGCTGTATGTGGCCGAAAACCGCCGCCGCGATGGTCTGGAAGAGCTCCCGGCTCTCGGGGCTCTCGTTGCCCTGGAGCACGAGCTCGTACGTCGCGGCGCCGGCACCGCCCGCGGCGCCTGAGCTGCCCGCATTGCCCGAAGTGGCATCCGCTGCGGAGGGCCCGTTGGCATCGGCCGGCCGGAGGCCGGCCACATCGTCATTCTGCAGGACGCGGCGCTCCACCTCCGCTGCGGAGTCGACCGCCACGACGTCGGCGTAGTCCTCCAGGCGCTCCAGGATTGCAGGAGGGACCGCGGGATCCACGGCGACCGTGGGGACGGTGTCCTGGAAGGCCGGCAGGAGGAGGCGGCCGAGGACCGCCAGGAGCACCGGCGCCGCGAAGACGTAGAGGACAATGCTGTCCCGGGTGATGACGGTAAGATCCTGTCGAAAGAGATTGAGGATTCGCTTGAGCATGACTATCCCTCCCGGAAGAGTCGCGCCCTGGTGACGCCGACCGACACGAGGGTCAGGGCGACGGCGAGGGCGGCGTAGAGGACGACGGGCTGGGTGACACTCTCCCATCCGCCGTATCCGAAGACGATGTCCCGCGTTGCAAAGAGCGCCGGGTGCGACGGGATGTAGGAGAGCCAGCGCGGGCTGAAGGCGGGCATGGCGAAAGAGACCTGGGGCAGCATGTTGAGCACGAGAACCGCTACGCCCAGGAAGAACCAGTCGGAGATGCTCCTGAAGAAGAGGCTGATCAGATAACCCAGGGCGGTCATGAAGGCGCCGCCCGTGACGACGACCAGGAACAGCTGCAGCCACTGGGTACCGCTCATGGAGAAGCGCGTGGTCAGGAGGCCGAAGACGATGCCGTAGGCCGTGGTCAGGAGCGTCCAGACGCCGACCTTCCCCAGGACGTACGCCCAGACGCCGCCGGGGCTCGTACGGTACGCCGCAATGCTTCCTTCCAGGCGCTCCTGGAAGACCATGACCGCCACGAAGAGAAAGCCGAGAAGCAACACCTCGAAGACCAGGCCGATGGGAATCATCAGGTCCGCCACGCCCAGAGGCGGCCGATCCGGCTCGAGGTGGGTGACCGTGAAGGGCACCGCCCCCTCGGGCTCCTGCGGCGCCAACCCGGAGAGGCCCGCCCGAACGATGTTGAGCATCTCCTCGGGCATTGAGCCCTTCGACATCATGGTGATCTCCGGCGGGTTACCCAGGCGCTCGATGACCATGCCCGTCGCGCCCTTCGCCTGCCGGAGCTCCTCTTCCAGCTCAGAGCGGGAGGACACGAAGACCACCTCTTCACCGGCCCCCTCGAGGGCGGCTTCCATGGCTTCCTGTCGCGCCGCGGCCGCTCCCGCGGCGCCGCCCCCGGCCTCGTCTGCCGCACCTGCCGCACCGGATCCGGCAGTCGCCCCGGTCCGGTCGTAGACGTAGAGGGAGGGGCCGAGCTGCACCCGGTCGGGAAGGGCGTAGAAAACGGCAACAAAGACGGCGAGCAGGATCAGCAGGAAGGTGACGAAGTGACTCCGCCACGCAACGATCAGATCCTGCTTCATGAGTACGAGTAGGCGCTTGATCATACCAGTGCCCTCCCGGTCATCTGCACGAAGATCTGCTCCAGCGTCGCCTCCTGAGAGTGCACGGTCTCGGTCCGGCCGCTCAGTAGCAACTCGTGGAGCTTCCGGGCGTCCTCCTCCCGCTCCGGGAAGAGGATGAGCTCTTCGACGCGGGCGGGTTCGGCGGCGTGAGAGGCCGTGCCGGTGAGCGCGTTTGCGTCGGCTCTACGGGGGGCCGCGCCGGTGGCAGTGTCGCCCCCCTTGTCGCGGGTGGCCGCGGCGTCGTCACGGGAGCCCGCCCCGTCGCGTGCCTCCGCCCCGTCGCCGTTCACCCGGTACTCCACCTTCACCGACTTCTCGCCGTAGGCGAGCTTGAGGTTGCGGGGCGTGTCCTTCGCAATGATCTGTCCCTCGTGGAGGAAGGCCACCTCGTCGCAGAGCTCGTCTGCGGCATACATGTTGTGCGTGGTCAGGAAGATGGTGACCCCTTCCGCGGTCTTCTGCCGAATGATCTCCTTGATGCGCCCGGCGGTCGTGGGATCGAGGCCCGACATGGGCTCATCCAGAAAGAGAATGCGCGGCCGGTTGATGATGGAGCGGGCAAAGAGCAAGCGCTGCTTCATGCCCTTCGAGTAGTTGGAGACGCGCTTGTGCGCGGCGTCGCGGAGGCCGACCATGTCGAGGACGCGCATGGGATCCTCGGTCTCCCCTTCGAAGAGGCCGGCGAAGAACTTCAGGTTCTCGAAGCCGGTGAGCTTGAGATAGAGGTTGGGCAGCTCGAAGGAGTAGCCGACCTGGTTGAAGAAGCGCGGGCGGATGTCACGAACCGAGACGCCGTCGTAGCGGATGTCCCCCTTCTGGATGCGCAGGAGCTTCGTCATGAGATTCTGCACGGTACTCTTCCCGGAGCCGCTCGGCCCCAGGAATCCGAATATCCGGCCGTCCGGAATGGCGAAGGACAGATCCTGTACGGCGAAGACGCCGCGTCCCTCGTAGTCGTGAAAGAGATCGCTTACTTCAATCATTGTCGTCCTCCTCGGTTGTGTAGATGGCGCGGCGCAGCGCGGTGAATACGAGCTCCAGGCGCTCCATGAACCGGCGCCGGAAGCCGGGCACATCGTTCCGCAGGTCCGCCCAGTAGAGGAGCTCGAGCTTCATGCCGGCAAAGAGCCAGGTTACGAGCTGCAGGGTCGTCTCCCGGTCGAAGACCAGGCGCGACGTATCAATGTCGACGAACCAGGAATGAAACTCCTGAAGCGACTGGGAGGCGTTCTCCCGAAGGAAGCGTTCCCGGAGCTCCGTCGTCCCGGCGTCGAGAAAGGTCATCATGAGGCGGAACAGGTGCGGGTCCTCCTCCAGGAAGTCGAAGGCCGCCTCTGCAATGGCGTGGAGCCTCTCCAGTATGTCCGTCGGGGGTTCCTCCATCCGGGCGCGGAGCACCTCCATGTAGTCTTCGGTGCTCCGCTCGATCAGATAGAGGTAGAGGTCCCCCTTGTCCTTGAAGTAGTAGAACAGGCTCCCCTTGGCGATCCCGAGGCGCTTCACGATCCGGTTCGTGGATGCGTTCTGGAATCCGTGCTGCGCGAACTCCTCCGCCGCGACGGCAAGGATGTGTTGCTGCTTCCCGTGATCCAGTGCGAAGAACGCCTCTTTCGGCATGGCCTACTCCTCCGGCTCCTGTGCTTCGGCGGCGCGCCGCTTTGCCACAATGCTGTTCCACACCTTCAGCTTGAGATAGCCAATCCCGACAACTCCGATTCCGATCAGAACCCATGCCCACCACGGCATAGCGCTCCTCCTCAACGGCGACCCGGGCTCGCGGCCCGGCCGCTCTTGCATTTCCGTCCCGCACCACGGCGGGATTGACCAGGTGGTCAACCAAGAAGCTATCACGAGTTGACCGGGTGGTCAACAGAATCCCCCACGTTTCTTGACCAAGTGGTCAGGGACGATGGTTACGGTCGCCTCGCCACGGCGCGCGTTACCGCTGGTCCGGGCGGTGTGGCGGCATGTCGGCGGTCGGCCTGGAGTGAGCCGCCCGGGCGGCCCGGTCCCGGGCCAACCGTTGTCCTGTCGGGGACGCCGCGTAGCTGTCTTCGCTGCTACACACGACTAACGGTATTTGATAATCTCGACGAACATGCGGCTGCGGATTCGCCTTCGCAACATGCTGGTCCGTTCACTCAGCCAGTCCATGGACGTTCACACCATGGTTCACGTGGCGCGACGCGTCATCGACACCTACGACATTCACGAGCGAACGGGTATTCCAAAGAGCCTGTCGGTCCCGAATAACGACGCCGCCCGGCAAATCGTCGAAGACGTCGCTGCGGCGGGGCAGCTTCTCAGCTTCATTGAGCTCCTCGTATCAATCCACCGAAACGGCTTTGTAGGGCGGAAGATCCGTATACCTCGCCTGCAAGGCATTGTCGACGACCTCCTCGAAGACGGCTACCGTTTCGACGCCTCCACGGGCACCTTCGTCGAAGATGCCTCCCAGCGGAAGACGCAGAACTGGGGGGTTCTGCAGCACGGTGTCGACTATCACCTGGGCTTGCTGGTCATGGACGTGGAAGGCAACTCGGAGCTCGTGAGGCGTCACGGCAATGACGTCATGGACCGGGTCTACTCCGATCTGCGCCGGATGGTGCTCCGGGTAATCGACAAGCGAAACGGGCGGCTCTGGTTCTGGGAAGGTGACGGCGGCCTTGCCGCCTTCTACACCGACGACGTGGCAACCATGGCGGTGAAGAGCGGCATGGAGATCATCCACGAGCTGTTGCTCTACAACGCCATGTGGAACCCGCTGGACGCACCGGTGCGGCTTCGCTTTGCGGTCAGCACCGGACACGTTGCCTACAGCGACGACTTCAGCGAGCTCGAGAGCGCACCCGCCATCAAGAAGGTGCAGGAGATCGAGGCGAACCACACCGTGGGCAACACCCTTACGGTGAGCTCCACGGTCTTTCTGGCACTCGATCCCCTGCTGCAGAGCTGCTTCCAGATTGCCGAGGGATCCGGGGAGAGCGCCTACCGAAGTTACCGAGTCGCCTTCAGGCCACGGATGGTTGCGGTATGACCATCCATCTTGTGTCGAATAAGGGACGGGCCACCCTCTTTGCGGCCGTGAAGAAGGACGGGAGTCACAAGCTGGTCAAGGTTGCTCCCGGCAAGCTCTCCAACGCCCTCCGGGAGGCGCCGGAGGATTCCTTCTTCTACCTGGATGCTTCCGCCTTCTCGGCGGAGGCGCTCTGGGAGGCGCTGGACACAGCGGGCGGTGATCGGCCGGGATGCGTCGGTGTCTTCGATCCCGACGGTAAGGTCACCGATCCCGCCCGGGTCTTCTTCCACGGCGGTGCCGACTACCTGCCCAAGCGCATCCTCTCTCGGGGGGTATCCCCGGCGCGGTTCGAAGAGGCGCGCGCCTTCGGCCGGACGCTCCGGCCCCGCGGCGCCGCGCCCCCTGGATCGGGGCCGTCCTTCGACGCCGCGGAGGCGCCGCGCGCCGGTGCCGAAGCCGTCGGCGGCGACACCGACGAGGCGGTGGTGCACCTCACCCAGGCCATCCGGCCACCGGAAGAGATCCTCTCAGGTCAGGATTGGGACTCGGTTGAAGCCGGCAAAGTGTATACATTCTGGTTGCTCTACGCCCACCTCGATGATACCAATCGCTACACCGCCCACACGAGCGATGCCTACACCTCTCAGGTTGCCGAGCGGTTCCGGGAGCATCTTCTGGACGAGATGGAGCGCTTCGGCGCTCGGATCTGGATGTGGAAGCGCTTCGGCGGGCTCCTGCTCTTCCCCTACGACGGAGAGCGTTGCATGCCGATCATTCCGGTCTTCCGCATGTTCCTGAACCGGGTGATCGCGAACGTCGAGCACTACCAGTTGAAGAATCCGGTGTCCTACCGAATTGCCCTTCACCTGGGAAACACACCCTACCAGGAGGTGGGTGACACCGGTGGCGTGGTCTCCCAGGATGTGAACTTCATCTTTCATCTCGGCAGCAAGTTCACCGAATCGGGCGGCATGACCATCACGGATACCGCGCTCTCCTTCGTTCCCGAGAAGCTCCAGCGCTACTTCAGCAACCGCGGCACCTTCGAGGGCCGCCCCGTCTACGAGATGCACCGGATCGTCTTCGGCGAGTAGTTGCCTGCGCGCCGGAGTGGCTACCCGCCGGAGCAGCGTACCCCGGGGGTGCGACCTCCGGCGGCGCAGCGTCCCTCGTCCCGTCCGATTAGAGACTCACCGGTCATCGCTCCAGCGACGTGAACTCCTCGCTCAGAATAGCCATACGGATGTGGTCCTCCCATTGTCCGGCTATCTCCAGGTAGCGCGGGGAGTAGCCTTCCCGGCGAAAACCGAGTCTGTCGAGGACGCGCAGAGAGGCGTCGTTGCGGGGCATGACGTTCGCTTCCACCCGGTGCAGCCGCACCGTGTGAAAAACGTACCCCAGTGTGGCCTTAAGCGCCTCGGTCATGAAGCCCTTGCCGGTTGCCTCCTCGTCCAGGTTGTATCCCAGAAAGCAGGAGCGGAATGAGCCGTAGATGATGTTGGCGAATACCGCGGCCCCTATGATCCTTCCGTCGTCTCGACGGCGAATCCAGAAGGGAAGCTTGGTCTTGCTCAGCGCCTCGGCGAAGTCCCGGGACAGCGCCCGCTGCTGGTATCGTTTGGTGAAGAACTCCTCCTCACGCCGAGGTACCCACGGCGCAAGAAAGCGGCGGTTGCGCACGTAGTAGTCCGCAACCTCCTCAGCGTCCGAGCGATCCAGGACCGCGAGCTCCAGCCGTTCGGTGAAGATTGTCGGCGTTTCCGGCGCACCGCCGGAACGGATGCGCCACATGGGACGTCTCTTCATCATCAGTATCAGTGGCAGGATATCTCCGGTACCGTCTCCCCGCAAGGAGTCTATGATGGGGCATGCTCGCCTTGCTCGCCCAGGGACTGACTCTTGGCCGTCCCGCCGGCCGCTACGCCGCCCCGCGATTCCGCCGAGTCGACTCATCCGTCCGGCGTCGTTTGGCCGCGCGGCGCGCTGCGGCGCGGGCGCCCATGGTGAGGAGGTACACGCCGCCGGCAATGACGACAATGGTGGAGCCGCTCGGCAGGTCGGCGACGTAGCTGGTTCCCATGCCGGCGAAGATGAAGAGCGCCGTGAGCACCGTGGCGCCGATCATCATCTGCCACAGGGACTTGCTGAAGAGGCCGGCGATCCCGGCCGGTAGGGTCAGCAGTGCGATCACCA
>CAZUVX010000021.1:39334-44240 GCA_964623865.1 uncultured Spirochaetaceae bacterium | reverse complement strand
CGCGGGCAACCGCACCGGCCGCGCCGGATCACCCAAATACTTACCTCAATGGAGGAGCATCATGAAGATCAAGGTCGTTTTCTACTCCACACACGGACACATGTGGCGGATGGCACAGGCAGCCATGGAGGGTGCCCGGGAAGTCGACGGCGCCGACGTAGCGCTGCTTCGCTTTCCGGAGACTCTTCCCCCCGAAATCATTGAGGCGCAGGGCGCCACGGAGACGCAGAAACAGATGGCTCACATACCGGAGGTGACCCTCGATGACCTTCGTGACGGCCACGGCTTCATCTTCGGCGTGCCGACGCGCTTCGGCAACATGATAGGGCAGGCGCGGACATTCTTCGACGGCACCGGTCCGCTCTGGGCCAATGGCGACCTTGTCGGGAAGGTCGCCGGCGTCATGGCGAGCACCGCAACGCAACACGGCGGTCAGGAGACCACCCTGGTCAGCACCCAGCACACCCTCATGCATCACGGCATGATCATTGTGGGGCTGCCTTACGCCTTCCAGGGACAAATGCGCCTCGACGAGATTACCGGCGGCTCCCCCTACGGCGCCACGACCATTGCCGGCGGGGACGGCTCCCGCATGCCGAGCGAGAACGAGCTCGACGGCGCACGCTTCCAGGCGCGCCACATTGCGGAGATCACCGGCAAACTCTTTGATTGAGATCGATGCTTACGGCCGTCGCCTCGGAGGCGCCCGTTCGCCGACCCGGGTGGCGTCTCACGCCGCCCGGAACGGCGGGCCCGCGCCCCGGCGGACGCGCCGCTCAACGTATCACGCAGCTTGTGGAAGACCGGGGGCCAACCCGCCAGAGCCTGACGCGGTTCGGGCACGAGGGACGGGGCAGTAGGTGAGGTTGGGCATGGGATCTCCGGACATATGCGAAGCGGGAAACCTTGCATTTCTCGCTTCGGGGATACTAACTCCCTACGCCCGAATGCGTTGTGCTGATTCATCCAACAAGCTTCGGGATACGTTACGCGACGCCGGGACCCTTCGTTACGCTTCGAGACCGCGACGCAACACCTCGATCACGTTGTCAACGTCTTCGGCGAGTTGCTCCGGCGTGAAGGGGAGCGGCCGCTCCGGTGACTCGAGCTGCTCCATGAGATCGAAGGCGTACTTGTCCTCAACGTAACGACCGATTGAAATGGTCATGGTGTTGACCATGTGCACAATCAGTCCCGGGTCTACGTCCTGTCGCAGCTCTCTCTTCTGAACCGCGATTTCAACGAAGTCGCGCAGGAACTGTGAGGAGCGGGAGGTCAGGTCTCCCGCCGGATTGCCGAGCTCACTGCTCTCCGGTTCCTGCATGGCCCGGGTGATCAGCAGGCTGTACCTCGGGAAGCGGAAATCAAAGTCGGTTCCAGCGTGGACAATGCGCCGGTAGGTGCCGAAGAAGCCCTTTGGTTCGGCCCCTGCTGCATCCACGGCGTCCTGGATGTAATCGAGCTTTGCCGTTACGGCACGGTCGATGAGGTGGAAATAGAGATCTCGTTTGTCGGTGAAGTACTGGTAGACACTGCCCTTCGCAATCCCGAGTTCGGCAACGATCCTGGAGACCGAGGCGGAATGATAGTCGTGTCGGGCGAACTCCGCCAGAGCCGTATCCAGGAAATGCTCGCGCTTCTCCGGACGTAGATTGGCGAATGTCTCGGTGGGCATACGCGGTACCGGAAGAGATACTCCACCATTGCCGAGGCAATGTCAATGAAATGACCGAGTAGTCACGCTACTCTTGACCTTCCCCGCCGTATTGGGATACATTGTGACCGTTCGGTCATATGACTAGGAGGTCATTCATGGGTAGGCACGAGTTGATGGACACCCTTGTTGCCCGGATGGGCGGCCTGTACGGGGAGTCGTTGAAGTTCTTTCGTCGCGGTCTCGAGAGTCCCCACGTGGGGGAGTTAATTCGACGCACCGAGATTCCGGAGCTTGACGTTGACGGCGCAGGCGAGCAGGAAGTGACGGCGTCGGCGGCAGGGGAGCGCCTTACCACCCGCTTTTCCGTTCTATCCCGGGCGGAGCCGAGGGCACCTGTCCTCCTGTTCCACCACGGAAGCGGTGACTGCCCCTACCACTCACGGATCCGCAGTATCCTGGGTGACGGGCTGCACGAGAACGGAGTTGGCGACATCGCGGCTACCGTGATTGCGACGGACTCGCCCTTCAACCGGACCCGGAAGGAGTATTACGATGCCGTTGG
The DNA here is from genome assembly GCA_964623865.1 of uncultured Spirochaetaceae bacterium. GTDB lineage: Bacteria > Spirochaetota > Spirochaetia > DSM-27196 > PWMO01 > CAYFQV01. The sequence continues at coordinate 42,021 of CAZUVX010000021.1, read as the reverse complement.
CGACCTCCGCTCCTTTGCGACCATGCTCGCCCTCTCAGCGGCCCTGATGGAGAGCCTGGTTCGCGCCGTTCGCGCGCGGGCGCCACGGGCGGATGGCGGCGCCGTGACCCCCGGTGGCTGTTCTAAGGTTACCGTGTCCGGCATCAGCCTCGGCGGCTGGGTGGCCAACCTGCACCACGCGTACTTCGGCAGTGCCGACGAGTACAGGCCGATCTTCGCGGGAGCGGCTCCGGATGCGCTCTTTCTCGATTCGGCTTATGCGCGACTGGCGTCGCACCGTGTGCAGGAGGATCCCGAGGCAGTAACACACGCTCTCAACTTCGAAGATGCGTTTCGGGTGCGGGACAACGCGAAGGTGTTCCCCTTGATGGCGCGGTACGATCAGTACGTACGATACGAGAGACAGAGCGGCGTCTACGCGCCGGAGAACGTGACCGTCATGGAGAAGGGGCACATCACCGGCGGCGCGGCGAACGGCGAGCTCAGGAGGTTTCTTCTGGAGAGTCTTCGGCACGCGTGAGGATGCAACCTCCGCCTTGCACCGGCGCGGTCTACGTGGCAGTGTAGAAGCACATTCCGGGGCATACCGGATTGCGGAAGGAGAACGTCATGGATCTGAACGTAATCAAGTCACTCAAGGCTGAGGCATCGACCAAAGTGGTCTTGCTGGTAATGGATGGGCTCGGCGGTCTGCCCGGTCCCGACGGAAAGACCGAGCTCGAGGCGGCCCGCACCCCGAACTTCGATCGCCTTGCCGAGAAGAGCCTCTGCGGGCTGCACGAACCCGTGGGCGGAGGAATCACGCCCGGGAGTGGCCCGGCCCACCTGGCTCTGTTCGGGTACGACCCGTTGCAGTACACCGTCGGGCGCGGCGTGCTGAGTGCGGCGGGAGTGGATTTCGAACTGGAGAAGGCGGATGTCGCCTGCCGCGGAAACTTCTGCACCGTGGACGGCGACGGGTTGGTTACCGACCGGCGCGCCGGGCGCATTCCCACCGAGAAGAACGCGGAGCTCGTTGAGAAGCTCAAGCAAGTCAAGGTCACCGGGGCCGAGGTTTTCGTGCAGACCATCAAGGAGCATCGATTCCTGGTCGTATTCAGGGGTGACGGGCTCGGTGACAAGGTGAACGACACCGACCCGAAGGTGACCGGCCACAAGCCGCATCCCGCCGAAGGGGGTGACGGCCCCTCGAAGCGGACCGCAGAACTGGCGAACGAGTTTGTCGAGAAGGCAAAGAAGATCCTCGCCGGCGAAGACCAGGCAAACATGGCGCTCCTGCGCGGCTTCGCCAAGGCGCCGGACTGGCCGAGCTTCGAGGAGGTCTACGGCACCCGAAGCGCGTCGATCGCCTCGTATCCCATGTACCGCGGTCTGGCCAAGATCCTGGGTATGACCGCGCTGGATGCGAGGGAGGAGCCGGCGGACAAGTTCGCCACCATGCGGAAGTACCGGGAAGATTACGACTTCTTCTTCATACACGTGAAGAAGCCCGACATGACGGGTGAGGACGGCGACTTTGCCGCCAAGGTTCACAGCATTGAAGCGGTGGACGAGGCGCTGCCCAGGCTCATTGAGGCGGAACCCGACGTAGTGGTAATCACCGGCGACCACTCCACCCCCTGGGCGTTGAGCAACCACAGCTGGCACCCGGTACCGACTATCCTGCACTCCGCGTACTGTCGGCCGGACGAGGTAAAGAGCTTCGGAGAGCGCGCCTGCCTCGCCGGCGGCCTTGGGCCCCGGTTACCGGCAACCGATCTCATGCCCCTGGCCATGGCGAACGCCCTGCGCATTGAGAAGTACGGGGCGTAGTGCCCTCGGGAGGGAGAATCCGCCGAAACGATACTCGCGTAGCCGGGCCTCTCCCTGTATGATCCTTCCATGGCGACGAAGGACGCTCGTGACTCCTACGCGGATCGTGTTGCTCTCTCACAACTGGCTGAGCAGCACCTGCGCGCTCTCTGCAGTTATCCGGACCGCAGCCTGGGTTCCGCCGGCAACGAAGAGGCCACGCGCTACTTCGCCGAAGTCGCAGAAGCGGCCGGCTGGGACGTATCGGTGTCGCGCCTCGAGTGCCTCCGGTGGGAGCGATCCGGGGCGAACCTGAGCCTCGGCCACCGCGCCTTCGGGCTCCATGCAGGACCCTACTCTCTTCCCGCCGATGTCGAGGCCCCGCTGCGGGTCGTGTCGACGCTGAAGGAGCTTCAGGAGATCGATGCCAAAGGCCTGATCCTCCTGCTCACCGGTGAGCCGGTGCGGGAGCAACTCTTTCCCCGGGGCTTTCCCTTCTACTACCCGGATGAGCACGAGGCGGTCTACGCCGCCCTGGACCGCGCCCACCCCGCGGCGATCATTGCCGCCACCGGCCGAAATCCGGAGGTGGCCGGCGGTCTCTACCCATTCCCGCTGATCGAGGACGGAAGCTTTCCCTTCCCGTCCGCCTACATGACGGATGAGATGGGAGAGGTCGTCGTCGAGGCGGTGGCGTCTGCATCTTCACCGGTGGTGCATCTGCGCATTGACTCCGACCGCGTTCCTGCAACGGCGGAGCAGATCGAGGCGGCCCTCGGACTTCCGACGGAACGGCGTATCCTCATTTCCGGTCACATCGATTCGAAGGAAGGGGCTCCCGGCGCGATCGACAACGCCGGCGGTGTCGTCGTTCTCCTCCTTCTGGCGCAGCTCCT
>CAZUVX010000021.1:0-39234 GCA_964623865.1 uncultured Spirochaetaceae bacterium | reverse complement strand
ACCGCCCGGAATCGATCATCATGGCACGGAACTAGGCGGGACGGGACGCGCCTTCTAGTCGATAAGCTTCCTTTTCAACCGGCGAATGCCCCACCACCCGAGGACCAGGGTGACCACAATCATGTACGCCAGGTCGAAGAGCATGACGGGCTCGAACTCGTTCATGGCGAAGCCGCGCACGATCCGAACCGGGTGGGTAAGGGGCAGGATTTCGGTGATCGGCCGAACCACTCGCGGGAGGTTGTCCACCGGGAATACCACACCGGCGAAGAAGAACATGGGGGAGATGAACCCGGAGAAGAAGAAGTTGAACTGATTGATGTTGGCAACCACCGATGTCATGAGGAAGCCGATTGCACCGAACATGGTTCCCGTCAGAAAGCCGACGAAGGGCGCAATGAGGGTGGTGCCGACGGGAAGAATCCCGAAGATCGACGTGATGATCAGGACCGACAGGGTGAAGACGAAGCCCTTCGTGCCCGCCCAGAGGAGCTCACCAATGAGGAGATCGTCGGCGGAGATGGGAGATCCCAGCATGCCGTCGTAAACCTTGTCGAACTCCAGCCGGATGTAGGTCCCGAAGCTGCACTCGAAGGCCGCCGTGAACATGGCCGCCGTAATCATCAACCCTGAAGCAAGATACTCGATGTACGGCACTCCCTGCATGGCAGGGACGTACCGACTCAGTCCCAGCCCCAGGCCGACCAGGAAGATGAGGGGCTCCAGAAAGGGTGGGAGGGCGTTGCTGATCAGGTTCTTCGAGTACACTCGGACGTGCCGGAACCAGACGCTGTAGATTCGGTGGAGGAAGGAAGGGCGCACCGGATTCAGCTCGCGGGGCTCACTTTCGCGGGCCGTGGACTCCGGAACCGGCCGCTTCTCGGTGACGACGTTACTGCTTCTCATTGAGGCTCCTTCCGGTGGTGCGCAGGAAGAGGTCTTCCAGATTCACCTGACGAAGGTAGTACTGTCCCGGCTGCAGGTGAACCGTCATCTTCCGGAGAATATCCAGGTTGTTACTGTAGTACAGAATCCGGGATTCCGAGCCGTCCTTGCGAATGTCCCCGTTGCCCCCGGCCGTCTCCGCAACGGCGGCCTGGGAGGGATCGAGAAGCTCGAGCACGTGGCGCTCCATGTACTCCTCCAGGAGCGCCTGAGGCGCGCCTTCGACCACTTTCTTGCCGCGGTCCATGATGATGATGCGGTCCGACATCTGGTACGCTTCGTCCATGTAGTGGGTGGTGAGGAGAATGGTGACCCCCTCCCGCTTCAGGTCGCGAATCTTGTCCCAGATGAGGTGACGAACCTGGGGGTCGAGGCCGGTGGTCGGCTCGTCCAGGATCAGGAGGGACGGGCTGTTGAGAAGCGCTCGGGCAATGATAAGGCGCCGCTTCATGCCCCCGGAGAGCTCCTTTACCTTCGCTTTGCGCTTCTCCCCGAGCTCCATGAAGTCCAGGAGATGGTCAATGCGTTTCCGCGCCGCCGGCCAGGGAATGCCGTAGAGGTTGGAGAAGATGCGCAGGTTCTGGACGACGTTGAGCTCCACGTCCAGGCTGTCCTCCTGCGGTACGACTCCGGAGCGCGCCTTGATCTGCAGCTCATGTTGTCGAGGGTCCAGATCGAAGACGTGGATACGGGTGTCCTCGCGCTTGTCCGGAACGGCCCGGCCGTAGAGCGTCTTCATCATGGTGGTCTTTCCTGCGCCGTTCGGACCCAGGAAGCCGAAGCAGGTGGATTCCTCGACCTCGAAAGAGAGATCGACAACCGCCTGCACGTTCGTGTATGACTTGTAGAGGTGTTCAACCTCAATGACCTTGTTTTGCACGGACGAGAAGATACCCCGGAGCGTGGTCCTGCGAAAAGCGATGATCTCCCTCAAGCTTTGTGGTAGTCTCGAAGCGGAGCGCAGTGCTTCCTGAGGGGGACACCGTCGTCGGTCCGTACGGCGCGGACGTCCGCGCGCTCTTGAGGAGGATACGGATGAAACGAGGGGCAACTCTGGTACTGGTTCTGGCCGGTTTGCTGGTCGCGAGCTCGGCGGTTGCTCAGGAGACGGTGCTCCGCACCGACGGTGAGCTTCAGTCGGGAGACGAGCGGCTCGAGGGGATCCCGGTTGACTGGTATACAATCTCGGTGTCCGAGGCGGGTCGTCTTCTCGCCCATGTCGTCTCCGTGGACTTCGAGCCGCGTTTGCTCATTCGTTCCGGCGAGGAAGCAGAGGCGACATCGTCAGGCAATCGCGGCAGCGCCACCCTTTCCACCTTCGTACCCGAGCGACGGGAGGTTGAGGTGGGTGTCACTGCTGTCGGCGACGATGGTGAAACGGAAGCGCCCCAGGGAGTTTACAGCGTCCGGGTGACCCGGCAAGATGCGCCGGACGCACTCTCAATCGGTGAAACCCGCCGGGGCGTCATTGAAGCGGGAGACGAGCAGCTCGCGGATCAGCGCTACGTCGACTGGTACCCGCTACAGCTCGACTCGCAGGCGCGGGTCTTCATATCGGTCTCTTCCTCGGACTTCGACACCTATCTGGTGCTGCAACGGCCGGATGGCTCCACAATAGAGAACGACGACTACAACGACTCCAACGCCGGCGTCACGTATACCACCGACGGTCCGGTTGTGTTGCAGGTCGGGGTCACGAGCTACTCCGCCGGGGAGACCGGGCAGTACGATGTGTCGGTGGCGGAACTCGCCCTTCCGCGGAAGATCGAGATCGGGCAGACTATCATTGGCCGTCTGGACGCCGAAGATGCGCCCCTCGGCAACACCGACGCGTACTCACTCTCGGGGAGTCCAGGTGATCTTGCAGTGCTCCGCCTCAGCTCCGCAGACTTTGACACGGTCCTGGAGCTGCGGACCGCCGACGGTACGGTCCGGGAGAACGACGACGCCCCGAGTGACACCACAGACTCCCAGCTCTTCCACGCATTCGAGGACACCCGGCCGGTTGAGATCGTAGTGCGCTCCTTCCACGGGGATGGAGACGGGAAGTACGAGCTGTCGATTCTCAACTTCGTAAGCGAAGAACAGATCGAGTCGGTCTCGGATGGGCAGGTCATCGAGAACGGCGAGCGCATTTCGGCGATCCTGGACCAGGACTCCCCCGTACGGGAGGGGCGCCCCTTCCATCGCTACACCTTCGAAGCGGAGGAGGAGCGGCGCGTTCGCGCCACCGCGGAGTCGCAGTTCTTCGACACCTTCCTCACCGTGGTTTCCCCAAGTGGTGTCCGCTTTGAGGACGACGACGGTGCCGGCGGCACCGACTCGCTGGTGGACATGCAGGCGCCGGAGAGCGGCGTCTACGAGCTGTTTGTTACGACGTTCAGCCCCTCCGGCATCGGCCCGTACACCGTCCAATTGCAGGAAGGCGAGCGCGTCTCCGTGATAGAGAGGTTTGAAGCGGAGCTCTCCAGCGCAACGGCGGATCGAGACGATCAGGGTCGCCTGGTGGCGGAGCACCGCTTCGCGGGCCGAAGCGGCCGGGAGGTCACCATTGAGGCGCGTTCCGACGAGTTCGATACGCGAATCGCCCTGGAGGATCCCTCGGGCACCATTGTCGCCGAGAACGATGACTACGGGAGCGGTACGGACTCGCGGATCATTCGCACCCTTGATGAGGAGGGCACCTACACCGTCTACGTCTCCGGCTACTGGGAGGACTCCGAAGGTCTGTACACCCTCGTGATCTCCGAATAGCCGGATCACCCGGCGTCGTCTCGCTTGTCGGCGCACCGAACGCTTGTTAGATTCTTCCGAGCACCAGGAGGAAGAGGATGCAAGCAATCGTTCGGTTCGCCCTGTCTGTCGCCGGAGCCGCTGTGCTGGCGCTGATCGGCGCATGTGCACCATCGGAGGCCGGCTCCGAAGCCGCCGGCACCGGAGCGGAAAGTGAGCCGCCCTCGGCCGCCACCGGCGCCGTCACCACCTCGCTCGCCGTCCAGGCGGTTGAGGTGGCGCGCGGTCCCTTCATAGATCCCGTACGAACCTCAGGAAACATCTCCGGGACCCGGGAAGCCGTCGTGGTGTCGGAGACCCAGGGCATCATGCAGGAGGTAAACTTCGAGCTCGGCGATTCCGTCGAGGAGGGGGAGGTCCTGGTTGCTCTGAACAGCGACGTTGAGCGTCTCAACATGGAGCAGGCGGCTGCGCAGTACCGCAGCGCCCAGCTCGAGCTGGAGACGACGCAACGCCTCTTCGAACAGGGTAACGCCTCGGAGGCGCAACTGCGCCGCGCCGAGGCGGGCGCCCGCGGCGCCGAGGCGGGATACGAGGGCGCCCGGAAGGCCTTCGAGGATCGGACGATCGAGGCCCCATTTACCGGCAGAGTAGCTTCGAAGGGCGATGGCATTGATGCCGGCAACTTCCTCGGTACGGGTACTCAGATTGCACGCATAATCGACACGTCGCGGATGCAGGTTTCCGTGACCGTTGGGGAGCGTCAGGTCCTCTATCTCAACGAGGGAGATCCCGCGCGCATCCAGGTTGCCGGCTGTCCCGACAGTATCTACGAAGGGGAAGTGTTCGCCATAGCGGCGGGGAGCGACCGGAGTACCGGCGGCTTCACCACCGTAATCCGGTGGACCAGCGAATGCGGCCCGGAGGTGCGCGCCGGCATGACCGCGGAGGTGACCATTGAACCGGGGGGGCTGCCCGACGCGCTTCTGGTCCCCGCCGGGGCAATCGTCTCCAACCCGGAAGGGAATTACGTGTATCGCGTCGAGAACGGCGTGGCGCGCCGCCGGGAAATCGAGATAGGCGAGCGCCTCGGGGACCGGGCCAACGTCCTCTCCGGAATCGAGGCGGGGGACCTGGTGGTGGTGTCGGCGCTCAGCAGTATCGAGGACGGCGCCCCGATCCAGGCGGAAGTCATCGGTACCACTGAGGAGCTTCTATGAAGATCGGGCGCCTCGCGGTACGCAACCCAGTCCTGGTGAACATACTGATGATCGTCGTGCTGGCCCTCGGGGCGTTCAGCGCGTACCGGCTGCCCCAGGAGCAGTTCTCGGAGATTCCCTTCTTCTTCGTGAACATCGTCGTTCCATACCCCGGCGTCGCCGCCGAGGACGTCGAGGAGAGCGTCACCGTGGCCATTGAGGATGAGATGCAGACGCTCGAACGCCTGAGCGCCGTGCGCTCCCAGGTCCAAGACGGACTTACCGTGGTGACTCTGGAGTTCGATCAGGGTATATCGAACGACGAGTTCGAATCTCTGCTGGAAGAAGCGCGGAACCGCTTCCGGAACGTCGACCTACCGGACGACGTGGGTCAGGAGACCATAGACGACTTCTCCACCAACGACTTCCTTCCCGTGATCGAGGTTGTCCTTTCGGGAAACGTACGCTACAGGGATCTCAGCACCGCGGCGGAACAGCTGGAATCGCGGCTGCGCCGAATCCCCGACGTTTCCGGGATCACCCTGATCGGGGCCAGGGATCGGCAGGTCCTCGTAGACGTGAATCAGACGCGCCTGGAGAATCTCGGGATCAGCATTGACGACGTGGTGCGCAGCATCCGTGGCCGGAACGTCAGTATTCCCGCCGGCACCGCCAAGGCCGGCTCCCGGGAGTACCTTCTGCGTACCGCGGGGGATATGGAGGACTACCGAAATCTGGAGCGTACAGTTGTACGCGCTGAAGGTGGGGGAGTCGTGCGCCTGCGAGACGTTGCCACCATCAGCCGGGGCTACGCCGACGACGGCGTCTACGCGCGGTTCAATGGGGAACCCTCCATCTCCCTCGAGATCGCAAAGGTCCCCGGCGGCAGCTCCGTGGACATTGTGAATGCGGCTCGGGAGGCCCTAGAGGGTGTGGCTTCCGAGGTGCCGCCGGGTATCCAGGTCTCCTTCATCAACGACTCCACCATCCAGATCCGGGACAGTCTCAACGTTCTTCTGACGAACGCACTCTTCGGTCTGGTTCTCGTCGTAGTGGTGCTCCTGCTGTTCGTGGGGCTGCGAAACGCCGTCATGACGGCGATCGGCATTCCCATCAGCTTCGCCATCACCTTCGTCGTCCTGGAGGCGCTGGGTGCAACCCTCAACAGCAATACGCTCTTCGGCCTGGTCCTGGTGCTTGGACTCCTCGTCGACCACGCGATCGTCATTGTCGAGAACAGCTACCGCCTGCAGCAGGAAGGAATGAGCAAGCGCGATGCGGCGATCCACGGAGTCGACCAGGTGCTTGGACCGGTTATCGCCGCTACCGCCACGACGGTTGCCGCTTTCCTGCCGCTTACCTTTCTGCCCGGCGTGATCGGTGAGTTTCTTTCCATTGTGCCGATAACCGTGGCGGTGGCGCTCATCGCGTCGAACTTCGAGGCGGGCTTCTTTCTGCCCTCTCACTACGCCGACTGGCCCGGGGGGGTGCGCGCCGGCAGGAAGTCGAGTGTGTTCAAGCGCCTCACCGGCGCCATGCAGAGGGTCATTGCGCCGGTCTACCGGTGGCGGGGAATCGCCTTCTCCCTTGCGATCATTGTCGGCGCCGGTGTCTTTTCCTTGGTGCCGAGAATTCAGATAGATCTCTTCGATGCCGAGGACTTCTCTCTCTTCTTCATTGAAATCGAGATGCCTCCCGGCACGCCGATCGAGCAGACCGCCGCGACCACGGCGCGCTTCGAGTCCCGGGTGCTGCCGATGGTGGGAGGGGGAGAAGTAAACGGTATCGACACCGCCGTCGGCTTCACCTCGGGGCAGACGGGGAACACACGACAGCCGAACGTGGCGCAAATCACCGTCGACCTGCTCGAGGCCGACGAGGGGCGCGAGCGAAGCATCGACGAGATCATTCGCGAAGTCGAGGGGATGACCCTCGATATTGCCGGACCCGAAGACGTTCGCTTTCGGAAACAGCAGAACGGACCACCGACGGATCCGCCCCTGGTCTTTCGTCTCTTCGGTGACGACTACAACGACCTGACCGCGTTGTCCCGGCGAATCAAGCGTCAACTGGACACCCACGACGGAGTCTTCAACATCCGCGACAACCTGGAGAACGGGACACCGGAATTGCGGGTCAGTGTGGATGAAGACACCGCAGCCGGGTACGGCTTGAGCCCGGAGCAGATCGGGTCCTTCATCCGCGCCAGCTTCGACGGCATTACCGCCACGACCATCTTCGCGGAAAACCGGAAGACCGACGTGGTCGTCAGGTACGATCGCGCTCGGGCGCTCCAACTGCCGGACCTGCTGAATCTCAAGATCCCGTCACCATCGGGACAGCAGATCGCCTTCGGCACCGTTGCCGACATTGGGGAAGCGCAGTCGTTTGCGTCGATTCAGCGCCTCGACGGCAAGCGCGAGGTGCAAATAGAGGCGGATACTACCGATGCGATCGATCTCCAGGCGATCAATCGGGAGATCGAGACGCTTTTTCGGGAGGAGCTTGCCGAACAGTATTCCGGCATCGAGCTGGAGGTGGGAGGCGAGTTCGCCGCCTTCACCGATCTGCTGGTCGACATTATCCGGGTATTCCTGATCGGCGTCTTTCTGATCTACACGATCCTGGCCACGCAGTTCAAGAGCTACACGCAGCCCATCCTGATCCTCTTCACGATCCCCTTCGCCTTCGTGGGCGTCGTGCTCTACCTCTTCATCTCGGGCACGCCTCTGTCGACGACGGTGATCTACGCCGGGATTGCGTTGGTGGGCATTGCCGTGAACGACGCGATTGTCCTGATCAGCTTTGTCAACGATCTGCGCAAGGAGGGAGTTCCTCACCGGCAGGCGGTGGAGCAGGCGGTGCGCACGCGGGTGCGGCCGGTTCTTCTCACCTCGCTCACCACCATTGCGGGCCTGATACCCACGGCTATCGGGATCGGCGGCTACTCCGTGGTGTGGGGGCCCATGGCGGCAACGATCACCTTCGGGCTGATCTTCTCGACCGCGTCCACGCTCATCCTGATTCCGTCTATCTACGGGTTGTTCTACGACCATCCGCGGCGCCGCAACCGGGCGGCCGCTACGGGATAGACCGCCCGGCGGCTGCGGGCGGCGCGGGCCCAACGCAGGGGTGCCGCCGCGCCGCAGCGGCGCCTACTCGGGCTCAATGTCCTTTCGACTGAAGGGATAGTTCCGACTCCTCACCGTACCGGTGACGATCCGTGCTGCGTCGTCGATTCCGAACGCATGAGAGAGGATCTTCACCGCGTGGTCGTGGCAGGTAGCGACGAAGATCTTGTAGCCGGCGGTGTTGCCGCCAATGGCGGTGCCGGCCACGTAGATTCCCGGAACGCTGGTCTCCATGGTGTCTGTGTTGAAGACGGGCACCTCTCCCTCAGGGTCGAAGGTCACACCGGCTGCACGCAGCAGGGTCGTATCCGCCTCATAGCCCGTTGCAAGGTACACGAAGTCCGCCGGCACGGTCCGGTCCGTGTGCCCCCGCGACCCGGTCTCCGTCAGCACTGCCTCGCCCGGGCGGATCTCCACCGGTTGCGTTTCCGGGTAGAAGGCAATGCGCCCCTTCTCTATCAGAAGAGTGATCTCCAGGTGCAGGCGGGAGTAGATGTGTTCGATGTCGAGGGCGTCCCGCCGATAGCTGAGAGCGACCGCCGCTCCGGCGCGCCACGCCCGGATGGCGGCTTCCACTGCAGAGTTTCGGCCACCCACGACGAGGAGGCGCTGCCTGAAGTAGCGGTGGGGATGGTCGAAGTAGTGGGAGACGTGTGGGAGATCCTCACCGGGAATCCCGAGTGTATGGGGAACCGCCATGTCGCCGGTGGCAACGACCACCTTCTTTACCCGGTAGGACGCTCCGGAACCGGGAATCAGGGTGCGCTCGGTCCGGAGGACGAAGCCTCCGGGGTCCTCGGAAACGTTCGCGCTCCCCGGCGGCGCCGCGACTGCAGGGGCGACGGAAAGGACGCGCTCGTAGACGTGCACATCCAGATCCAGAATCTCGACGACGCTGCGCAGGTACGCGAGGTACTCCTCCCGGGAACCGAGTTGCTGGTGGGTGCTCTGCATGGGAATGCCCGCCACGGCCATCCGCTCGGGGGAGCTGAAGTACCGCGTCTCCTCGGGCCAGTCGTAGATGGTCTGAGCAACCTGCCCGGCATCGAAGACGACGGCGGAGATGCCAAGGCGCGTACAGGCACCGGCGACTTCCAGACCGATCGGGCCGGCTCCGATGACCGCGACATCGGCGTCGCGGCGGTCCGGGAACGCTGAGGATTGTGTGCTCATCCGACGGTGCCTCCGGGATCCGTGCTATTCCTTCGCGGCGGGATCAAGGCGGAGCAGATCGAAATCGCTCTCCAGAAGCTCTTCCCGCTTCCAGTAGTGTTCGTGGAACTCCAGGGTGCGCCACTTCTCAATGAAGTCGGTGTAGTGCTCATGGTACGGATGGCCGCTCTGGCCCGTGGTGTGGACAAGTCGCGACTCAGAGAGCTCCGCCAGATCGATGATTTGCCGCATGGAGGTGTGGTTGACGGTTTCAAAGGGATCGGCGAGGTCGAAATCCGCAGAGAACACCTGGTCGAGGCCCGACCGCACCGGGTAGGGCCCGCGGTTGAAAAGAGACTCAATGAGCCCAATGCCGGACTCCCCGAAGGTCTGGTTGCGGAAGGTGATGGTGTGGAGGCCGCCCCACTCCCAGCGGCTGAGCCGGTTACCCATGAGATCCCGCCCGGTGACCATGGCCCCGGCGAGGGCGCGCCGCAACACCTCGTCGCGGTCCTCCCTGACGTCCGGCGTTGTCACGTCGTCCCACCAGGAGTTCTCCGGGTCCGAGAGGATGTTGTGGAAGAAGGTGTGGATCCGGGAGGTACCGCTCAGGAGGCGCGACCGCTTCCACAGCTTTGCGGGGATCTCGTCCCGGAGCGTCTCTTCAATGAGGCGTACGTAGAAGAGGGCGTACAAAGCTGCCGCGGAAGAATCCTCCGACATGTAACCGTCCCAACCGTCGAGAACCTCCTGGGCGGCGCGGATGTCTTCCGCCGGTACGGTAAGGCCTGCGATCTCGACGTCCGCAGGAGCCACGTCCAGGACAAAGGGGACGATCTCCATCGCCGAGAGGTTCAGGGAGTCTCCCTGCTGTCGGGCGACGTCATCTCCTGCAATACGGTCTCCCCCCGCTTCCACCATGTCGACGATGCGCCGCGCCCGGTAGCCGTGGTTGAAGTCGGTGGTAATGAGATGCTCGTACCGGTCCGAGGTGACGGCGTTGTTGGCGGTGACAACGTAGTCCTGTTCCGGATTGAAGGTGTACGGGAGTTCCTCGAAGGGAATGAAGCCCTCCCACTGGTAGTCGTCCACCCAGCCCGGAACGGGGAAGGTGCCGTCGCCGTTACGCCGCACCGGAATGAGTCCGGGTGTCTGGTAGGCAATGTTCCCCCTCGTATCCGCGAAAACCAGGTTCTGGGATGGAATGTCGAAGTACTTCGCCGCGTCCCGGAACTCTGCAAAATCCCGGGCGCGGTTCCACTCGAAGACCGCCCGGAAGGTTCGATTGACCCTGAAGGCGGTCCACCGCAGGGACAGTTCCGTGAGGGTCGCCCCCTCCGGCGGCGTGCTCGGCGTATCAACGCCGAAGCCGCTTCGCTCATCCTGGGGTCCCTCGGCGTCCGTGATGATCGGGCCGTTCCGTGTCGTCCGGACGGTGAAACGGAAGGGCTCCGGGCGGCCGTGGACATCGATCTCCTCTACTCCGACTTCCATGTCTCGCCACTCGCCGTTCACGAGATACTGATGCGGGTTCTCCGGATTGATGCGCTCAATGTAGAGATCCTGGACGTCGGGATTGACGTTGGTCAGGCCCCAGGCAATGTCCCCGTTGTGGCCGAGGATGACCCCGGGGACGCCGGCGAAGCTGAAGCCGGCGGCGTCGAAGGGACGTCGCCCTGAGGCGGTGTCGGTGCCGGCGTGGAGAACGACCTCGTACCAGATGGAGGGCATTTGCACACCAAGGTGAAGATCCGCCGCCAGGAGGGGCATGCCGCTCTGCGTGCGTGACCCGCCGATGACCCAGCTGTTCGAGCCCACGCTGCCACCGCGGCCGAAGGCAAGGGGCTCGAAGACGGTCTCACCGCCAATGAGCTCTTCCGTCAGGCTCTGCATGGCGGTCGCCGAAGTGAAACGTCCGAGCTCCGGTTTCTGCGCCGGTTTCGGCGCTGCGGCCCCGGTGTGGGCCCTTTCCGGCTCCGCCGCCGAGCCGCTCGCACCCGCGGAGAGGAGGGCATCTCCCAGGAATCCCTCGAGCTCCTCGTCCGGCACGATGACCGGCATGTCGTCCAGCCGGTACTCCGGGTAGAACTCCATGGCCTTCTCCAGGCCGACCCGCGCCACCAGGTCAACGTGGTTCAGCTCTTCCTGGAGGTTTCCCCCAAGATCGTACGCCATGATCTTGAGCCAGGTGAGACTGTTCACCGGCTTCCACGGCTCGATTTCCACATCCACGCCCTGGAGGCGGAGGAGAGTGAACTCCAGGCCCAGGGCGCCCGGTGCGCGATCCTGGGTGTAGGCGTTCACGCCGGCGGCGTACGCCTCCAGAGCGGTGCGGTTGGACTCCGGCAGTGACTCGTACTCCCGTTGTGCAATGTCGAAGAAGCCCATGGTCCGCATGAATTGGTCGATGCTCAGGGTGCTCTCACCGAAGTACTCGGACAAGCGCCCCGCTCCCAGGCGCCGGGAGAACTCCATCTGCCAGAAGCGATCCTGCGCGTGGGCGAACCCCTGGGCGAAGTACATGTCGTCGGTGGTTTCCGCGTAGATGTGGGGAATGCCGCTCTCATCCCGGATGATCTCTACCGGCGCGGATATGCCGGAGACGGTCTGTACGCCTGAGGTGTCGGGAAAGGGGCGTCGCGTCACGAACAGCGGGGTTCCCACGACGATTGCAGCGAGAACGAGCAGGACACCGCCTGCAATGATCCATCCAAAGTACTTCTTCATGATGTCACCTGTCGGCCACGCTACTCCGCTTCCCAGCCTTCCGGGAAGAGCGTCACGTGGATGTAGCGCTCCTCGTTGATGTACCGGCGCGCCGCCGCCGACACGTCTTCCATAGTGATCTCGTCGGCGAGCTCAGGAATCACGGGCATGTCTTCCGCCGCGAGATCGTGGAAGTAGGCGTCCCGGATGGCGTCTCGCCAGAAGGTGTTGGTCTCAATGCTCGTCTCGTAGTCCTGGACTTGCGACTTGGTAACGCGGGTGAGATAGTCATCGTCCACGTCGCCGTTCTTGATCTCCTGCGCCACTTGGAAGACGTAGTCGGTGAGCTCATACGCGCGTTCCGGTGCCGAGAAGTAGGCGACGTGGAGAATCCATTCCTCCCGGGGATAGCGCCCCAGGGTCGGGAAGGCGCCGACCGCATAGGTGCCGCTCTGCTCTTCCCGGAGCACCTCGCGCAGCCGGATCTGGAAGACCTCCGCCATGGTTCTTATGCGATAATTCTCTTCGACCGACCAGTCGTAGGGACCATGAAAGATGAGGGAGGTTCGGCTCTGACTCTCCACGCCGGACTCCACCGTTTCCTCCACGACGCCGTCCGGCCTGGTGATGCCCGGGTCGCCCCACCCTTCGTTCCGGCCTGTTGCCGGGAGGGTCGCGATGTACTGCTCCACCAGGGGCCGCACCTCATTCTCGGAAACCGCTCCGACTATGACAAAGGTGAACTCGCCGGCGTCGGCGAAGCGATCCCGGTACACCTCGTAGACGCGGTCGTAGTCGACTCGGGGGAGCTCGTCGATCGTCAGGGGCTTACGGCGCGGGTGGTCGTTTCCGAGGGTTGCCCGGACCTCGTCGAAGAAGACCTGATTCGGATCCTCGTCACGATTCCGGAGGGAGTTCTCCAGGCGCCGCATGTATGACTCGTAGGCGTTGGGATCCTCCCTTGGACTGGTGACGTAGAGGTGGGCGAGCTGGAAGAGCTCGGTCAGGTCCGCGGGTGATGCGCTTCCGCGGATTCCCTCGGTTGTCTCGTCGATGAACGGCGCCACCGATACGGCCTTGCCGGCGAGTTGCTTTCCCAGCTCCACCCGGGTGAAGGAGCCGACTCCCGCGTTCTGGATTACGCTTGTCGCCTGCCGGGCGCTCCGGTAGTCCTCGTCCGCCACTACCGAGGTCCCGCCGGGACTGAAACCGTAGAGGAGGACCTCGTCGTCCTGGAAATCGGTGGGCTTGACCACAACGGTGGCACCGTTCGAGAGCGTCCACTCGGTGGCATCGATCTCCTCCAGCACTCGTTCCTCCGTTATCCGGCCGGGCTGAGGCGGTTCGGCAATGAGCGGTTCGTCCCGGACCTGATCCTGGTAGGGGGCAATGGCCTCCGCCTCAACCGCCGCGAGGGCGTCGCCGAGCTCGTCTTCGGTGGGGACGCGGTTGTCGGGCCCCTCGATGGCGTTCACCATGATGACGCGGTTGTCCCCGGTAAGGTAGTCGAAGGCGAGCTCCTCCACCTCGGACCGGCGAATCTGCGGCAGCAGGCGCCGGGCGAGCTCGTACTCCGCCTCGATACCGGGGGAAGCCTCCGATTCCAAAAAGAGACGGGTGTACTCGGATGCGTAGGACTGGGAGTTCGTCTTGTCCCGCTCGTTGTAGGCGATCTCGTAGGAGCGCAGGAGATCCCGTTTCACCCGGTCGAGCTCCCCGGCGGTGAATCCGTGGCGCTGTATTCGCAGGACTTCCCGGACGACCGCCTTCAGCCCCTCGGAGAAGCCGCCGGGTTCCACCGCCGCGGAGAGGATCTTCGCCGAAGTCGGGCGCACAAGGCGCCCTTCGCCGGCTCCGGCCTCCAGGAAGGGAGCATCCGCCTCCTGCGCTATCTCACTGAAGCGGCGGTTGATCGTGATCGTGAAGAGGGACTCGATCAGACCGCGGCGATAGTCGCCGATGGTGTTGAGATCCTCGGCCGGCTGCTTCGTGTAGACGCTGACGGTGTTTGCCTGCGCTTCAGGGTCGGAGGCGATTGCGTAGAGAGTGCCCTGGTGCGGCGGCACGTCGTATTCGGTCCGCGTCCGGGGATTCTCCGGCATCTCAATGTCGGCGAAGTACTCCCGGATCAGCGCCTCCATGCCGTCGGCGTTGAAGTCGCCCACGGCGATGACCGCCATGAGATCCGGGCGGTACCAATCCCGGTAGAACCGCCGGATGGTCTCGTACTCGAAGTTCCGGATGACATCCGGATCGCCGATAGGAAGGCGCTCGGCGTAGCGAGAGCCTCTGAAGAGGATGGGGAGTTGCTCGTCACTCATTCGCGCCTGAGCACCCCTCCCGATGCGCCACTCCTCGAGGATGACGCCGCGCTCCTTGTCGATCTCCTCGGCGGTGAAGGCGATTTCCGCCGCCCACTGTTGGAGCACGTGAAAGGCCGACTCTACGGTGCGGTCATCGACCGTCGGAATCTCCAGGTAATAGACGGTCTCGTCGAAGCTGGTGTAGGCGTTGATGTCCGGCCCGAACTCCATGCCCAGGCGCTCGAGGAAGGCAACAATCTCATTGCCGGAGAAGTCCTCGGTGCCGTTGAAGGCCATGTGCTCGGCGAAGTGGGCCAGGCCGAGTTGATCCGGGTCCTCCAGGACCGAGCCGGCGTTCACGACGAGGCGGAGGTATCCGCGATTGTCCGGCCGCTCGTTCTCCCGAATGATGTAGGTCAAGCCGTTTGCCAGGCGTCCGATCCGCAACTCGGGATTCGTCGGGAGCAGGCCCTCTTGTGCCGCCGTCGGATTCTCGGGAGTCTCCCGCATGCCCGTGGCGAACGCCATTGTGGGGAACAGGAACAGGAGAACCACCGCACCGAGCAGTAACCTTCGCATGTGAAACCTCGCCTTACGTCAAATTGGTAGACCAAGTATACGCGCCGGTCCGCGAGCCCGTCGACCGCCGCCTCACCGCGTTTGCCCGCAGCCGCGCACAGACGTACACTTTGACCGTCAACCGACCGAGGTGGCCATGAAGGCTTCACGGAGCGGTGGCGACGGAGACACTCGGAGAGAGCTTGAGTGGATCCGGCGGAACATGCCTTTCACCGCCGACGCAGCCCGCGAACTGCCGGCGATGACGGGCATCCTCCTGGCCTGCAACACGCCCCTGGATGCGAAGATGATCAGCTTAATCCGGGCCGTTCTCGGTGCCGGTGCCGAGGTGCCGCAATCCGGCAATGACCAATTGATGGAGATGAGTATGAGAAGCATCAGACCCGTGTGTCTCGCCGCAATTCTTGTTGCATGCGTAGCGGTCATCCCGGTGCTTGCCGCCGGAGGTTCCGAGGGACCGCCTCCCTTCGAAGAGCGCTACCGGGACATGGAGTGGGAGGATATAGTTGCAGAGGCGCGAGGGCAGGAGCTCTACTTCTACATGTGGGGCGGTTCCGACTCGATCAACCGCTTCGTCCAGGAGTACCTCGCGGACCGGCTCATGGAGGAGTACGCAATTGAGCTTCAGATGGTGCCCGTTTCGGATGCATCCGTCTTCGTGAACAAGGTCCTCGGCGAGAAACGGGCCGGCCGTCTGGTGAACGGCTCAGTCGATGCCATGTGGATCAACGGCGAGAACTTCCGGAGCATGAAGGAAGCGGATCTGCTCTTCGGCCCCTATGCATCGCACCTCCCCAACATCCGCTACGTCGACCGGTCGGACCCCTCCGTCGCCAACGACTTCGGCTACCCCGTCGAGGGCTACGAGTCGCCGTACGGGTCCGCCCAGTTCGTCATGATCTACGACTCGGAGGAAGTGCCGGAGCCGCCGCGATCGGTGGGCGCACTCCTCGACTGGATCGAGGACAACCCCGGCAGATTCACCTACACGGCGCCGCCGGACTTCGCCGGCTCCGCCTTCGTTCGGCACATCTTCTACCATGTGGCGGGCGGTCCCGAGGAGCATCTCGGCCCCTTCGATGAGGAGCTCTACGAGGAGGTCGCAACGGAGACCTGGGAGGTATTGAACGGGGTTGAGCCCGCGCTCTGGCGGCAAGGCAACACCTATCCCGAGACACCGGCGCAGCTTCAAGATCTCTTCGCGAACGGCCAGGTCTACTTCGACATTGCCTACAACCCATCCCAGGCGGCCAACCTCGTTGCTCAGGGTCGATACCCCGAATCCACGCGGACCTTCGTTTTCGACGAGGGGACCATCGGGAACACCCACTACCTGGCGATCCCTTTCAACTCTCCTCACAAGGCGGCGGCCATGGTTCTGGCCAATCTGGTTCTCGATCCGGAGGTGCAGTTCGAGAAGAGCAAGCCCGACGTGTGGGGGGACCTGCCGGTCGTGTCGATCGATCGCCTTCCCCCGGAGTGGCAGGAGCGCTTCCGCACCCTCGACCGTGGTCCTTCCGTTCTCTCACCGGACCTTCTCGGTGACCACAGGCTCCCGGAGCTCCAGGCGACCTGGCTGGACGCGATCGAGGAGGGGTGGATCAACGAGGTGCTTCAAGAGTAAACACGGGGTATGAAGGGTCCCTTCCTGCTGCTTCTGCCGGCCGTGGTCGTCCTGGCTGCGCTCTTCCTGGGCGGCCTGGTTCTCGGGATCATGCAGAGCCTCGGGCACCTCCCTTCGGCCGGCCTGGACGATCTCTCCCTGGAGGCGTACCGCAGTCTCTTCGAGAGTAAGGGCTTCCTCCGCTCTCTCATCTTCACCCTCTCGGTTTCGCTGCTCACAACCGCGGCGAGCGTTATCATTGCGGTTGCCACCGCTCTGGTGCTGCGGCGTCGCTTCTCCGGTCGCCGAACGGTGCTCTTCATCTATCAACTGCCTCTCACCGTGCCCTACCTGGTCGCCGCCGTCGGCGTCATGACCCTGGTCTCGCAGAGCGGGCTCCTGGCGCGTCTTGCCTATCACACCGGTCTCATTGCCGAGCCTGCACAGTTTCCCGCCCTCCTGCACGACACCTTCGGCATCGGCATCATTCTGGTGTACCTGTGGAAGCAGATCCCCTTCATCGGGCTGGTGGCGCTGGCGGTGCTCCAAAGCGTCGGCGAGGACTACGAAGAGCAGGCACGCACCCTCGGGGCGACCGGCTTCCAGGCGGTGCGCCACGTACTGGTGCCGCTGATCATCCCGGGTATCGTACCGGCGTCGGTCATTATCTTTGCCTTCACCTTCGGCGCCTTCGAGGTGCCCCTGCTGCTGGGCAGGCGCTTCCCCTCCATGTTGTCGGTCCTTGCATACAGACTTTATGTCGATGTCGACGTGGCCGCCCGTCCGCAGGCCATGGCTACCGCCGTCTTCATTGCGCTCTTTGTCCTGGTATTGGTCGTCGCCTATCGACGGCGGGCGGAGCGGCTATTGCAGGGGGAGGAGGCGGAGTGAGCCCTCCCTCTGCGCATGTGCCGCCGGCTTCCGGCCGCACGACGTGGTCCCGCCTGGCGCCGGCCGTGGGCATCGTCCTCTGGGTCATTCTTCCATTCATCCCCCTCGTCATGTGGGCCTTCGGCTCGCAGTGGTTCTTCCCGGCGCTTCTGCCGGGGGAGGTGAGCCTTCGGGCGTGGCGATACGTTGCGAGCGCCGGGGCGGACGTGGGAGAGGCGTTCTTCAACTCCCTGGCAATCGCTGTGGCGGTGACCATCCTGGCGGCGCTTCTCGGCATCCCTGCGGGGCGAGGGCTGGGCATGCACCACTTCCGGGGCAGGGCGGCTGTGGAGCTCTTCATTCTGGCGCCGCTCATAGTTCCGCCGATCACCGTGGCCATGGGTATTCACGTCGTGTTCATCCGGCTGGGGCTGGTAGACCGGCCGATTGGCGTGGTCCTGGTTCACCTCATCCCGGCGCTGCCCTACATGATCGTGGTGATGCGCGGCGTCTTTGCCAACTTCGACCGCGACTATGAAGAGCAGGCGCGCTCTCTCGGGGCCGCGCCGTGGCAGGTCTTCCTGCGGGTGACGCTTCCCGCCATCATGCCCGGCATCATTACGGGCTCGCTCTTCGTCTTCCTGGTGTCCTGGAGCCAGTACGTGTTGACCTTGCTCATTGGGGGCGGTCGCGTCGTGACCCTGCCGATCCTGCTCTTCGCCTTTGCCACCTCCGGGGACAACACACTCACCGCGGCAATCTCGATTATCTTCGTGGCACCGGCGGTGGCGATCCTTGCAGGTACCGCGCGGTATCTCACCGGCCGGTCCTCAGCCATCGGCGGCCTGGGGAGCATGTAGCCTGGGGAGCATGTAGATGACCACGGTACGGCTGGAGAACCTGACCAAGCACTATCCGAACGCGCACTTCGACGCCGTGAAGGACCTCACCATTACGGTGCCTGCCGGGGGCCTGGTCTGCCTCCTGGGACCCTCCGGATGCGGAAAGACGACAACGTTGAAGATGATTGCAGGTCTTCTTGCGCCGGATAAGGGCTCGGTCTGCTTTGACGACGACGACGTTACCGCTACCAGGCCTGAGGATCGCGAGGCGGTGATGGTTTTTCAGCACCACTTGCTCTTCCCCTTCATGACCGTCGCCGACAACGTCGCCTTCGGGCTCAAGATGCGGGGGACTCCTGCGCCGGAAATCGCCGAGCGCGTTGCCGCCATGCTGGAGATGGTCAGGCTCACCGGCTTCGAGCACCGACGGCCCAACCAACTCTCCAGCGGTCAGCGCCAGCGCGTGGCTCTGGCTCGGGCTCTCGTCATTGAGCCGCGAGTGCTTCTCCTGGACGAGCCCCTCTCCAACCTGGACGCCCATCTGCGGGATGAGATGCGAGAGCTCATCCTTACCATCAAGCAGCGCCTCGCGGTGACCATCATCTTCGTGACCCACGATCAGGAGGAGGCGGTCCTCCTGGCCGACAGGATCGCCGTCATGTTCGATGGAAGAATCGAGCAGGAGGGGCCGAGCCACGTCTTCTATGAGCGACCCGCGAGCGAACGCGTTGCCGCCTTCTTCGGCAACCGAAACTGCATCGGCGGGGAGAAACACGGCGACCGCATCTCGACGGAGGTGGGGGAGTTCGCCGTCCACGGCAGCGGTGCCCCCGACGGCCCCGTCGTCATGATGATCCGTCCGGAGTCCATTCGCACTTCCGACCACGCAGGGGGTGAGACCGGCGAGAATACGCTGGAAGTGCCGGTGCGACGGCGCATCTATACGGGGACGCACACGCGCTACCGTATTCTCCTCGGCGATCGCGAGTGGGAGGTTCTCTGCGACGCGCGGTCGGGCCGGGACGACAACGCGGAGCACCTGCGGATTGTTCTCCCTCCGGAAGACATCTGGGTAATCAAACGGTAGGAGTCGGAATGGTGCCCCCCGGGTGCCCCCCGGCGCGGCACCCGGGGTGCCGGATGCGCGGTCGGTCGGGTGGTTGCCCGGGCACCCGGGGCGCGCCGAATGCCGGCTGCACGGCGTTATCGGCGGCGGTTGACCGTCCACTCCTCCGCGGATAGCCTGAGTAACCTTCGGGGGCATTCCTGCGACGGCGTTGCCGACGATTGCTCCCTCCCGAAACGGAGACGGCATGACGGAACGGAACGAGGCTTCGCAGCAGGACCGGCAATCTACGGGGAACGGTGCCGGGGCGGAGCGGGAGCTCTACCTGGCCGGCGACATTGGGGGTACCAAGACCATCCTCGCGGTATTCCCCTCGGAGGGGGACATCCGAGAGCCCCTGGCCGAGCGGACCTTCCCCAGCAGGGACTACGCCGACCTGGAGACCATGGCCCGGGAGTTCCTCGCCGTATTCAACGAGCCGGTCCACAAGGCCACCTTTGGGGTCGCCGGACCGGTTGTGGAAGGGCGAGCGCGGATCACCAATCTGCCATGGGTGCTCTCGGAGCGCGAACTGGCGGCGGCGCTCGAGCTCGATCGGGTCAGCCTGGTGAACGACCTGGTTGCGATTGCAAACGCCATTCCCGCCCTTGGCGACGAGGATGTGGACGTGGTCAAGGAGGGCACCCCGGTGCGACACGGCTCCATTGCGGTGGTCGCACCGGGGACCGGTCTCGGTGAGGCCTACCTCACCTGGGACGGAGAGGACTATCGGCCCTATCCGTCCGAGGGAGGCCACGCCGACTTCGCGCCTACCACAGAGGAGCAACTCGAGCTCCTGAAGTTCCTTCTTGAGGAGAGAGATCACTGCAGCTATGAGACGGTCTGCTCGGGAATCGGGATTCCCAACATCTATCGCTTCCTGAAGGAGACCGGCCGCGCCGAGGAGCCCGCCGCCTTCGGCGGAGAAATGGCCGCTACCGCCGAGCCGGCGCGACTGATCATTGATCGCTTCATGAACGCGCGGGGTAGCTGTCCCATCTGTGACAGGACCATGGAGCTCTTCATCTCCATTCTCGGAGCTGAGGCCGGTAACATGGCGCTGAAGGTTCTTGCTGCCGGTGGTGTCTTCCTGGGCGGCGGTATTCCCGCGCGCCTTGCTCCGGTCCTTGCGGATGGGGAGTTCACCCGCAGCTTCTCCGGTAAGGGCCGCTTCGGCGACCTTGTTCGGGACATCCCCGTTTCGATTATCCGGAATCCCCGGGCCGCACTGATCGGTGCGGCCCGATACGCCATGGCGTCCTAGCGGCGCCGGCGCCGCCGCCTGAAGAACAAGAGGCGCAGACCGTTCAGCGAGACCAGCACCGTTCCGCCTTCGTGGCCGACCACCGCCAGCGGAAGGGGCAGGGCGACGGCGAAGATACCCACGATCATGATTGCGATCAGGAGGAGGGCAAGTCCCAGGTTGAAAATCAGGGTCTGCCGGGTTCGGAGGCTGAGTGCCACGACGTAGGCGACCTTGGATAGCTCGTCGGCCATCAGAACGACGTCGGCGGTCTCCATTGCGACGTCGGTCCCGGCGGCCCCCATGGCAACCCCCAGCGAAGCGCGCGCCAGTGCGGGTGCGTCGTTCACCCCGTCTCCAATCATTGCAACCGGCCCGTACTTCCGTTCCAGCTCCTCGATGACGGTGAGTTTCTGATCGGGCATGAGCTCAGAGTAGACCTCATCCACCCCTACTGCGTTGCCGATGTTTTCCGCCGTCTCTTTGTTGTCACCGGTAAGCATGACCACGCGCCGCACGCCCAGCTCCTTCAGGTCCGCGACGACGTCGCCGGCGTCGTCGCGCAGCTGGTCGCTGAAGGCGACCACACCGAGGACCGTGACCTCTCCCGCTCGCAGCTCCTGGGCAACCAAGACCACCGTCTTGTTCTCACTCTCGAGGCGCCCCAGATGCGCGGCTACACTGTCCATGTTTGCCGGGCTGCTCTCCTCAATGAAGGCGCCGTTCCCAATGAGGATGGTCTTTCCGTCGACGCCGGCACGGACCCCGCGGCCCGACACCGCCTCGAAGGCGAGGGTCTCGCTGATGGCGATGTTCCGGCGCTTCGCCTCCTCCACGGTTGCCTTGGCCAGGAGGTGTTCGGAGTTGGATTCCACGGTGGCCACCAGGGCAAGGAGATCCTCGCTGTCTCCGGACCACAGCTCGCCGGCTGTATCGGTACCGTCGTCTTCCCTCCGGCCCGCGTCGTCGTCCCCGGTGGTCACTTCCGCGTCCGCCCCCGTGGTCTGCGGCATGACGATTACATCCGACACGCGCGGCCGGCCCAGGGTCAGGGTCCCGGTCTTGTCGAAGGCGACGACTTGAATGCCCGCGGCCTGCTCCAGGTGGACACCGCCCTTGAACAGGATACCCCGACGAGCGCCGTTCCCGATTCCCGAAAGAATTGACGCCGGCGTGCTGATGATGAGAGCGCACGGCGAAGCGGCGACCATGAGGGTCATGGCGCGGTAGAAGGCGCCGTCGAAGCCTTCGCCGATAATGAAGACCGGAATCGCGATTGCCAGAGCGGTCGCAATGATGACGCCCGTGGCGTAGTACTGTTCCGCCCTGTCCAGAAATCGCTGGGTCTTGGCCTTCTGGCCCTGGGCCTCCTCGACCAGGCGGATCACCTTCGCGAGGGTGGAATCCTTTGCCGCCTTGGTGACCTGAACTCGCAGGACGCCGTTCTCGTTCATGGTTCCCGCCAGGACGGAGTCGTTGATCTCTTTCTTGACGGGCTTCGACTCCCCGGTGATCACCGCCTGATCCACCGCGCTCGCGCCGTCAACGACGGTCCCGTCCAGGGCGATCTTCTCGCCGGGACGGACCACGAAGATGTCGCCGACGCGACAGCTCTCCACGGGCAGTACCACTTCCTCGCCGTCTCGGAGCACGGACGCCCGGGCCGGTCGCAGCTGCATGAGGGCCCGGATTGCGTGGCGGGTGCGACCCATCGCGTACTCTTGCAGGACATTCGAGAGGGAGAAGAGAAAGAGCAGCAGCACTCCCTCAAATGGTGCGCCGACGATTGCCGCGCCGAGCGCCGCGAGGACCATGAGGAGATCGACATCCACCCTCCCGGAGAGAGCCGAGGCGAGTCCGGCTTTCACACCGAAAACGCCGCCGGTGACGTACGCCAGGGTGTAGAGGACAATCGAAAGGGTGTGCGCCTGAAGGAGGTGTTCCGCCGCAAGGGCGCCGAACATCAGCACAAAGGTGGCGCCGGTGAGGATGGCCTGCCAGGGCAGCTCCGTGATCCGGTTCCACGTCCCGGTGAGCTGCTTCCCCAGCGCCCGGCCCTCCGGCGCCGCCCGCTCGCCGACGGAGAGCGGTACGTGGAGCTCCGCCGGCTCCGCCGTTCCCCCGTTCCCCTGCGCCGGCCGATCTGCCGCCACCGAGATCAAACCCTGCACGGCTCCGGCGCGCACATCGAAGTCCTCGGATTCCTTGTCGGCGATCGCCGCGCAGGACCGGCACCATTCCCGCTTCGCCGCGCCCTCGGCAAGCGGGCAGGCGCTGAGGTTGCGTTCCAGGACGGGTCGCAGGCGGCCGGCGATCTCACCGACCTGATCCGGTGAGACCTCTGCGTCCCGATATCGGACAATGAGGTTCCCGTGCTCGGGATCCAGCTGAAAGCTCTGGATGCCGGGCGCTCGAATGATCTCCCGGCGCAGGACCTCGCAACAGGTCCGCACAGATGCCCTGGTTGTCACGACGCTACTCTCCCTTCGACTCTTCTTCTGCAAAGTGCAGACCGCTACCGGACTTCATTGCCCGGTAGTACGGGCACTGCTCGCGGTCTTCGCACTCAATGCATTCTCCGTAGTAGACCACGCGTCCGCTCAACACCTTCGTGCCGATGCGGCGCTGCACCTCCGCCTCCACCAGGGCGACGTTCTCGCTCTCCATGTCGACAATGCGGTGGCACGACAGGCACGCGAGATTGATG
This sequence comes from uncultured Spirochaetaceae bacterium, assembly GCA_964623865.1. Lineage (GTDB taxonomy): Bacteria > Spirochaetota > Spirochaetia > DSM-27196 > PWMO01 > CAYFQV01. The sequence goes on along the minus strand of CAZUVX010000021.1, from coordinate 16,116 downwards.
TGCGGCGACGTGTTCGGCTCGTAATGAACCCGCTCGTCCCCCACGTTGCCGAGGCTCGTAATCGCCCCGAGGCGCACCAGCGTATCTAGGGTGCCGTACACCGTCGTCATGCTGAGGCTTGGATAGCGCGTCTTCAGCTCGTCGTAGATCTCCTGCGCCGTCGGGTGATTCTCCCGCTCCGCCAGAACCCGGCACACCTCGATCCGCTGCGGCGTGAGGCGCAGCTGTGCCGCCGACAACGCCTCCCGGAGCCTCCGCTCCAGGCGCTCCACGTCCTCCCGACTGCGAGTCACCAGTTGTGTTCTGTTTTTCATGTTATGCATCCTACAAATAAGATGTTAGTACTAACTTGAAATAATATCAAGTAAACGATGCCCACGGCCCTCCCTCCCGGAAGTGCCGGATTCGCTTGAGCCACGACGGCGCCCCCGTGGCGCCGCTTCGAGGGTCCAATCCGCTCCCCTAGGTTCTCCCGAATCTCCGGGGCGCCTCGTTGCGCACCGAATCGATTCGCCTTACCATGACCCTTCGGAGGTGCAACATGATCAACGAGTTCTTCCCCGACATTCCAAGGATCCCCTACGAAGGTCCGGAATCCCGAAATCCCCTGGCTTTCAAGTTCTACAACCCCACCGAGAAGGTGGGCGAAATGACCATCGAGGAGCACCTGCGCTTCTCTCTCGCGTACTGGCACACCCTGACCGGGACGGGTGCAGACCCCTTCGGGACGGGGACCAACATACGGCCCTGGCTCTCGATCTCGGATCCCCTGGAACAGGCGAAGGCGCGGATGCGCGCAACCTTCGAGATAACCGAGAAGCTGCAGCTGCCCTTCTTCTGCTTTCACGACAGAGACATCGCGCCGGAAGGCGAGACGCTGAAGAAGACGAACGAGAATCTCGACGCCGTAGTCGGCGTTGCGAAGGACGTGATGAAGAGCAGCCGGACGAAGCTCCTCTGGGGCACCGCACGGCTCTTCTTCCATCCGCGCTACGTTCACGGTGCCGCCACCTCCAATAACGCCGATGTCTTTGCCTACGCCGCCGCCCAGGTCAAGAAGGCCATGGAAGTCACCCTCGAGCTCGGGGGGCTTAACTACGTCTTCTGGGGCGGCCGTGAAGGCTACGACACCCTCCTGAACACCGACATGAAGCTCGAGCTGGACAACATGGCGCGATTCCTGCGAATGGCCGCCGACTACGCCCGGGAGATCGGCTTCACCGGACAACTCCTGGTCGAACCGAAACCCAAAGAGCCGACGGTCCACCAGTACGACTTCGACACCGCCGCCGTGACCGGGTTCCTTCGCCACTACGGCCTGGCGGATCGCTTCAAGATCAACATTGAGCAGAACCACGCCATCCTGGCGGGGCACAGCTATCAGCACGAGATCCACTTCGCCCGGGTGAACGGGCTCCTGGGCAGTCTGGACGTCAACCAGGGCGACTACCTCCTGGGCTGGGACACCGACCAGCTCAATACCAACCTCTACGAGGGCGTGCTCATGCTCTACGAGGTGCTGAAGAACGGCGGCATTGCCCCGGGGGGGCTGAACTTCGACGCCAAGCTGCGCCGCGCCTCCTTCCATCCCGACGACATCTTCATGGCGCACATCGCCTCCATGGACACCTACGCTCGCGCCCTGAAGGCCGCCCACGCCCTCCTGGAAAGCCGGGAGATCGAGGACTTCGTGGCCGACCGATACGCAAGCTATCAGAGCGGTATCGGCAGGCAGATCGTGGAGGAGAGGGTCGGCTTCAAGGAGCTGGAGGCCTACGCAATGGAGCACGATCAGATCGAGAACGCCTCGGGTCGGCGCGAGATGCTCGAGGGCATCATTAACCGGTATCTCTAGGAGCAATCGACGGCTCTGGAAGCACGGTCCCCGGCACCGGGGTGACCGGATCACAGCGAGGGGGAGACCATGGCGTACGCACTCGGCATTGAATTCAGCACCCAGTCGGCGAAGACCGTCGTCCTGGACACCGAGTCCGGGGATGTAGTCCATGTCGATCAGTTGTCTTACGATGATGAGTTTCCATCCTACGGTACCGACGGCGGGGTCCTTCCATCGGACGATCCCGCCCGGCGCCATACCTCGCCGCTCATGATGGTTGAGGCCCTGGACCGCGTCTTCGAGCGGCTCGCCGAAGCGGCCGTCCGCCTGGACCGTGTGGCGGCGCTGAAGATCGACGGGCAGCAGCACTGCTCGGTCTACACCAACGGCGCCTTCCTGGACCGGCTTCGGGCGCTCCACGACGCCGGCGACGCCGGCGCCTCACAGAGCCTTGCATGGCGGCTGAACGGCTGCTTTGCCCGGGCAACCGCACCCATCTGGGAGGATCGGACCACGGCCGCCGAGGCGGAAGAGCTCACCGCGGCTCTGAAGGCGCACGGGGGTGTCGAGGTGCTCACCGGTAACCGTGCCGAGCTGCGCTTCCCGGCGTCGCAGATCCTCCGGTGGGCGGGAGAGGACCCCACCGGTTACGACGGGACCGACCGGATTCTGGTGCTGAGCGCCTTCATCACCTCCATTCTTGTCGGTGCCTTGGCGCCGGTGGACACCGGCGACGGCTGGGGGACCAACCTGAACGGGCTGGATCTCGCCTCGCCGGGATGGAATCCGGCGGTGCTCGAGGTCATGAACGATCTTCTGGCGAAGCGCGGAGCCACCGCAACGCTCTCCGAGAAGCTCGGCCTCATGGACCACTACGACGCGGCGGTCGGCCCCATTGCCCCCTATTTCGCAGGCAAGTACGGAGTGAACCCCGCCGCCATGGTCCTTGCCGGGACCGGCGACAACCCCGCCACGCTTCTGGGTTGCGGCGGCCGGGTCGTCATCTCTCTTGGAAGCAGCTACACCGTCAACGGCGTCATGGCCGAGGTCGCTCCGTCGCCGACGGGGGAGTACAACGTCTTCGGCTACGCCGACCACTCCGCCATGGCGCTCAGCGTCATCACCAACGGCGGCAAGCTCCACGACGAGTTCCGCGACCGCTACGCCGGCGGCTCCTGGGAGGAGTACGCTCACCTGGCGGCGGGGGGTGCGGCAAAGGGCCCCGCCGACGTCGGGCGGGATGAGCCCCTCATGCTTCCCTACCGCTACGCCGAGTCGGTGCCGGTCGCGCCGGCTGGGATTGTGCGCGACGGCTTTGGTGAGGACGGTGCGGCGGCGAACGTCCGCGCCCTCCACCTCTCCCAGGCGCTTTCCTTGCGCCTCCACTCTTCGCATCTTGAAGAGGTAGGGGAGCTCGCCGTCGTCGGCGGCGGCTCCCGGAACGCCGTCTTTCGGCAGATGATCACCGACCTCTTCGGGGTGCCGACGTACCGGATCCGCAACGCCGACTCCGCGGCACCCCTGGGCTGCGCCATCAGCGCGGCGCGTTGGGCGGAAGGTCTTTCGTATGCCGATGCGGCCAATCGCTACGTGCAGCGCGAGCCGGACAGCGAGGTGCACCCTGAACCCTCGCGGCGCGGCGCCTACGACGCCCTCCTGAAGCGCTACCGCGCCCTGGAGGAGGGGCACCGGGCGTAGTCGTGTGAACCCGCTGCGCCGCGCCGGCGCGGCTCTCCGCCGCTGCACGGGCCACGCAACGCTGTGAGGAGGAGCACATGAACTATCGATTTCTCGGCGCCACCGGCTTGAAGGTGAGCGAGCTCTGTCTCGGTGCCATGACCTTCGGCCGGGAGGCTACCGAAGACGAATCCCGAAAGATGATGGACCGCTTCGTGGATGCCGGCGGCAACTTCATTGACACCGCGAACGTATACTCGACCGGCGGCTCCGAAGAGATCGTCGGCCGTTGGCTTGCCGGCAAGGATCGTCACTCGATTGTCCTGGCCACGAAGGTTCGTTTTCCCATGGGGGAAGGACCCAACGACACCGGCGTGAGCCGGAAGACCATCCGCGCCCACGTGGAGGATTCCCTGCGGCGACTCCAGACCGACTTCATTGATCTCTACCAGGTCCACTGCTGGGATCGTGGAACCGAGCTGGAAGAGACCCTCTCGACCATGGATCGCCTGGTCCAGGAGGGGAAGGTGCGCTACATCGGTGCGAGCAACTACACCGGCGCGCAGCTCCAGAAGGCGCTGGACACGCAGAGGGCCAACGGCTGGGAACCCTTTCGCTCTCTGCAGCCGCAGTACAACCTCCTCACCCGCGCGACCGAGTGGGACCTCATCCCGGTTTGCCGGAACGAGGGCCTGGGCATCATTCCCTGGGGACCCCTCAAGGGCGGCTGGCTCAGCGGGAAGTACTACCGCGGCATGGAAGGGCCTCCTTCCGGCAGTCGCGTCGAGCAGGCGGAGAAGAAGGGCTGGTGGGAGTCCTGGAAGAACATGAACACCGAGTCCACCTGGCGCACCCTGGACGCCCTCCACGAGGTCGCCGCGGATGTCGGCCGCTCGCCGGCGCAGGTCGCCATCCGCTGGCTCCTGCAGCGCCCCGGCGTCACCGCTCCCATTATCGGGGTCCGAAAGATGGAGCACCTCGAGGACGAGCTCGGCGCTCTGGAATGGACCCTCCCGGAGGAGCACATGCGGAAGCTCCTCGACGCAAGCGAGCCGGAGCTTCCCTACCCCTGGAACTTCGTCGAGTCCGCCCAGGGCGGCCGTGAGAAGTAGAACGATGCTCACGGCCACCCTCTCCGCTACGGGGCGTCGCAGCCGCTCCGCCGTCATTGCCGCGTTCCTGTTCGTAAGCATCGCCGGCGCCCCTGCGGCGCCGGCATCTCTCGCTGCCGAGACGTCCTCCCCGTCGGCTACGTCATGGCCGGCTTATTCCTCCGGGAGTACGCCGAGACCCAGGAGGAGCCGCGCTTTGCCGGGTGGGGGAACAGCCTCATCCTGCAGGGCTCCTTCCTCTTCGCCTTCGACGTGGTGCCGGCGGTCATTCACAGCCGCAACCGCGTCTACGAACGGGCGCTGCCGGATGCCGGCGCGGCGGGCCGGTGACCGTGCACGAGGCGGGGCGTACCCGGCCGTGCGCGCTCTTGCCGCCGGCGGCTACCGCGGGTAGCGCCTCGCCGACGGCTCCGGCGCCTCGAGAGATACGGCGGAGCGGGATCCGCGCATCACGCGTAGTAGTCTATGCGCTCGCCTTTGTGTTGCGGTAAGTAGTGGTTCCCCCGGCGCCGGTTGCGCCGCCGCCGTCCCACAGCGACGTAGATGCCCCGAGAACCCTCTTCGATCGAGGTCTCATTGGTCTCTTCCATTTCCGTCGAGGCCGAAGGTTCGGTCAGTCGCGGAGGCATGGCGCGGCGATACCGTTGAATCGCACGGACAGAATCGGGGTCAATGACCATGACCAGCCTCCTTATGTAGAAGCTATTCGGTCTACCGGGAATCGGCAATGGTCCGGCACCGATCCGGGTCATCCGGAGCGAATTCGCCGTGGGATCGCGCAGAGGATACGATATACTTCCAAGGATATTGAGAATTTGGATGAATGCTATCCGGCCTCGAGGGGTCGGCTCACGAGGTGATGCCGCATGAAGCGTCTGATAATGCTGCTGTTGACTGCAAGTCTGGTCGTTCCTGCTCTCTCCGCCTTCGATCAGGCGAGCGGAGCGGACGACAGCGCAGGCCTGACATCTCCTGTCTTCGCCGCCCGGCGCGCCGTGGCAACCGGCGAGGAATCGCCGACGACGGATGCCCTCAACCCCGCGGCCTCTGCGTTGAAACAGCGCGCTCACCTGGACGTGAGTTACGCAGCTCTCACCGGCCTGGGGGACAGCGCCGGGAACACCGGATATCGGGGCCACGTGGCGAATGTGGGCGTGACCATCCCCTCGCGGGTCGGCGTCGCCGCGACCTCACTGGCTTTTCTGACCTCGCCGTACGATTCCATGAATCTGGGCACGCAGTTTGGGATCCACGCCTCCTTCTCGAAGGACCTCTATTCCAACTTTCTCGTCGGCCTCGGCGTGGGCTCTACCCTCGGCACCGCAGACGCCTTCGACTGGGGCCTCGGCGCCGATCTGGGCGTGCAGCACCACCTCGGCGATGTCGCCTTCATGCGCGACTTCCGGTGGGGCGCGAGTCTGCACCACATGGGCAGGAGTTTCGGCAGTGCAACGGCGACCCTCTCCGGGGCGCCCTTCACCCTTATTGCCGGCGCGTCGGCAACCATGCTCGACACCGAACCGGTCGACATTGTCGCGGCGGCGGACCTGAGCTTTCCGAGCTTCCAGAACGTTCGCTTTGACGTTGGTACGGATGTCACCTTCTTCGATCGGGTTACCACTCGCGTCGGCTGGGGGATCGACCTGCGGGAACGCCTGGACGATACCCGGCCCAACCGGAGCCTCATACCCTCCGTCGGCATTGCCGTTGACTTCAGCACGGACTTCCGCGGTGACGAGGGGCTCCTCGCCCGGCGCGACTGGAGCCGGAGCGATGTCGAGGTGAAGAGCGCTGCAGCGCCCCTGTACAACGGCATCTGGGCCTTCGGGCTCGGCGGTAACGTGGCGCTCGGAGTGATCGACGCGGAGCCACCGGACGTCGAGGTAACCTATGATGAAGCCGTCTACATCTCGCCGGACAACGACGGTACGAAGGACCGCCTGAATCTCCCGATTACGATCGATGATCAGCGCTTCGTCCGGGGGTACACCCTCTCCATCTACGACAGCGACGGTAGTGTGGTCCGGACCATTGAGAACAAGGAGGATCGTCCCGAGAATCGAGGCTTCCAGAGCATTCTGGATCGGCTTCTCTCCGTTGAGTCGGGCATCCCCATTCCCGAGGAGCTCACCTGGGACGGCCGCTCCAATGCGGGCGATCGTGTCGAAGACGGCCGCTACAGCTTCGAGGTGACCGCCGTGGACGACAACGGCAACATCGGCTCGAGTGGCCGCCGGGAGTTCGTGGTGGATGCCACCGCCCCGACCATTGAGCTCACCGTGTCGCAGGAGCCCAACGCGCTCATCTTCAGTCCCAACGACGACGGCAATAAGGATGTTCTGCCCATTGGGCAGCAGGGCTCAGACGAGGATAGCTGGATCGGCTCGATCTACGACGCGGGGGACAATCTTGTTCACCGCGTGACCTGGGAAGGCGCCCCGGCGGATTTTACCTGGGACGGCCGCAACGATCAGGAGATCCTCGTCCCCGACGGCGTCTATCGTTACGAGGTCCGCACGACCGACCGCGCCGGCAACAGCACCGTGGCGACGGTGGATAACATCATCGTCGACACCGAAGCGACGCCGATTTCGGTGAGCATTGATCGCTCCCACTTCTCCCCGAATGACGACGGCAACGCCGACGTCATAACGCTGACGCCGGAGATTCCCGTCGCGGAGGGACTCGAACGGTGGGAGCTCGCCGTGCGCAACGCACGCGACGAGGTGGTGCGCACCTTCTCCGGCGGCGGAACCCTGCCGGGAGAGCTGGTCTTCGATGGTGCCGACGACGCCGGTCGAGAGCTCCCGGAGGGCGCGTACACCGCGCGCATGGAAGTGCTCTACCGGAACGGAAACAATCCCTCCCGGGTCTCGCCGGAGTTCATGCTGGATGTGACCGGCCCGACCGCCTCCGTGCGGTCGCAGTACGATATCTTCAGCCCGAACGGGGACGGCAACAAGGACGCCAACCGCATATTCCAGGAAGCGAGCCCGGAGTTGCGCTGGACCGGGGAGATCCGCAACGACCGGGGTGAGGTGATTCGAACCCTCAGCTGGCTCGGGGCCCCGGACCAGACCTTCGATTGGAACGGAATCCAGGACTCCGGCATTCGCGCCCCCGACGGGATCTATACCTATCGCCTGCGCGCCACCGACCAGGCGGAGAACGTCGGCGAGTCCAATGTAGTGACCTTCGAGATAGACACGGAAGAGACGCCCCTGGTGGTCTCCGCCGTCCGGGACGCCTTCTCGCCGAACGGCGACGGTGTTCAGGACAGCCTGGAGATCATCCTCCAACCGGGACGGCGTGACGGGATCGAGGCCTACCGCGTCGCCGTTACGGATGCCGCCGACACCGAGGTCTTCTCCACCGGCCGCACGGTCGGCTTCCAGGAGCGCTACCGGTGGAACGGCCGCACCGACGGCGGCGCCGTCGCTCCGGACGGTGAGTACCGCGTTGAAGCGGAGCTCTGGTACGACCACGGCAACCGTCCCGTCGGCACCAGCGACCCGGTAGTCGTCGACACGGTGTTTCCATCGATCCAGGTGGAGATCCCCGATGCCGTCTTCTCCCCGGATGGAGACGGCAACAAAGACACCATTGAGATCATCCAGGACTCCAGCCGGGAGGAGGTGTGGCAGGGGCGCTTCCACCGAGGGGACGTCGTCCGGACCTTCACCTTCCGGGGCGATGCCGAGACCTTCACGTGGGACGGTACCGACGACGCCGGCAACGCGGTTCCCGACGGTGAGTACACCTATGTGATCTCCGCTCAGGACGCAGCCGGCAACCGCGTCGAGCGACGCATCCCCGGGATTCGCGTGGACACCCGGGAAGTGTCGGTTGCCCTCAACGTCAGCGATTCTACCCTCTCTCCCAACGGCGACGGCGTGAAGGAGAGCGTGGAGATCCGTCCGGAGAGCAACCTGGAAGAGGGTATTGCCGAGTGGGCCCTCACATTGGAGAACCGGGACGGCGAGGTACTGCGCAGCTATGCCGGATCCGACGGACTCGAGTCGGTGGAGTGGGACGGCCGCAACAACGCAGGCTCCGTGGTGGAAGGGCCGGCTACCGCCCGCATTGCAGTTACCTACGAGAAGGGTGACCGCGCCGAAGCGCGAACGCCGCGCCCGATTGTCGTTGACGTGACGCCGCCGACGGCACGCGTTACCGCCGGAGAGGAGATCTTCTCCCCGAACGGCGACGATCGAAAGGACAGGGTCGAGTTCACGCAAACCGCCTCCGAAGAGGAGGAGTGGTCCGCAACCATCACCGGGCCCGACGGTGAGGCGGTACGCACGGTCTCCTGGGTAGGCACCCCTCCGGAGAGCTTCGAGTGGAACGGCCGCAACGACGCCGGCGCTACCGTACCCGACGGGACGTACCGGTACGTACTCGAATCGACCGATCGCGCCGGCAACGTGGGACGCTCCGCCCCGGTTGCCGTTGAAGTGTACACCGCAGAGACCCGGGTCACCCTCTCCGTCGACTCCGGCGCCTTCTCGCCGAACGGCGACGAGGTGAAGGACACGGTAGACCTTGTGCCCCACCTCGACCTTCGCGAGGGCGTCGAGGGCTACACCGTGCGCGTCGAGGATGACCGGGGCGATGTGGTCTTCGAGCAAAGCGGTGAGTCCGCACCTCCGGAACGGATAGCTTGGGACGGGCGGGACAGCGACAATCGCCGCCTCGCCGACGGCCGGTATCGCGGCGCCATCCAGATCTTCTACCGCCATGGGAACGCCCCGGAGGCGACGACGGAGCGGTTCCTCTTGGACACGGAAGCTCCGAGCATTGACCTCGAGACGGAGAACGCGCTCTTCTCGCCGGACGGGGACGGCCGGAAGGACACCATCATCTTCCGGCAGCGTTCCACCCCGGCGGAAACCTGGCGAGGGGAGATCACGAATGAGGCGGGAAGGGTGATCCGCACCTTCGAGTGGCGGAACCGCCTGTCCACGGCCTCCTGGGACGGCACCGACTCCGCGGGTAACTCCGTGCCGGACGGGACCTACCGGTACGTTGTGGAGGGCGTCGACGCAGCGGGGAACCAAGCCCGCGCCGAGTCGCCGTCGATTACCGTTGACACCAGGCGGACCCGCGTCTTCGCCACGGTGAGCGGCTCCGGATTCTCGCCCAACGGCGACGGCGTTGCCGACGAGCTGCCCATCAACCTCTTCACAAGCCTTACCGAGGGCATTGAGCGGTGGGAGATTGCTCTGGTCCACGAATCCGGCAGGGTAGACCGGCGCTTCACCGGCACCGACATGGACCGCACCCGCCGGCTCACCTGGGACGGCCGCGACGACGACGGCCGCGTTCAGGAAGGAACCTACACGGCGCGGTACACCGTGACCTACCGGAAGGGAAACCGGCCCGTTGCAGAGTCAAGAGAGTTTGAGGTCGATGTCTCCGGCCCCGCCGTCCGGATTGATGTGGGACCGCTTCCCTTCAGCCCGGACAACGACGGCGTGAACGACGAGCTCACCATCTCCCTGGATGTCGACGACGAGAGCTCCGTCGCCGAGTGGCGGCTGGCCATCCTGGACCGAAACCGTCGGCCCTTCATGAGCTACTCCGGTCGGCGTGAACCCGCTGAGACGATCGTCTGGGACGGCCGCTCGTCGGACGGCGAGCTCGTCATATCGGCGGAGGACTACCCCTATGAGTTCACGATTACCGACGCCCTGGGGAATACGTCCACCCGGGAGGGAGCCATCCCCGTGGACATTCTGGTGGTCCGGGAGGGCGACCGGCTGAAGGTGAGGATCTCCAACATCAACTTCCAGCCGAACAGCCCGGAGCTCGAGGTGGACTCTGCCACGGAGCTGGGACGGAAGAACCGGCAGGTTCTGATGCGCCTTGTGGAGGTCTTCGACAAGTATGAGACGTATCAGATCCGGATCGAGGGCCACGCGGTGAATATTACCGGGACGGAGCGGGAAGAGCGCGAAGAGCTCGAGCCGCTCTCCCTTGCTCGGGCGCAGCGCGTGAAGGACGCTCTGGTGGAACTTGGCATGGAGCCGGACCGCATCAGCGTCCTCGGCCGGGGCGGTACGGAGCCGGTCGTGCCGCACGCGGATCTGGAGAACCGCTGGAAGAACCGTCGGGTGGAGTTCATCTTGATCCGGTAGCGGCGGCGAGGCGCGGCCCTATGGTCGGTCGCGCCGGGGGTCGCGGATCTCCGGAGTGGCGTTCGCCATTCGATCAAGCAGGATCTCCGGGTTCTCCTCGCTGAGCAGCCGTTCCCGGCTCTCAGCGGGGAGGAATCCCGTCCCAACCTGACGATCAAAGAGCTCAAGGAGAGGCTGCCAGAAGGCGTCGACATCCAGAAGGGCGACCGGGTAGGGGTGGAGGCCGAGCCGGCTCCAGCTCAAGACCTCGAGAATCTCCTCCAGGGTCCCGAATCCTCCGGGCATGGCTACGAAGCCTTCGGAGAGGGCGGCCATGGCGGCCTTTCGGCTGTGCATGTCCTCAACTATCTGCAACGATGTCAGTCCCTCGTGGGCGAGCTCCCGGTCGACGAGATGCCGGGTAATGACGCCGACCACCTCTCCCCCTTCGGCGAGGGCGGCATCGGCGAGGGTTCCCATGAGCCCGCGGTGGCCGCCGCCGTAGACAAGGCGCAGGTTCCGCCGCGCAACCGCCCGGCCCAGGGCGTCGGCGGCGGCGCTGAAGGCACCGCCGGAACCGGATGATGAGCCGCAGAACACGCAGACGCTCTGCACACCGAACCTCCTTGGAGATGACAAAGCGGCCGGTACCGGGACACCGGCGTGGCCGCGTGGAGCGGCCCGGGGTCCCCGATGGTCGACGGCCCGCGGGGAGTCGCCACGTTGACCGCCTCTCACCGGTCAAACTACATTGTAGGCGATTGTCGCACAAGGAGGACGGGCCCCATCGACTTCATTGCGCTCGTGAATCAGCTCTCCAGGCTCTTCGACCGTCCCGGGGACACGGATGCCTTCTTCAAGAACGCCATCCGTCTCATTGCCGAGAGCTTCCAAGGGGACGACGGTTTCATCTACCTCTACGATGAGGAGGGAGGCACCCTCACCCTTCGCGCCCATGCCGCGGATTCCCTGCCCGCCAACCCGGACCCGGCGGTCGGTATCCGGCCCGGCGTGGTTGGTGAAGTCTTTCGGACCCAGCAGTCGCGCCGGGACGGTGTCGGGCCGGATCCCGCCGGCTCCGGCGCAGACCCCGAGCGGAACCTCCCGCGGCCCGACCTGCCGGGATTCCTCGCGGCGCCGGTGCGGCGCGGCCCCCGCCGCATCGGTGTCCTCCTGGTGCAGCGCCGCACCGGCGGGAGCTTCACCGGTGAGGACGAGCGCGCCCTTCGTGCGATCGCCAATCCCCTTGCCGCCACCCTGGAGAACGCCGTGCTTCTCCGGGAGGTTCCGGTGCCGAAGCTCCGGGAGAGCCCGGAGCGACCGCATGTCCAGATCGAGCGAAAGGGAGCCGCGGGGCGACTCCTGTACGGGCGCACCGCGTCCGAGGGCAGTGTCCTGGGAAAGGCGTTCATTCTTGAGCAGCGGTGGCTCGACGAGCTTCCCGGGGGCACCACTGCCGGCGGCGGCGCCGCCGCCGGCGGCGAGGGAACTTCGGACACCCGTCAATCCGACACGGCGGCCGAAGAGGTGAGCGTCGGGGAATCGCTGCGCATATTCGAGGAAGCTGTTGAGCAGACGCGACATCAGCTCGAGGAGCTCCACCACGACAGCGAGACCGACCTTTCAGACGTGGCATCCCTCATCTTCAACTCGCACCTCCTCATGCTTGGCGACGAGAGTTTCACCGGGGAGATGCGCCGCCGCATTCGCGAGGGAGAGCCGCCGGAGCGGGCGGTGTACGAGATCGTGCGCTACTTCGCCGAGACCTTCGAGCGCATGGAGGATCCGCGCTTCACCGAGAAGGTTCAGGACGTCCAGGATGTCGGACACCGGTTGATCTCGAATCTTCAGGGGTTGGCCCGCGCCGACGCCGACTACACCGGGTACGTGGTGATTGCCCGGCACGTGTTTCCATCGGAGTTGGTGAAGCTCGCCGTTCAGCATGTCGCCGGCGTGATCTTTTACGGCAGTGGAGTCACGGCGCACATCTCGATCCTGGCGCGGTCGCTCGGCATACCCGTCCTGGTCTCGGAGGACTCCTCGGTGCTGACGGTGCGGCAGGGTACGACGCTTCTTCTGGATGCAACGGGTGGGACCGTCTACATTGAGCCGGATGAAGAGACGCAACGACGGTTCCGCGAGAAGGCCTCCACGGTTGCTGCGCCGCCGGCGCCGGTCGGCGAGGAGGGCGGCTGTACCGACTGCGGCGAGCCCGTCCAGGTGCTTGCGAACGTGAACATCCTCCAGGATGTGCAGGCTGCGATCGACAACCGCGCCGACGGCGTCGGTCTCTACCGCAGCGAGTTTCCCTTCATCATTCGGAACGCCGCACTAACCGAGGAGGAGCAGTACTACATCTACAAACGCATTCTGGACAGGATGGGCAACCGGGAAACGACCCTGCGCACTGCGGACATCGGCGGCGACAAGCTCATGGATACCGCCTATCAGCCGGAGCAGAATCCGTTTCTCGGCGTGCGGGGTATTCGTTTCTCCCTGGCGAACACCGAGCTCTTCCGGGACCAGCTGCGCGCCATGCTGCGCGCCGGTGTCGGACGCGACCTGAGGATCATGTTTCCCATGGTGTCCTCGGTGGAGGAGGTGGAGGAGGGCCGCAGCGAGATCCGTGAGTCGATTGCCCAGCTCGAACGGGAGGGTGTCCCGCACAACCCGGCGCCGAGGATCGGAGCCATGATCGAGTTACCCTCGGCGGTGGAGGCCGTTGCCGAGCTCGCCGAGGCGACGGACTTCCTGTCGATTGGTACCAACGATCTGGTGATGTACCTCTTGGCGGTCGACCGCACCAACGAGCGGCTCGGTAACCTGTATCGGAACTACCATCCCGCGGTTCTGCGCGCGCTGAAGCGTATCGTAGACGGGGTGGGCGAGAAGATCTCGGAGCTCTCTCTCTGCGGCGATAGCGCCGCGGACCCGACGTTGATTCCCTTCTTCGTCGGGACCGGAATCCGTAAGCTGAGTGTGGCGCCGAAGTACATTGGACGCGTCCGGGAGCAGATCGCTTCCCTGACCATTGACCGCGCCCGGACAATCAGCAGGGAGATGCTCTCCATTCGCGGGATCCGCGAGATGGAGCAGTATCTCGCCGAACTGTCGACCGGCCGCGAGCGCATGGACGGGCCCGCCGGCGCTTCGGTATCGATCTCAAGTCGGACCACGGGCTGACATGGTTTCGTCGTTTCGCCGACTGCTGCGATCGGGGCAGGCGCTCCTCTTCGGCTACTTCTTCGTGGTGATTGCCGTCGCATCGGTTCTGTTGCGGCTGCCGTACGCGTGGCCGGAGCCGGGCGGGATCGCCTACCTGGATGCACTCTTCACGGCGGTTTCCGCAGCGTGCGTGACCGGGTTGATAACGGTGAACACCGCCGATTTCACGCTGTTCGGTCAGATTGTCATCCTGGCGACGATTCAGGCCGGCGGGCTGGGGATCATTGCCATAACGACGCTCTATCTGGCGCGGCCCGGGGCGCGAATGAGTCTGAAGAGCCGCAAGCTCATTCGGGAATACTACGTCGAGGCGGTGGAGTTCGATCCCAGAGGCATTCTGCGGAGCGTGCTCCTGGTGACCTTTGCGATCGAGGCGGTCGGCGCGGTCGTGCTGGTTCTGCTCTTTCGCAGCCTCGACGTGCCCGGGGCGACCTTTGCCGGCATCTTTCACGCAGTCAGCGCCTTCTGCAACGCCGGCTTTTCACTCTTCCGCGACAGTCTGGAGGGTTTCTCCGGAGCCGTCGGGGTGAACCTCACGGTCATGCTCCTGATCGTGGTGGGCGGCTTGGGCTTCGTGGTGGTCCACGACGTCTACGACTGGTTCACGAAGCGGCGCCATCGCCTGAGCCTGCACTCCGGCGTTGTGCTCTCGACCGCGGTGGTTCTTGTTGTGCTGGGAGCGCTCTTCTACCTGCTCTTCGGTTTCCACGAGGAGGGTGCATCCTGGGGAACTCGCGTTCTCCAGGCGCTCTTTCAGAGTGTCACGACGCGGACGGCGGGTTTCAACACCTTGCCTCAGAACACTTTGTCGCAGCCGGCGTACCTGCAGACGCTCGGGCTCATGTTCGTCGGGGGCGCGCCCGGCTCCACCGCCGGGGGCATCAAGGTGAGCGTCTTTGCCCTGGTGGTCATTGCCGCTCTCGGCGGTACCAACCGCGACGGGGAGACCCGGATCGGCCGGCGACGCGTCCCCATGGAGGTCCTTACCAACGCCTACGGCTTCGTGGTGAAGGCGCTTCTCATTGTGCTGGCGGCGACGGCCGCCCTCATGATCACGGAGGGCCTCGGTGCGCGGAGTGACGCTGCGGTCGCGGGGACGGTCGCAGCTCGCGGTCCGTCGGCATCGGCACTGGTCTTTGAAGTCTTCTCGGCCTTCGGAACCGTCGGGCTTTCCCAGGGGATCACGCCGGATCTCACGGGACCGTCGAAGATCGTAGTAATATCGACAATGCTTGCCGGACGGCTCGGTTTGATTTCCATTGCCATGCCGCGGTTCCGGCGGGAACGGCAGCGCCTCCTGGAGTACCCGCGAGAGCGCATTCTGATCGGCTAGGCGCGGGGGATTGGGTGGCGCCCGAGCCCCGACGCGATCCGACGCGATCCGACGGGACGAGCGGCGGCTGAGGGCCGCCGGAGGAAGGGTTTCGTGAAACAGTTCGCAATTATTGGCCTTGGCTTTCTGGCGCGGCGGGTTCTCGATGAGCTCCTCGAGTACGATGTCGAGATCCTGATCCTGGACAAGGAGCGCGACATCATTGAGCAGTACCAGGATCAGGTGTCCGCGGCGTACGTGGCGGATGCCATTCGCGAGGAGACTATTGAGAGGATTGTGCCGCCGGGAATCGATGCGGCTATCATCGACATGGGGAAGCGCATTGAGGCCTCCATCCTGGTGACGAACTACCTGAGCAAGCGCGGCGTGCAGCGGGTGATCGCAGCGGCGGAGACCGACCAGCACGGCGAGATCCTTCAGCTTGTCGGCGCCACCGAGGTCATCTTTCCCAACCGCGAAGCCGCCAAGCGTCTGACGCTGCCGCTGGTTTCGTCGACGCTCTTCAACTACTTCCCAATCGGCGGCAATCTGGCCATTGCGGAGATCCAGCCGCCCGCCGAGATCGTGAACAAGACGCTGGTGGAGGCGGAGCTGCGCAGGAAGTACGGGCTGAACGTCATTGCGGTGCGCAAGGAAGGGGTGGGGGAGTACCAGTTCGTTGCGCCGAGCTACCGCATTGACCAGACGGATGTGCTCCTCACCGCCGGTCGAGAGGAAGACCTCACCAAGCTCCTCGGATCGGTGCCGCAGATACAGAGGGAGGGGGCGGACGTGCCGCGACTGTGGCGCAGACTCTTCGGACACCGGTAGAGCTGC
>CAZUVX010000020.1:20380-46544 GCA_964623865.1 uncultured Spirochaetaceae bacterium | reverse complement strand
AAACTCCAGTACGCGGAGAACTCGAGATGTAGGCTCGGAGGCAGCCCCCTTTTTTCTCTCGGTGTGGTACTAAAGAGCACTGCATCATCCGGAGGTCTCTACGCGGCAGCTTCTGTCACGATGTGAACACCTCGCAGGCGGGGACTCGGAAGCAGACGGCACATCGGTTCAATGCGCCTGGCGGGATTGAACAACCCGAAGCCACCGGCTACCCTCAGGCGTGGCACGACGCAAAGACAATCACGAAGACGTTATTGAGCGAATCCTCGCGGGCACCGGCTCAATGGTTTCGACCGAAGAGCTGCGCGGATTCATCCGCCAGGCGCTTTCCCATGGCGAGGGATTCGACAAGGCAATGGAGCGGTGCTTCGGTGGCGCCGGCCCGGCGCACGCGTCCGAGGCGGAGCAGGAGGACTTTCGCGCGGCTGCCGAGCAGCTCTGGAAACGTGAGGCTGAGGCGTTCAACCCGGACGCGGACGCTGCAATCGCCCCCCTGCGCGACCTCGTTCTTGCACTCACCATGCGTATTGCCGACTGGATCCGGTCGCTCGACCGGCGCGGCTTGGACCCGAGCGAGCTGCCGGCCGAACCGATGATGCGGCTCAGCGAGATGAGCGGGATGCTCACCGGCGTGATAGAGGTACTCAACGGCACCGACGAGAGCGACCCGGAAGAGATCCGCCGGCTGCACGAGACGGTCGGCAGGCTTGCGCCGGTTATCGACCGTACGATTGCGGAGGCGGAAGCGGGGGTGAGCGGCGGGGAGCAGCCCCAGCCGCATATCACCCGGCCACCGGAGCCGGAGTCGGTGTTTGTCCTCACGGTTAGACTGAAGGGAATCAAACCGAGCATCTGGAGGCGCGTTCGCGTCCCGGGCAGCTACACGCTCGGCGACCTCCACGTGGTCGTTCAGACCATCATGGACTGGGACGGCGACCACCTCCACGAGTTCGTCGTGAACGGCCGGCGCTACGCGGATCCCATGGACATGGAAGATCCGGACATCCTGGACGAGGAGGAGGTGACGCTTGACGAGCTCGGGCTTGCCGCGTCCGCCCGCTTCGAGTACACCTACGACTTCGGCGACGGCTGGAAACACGAGATCAAGGTTCATCGCGTCGTTTCGGCCGAAGCGTTCCCGCTCAACGAGCGCGTCGCTGTGGTCTGCGTCGCGGGCAAACGCGCGGCGCCGCCGGATGACTGTGGAGGCGTCGCCGGATACATGTGGTTGCTCGATCTCCTCGATCGCCCGAAGGAATCGCTTAGCGAGATAGATCTCGAGAGGGTGGAGCACTTCGGCTACGAGTTCGAGCCCGAGGAGTTCGACATTGATCGGGTGAACGCCATCTTGCATGGCGAGCCGCAATGGTAGGAGCGAGGTATGAGTGACAAGCTTCCGAGTGAGGCTGAGTGCAAACGCGCCTCGGCATTGTTGGACGAGGTTATTCAGCCCGCCTTCCGCTACGGCGAGCGAAAACGGCTGGTGGACCGTCCCTTCGCACGATTCCATGAGAACCAGGGTTGGTGGGAGGGCTACCCGGAGGAGTGGGAGGAGCACGTACTGGGGATGCTCGCCGTGGCTGCGGTCTTTACCCGTCCCGACCGGGTCGCCGCCTTCCTGCGCGGTTCCAAGACCGACATTCGTGACGATGCCGCAGCGCTTGTGCGCCGCTGGCGCACCCGACCGTGGGCCTGGGCCTTCTTCCGGGTAGTCGAAGAGCTCGGGGACCGACGACTGCGCGTGGAGCCGATCGGCGATGCGCCTTCGGCGTGGAGCGATCCGAGCGAGTGGAGCGGGATGCTCGTCTACTCGCGGACCGTTACCGAGAACTACCGCCGCGGATTGGAGCTCTTCTTCGGTCTGCTCGTGGATGTCGGTCCTGCCTTCGAGACCTATGGGGTGCTGATTCCCTTTCAGGGACTCGAGGAGGGCGATGCGTTGTTCATGGCCGACGTCGTTTCCCACGCGGCCGCCACTCCCGGCTCCGTACCGCTTCTCGGCGTTGCGGATCGCAATGCACCCGTGAGCGACATCGCCGCTCGCGATCCGCTGCCCTTTCTGGCCATGCTCCGCGTGAGCGAGACGCCGCCGGTGCGCACGCCGCACGGTCCTCCCGGCCGGTATGGGTCATGGGTGAACCTACCGGAAGACTCCGACGCGTGGTCGGAGACGGCGTGGCGAGCAGCCGCGGAGGCGGAGGGCGAAGAGCTTGCCGGCACGGTTTTCGATGAAGCCGGGGCCGGCGTCACTCTCGGAGAGGGCTCCCCCATGTACGATCCCATGATCTACCTCGACAAGGACAACGGACGCGCCTTTCTCGAGGCGCGGACGCGCGTCGCCTACGATCGAGGCGTAAGGGTGGCCGGGCGGATCGTTGGTTTTCCGGAAGAGCCGCAGGTCGCCGCCGGCATTATCGTCGTCGCGGCGGCGTCGCAGTTGCTGGGGCTCGACGAGAACCTGCTCGACCAGTGCGGCGTCCTGCGCTCGCGCTACGAGGAAGCGCTTGTCGGTTCCGGCCTTCCGGACGACGAGGGTGGCGACGAGGCCGAGGGCCCATACCCGTCGAGCATTGAGGAGTTTCAGGCGATCGCCGACAGGCTCATGCGCAACTACAACGAAGGGGGGCACCAGGAGAACGAAACGATTGCGGCGGAACTGGGGGTGGATCCCGCGGTCGTGAACAACGTGCGCGCCCAACTCGAGAGCACGCTCTCACGGATGACCGAGCGCTTCGGCGACGAGCCGGAAGCCGATCGCTTCGGTCTTTCGCCGCAGGCGTTCAGAGACCTCGTGCGCGCCGACGCGCCGGGTGTTCCGGGCGTTCTCAGACTGCGGGAAGCGAATGAGCTTCGCAACGCCCGGGAACTCATTGTCGAGGCTCCCTACCAGCGCAGCGTATCATGGCTCCTCGAGCAGGCACTGAGCCCCGAGGGTCTCGGCGCAACGAAGGCCGGGTACATCTCGACGCAGACCGTCAACCGGGCGTATGAGATTGGGCTTATCCCGTCCCCCGGCGATTTCGTTGCACAATCTGCCGAGGGTGAGATGACGGAGGCCGACGCTTCGTTGCGCGAGCGTTTCCGGCCGAAGAAGGAGGCCGACTGGCTGGGTCTGTTGCGCGTTCGCCGCCTTGCCGAGAGCGCCAAGCTGCTTCGCCTCTCCGGCAATCGATTCGCAGCGACGGATACGGCTCTGCGCCTTGTGGACGACCCGGCGGCGCTCTACCGCCACCTTCTCACTACGGCGTTCCGCACCGTGGACTGGACTGAGCACCGCTATTTCGAGGCGCCGCCGTATCTCCACCAAATGGCGGGCTTTCTCTTCTACGCGGCCGGAGAGCTGTGCGACGCGCGACTCAACGACGACGGTTGGGTTCCCGTCCGTCTGCTCGTACAACGTTTTGTCGCGGCGGTTCCGGAGCTCGCCGAAGCGACGCGGGCGGGACAACAGGAGAACGCCGGGGAGAATGCGAATCCCTTCAGCTTGTCGGGGTGGCTCGGTACCCTGGTGGACATCTTCTTCGTGGACTACCTGGGGGAGAAGTTCGGTCTGCTCGAGAGCTCCGGCGGAACGGGCGGCGACGCGACCTTCCGCACCACGCCTCTCTTCGAGGCGGTCTTTGAGCGGGGGTGAGGGTACCGCGGCGGCGCCGGGGCATATAGGGCACGAACGGGCCGGCCTCTGCTTCAGTGCTCCCGGCAGTCAGGATATACCTAGCCATATAGCAGTCGATTTATTCCCATATCAGTGTTAGCTTTGTTGTATGAAGACAACCGTCGAGCTAAGCGACGCTCTCATGAACGAGCTGAAGGAGTATGCCCGTCGGCGAGAGACCACCATGCGGGAAGTCATGGAGACCGCCCTTCGGCAGTACCTCGCGGAGCGTGACGGCACTCCAGGAACGTATCGACTACCCGATCACACGTTCACGGGCAACGGAGTGCGCGAGGGCGTCGAAGAAGGGGCGTGGGAGCAGATTCGCGGCATGATCTACGAGGGGCGGGGGGGATGATCGCGGTGGATACCAACATCCTGGTCTACGCGCACCGGGGTGATTCTGCATTCCACGGTCCGGCCTTCGAGGCGGTGCGAAGTCTCGCCGAGTCAGATACCCCCTGGGCCGTGCCGTGGCCTGTCGTCCACGAGTTTCTTGCCGTGGTGACGCACCCTCGCATCTACTCACCTCCAACTCCCCTTTCCGAGGCATTGATGCAGGTTCAGATATGGATGGGAAGCCCGAGCTTCGCCGCACTAGCAGAGCCGGCCGGCGTGTACTTTCGCCATCTCCAGCATCTCGTGGAGGCGGCGCAGGCGACGGGTCCGCGTGTTCACGACGCACGCATTGCGGCGATCTGTCTCAGCCACGGGGTCGACGAGTTGTGGACGGCGGACCGCGACTACTCGCGCTTCCCGGTCCTCACGGTGCGGAATCCGCTGGTGGGGTAGGGGCGGATCGGTTCGTGTCGCCGCACCGGCCTCACGCGCTCCGTTTGCTGCCCATCCGCGCCCCGGCGTATACTCTGAGGTGCCATGCCGACCAAAGTCTCCGTTGCCGCCGACCTCGAGCGAGAGCTTCTCACCGCTGCCGACTTCCTGGAGTGGCTGGAACCGGGCCGGCACGCCGACCTCATTGACGGAGAGGTCTTCATGCACTCACCGGTTTCGGTTCGTCACGCCGATCTTCTGAACTTCCTGGATGGTTTGCTGCGATTGTACATTGACCGACACGACCTCGGCCGCCTCTACCGGGAGGCGGTGGCGGTCAGGCTGAGTGGCCGGAACGTCTTTCTTCCCGATCTCGCCTTTTATGCGGTTGGGCGCGAGAAGGCCGCGCGGGAGACCTACCTTGAAGGTCCACCTGACCTGGTGGTCGAGGTGCTCAGCCCGCGAACCGCGGAGCGCGATGTAGGTCCGAAGTTTGCCGAATACGAGCAGCACGGAGTGCGGGAGTACTGGATCCTCGACCCGGAGACCCTGGCGCATCGCTTCTATCGCCGTGAGACCCTGGCAGAGACGGGGCCGAACGCCCCCGGCGGCGAGGAGCTCGTCGAGTTTGCCCATGGTGAAGCGGTCATCTCCTCGTCGGTGGTGTCGGGATTCTTTGTGCGCCGGCAGTGGCTCGACCCGACCAAGCTGCCGAAGATCGATGATGCCCTCGGCGGGGTGGAAGCCGGCCGCAGGTAGCCGCCGCCTGCAACGGCGAGTGCGGTTCCTTCAGGAGTGCTCGTCGGCAGCGACGGCGGCGCACGCCTCTTCATAGGACGACCATATGCCGATTCCGACGCCGGCAACGATTGCCGCGCCGACCGCCGCCTCTTCGGAGTGGGCGGGAAGGTAGGTGGGAAGGTCGAAGTGCAGTTGGGCCAGCTTCTGAAGAACCGGGTTTCGCCGCAGGGCATTTCCGGTCAGGGATAGACGTTCCGTGCTTTCGCGGGTCGCTTCCGGAAGGGTGAGGAAGAGCTGATGAAGCTCATCGATCATGCCCGAAAGCAGCCCCAAGGTGACGTGGCCGGCGGTGAAGTTCCAGGGAGTGAGATTCGATATTGCCGCCCGGGCGCGGGGGTCGGAACGCGCGCCGAGAAAGCGGGTGTCCACATTCGGCATGTCTGGGTCGTCAAGCGGCGCAGTCGCCCGTTCTTCGAGGGACCGCATGAGCTCCTCGGCCACCTCGTTCATGCGTTCGTAGGTGACGCTGTGGGGCGCGCAGCTGCCGAACCGGACGCACACGTCATCCAGAAACTCCCGGAGCGTCTGATACGCCTTGCCACCGGTAAGTGACGCGCCCACCGCGAGGTAGCCCGGCGCCGGAAACGGGCGTACATCTATGGCGGGATTAGGGCTTTCGGGGGTCTCCACGTGAACGGAAATCTGGCCGGATGTCCCGATGGACAGCACACCGTCTCGAAAGAAGCTCTTCGCCGCGCCGAGCACCGACGTCTGATTGTCACCGACGCAGGTTGTCACTCTCGTCTGCGCGGAGTCTGTCCATGTGCCGAGAATGGTGCCGGCAGGCACGATCTCGGGAAGAAGCGGTGCAGGCAAGCCCGCCTTCCGGGCGCGGTCGAAACTCCACCCTCCGGTGCCGGGATCGTAGGCGCCGAAGCTGTGAGCCTGAGTGGCGTCCATCAGAGGACGGCTACGACCCGCAAGTGACGTTGCCACGAAATCACCGGCGGTTGCGATTGCCCGGGCGTTCGGTGGAACGTCACCGCCGGATTGCAGGAAGTAATGGGTGACGAGGGCAAACCCGCTCGAAAGTGAGGCTCCGGTTATTCGCGACAGATGAGCCGCGTAGCTGGTCCGGGAGTCCGTCGGCGTGTGGCTTGAATCGCCGGAGGAGCCGGGGAGCGGCAAATCCCCACGGCCGTCGAGCCACGTGTAGAGGGGAGTGACCGCTTCACCTCGTGCACCAAGGTAGACCGGGCCGTGCATCTGGCTGCACACGCCTATCGCCTCAGGCGGCCCGAGTTCCTCCACACACTCGCGAAGCAGCTCCCGGGCCGTTCGGAGGAGCTTCTCCGGATCCTGCAGAGACTCCCAGGGATGGACGGTTCTGATCTCGGCGCGGTGTTCCCTGCTTCGTCCCGGCAAGACGGTCCCCTCCCGGGTGATCGGAACGAGGGCGATGGAAGTTGTACCTACGTCCAAACCTACTACGAACCCGCCCATGCGTATGACTCCGTAGGTGCGATTCTCCGGATCACGACGAAGCCGAGGGTCTCCGGTTCTCCCGGTATCCGGCGCCGACTTCGAGACTTCGATCTCCATGGCGTGCCGGCAAGAGTGAAGACTCTCGAACGACGAGTGGGGCCCGGAGCTGAACCGAAAGCGATGGCGTTTCCGGCTGTGCCAGCCGGCGCAACATCATTTCAACTGCCACGCCGCCGATGTCTTCGCAGGGCTGGTTGCTTGTCGTCAGCGGGACTCGGGCCAGCCGGGAGTACCGAACATCATCGAATCCGATGACTCGAGTCTGCTCAGGAACTGCGACTCCAAGGGTGGTGAGTGAGTGCATGAACTCGATTGCAGTAGCGTCGTTTTGGCAAATCACGTTGGAGGCGCCGCAATCAAGGCATTCCTCAACGAAACTTGTGTCCGCGGCATCTCCCCGGTGTACCCACTCCGCCTCAGGGGAAATGCCCGCGTGGAGGAGGGCCAGCTGATAGCCGTGGATACGTTCCGGCACCGTGCTGTGCGAGTATGGCCGGACAACAAAGTCAATGCGCTCGGCGCCCTGAGAAAGGTAGTGCCTCGTCGCTTCATACGCGGTCCGCACGTTGTCGATTCCGACCAGGTCGTAGGAGCTGCGCCGTGGAAAGGCGCAAATGTCACTGTCGATCAGCACAAGGGGAATACCGGCCGCTTCGAGACGCTCGACAACCGTGCGATTTGCGGTCTCTGCGGCCTCGAAGTACTCGAGGGGCACCAGAAACACGCCGTCGACTCCCGACTCGACGAACCGTTCCGCCGCCGTCATGTAGAAGTTGGCGCTGGCCTCTGCATCTCCTTCCCCGGGGGTACTCCACAGCAGATTAAAGTTGTTGTGGTGCGATAGGGACGCAATCCGACCGGAGATGGGTTCGAAAACCTCGCCGAGCTTCGGAGACAGGAGTCCAAAAGTCTTTCGTTGCAGGGAAGACACGGTTCTCCGGTCAATCGTCACAAATGTGCCTGAACCGGGGCGGCGCACGACGTAGCCCGCTTCGACAAGCTCAGCGAGGGCGCTGGCCACGGTTGGGCGTGATACCTCGTACCGTTGAGCCAATTCATGTTCGGAGGGGAGGCGGGTCCCGTTCGGGTATTCACCGCCTTCAATCATGCCGCGCAGTGCTGTGTATACGTGTCGCGTTTTCGATTTCATTTGAGACTAACCCACAAAGGATACTGTAACTGAGTTTTTCCTGTAACACAATAATGAATGTAGATGACGTGTTCCTCTTGACAGTTTACGATCTTATGGTAAGGTAAATGTGAAGTTGTATGTAAGCGTTTTGGCTTGCAAGAGCCAACAAGGAGGAAACCATGAAACGCTCTCTTCGTGCAGGTGCGATAGCTGTCGCACTTCTGCTTGTTGCCGGGCTCCCGGCATTCGCCGGAGGTCAAGGCGAGGGTGAGGCTGAGGAAGTGTCCATCAGTCTGGCTCTGCCGAACAACCCCATTTCCCAGGGCCTCGCCGAACTTGCGGAAGAGTATTACGAGGCAGAGGGAGTAACGGTGGAAATCTCGGTGCTTCCGGAGAACGATCTTCGTTCCCGTCTGCTTACCGAGGCTTCGACGGGCGGTACGACCTACGACATGTTCGTTATTGGTCCCTACGAAGCACTGAACTGGGCGAACTTCGGATGGCTCGAGAACCTGGAGCCGTTCTTCGATGCGCTACCGGAGGATCGTCTGGCCGAGTACGATCGTGACGACCTGATTCCGGCCATGCAGGAATCTCTCTCCATGGACGGCGACGCCTACGCGCTGCCCTTCTACGGCGAGAGCGCCTTCGTCATGTACAACGAGGAGCTCTTCGAAGAGCATGATCTGACCATGCCGGAGCAGCCGACGTGGGACGAGCTCTACGACTTCGCAACGACGATTCATGACGAGGATGAGGGCACGGTCGGCATGACCATGCGCGGCGCTCCCGGCTGGGGCATGGTTGGTGCACCTTTCGTGCCCATGGTAAACGCCTACGGCGGGCGCTTCTACGACATGGACTGGAACGCCACGGTCGACACGCCGGAACAGCGCGAAGCGTGGCAGATGTTCAAGAAGATTCTCGTGGATGCCGGTCAGGAAGACATTGTCTCCTACACCTACAACGAGGCTATTGCGCTCATGCAGTCCGGTAACGCGGGCATCTACTTCGATGCCACCTCGATTGCCCCGCCCCTCGAGTCCGAGGAGTCCGAGATTGCCGGGAAGGTCGGCTATGCGCTTCCCCCGGAAGGACCTGAGCACGTCTCGCAGTGGCTGTGGAACTGGGCCTTCGGCATAAATCCCAAGACGTCGCAGGCAAAGAAGGAAGCGGTTTTCGATTTCATGCTCTGGGCAACATCCAAGGAGTACATTGAGCTCTCCTATGAGGAGGACTCCACCGGAGCGATCACCCCTCCGGCCTCTCGCGTGTCCACCTATGAGCTCGAAGGGTATGCGGATGTGCCCTACGCGGAGATCACCCTTGAGACTCTCGAGCAGACGGACTTCGACAACCCCACGGTTGATGACGTACCGTATCAGGGTCTGCAGTACATCGCCATTCCGGAGTTTGCGGACCTCGGCGATAGCATGACGGAATGGCTTGCCGCCTACATTGTCGGCGACATGTCTCTCGATGAGGCGATTCGCCTTACCCAGGAGGCCTTCGACCAGGCCGCAGTCGACGGTGGGTATCGCTAAACGGCTCGGTCTCTAGGAAGACCGTCGACAGGAAGCCCCCGCTGTTCTCATCGGGGGCTTCCATTTCTGTTTTGGATACATCATCATCCGCAATACGTCGAACTGGATTGGTAGGGCAACCATGAACCCAAGAAAGGTTAGAGCGGGTCGAAAATACTACCTTCCGGCCGCTCTTGTTGTGGGAGTAACGACCCAGGTCCCCTTTATTCTGACGCTCATATACTCAACACTGCGGTGGAATCTGGCTCGCCCGGATCTACCGGTTGAGTTCAGGGGCTTCGAGAACTTCGTTTACTTCCTCGCCGTTGATAACTGGACGCAAATACCGATCTTCTATCAAGTCCTGTGGCAGACGGTCGTCATGACCGGCGTCACGCTGGTCCTTTGTACCGCTCTTGGATTTCTTCTTTCCTTGCTACTGGACAACGACATCCCCGGTGTCAATATCGCGAGAACGCTCATTCTCGGACCCTTCTTCGTCATGTCCACCGCAGCAGGAGTCGTCTGGCGGGCGACAATCTTCAGCAGCCGTTTCGGGTGGTACGGCGTACTCTCGCAAACCTTCGGGTTGCCCCGCGTCGACTTCCTCAGCGAGTATCCGATGGCCGTCGTGATTGCCCTCTTCGTCTGGCAGTGGCTGCCGTTCTTCGTGCTGGTCACCCTCGGGGGCTTGCAAGGCATATCGGAAGATGTGATGGACAGTACGAAGATCGACGGGTGCAACTGGTTTCAGAGCACCTTCCGGATCAAGTTGCCCCTGGTGCAGAATCATCTCAACGTCGCGATCATGCTGGGATTGGTGTTCATCATCAAGGAGTTTGCCATCATCATTACGACCACCGGCGGTGGTCCCGGAACGCAATCCTACAATCTGCCGTTTCTTGTGTATCGTCAGGTCTTCAGTGCCTCGCAGGTGGGGCGTGCCGCGGCTGTCGCTGTGGTAACCGTCGCCTTGACACTGCTTCTTGTTAATCTTCTGTACAAGTCGATCAAGCGACGGCGGACCATGTTGAGCTGAGGCGGGGAGGAATAGACGTGGCAGAAACAAGAACCCTGGCCCAAGTGCATCGCGCCATGATGGTGCGGCGGATCGCGCGAAGGACAATCCTCGCGGTCGTCATCTACGGCATTGGTATTCTCTACTTCTTTCCGGTTCTCTACATGTTCGTTTCCGCCTTCAAGACCGAGTTTCAGGCGATCTACCCGAGTTTCAACTTCACCCCGACGTTGCAGACTCTTCGGAACGTGCTTTCGAACCCCAGTATAATCAGAGCTCTGCAGAACTCGGTCTTCCAGGTCGTTACCGGGACCCTTCTGTGCCTTCTCATTGGTGTCCCGGCCGCTTTTCAGCTCGTCTTCGGGGAGTTCAAGAAGGCGAAGAATCGCGAAAACCTGCTCGTCTGGTTCCTCGTGACCATCATTCTGCCTCCGGTTGCAATTCTGATCCCCGTGTACACCTGGTTCCAGGAGTTCAACATCATCAATACGCGGGGCGGGCTTCTCGTCCTCTACGTGGGATTCAACACGCCAATCGTGATCTGGATGGTGTACTCTTTCTTTTCCGACCTGCCTGTGGAGATAATGGAGTCGGCGGAGCTCGACGGCTGTGCCACCTGGCGAAAGCTGTGGAGTATCGGGATTCCCCTGGTCAAACCGGGCATCATTGCCGCGGGCCTTCTCGTTGCGGTGTTCATCTGGAACGAGTTCTTCCTGGCATTCAACCTGACCGGGAACCGGGCCGCGACGCTTCCGGTCTATCTGGCGAGGTTCCGGGAGCAGCAGGGCCTCTACGTTGCACAGCTTTCCGCTGCCTCTACCGTAGCAGTGCTGCCGCCGGTCGTGTTCGGGTGGATGACCCAGAAGGCGCTTGTAAAGGGGCTCACCAAGGGCGCCGTGAAAGGATAGACACCATGAAGGCAGCGGTGATTACCCGGCCGAGGCAGCTGGAAATCCAAGAGCTCGAGCCCCGAGCCGTCGGCCCGAAGGACATCAGGATCGAGGTGCACTCCTCGGGGATCTGCGGCACGGACGTTCACATTTACGGTGGTGACTACATTGGGGATTATCCCATTGTTCCGGGGCACGAGTTTGCCGGCGTCGTCGTCGAGGCGGGTTCGGAGGTAGAGCGCATTCACGTGGGCGACCGCGTCGCCATTGAGCCCAACATTGCCTGTGACAACTGCGAGGCCTGTCTCAACAACCGACAGAACTTCTGTGAGAACTGGCAAGGGATCGGCGTGACGCTGTCAGGCGGTATGGCCGAGTACGCCGTTGTCCCGGAGAAGGCGGCGTTCAGCATTGGTGACATGTCCTTTGCCGCCGGGGCGTTCGTGGAGCCGCTCTCTTGTGTGCTTCACGGGGTGGAGCGGACGGACTTCACTCCGGCGGACCGAGTGCTGATCGTAGGGGCCGGACCAATCGGGATTCTCCTGGCAAAGACGATCGGCCTGCAGGGAGCGAGCGAGATCACCCAGGTGGATCGCAACGCCGAGCGCCTCTCTCTTGCAGGCCAAACCGGCGCGCATCGGACCGGCTCCTCCCTGGAAGAGCTCGGGGATGAGCGCTTCGACGTGGTTGTGGATGCTACCGGGGTCCCCGCCGTCATGGCGCAGGCGGTCGACTACGCACGCCCCGGTGGGACTATCCTGCTTTTCGGGGTACCCCCGCAGGACGGTGTGCTGTCCCTTAACGCCTTTCCGATCTTCCGCAAGGGCCTTCGGATTCTCTCCTCGTTCACCTCCGTCCGAAACTCCTTCCAGGCCGTACGGCTTCTTGCATCGGGTCGGATCGACGTCGACCCGCTCATCTCACACCGGCTTCCGCTTTCCGAGCTGGAAACAGGCATTGACCTCATGGAGACGGGGCGGGACGGTGTGATGAAGGTTCACATATTGCCGCAGGACTGAGCGAATACCGGAATAGTGAATGCCGGGGTGACCCGGCACCGCAAGGACAGAAGGGGAAACTCGTGGAAGCAGAAAGACGCTTCGAAGGGCGCACGCTCGTGGTTACAGGGGGCGCCGGGAACATTGGTTTGGAAACGGCGCGACGTCTCGCACGCGAGGGGGCGCGCATTGCCCTAGTGGATGTGGTCGCAGAGAAGCTGGAAGAAGCTGCGGCGGATCTACGCTCTGCAGCGGCCGAGGTCAGGGCCTACCGCTGCGACGTAACGGATCGGGGCGCCGTCGACAAGACGGTGCAGGCGATTGTGCGGGATTTCGGCCGCATCGACCTTCTCTTCAACAATGCCGGATACCAGGGGCTCTTTCAGCCGATGCATCGCTATCCGGAAGACGACTTCGTCAAGGTGATCGACATCAACGTGAACGGCTTCTTCTACGTTCTGAAGGCGGTCTCCGCACACATGGTGGAGGCCGGGGGCGGTGCAATCGTCAATACCGCGAGCATGGCCGGTGTCGAGGGGCCACCCAACATGGCCGCCTACGGCGCCTCCAAGTTCGCCGTCATTGGGCTCACGCAGACCGCATCCAAGGACCTCGCGCCCTACGGGATCAGAGTGAACTCGATCAGCCCGGCCTACATGGGACCGGGGTACATGTGGGATCGGCAGGTGAATCTCCAGGCGGAAGCCGGGACCCAGTACTTCTCCTCAGATCCCGCAAAGGTTGCCGAGGAGATGATTGGGGCGGTTCCTATGAGGCGCGTCGGGAGTATTGAAGAGATCCCCGGCGCCGTAGCGTTTCTCATGAGTAATGACGCCGGCTACATCACCGGCGTAAACGTGCCGATAGCCGGCGGAATACTCTGATCCTTCGGCGGATTACGGCACACAGGAAGGAGAGCGAGGACATATGGCACAGAAGATGAAGGGCGCAGTTCTGCCGGGAAACAGCACGGCGCTGTTGAAGGAGTTCGATGTACCCGAGCCCGGTCCCGGTCAGGCGCTCGTCAAGATGAAGGCTTCAACGATTTGCGGCAGTGACATTCGGGCGATCTACCGCGAGCACCTGGGGAAGGGGCCGGAGGCCTACCAGAACGTCATAGCCGGGCACGAGCCCTGCGGCCGGATCGTCAAGGCGGGAGCCGGTTTGAAGCGCTTCGGCGAGGGAGATCGCGTGATCGTCTACCACATCTCCGGGTGCGGCGTGTGCTACGACTGCCGGCGGGGCTACATGATCAGCTGCCGCAGCGAGCATCGGCAGGCCTACGGCTGGCAGCGGGACGGTGGCATGGCCGACTATCTTCTGGCCGATGAGAAAGACCTCGTCCCGCTTCCGGAG
Organism: uncultured Spirochaetaceae bacterium; assembly: GCA_964623865.1. Lineage (GTDB taxonomy): Bacteria > Spirochaetota > Spirochaetia > DSM-27196 > PWMO01 > CAYFQV01. Next base: position 32,915 of record CAZUVX010000020.1, on the reverse strand, counting down.
CCACTGTCATACGTCGACGGTGCCCAGGTTGCCTGCGGCTTCGGAACCTCCTACGAGGCGCTCACGAAGCTCGGTGTCTCCGGCAACGACCGCGTGTTGGTGACCGGCCTTGGACCGGTGGGCATGGCAACCCTCATGCTGGCGCGCGCCATGGGCGCCCGCCGGCTGGTGGGTGTGGACGTGGTGCAGGAGCGCCTGGATCTTGTCCGCCGGCTCGGTCTGGCGGATCAGGTGTACACCTTCTCCGACGATCTCGAATCCCGCCTCGTCGAGGAGGTCGCTCCGCAGGGCTTCGAGAAGACGGTCGACTGCTCCGGAAACGGCGCGGCGCGCCGACTCGCTGTGCGAGCGGCATCATCCTGGGGGGATACGGCTTTCGTCGGCGAGGGCGGGGATGTCCATCTGGAGCCGAGCCCGGACATGATCCACGGGCAGAAGACCGTCTACGGCTCCTGGGTCACCAGCATCTGGCTCATGGAAGAGCTGGTGGAACGGCTGGTCTCCTGGGGCATCCATCCCCACGACCTGGTGACCGACCGCTTTCCCCTGGACCGCGTCGATGAAGCCTACGCGCTCATGGCAGGGGGAAAGTGTGGAAAGGTTGCGGTGGTCTTCGATGAAGAGCTCAAGGCCTGAGCCCTTGTCTTGCCGGGCCAACAAGAGGTTGCAGATATGAGAGAGGAACAGGGATCGATTCTCGAGAGGTTTCGTCTGGATGGGCGGACCGCCCTGGTGACGGGGGGCGCGCAAGGGATCGGGCTCGCCTACTGCCACGCCCTCGGCGAAGCCGGCGCGAAGGTTGCGGTGGTGGACATTGATTCGTCCCTGGCGGAGGCGGCGGTCACCGAGCTCACCGCGAAGGGAATAGATGCCATGGCCGTTCGGGCGGACGTAACGGATCCGGAAGCTGTCTCGGGGATGGTACAGACGGTCGTCGACGCCTGGGGCGGCCTGACCATTGGGGTGAACAACGCGGGTATGGGCCTCTGGCGGGACGCCGAGACCATGGACTACGAGGAGTGGAAGAAGGTCATCGATTTGAACCTCAACTCCGTCTTCCTGTGTGCGCAGGCGGAAGCCCGCGTCATGATCGAGGCGGGGTACGGAAAGATCATTAACACCGCATCCATGTCGGCGCACATATCCAATACGCCGCAGAATCAGAGCGCCTACAACAGCTCGAAGGCCGGCGTGCTGCACCTGACTCGCAGTCTCGCCGCCGAGTGGGCCCCGCGGGGAATCCGGGTGAACAGCATCAGCCCGGGCTATACGAAGACGGCCTTGGTTGAGAAGCTGCTGGAGACGCCGGAAGGGAAGAGCGTGTTGCCCAAGTGGCTCGAGCGTATTCCCTTGCAGCGCATGGCCGGTACGGATGATCTCCAGGGGGCCGTCGTCTATCTTGCGGCAAGCGTCTCGGACTACATGACCGGCAGTGACCTGATAATCGATGGAGGTTACTGTACCTGGTAGCGGCGGCCCGCACATGACGAACGCCCACATCCGGCGGCCGCCCGCGACCGCGAACCGTGGGCATCGGCCCGGCAGGGCCACTATCTGAAGATCTTATCCACGATCAGCTCGATCGCCGTGATCTCGTCCTTCTCATCCGTGACGGCCTGGGCAATGGCCAGGGAGCATGCCCGCTTGGCGGGGATGCCGCGGCGGATGAGCTTGCCGGCGTGGACCAGGCTGCGGGTGCTGACTCCCTCCTCCAGGTCGATGGTGGTGATGTTGCGGATGTCGTTGCCCAGGAGGACGAGGCGCTCCGCGAGGGCGTGATCTATGCCGCTCTCGGTCTCCACGATGGTGGTCTCCTTGTCGGCGGGAGGGTAGGAGAAGTCGATGGCTACGAAGCGCTGCTTGGTCGACGGCTTGAGGTTCTTGCGGATGCTCTGGTAGCCGGGGTTGTAGGAGACGACCACCATGAAGCTCGGCGGCGCCTCGATCTGGATGCCCAGCGTCTCGATGGGCAGGAGGCGGCGGTAATCCGTTAAAGGGTGGATGACCACGGTGACGTCCTTGCGCGCCTCGACGACCTCGTCCAGGTAGAGAACGGCGCCTTCCTTCACCGCCATGGTGGCCGGGCCGTCGATCCAGACCGCCTCGCCTCCCTTCATGATGTAGCGGCCCGTGAGGTCACGGGCGGTCATGTCCTCGTGGCAGGCGACGGTGTAGAGGCTGCCGACGCCGTGGGCGAAGGGCGGGGTGGCGGCGCCCGCGCCGGCGGTGGACGTTGAGCCGGCGGCGCTGGAGCCGCCGGGGGAGTGGGGGCTCCCGGCCCGGTACACCTTCTGTCCCAGATGCCAGGTCATGTACTCCACGAAGCGCGTCTTGCCGCAGCCGGTGGGTCCCTTGAGGAGGACCGGGATCTGCTCCACCCAAGCGCGCTCGAAGATCTCCACCTCGTCCTTGATGGGCAGGTAGAAGGGTTTGCCCTCAATGCGGTAGGAGCTCGAGATGGTGCCGGCGTCACGATCCGCGCTTCCCCGCGGGTGCCGCCGAGTCGCGCCGTCCGAGCTTTCAGTCTGTCCGGGCGAGTGCGGGAATGCCACGATGGTGATGAGGGTATGCACGCCCGGACGCGCCGGTCAAGCCTGCTCCCCGGTCAAGCTCCGTCCCCGGTCAAGCCCCGTCCCCGGTCAAGCCTCCTTCAGTGGCTACCCTCACCGAAGAGCTCTTGGAGATAGGGATTAAGGAACTTGTTCTCCGGGTCCATGCGGCGGCGGAGCGCCATGAAGTCGTCCCAGCGCGGATAGAGGGGACGGAGCTCCGGCGCCTTCGCCTTGAAACGCTTGGCCCAGTGCGGGCGGCCGCCGTAGCTGAGAAAGAGATCCTCAACCATGTCGAAGGCGGCGTACTCATCGGCGTGCTCCGGGTTGCGGGTAACACATCCGACCGTCACGATGTCGCGGTCGTGAGCGTTGCTCAGCCAGGTGGCGTCGGCGCGGAGGAAGCGGATGTCCATGGGGATGTGGGCGTATGCGTTGTTTGCGGTGCTCTCCAGGCGGGTTCGCAGCTCGGCGAAGAGGTCTTCGAAGCGGTCCATGGCGACGGTCCACTCCGAGAGCTCGAGGGTTGACCCCCGCGACTTTGTAACGGTTGCTCCGTAGAGCGTCCCCTTTGCCACGGTGCGGTGGTTGAAGAAGAGGCGCCGCAGCAGGCGGTTTGCGAGCGGGGTGAAGCGCGGAAACCGAACGGTGCGCTCGTAGAGGAACTTCGAGACTTCCCGTCTGTGTCGCACGAACCGCGGCGCCGCACGCTCCTCGACCGGTGTCTCGGGGTCTATTCGCTCTCCCCGAACCACCCAGCCGTAGCCGGTGTGGGGCAGCCAGATGATCCGGAGAAAGTCGTACTCGCTGAGCCGGCTGCGGTAGTCGGCCAGCCACTCCTCGTCGCGGAGGGCCTGCTCTTCCACGCGGAGGTGGTAGAGCGGTTCGAGCTGGAATGTCACGGTGGAAAGGGCCCCCAGGGTGCCCAAAGCGTTTCGGAGGGCCGGCATGATTTCGCTTGAGTCGTCGATCTGTTTCACGCTGCCGTCGGCGGTGACGAGTCGCGCCGCGACCATGGACTCGGCAAGGGGGTGCGCACCACCGGCGGTGCCGTGAGTCCCCGTGGAGAGCGCGCCGCCGACGGTGACCGTGTCGATGTCCGGGAGGCACGTGAACGTCCATCCCTGGGCTTCGACGCGGTACATCAGGGTCTTGAGGGTCATGCCGGCCTCGACGGTGATCCGGCGTCGCACCTCGTCCACCTCCACGACGCGGTTGTAGTCGGACAGATCGATCAGCGTCTCGGTGCCGGCGGCGATATCCGCGGAGGATTGCCTGCTCCCGAAGACCCGCACGGAACGGGCGTCCCGCACCGCGGCGGCCAGCTCATCTTCCGTGCGGGGCCGGTGCATGTACTGATAGCGGTGAACGATGTTGCCGTTCCAGCTGATCCAGGAGTGGTCGTGGTTCATATGGGGCATAGTGTACCGACTTCCGGGACCAAGGGGAAACGGACGAACCCTGTGGGGCGTACACCGCGCCGCCGGAGGTCCTATTCCCACACCCACCTGCGGCCCCACTCCCGCCGGTCCCAACCACGCCCGGCCACGCCGAACGCCCGGCCATGCGGAACGCCCGACCACGCCGAACGCCCGGCCACGCCGAACGCCCACGCGATCCCGGTGGGCCGCACAAGCGGTCATTCGTGCCGGCGCCGGAGCAGGTGTGTTACGACCTGTGTGGTCCTGGGAAGTGCCTGGAAGTGACGCTTCGCAGGCGCCCGGAGCCGGTCGCGCCGATGCAGGCGGACAATGCCGAAGGCCGCATATGCGCTGAGGACTACCGCCTCCACAAGAAAGAGTGCGCGCGGCCCAAGGCGCGTCATGACGGTGCCGGTTGCAATGGGACCGGCGGCAGCTCCGAGGCCCAAGAGCACCACGATCGTACCTGCCACGGATACCAGGTCGTCCTGACGGACGTGATCGTTGATGTGCGCAACCGTCAGGCCGTAGAGGGGCAGGGCACTTGCGCCGTAGGTGGCGACGAGCACGAGCGTTGCCGGCGCCGTGTCCCGGGCCGTCAGGAAGATAAGCATGGCCGCAGCGGCGGCGACGAGCGCCGAAATAAGGATGGTAATCCGTCGGTCCATGCGATCGGAGGCGCGGCCCAACGGCCACTGCATGGCAACGGCACCGACAATGGCCGACGACATGAAGAGGGAGACCGCTCTCTGGCCGCCGATCTCTTGTGCAAAGCGCGGTGCCATGCCCCAGAATGCGCCGCCGACAAAGCCGACGGCAACGACCCCTACCGCTCCGATGGGGGAGACGGCAAAGAGTGAGCGCAGCGGGAAGCGTTCGTACCGATCAATGCGCGGCTCATCAATGGTTGTGAGACTTACCGGGACGAGCGCCAGGGAAAGGGCCACCGAGACGACGGCGAAGAGCGCCAGCCCGGCGGCGGACGCCACGGAGACACCGATCTGCCCCGCAGCCGTTGCGCCCCAGAAGACGAGGCCATACGTCGCAAGGACGCGGCCGCGATTCTCGCGGGTGCTCTCCTGGTTCAGCCAGCTCTCAATGGTGAGTACCAGGCCCGCGTAGCACGCCCCGAAGAGAAAACGGAAGACCGCCCAGAGGACGGGCAGGACAAAGAACCCGTGCGCAATTGCCAGGGCGGAGGCGGTCGATGCCAGGGCCGCAAAGGTTCGGACGAACCCGACGGTCCTGAGGAAGTGCACCGTCACCGTCGTTCCGGCAACGTAGCCGAGGGAGAAGCTCGCCATGACGACACCGAGACTCTCTTCACGGAACCCGGCGATCCCCGCACGAACTCCCAGGAGAGTGGTCTGCAAGGCGCTCCCGGTCACCAGGAGAAAGACCGACACGAGGAGAATGGTGATGGTAAGGTTGTGGTTCCGCTCGTCTCGCATCTCCCCCGTCAGCCCGACCGCTGCTTACTCCCGCAGCGCGACCAGTTCTCGAAACTCGTCGCCTCCGAGGTTCTCAACTTCCAGAAGTCGGTGCGCCACCGTCTCAAGTTGTTCCCGATGCTCCTCCAGTAAGGCACGAACCCGGGTGTACTCCTGGTCGATGATTCGGGCGGTTTCGCCGTCAATGTACTCCTGCGTCGACTCGGCGTATTCCCTTTGACCGTGGGAACCCTGCTCCTCGAGGAATCGACCGCTCTTCCTGTACGGGAGGTAGACGTTGCGGAATCGTTCGCTCATACCGTAGTCGGTAAGCATCTTCCGGACGATATCCGAAGCCTTGGTCAGATCATCCGCGGCTCCAGTGGAGATGTCGCCGAAGACGATCTCCTCCGCAGCGCGACCCGCAAGGAGCACGCCCACCCGGGCCAGGAGGTCTTGCTCGGTCTGCAGGTATCGCTCCTCGCTTGGTAGCTGCAGGGTGTATCCCAATGCGCCGTAGCCCCTGGGCACAATCGATATCTTCTGTACAGAATCGGCCCTCGGGGTGAGGTGGGCCGCTAGAGCGTGCCCGGTCTCATGGTAGGCGACGCGCCGTCGCTCCTCGGCGTCCATGAGACGGTTTCGCCGTTGCAGTCCGGCAATGACCTTCTCGATGGCCTCGTCGAAGTCCTCCTGGATGACTTCCCCTCGCCCGGCGCGTACCGCAACGAGGGCGGCCTCGTTCACAATGTTGGCCAGGTCCGCCCCGGCCAGGCCCGGAGTCTGACGTGCCACCCTTTCCAGGCTGACCTCCGGTGCGAGCTTCACCTCCCGGGCGTGAACTCGCAGGATCTGTTCGCGTCCCTCCAGGGTGGGACGATCCACCAGCACTTGCCGGTCGAAGCGGCCCGGGCGGGTGATTGCGGGATCAAGGATCTCCGGCCGGTTCGTCGCGGCGAGGATGATCACCCCGGTGCGCGCGTCAAAGCCGTCCATCTCCACGAGGAGCTGATTCAAGGTTTGCTCCCGTTCGTCGTTGCCGGTGCCTCCGGTGGCACGCACCTTCCCGATTGCATCCAGCTCGTCAATGAAGATGATGCACGGCGCCTTCTCCCGGGCCTGCCGGAAGAGGTCTCTCACTCGCGCCGCGCCGACACCTACGAACATCTCGACGAAGTCGGCACCGCTCATCCGGAAGAACGGCACCGCCGCCTCACCGGCCACGGCCTTTGCCAGAAGAGTCTTCCCTGTGCCCGGGGCCCCGACCAGAAGTACCCCTTTCGGAATCCTTCCGCCGATTGCGGCGTATCGCTCCGGCGTCTTGAGGAAGTCGACCACCTCCTCGAGTTCGCTCTTGGCTTCATCGATTCCGGCGACGTCCTGGAAGCGCACGCCGGTGTCCCCCTCGGCGACGATCCGGGACCGGTTGCGCCCGAATGACATGACATCCGGTCCCATTGAGCCCATGCGGTTGAAGAGGATCCGCCAGATGAAGAGTAGAAGAATGAGGGGCAGGAGCCAGTTGAGGAGAAAGCCCAACAACGCGCTCCCTTCGCGGCCGACGGCGTAGTACTCTACGTCGCGCTCTTCCAGGAGTGGGATAAGACCGGGATCATCCACGACGGTCGTACGGTATACAGTCGGACGCCCTCGTTCACCGGGGGGTGCGGGCGCTGCCGGCCCCGTCCGGTCGATGTCCCGTCCGGCATCCTGCGCCGGATCCGGGCCCTGGACGGACCCCATCGCCGTCGCCGGGAAGCCGCGCAGGTAATCCGGGCCGATCTCCACCCGTCCGATTTCTTCCTGTCGAACGAGCTCCTTGAACCGACTGTAGGTCACAAATGTGTCGGCAGGAATCGTGATGAGGGCGTTGAGCGCAATCATCGCCACGATGACGATGATGAAGTACCAGATGGAGAAGTGAAACTGCCCCTTGTTGAGGGGACTACTCAGCCGGAAGGGATCAACGAGCTTGTTCTCTTCACGCTTCTCCCTTTGCCAGCGGTGTTTACGCGGTTCCATTGCAGCTACTCCCAAGAATGATTCCGCAGGAAATATAGTAACGAAGATGCCGACGGGCTACGGTTGCGGCCCCTCCGCACGCTGCGGCGCCTGGGGCCGCCGGCACTTCCCGCGCCACGACCTTTCGCGTATAGTTGGCCACCCATGTCGCACGTCGCTGAAGCACGGATAGAAGAGCCCAACCTGCGCCGTCTCATCGCAATTGCCGCGCCCATGATCCTGAGCCAGGCGTCGGAGACGGTCATGCGCTTCGTCGACCGGCTCTTCCTCTCCTACCTGGGAAAACTGCACATTGCCGCATCCATGGCGGGAGGCCTGTCGGCCTTCGTCTTTTCCGCATTCTTCGCGGGGATTGTCGGGTACACGAACGCCGTGGTTGCCCAGTACTACGGTGCCGGTCGAAACGACCGGACCGTACATACGGTGACGCAGGGCCTCTACCTGGCCATACTGTTTCTGCCGCTCCTGTTACTCCTTATCCCGGTAGTTCACGGGACGTTCCGTCTGGCCGGGCACAGCCCGGCGCAGATCGCTCTGGAGTTCTCGTACTTCCGGATCCTCATGGCGGGGTCGATCTTTCTGCTCCTGCGACAGGTCCTGGTCGGGTTCTTTCTCGGCATCGGAAAGACGCGACTCGTCATGGCGGCCAACATCACCGGCATGGTAGTCAATGTGCCCCTCAACTACATGCTCATCTTCGGCCGCTTGGGGATGCCCGCACTGGGAATCGAGGGCGCAGCCATCGGCACGGTCGTCGGCAGTGCTACCATCTTCGTCGTCCTTCTGGTGAGCTATCTGAGGCACAGGTTCTTCCTCATGTATGGGAGGGACGGGGGCTTTCGGCTGCGCGGGGATCTCATGCGGCGCCTGCTCCGCTACGGGTTGCCCGCGGGGACGGAGCTCTTTCTCAACGTCTTCGCTTTCAACGCCTTCATACAGGTCATGCACTCATTGGGAGAGGACGTCGCGGCGGCGGTAACGATCACCTTCAACTACGACATGGTTGCGTTCATACCCATGATAGGTCTCGGGGTGGCGGTCACCGCCATGGTAGGGCAGCACATGGGTGCGGGCAACCCGGCCGGCGCCCACAAGTCGACCATGCTCGCCCTCAGGGTGGGCTACACCTACGCACTGATCATGATGGCGCTCTTCGTCTTCGGCGCACCCGTACTGGTGCGGCTCTTCGCCGGCGGCTTGGGGCCCGAGGACGCAGCACTCCTGGACCTCTCCACGGCCATGCTTCGACTCGCCGCCATCTACACCCTGGCCGACATAACGCAGCTCGTCTTCGCCGGCGCGCTTCGCGGCGCCGGGGACACCAAGGCGGTCATGATCATCTCCGTGGTCATTCACTGGATCATGGCCGGCGCCGTTGTCTTCTTTGTCCGGGTTGTTCAGCTCCCGCCCTTGGCCATCTGGGTCTTCTTCATTGGCTTCGTAATGATCCTGGGGGTGGCCATCTTTCTCAGATACCAGTCGGGGAAGTGGCGAGACCTCTCGATGATCGACGCGGAGACTCTTACGACGGAGACCCACCGCCCGGAGGTGGTCGTCGAGTCGGAGTGGATCTAGTCCTCCTTCACGCTTTCAATGATAAGATCCAGGGCGCGTCTGGTTTCGGGGTCCGGTATGTCCCCGAACTCTATTCCAACGAGGTAGCCGCCGTCCGCGTCCTCGGTGCGGCAGACGAAGCCTTCGAGCTGAATGCTCTCAGGAGATCCGTCCAACTTGCGCGGGCCGTGGGGATGGCGCACTTCGAGCATTATGAAGACGCGAGTGCCCGGGGCCGGCGCATCCGCGGTCTCGACGAGCAGGCCGTGCTCGCTGATATTGATGCCCGCGGCCTGGAGGAAGTACTCCCTGCCGAAGGACACTTCGATGAGCTGACCAATCCTGAACCGAGGAGAGCGGCGACGTTCGTTCATGGGGAGCCTCCAGCCCCATTATAATGCGTTGGGCGTCATAGGCCCATAGATGACGGAGACGATGTCTGTGAGGGGCGTCCGGCGACGCCGTGGAGAACCCCGGGAAGCGCGGCGGACGGTCAACGCGGGCGGCCATTCCGGCGGGAGTGCGCGGCGCTTCCTGCAGCGACGTCGCCCTGCGCATACGTCTCGGCGTTCGGCGGCTCCCAGGACTCTGCCTCTTGCATATCTGCAATCACCCGGGATAGAGTATACATTACCAAATCAATCATAAAACCCGGGTGACCGATAGACTCGCCGAGCTTCGCACCAGCCGGGGGAGCAGTGAAGCATGGCACGGCATCGACTTCGATTCCCATTTGTTCTTGTTGTTCTGCTGGTCCTGGTCGCCGGGGTCGTTGGAGCACAGAGCGCGACCTTGGCGTACGCCGAGGATCTTTCTCAAGTCCAGGCAACCGACGGGGCGGGCGAGACCATCGACACCGCCTTGGGGGCCACTCTTCCGGCGGGGACCACGATCGTTACCCGCGAGAGCAGCGTGGAGCTGGTCGTCGAGCCTTCAGGTGCCATGATCAAAGTCGCGCGTAACACGACCTTCGTTCTCGAACGGATCGATGTGGGATCGAGATCGGTTGATCACTCATTTCGGCTCCCCGCGGGAAAGATACGCACCGTCGTGCAGGGTGTCCGGGACGACCGGTATCGGGTGCGGACGCCGACGGGGGTGGCTGGGGTACGCGGTACGGACTTCGCTCAGCGCGTTGTGCCCGGACAAACCGACTGGATCTGCGTTCGCGAGGGGACGGCCACCTTTGCGCGCCTTACAGACGGTACCCGTCTCGTCGTTACCGCCCGAGAGTTCGCAGACACCTACGCGGAGACCTTCGAGTCGGCACGGGTAGGTCCTGAACGGCTCGAGGAGATCTTCGCGGACGTGCAGTTCACGCATCTCGATCCCGCTCGGTAGCGAAGCTCCGCCATGACACACGACATGAGTTCGCCATGGCATGAGAGAGGGTCGCGCGGAACCTGAGCCGCCCGGAGTCGTTGCGGGCGGCCCTAGCTCGACGAGCTCTCGTCGTGCTCGCTCTCCCGGTCCGTCGAGGAAGGGCTCCGGTTCGAGTTCTTCCCGGAGTCTTTGGAAGAGGTGCGCCTCCCGGCGCTCCTCTTCCCGGCGGAGCCGTCCTCGGATGTCGTCTCTTCGCCGTCGGAGGGAACCGTTTCGTTTCCCTTTTCGCCGTTCTTACTCAGGCCCAGGAGCTCCATGATCTCTTCGGCTTCCAGGTCTTCCTTCTCCAGCAACCGGGTGGCCAGGCGATCGAGCTCCTTTCGATGGTCCTTCAAGGTCTTCACGGCGCGATCGTACGCCTCATTGAGAATGCGCTTGATCTCCGCGTCGATCTCCTGGGCGGTGTGTTCGGAGAACTCGCGGCCCCGCGAAAGCTCTTCGCCGAGAAAGACGTTTCGCTGCTCTCCGGATGATGCCAGGGGGCCGAGTTTACTCATGCCCCAGTCGGACACCATCCGCCGAGCGAGCTTGGTGGCCTCACGGAAGTCGTTCTCCGCACCGGTCGTGACGTCGCCGAAGATGAGTTCCTCCGCGGCGCGGCCGCCGAGCATGACTACCAGCCGGTCGTTGAGATAGTTCTTGCTGTAGAGGTAGCGTTCCGTGGCGGGCATCTGCTGGGTTACCCCCATGGCTTTGTCCCGTGGAATGATCGTGACCTTGTAGATGGGATCGGTGTTCGGCATGAACGCCGCGGTGAGTGCGTGCCCCGATTCGTGGTAGGAGACGGTCTTCTTCTCCTCTTCGCTCATGGTGATGCCGCGGCGCTGGAGACCCAGGAGCACCTTGTCGCGCGCCTCGTCGATATCCGCCATGTTGACCGTTTCCTTCTTCGCCCGCGCCGCCACAATGGACGCCTCGTTGAGGAGGTTCTCGAGGTCGGCGCCGCTGAACCCCGGCGTACTCTGGGCAACCTTTGCCAGGTCAACATCATCAGCGAGGGGGCGCTTCTTCGAGTGGACCTTCAGGATTGCCTCGCGGTCCTTGACCGTCGGAAGATTGATGAGCACGCGACGGTCGAAGCGGCCCGGCCGCAGAAGCGCCGGGTCGAGAATGTCCGGACGGTTCGTTGCGGCCAGGACGATCGTGCTCTCATTCGGCTCAAAGCCGTCGAGCTCGGAAAGCAACTGATTGAGAGTCTGCTCCCGCTCGTCGTGACCGCCGCCGAGCCCGGCCCCGCGGTGCCGGCCGATGGAATCCAGTTCGTCAATGAAGATGATACTGGGGGACTTGGCCTTTGCATCCTTGAACAGGTTGCGGACGCGGGAGGCGCCGACGCCGACGAACATTTCCATGAAGTCGGAGCCGCTCATGCTGTAAAAGGGGACGCCCGCTTCTCCGGCAATGGCGCGAGCGACCAGCGTCTTGCCGGTACCTGGTGGGCCCACCAGCAGAATACCGCGGGGAGTCTCCGCACCGATCTTGTTGTACGCGTCCGGGTTCTTCAGGTAGTCGACGATTTCGGTGACCTCGTCCTTGGCGCCTTCCAGTCCGGCAACGTCCTCGAAGGTGGTCTTTACGCCTTCCTTCTTGTCGTAGAGCTTGGCCTTGTTCTCACCGACGTTGAAGATGCCGCGCCCCTGAGATCGCATGTTCCGGTAGATCGACCATCCGATCCACAGCAGGAGCAGCAATGGGAGGAGATTGAACAGCACCGTAAGGAAGGACATGTTGTCCCGCTCCGGCTGGGTATACACGGTGACGTTGTTCTCCTGCAGGAGTTGGATGATGTCCTGGTCCCCGAAGGCGGGCACGTAGGTCACGAAGGTGTCGTCCTGGCCTCTCAGGCCGCCGCCCCCATCTTCGGGGGGCTGCTCGAAGGTCCCTTCGACGCGGTTTCCGCTGATAACTACTTGCTGCACGTTACCGTTGGACACCTGGTCCCGAAACTCCGTGTAGCTTACGGTCGGTTGCTGGGTACCACCCGAGAACATTGTCGTGATCAGCGGCAGCAGAATGAGCAATGGGATGAGAAAGAGGATCCATCTGCGGCTGTTTCCGGGGCCCTGGTTCCCTCCGAGCCCCTGATCCCCACCCTGTCCCTGTGGCGGCTGGAAGGGGTCGCGACGCTTCTTGTTGCTGTTCCCGTTGTTCCCGTTGTTACCCTTGTTGCCGTTGT
>CAZUVX010000020.1:18691-20280 GCA_964623865.1 uncultured Spirochaetaceae bacterium | reverse complement strand
CCGTTGTTACCCTTGTTGCCGTTGTGTGCGCTCATATATCCTCTTCTCTGGTAGCTCTTCTCGGTTCGGTTGCCCGGGGTCGATACCGGCATGGTGTCGGCCGCCGATACCGGAACGTTGCCCGGCGACCACTCAGGCGTGTTCGGAGGCGACCCTCTCCGCAATGGACCTCTCCGCAATGGACCTCTCCGCAATGGAACGGTCTCTCCGTGTGGAGTACGCTACCGCCGGGCGAAATGCCGCTCCACGACGTCTTCAATCTCCGCCGTGAGTGCCGAACGCGGATCGAAGTCGGGGGCCGTCTCCAGCTCCTCTTTGGTTGCAGAGACGCGAATCTGCCGCTCGCTCCAGCTTATGCTGTTGACTCGGTCGCAGGGAATAAGCGTCTGGCGTCCACTCAGGAGCCCTCCGGTATCGATGAGGGTGTATCGCAGGCGCCAGGTGCTATCTTCCACAAAGAAGTCCTCCACGTGTCCCCATTCCGTGTCCGTCCCGATGATCTTGTAGCCGCGCACCTCGTTTGCACTTCGCAGATGAGACGACTCGCGTTCCCGCTCGCGGTCTTCCCGGTCGGAATCGGACAGCTTCTCCTCCGCATCCGGAGTCGGCTCAGCCTCTCCCGGTGGACCGCCAAGGCGCGGCAGACCCCGGGCGTAGGCGGAACTCGCCCAGATGTCGGGTCCGGACCAGTACGGCATGAGGTCGTAGTACGTCAGGAAGCGCTCCTCCTCCTGCCGGGAGACCGGTTTGCGGGCGTCGATATCCGGGCTCCCCTTGATCTGCTCGACCGTCAGATCGACCCAGATCTGACGATGATCGGGATCGATCTTCGTAATAGATGCGGGGCTCAGAAGGACTCGTCGGCCGAAGATGAGCGGACCCGTCGCCGCGACGAGATACCTCAGCGCCCACCGTTCATCATCGAAATAGGTGTCTATTGCCGAACCTATCTCTCCGTCGGTTGCGTGGAGGCTGAGCTTGTGAAGTCTAGTTAGTGCTATCTTCATTTCTCTTCCCACTGAAAGTACTATTGCTGAGGCGGAATTTCCACCGGGGTTCAGCTCCGGACCGACGACCGCTGCACGTCCCGAAGGGAGTCGGCGGCGTCCGGGGTTTGCGGCGCGACTATGAGGTGATTGCCGGGTTCACGTCAACGTCGGCGGCCCCGGAGGTCGGCACCACCGACTCGTACGCAGAGTCTCCGGCCACCCACGTCGGTACCGTCCCGGTCAGCGTAACATGCCCATTTTCCACGGTCACGCGTATTGTGTCCACGTCGACATTGCCGGCATTGATCTCGGGATCCCACTCGATCACGTTCGCAAGGTGCTCTTCCAAGTATTCGCGTTCCGGTGGCGCGCCGGAATTCTCCACATACACGGCGCTCTCGACCCCGGAAACTCCCGCAACGGCCCAAGCGTCCTGCTCGGCCGCCTGCTTCGCGAAGTGCGTCGGCACGGGCCCGAAGAGCGTCACCTCGCCGTCCTGCACGTCCACGTTGAGGAGAAACCATGGAGCGAAGGGAGGAGGAGCAACAGGCTAACGGGGCTACAAAGCGGGATCATCAGAGCGTGAGAACCACCGCCGGC
>CAZUVX010000020.1:0-18591 GCA_964623865.1 uncultured Spirochaetaceae bacterium | reverse complement strand
CCGCCGGCCACGGCCGCCCCGGCGGCTACGGGGAGCCCGCCGGCAACTTGAGGATCGACGTGGTTCCGTGTCCGATCTCGGAGTCGACAACGAAGCTGCCGCCCAGATCCTCTATTCGCTGTTGAATACTGAAGATTCCGAAGCCGGCGCTCTTCCGGGCCTCGGCGGTGTTGAAGCCCTTTCCGTCGTCGCGCAGAGTCAGGGTCAGAAGGTCACCCTCCTGAGAGAGGTCTACCGTTATCGTGTCCGCCTCAGCGTGCTGTGCAACGTTGAGCAGGAGCTCTCGCAGGCTTCTGAAGAGGAAGCGCTTCTGGTCGTCGGAAAGAGACGGTGATTGGTCAAGCTCACCCAGGGAGGCGTTCAGTGCGTACTTCTGATTCATGTGGTCCACGAGCCACGCCACCGCCGTGGGGATGTCCTGCTCTCCCAAAACCGGGGGACTCAGGTCCACCAGGATGTCCCGCGTCGACTCGATCATTTCCTGAACGAGGTCCGCGGTTTCCCGGATCGTCCCGGCAAGCGCGGGTTCCCGGACGCGTGGAGCTACCGTGGATAGTTTCATCTTGGCCATGACCAGGGTCTGGGCAACGAGGTCGTGAAGATACCGCGCGACGTCGCGCCGTTCCCGCTCCTCCGTGTTGGTCAGCTCCGCCGCCAGCGAGCGAAGACGAAGCTGATTGTGCCGGAGCTTCGCTTCTATCTCCTCTCGTGCGGCAATCTCCTTACGAAGCGTCTCGTTGGCCGTCTGCAACTGAACCGTCCGTTCCCGTACCCGCCGCTCCAGGTCGGCTCGTTCACGCTGAAGCGCCGACTCAGCCTGCTTGACCTTCGAGATGTCCGTAAGGCTGAGTCGATGCGTGCCGGTCGCACCGCCGTCGTATGCCGGGTTTCCCGGCTGTCTCTTGATGCTGTTGACCGTTAGCTCGACGTACACAGGATCTCCGCCGGACTCAATACGGAGGCGAATCTCCCCCGACGACGCGCATGATGTGTCGTCCGCTTCCTGAAGGCACGAGCGGAAAGTCCGAAGATCCGCCGGCACGATCAGATGGGACAGCCTGGTGCCCACCAGATCGCCGCGATTCACTCCCAGAAGCTCCGCGGCCTGCAGATTCGACTCTACGATCCTCTCGTTGCCGTCGATCGTGACGTATCCAATGGGCGCGAAGTCGTAGAGCTCTCTATAGCGATTCCGGGATGCTTCGACCTCCTGTTGCATCCGTCCGAGCTCATCGTCCTGGAGCTCGAGCTCTACATGTCGAAGGCCGATCTCGTGGAGAAGCTCCTCCAGATTCTCCAGGTCGTGCTCCGTGAGGAGTCGCTCCCGGTGGGCGATTATTCGTTCAGCCCGCTCGCGAAGTCTTCTGAGCTCTTCCCCGGAGTGGTCCGTTTCCATGGCTTTCATTCAACTTAGTCACGGGATGTGGACGGCGGCAAGGACGACAGGATTACGCCGTGCCTGCCGCCGACGCTTCCAGACGGCGATTGCGCTCTTCCAGCTTCTGCGTCGTCTCCTCGAGGGCCTCATTGGCCTTCTGAGCCGGGCGCTTTGCACTCTGGAGCTCTTCGTTCGCGCTCATCAGTTCCTCGTTCGTTGTTCCGAGCTCCTCCACCGTGGTGTGAAGACGCTCTCTGGTTGCCCGCAGTTCATCCTCCAGGCTGCGAACGTAGGCGGCGGTCCGGCTGTCGAGAGCTTCTTCCGCCTGGGGCGCCGTATCCGCGGCTCTCCCTTCAATGAAGAACATCGCGCAATGAAGAGCACCGTGAACAGCTCGCGTCCGGCATGTCCTCCGGTACCGGTTCAACGACCATGTCGAGTGTAACTGCACCCCCATCTGTGTCGATGCTCACGGCCGTCCCGATCTGTCCGGTCCCGAGGGTCCGACGAGTGAAGGATAGCGGGGAAGGCCTTTGTCTTCAGGGCCGCGAAGGCCTCGGGTTCCCGGAAGAAGGAGGTTACCCCTATTGGCAGATCCTTGAATAACGCCTCAGTCTCCCGCGGTCGTTTGTCTTTCCCATGAATATTCGTACTTTGGAAGTATGAGGAGACAAACGCAATTCAGCTTCGTACGGAGCCAAGGAAGACACCTTCGACTCCTCATCATGTGTCTCATATTCCTCACCGGCCTTGTATACACTGCCCGGGGGCAGGAATGCTCGCCGCCGAAGGATGCGCGGGATGACTGGGAGCTCACGTCGGTGGACGTGTCCTCCCTGGCGGAGGACATCGGCAATCCCAGGACCATCGATCATGAGACGGAGGAGTTGAACGGAGAGGACGCGAAACTTGCTACCACCACGGATATGCACGCACTGTACGACGTGCCACTCCGCTCCTTCGAAGAGGTGATCCGGGACATCAACGAACACGAGGATTTTGTGCCCCGCATTGAGGAGTCGGATGTCATCTGCTCCGACGGTAAACCTGCCACCTACGCCCGGGTGCACCACGATCTCTCCTTCAAGTTCCTCTTCTTCGGAAGTGACTACAGTTACCGAGTGCACTACTTCATTGATGATACGATCGAAGATGAGGGCGTCTTCCGCACGTGGTGGACCCTTGAGGAGTCTATTGACGGAGCCATGAGCGAGATAACCGGTTCCTGGTACTTCGAGCGCGTTGAGATCGACGGCACTGAGTACACCTACGTACGGTACGCCACGCGGACGCACTTTCGTGAGACCGTCGCAGGCCTGAAGCGCGCGTTTCAGCGGTTCGGTGCACGGGATGTTGCGCGCATGATGGACGCCATGCGCGACGAGGCGGTCACCCGTGCCGCTGTAGTGAAGCGCTGATCGCCGAGACGAGCCGCACTCCCTACCACTCGAGAGTGCGGGGGAGAGCCCGTCCGACGGGCCGCCCGACGGCCACGTCAGGCGTGAGCAGTTATCACCAGATTGTCGACTACATGGACAACGCCGTCGGTGAAGAGGGCGGCGTTGAAGACGGCATTGCGGGCTACCCGGGAGTGTACCGAGCCTGAGTCTGTGAGTCGGTATCACTCTGATCTCGTTGGTGACGCCTTGGATGCCCGGAACGCTCAGACAGATGTTCTCAACGGAGCTTCGTCCAGACGGCGTCCGCCGATTCGGTCATCACTGCTCAAAACACCCCGGACGATCCATGCGTCGTTCAGGATGGACCAACTCGCACCGGCGAGGGTGTTAGAGCTGAACGATCTTGTTCTTGATGGCGTACTTGATGAGTTCCGCCTTGGAGTGGATATCGAGAGCCTTCATGATGTTGTTCTTGTGGACGTGAACCGTGTGGTAGGAGATGTTCAGCTCCTTGCCGATGTCCTTCTCAGTGTAGCCGTCGCAGATCAGTTTCAGGATCTCCCGCTGTCGATCCGTGAGGGTCGATTCCAGGCTCTCGCCGTTGCCCTGGTTTCGCCCGTACAGGAACCCATGAACAAGATGGCCCGAGATGGCGGGGCTGAAGTAGTACTGACCACCGTAGACCTCTTCAATGGCCTTGACCAGTTCTTCGCCGGCGCTCTCCTTCAGAACGTAGCCCCGGGCTCCATTCTTGATCGCCTTCTCGACGAGAATCTTGTCCTTGTACATGCTGAGAATGATGACCTTCGCAGTGGGATCGCGTTTTAGAAGCCGGATCATGGCTTCAATACCGTTCAATGCCGGCATGGAGATATCAAGCAGGTAGATGTCCGCAGGCTTCTCCGCGGCCATCTCCAGGAGCTCTCGGCCGTCTCCGGCTTCGCCGATCACCTCAAGGTCGGGGTCCAGATCCTCAATGATCGCCTTCAAGCCCTGGCGAATGACGGCGTGATCCTCCGCCAGCATTACGGTCTTTCGCATTCCGTCCTACCTCAGACAGAATTGTAGTGTGTGCAGCTCTAGAGAAGAATAACCCAAAGCGGTTAGGGACTTGCCTTTGCCTGCGACGTCAGGAGTCTCCGCCGTCGCTTCCCCGGGTGGGCGTTTCGCCGGGCCCCCGGCCCTTGAGCATGCGCCGGACATCGCTGTCGGCCACCTGGGAGAAGTCCTGATACCAGGCGCCGACGCCGGCGAAGTCGGAGGGAGTGATGATGCTGATCACGTGGTCCGCTTCATGTCTGAGGCGCTCGACAGCGTCCGGCGGCGCCGTGGGAACCGCAACAATGATCTGCCGCGGCTCGAGCTGTCGTACCGCTTGACACGCCGCGTGCATGGTAGCGCCGGTCGCCAGTCCGTCGTCTACCAGGACCACGGTCTTGCCCTTGATGCTCGGTGCCGGTCGGTCGCCACGAAACTGGGCTTCCTGCCTTCGGAGCTTGTCCATCTCACGCGCAGCGATCTCATCTACCCGGTCGGGCGGTAAGCCGACGGCGTCGACGATACGCTGGTTCAAGACCCGACCGCCCCCCGAGGCTACCGCGCCCAGGGCGAGCTCGGGTTGCCCGGGTGTACCGAGTTTTCGGACCACGAAGACGTCCAGCGATGCACCCAGCGCGTCCGCCACCGCCGTGCCGACCGGAACGCCTCCGCGAGGCAGCGCGAGCACCATGACGTCTTCTTCATCCTGCAACCACGCAAGTTGCTCCGCAAGTTGACGTCCTGCGTCATCTCGATCACGGAATGTCATACGCTGATTCCCCCTTACATTCTACAACGTACGTCACCCCTCTTGGAGCCTTGAATAACCAAGGTCGTCTATTCAGTTTTGCTGCGACGGTGGGTAGCCTATTCATGAGAAGCGCGAGACAAGATCTCAAGATCTCGAGACAGAATCTATTGAGGAGGCATGACATGCGAGACTTGACACGACGAAACGATCCCTTCGACTGGATTGACGACATGCGGCGCACCTTCGAGGGCTTCCTGGGCGACGTGCCGGCCACTCGGGCCGGCGGCCCTGCCGTTGACGTCCGGGAAGAGGAGGACAAGTACACTCTGGAGGCGGACCTCCCGGGGATGACGCAGGACGACGTGGATCTTCACATTGAGAACAACGTTCTCACCTTGAAGAGCTCCCACGAGCACGAGGAAGAGAAAGAGGAGAAGGGCTACCTGGTCCGGGAGCGCCGGAGCAGCTCCTTTACCCGCAGCTTCCCGTTGCCCAAGGGAGTGGATCAGGACAAGATCGATGCCACCTTCAAGAACGGCGTCCTCACCGTAACCATGCCGAAGAGCGAGGAGCAGGCGGGCCGCAGGATCGACATCAAGAAGGGCTGACGCTCCCGGCCCGGCGAGGCAACGCCCCCGGCCCTGTGCTGCAACGCCCCCGGCCCGGCGCGGCAACGCCCTCGGCCTGGTGCGGCGACCCTCCCGGCCTACTCGTTTTCGCCGATGAGCTGCAAGAAGGCGACCTCACCCAGGATCTCGGTGCCGAGTTCCTGCGCCTTGGCGAGCTTGCTGCCGGGATCCTCGCCCGACACGAGGTAATCGGTATTTCGGCTGACGCCGGCGGTGACCCGCCCTCCCAGTGACTCGATCTTCTCCTTGACCTCGCTCCGGGTCAAGGACTTCAGGCTGCCGGTGACCACGAAGGTCTTGCCGGCAAAGGGGAGCGCCCCCGCCCGGTCCGCGTCCGCCCGGTCCGCGGCTGCGGTCGGGGCTCCCGTCGGAGGCTGGGGACTGACTCCCGCCTCGAAGAGTCGCTCCAGGGTGCGCCGGTTCTCCTCGCGGGAGAAGAACGCGTGAACGCTCTCGGCGGTCTGACCGCCGATCTCGTGGATCGCCTCGAGATCCTCCACGGAGGCCCGCTCGATCGCCTCGATGGAGCCGAACGCGCGGGCCAGCACCCCGGCCACGTGGGACCCGACGTGGCGAATGCCCAGGGCGTAGATGAAGCGGTTGAGCGGGCGTTCCTTCGATCCCTGGATGTTCGCGTAGACGGTTCGGGCGGACTTGTCGGCGAACCCGTCCAGCGTCTCGATCTCCTCCTTCGACAGGATGTAGAGATCGGCAATGTCTGTAACCAACCCGCGCCCTACGAGCTGTTTGATGTTCTTCTCGCCCAGGTTCTCAATGTCCATAGCCTCCCGGGAGACGAAGTGGATGAGACTCCCCGTGAGTTGGGCGGGGCAGGAGAGACCGGCAGGGCAGAGATGATACGCCCCGTCGCGAATGACCGGTGTGCCGCAGACCGGGCACTTCTCCGGCATTGAAAAGGGCGCACCCCGGTCCTTGCGGTCGGGGTTCACCACCTCCGCCACCTCCGGGATGACGTCGCCGGCGCGAAAGACCCGGACGGTGTCGCCGATCCGGACGTCTTTGCGCACCACCTCGTCGTAGTTGTGGAGGGTCGCCCTGCTCACCGTTACCCCGCCAATGCTCACGGGGTCCAGGAGGGCAACGGGTGTCAGAATCCCCGTGCGCCCGACGCCGACGGCAATGTCCTGCACCACCGACACTTCCCGCTTGGGAGGAAACTTCCACGCAATGGCCCAGCGCGGGCTACGGTTGCGGTAACCCAGGTCGTCGCGGAAGCCGTAATCATCGATCTTGATAACAATGCCGTCGATCTCGTAGTCGAGGTCGTCCCGCTGTTCCGAGATGTAGCGGCGGTATTCCCGGATTTCCTCGAAGGTGGTTACGTAGCGGTTGAGGGGGTTGGTCTTGAGCCCCCACTCCGGAAAAGCCTCCAGCACCTCCACATGCCTCCGTGGGGTGAAGCCCTCCACGGCGAGGATGTCGTAGAAGTAGACGTCCAGAGGCTTGCCCGCAGTGTTCTTCGGGTCGAGTTGGCGGACGGTGCCGGCGGCGGCGTTCCGCGGGTTTGCGAAGGGGTCATCCCCGCGCTCGGTGCGCTCCCTGTTGAGACGGTGGAAGCCGCTCTTCGTCATGAAGACCTCCCCCCGCACGGAGAGGAAGGGCGGCGGATCGCCCGCCTCGCGGAGGGCGAGGGGGACTGCCGGAATGGTCTTGAGGTTTCGGGAGATGTCCTCGCCGAATCGGCCGTCCCCGCGGGTCGAGGCGGAGGCAAAGACGCCGTCGCGGTAGACCACCTCCACCGAGAGACCATCCAGCTTCGGCTCCACCATGTACCGGACCTCCCTGCCGTCGGCGTTGCGGTGAATGAAGGCGTCGAAGTTCTCCATCTCCTCATCTTCCAGAGCCGAGTTCAGGCTGAGCATGGGGGCGAAGTGCTCCACCCGGCGGAGCTCTCCCACCGGCGCCGCGCCCACCCGCTGCGTCGGAGAGTTCGAGTCCTGGAGATCCGGAAAGCGCTCCTCGATTGCTTGCAGCCGCTTCAGCATCCAGTCCCAGTCCTCATCCGGGACCTCCGGTGCGTTGCGGACGTAGTAGAGATAGTTGTGATGCCGCAGCGCTTCGGTGAGGTAGGACACCTCCCTCCGCGCCTCATCCTTCGACAGCTGCTCCACCTCCCTGGGGGAGGTATCGATGGGCGGCTTCATGTAGGGATTGGTCATGGACACTCCTTGTTCCTTCCGCGCCCCTCGCGTCCGCGCCGCGTGCGCGTGCCGCAGCGGTGCGCCGCCCGCCGGTGCGCCGCCCGCCGGTGCGGTGCGTGGCCCGCCGCGCCGGGGTGCTACCGCCGCAGCACTTGCTGCAACTCCTTCAAGCTCCGCGTGTTCAGTACGTCCTTCGCGGTGAGCCACGCGCGCCGCGCCTGACCGACGCCGAAGCGCATGTAGTCCAGATTGCGCGTCGAGTGGGCGTCCGTCGAGACTGCAATCATGACGCCCGCCTCCGCCGCGCGGCGGGCGTCCGCGTCGGGAAGGTCCAGCCGCTCCGGCTGGGCGTTGATCTCCAGGGCGACACCCTTCTCCGCGGCGGCGCGGTAGATGCGCTCGAAGTCGAGATCGTAGCCCTGACGCTTCCCGAGCCGGCGCCCCGTCGGGTGACCGATGATGGAGCAGCAGGGATTGTCCATGGCCCGGAGAATCCGCTCCGTCTGCTTGTCCCGGTCGAGGTCCAGTGCCGAGTGAATCGAGCATACCGTCATGTCCAGCCTGCGGAGCACCTCATCCGACAGGTCGAGGGAGCCGTCCCGGTTAATGTTCACCTCCGTGGACGCCAGCAGCCGGAAGTTCTGGAAACCTTCGTTGAGCCGGGCGATCTCATCGATCTGTTCCGCCAGTCTCTCCTCGTCGAGCCCGTTGGCCACGGTGAGCCCCCTGGAGTGGTCGGTCACGGCGAGGTACTCGTAGCCGCGCTGCATGGCCGCCTGCGCCATCTCCTCCAGGCTGAACATGCCGTCGCTCCAGTTGGTGTGAGCGTGGAGATCGCCTCTGATATCCTTGAGATCGATGAGGACGGGCAGCCGCCCCTCTTGCGCCGCTTCGATCTCTCCGAGGTTCTCCCGGAGCTCCGGCGGAATCCAGTCCATGCCGAGAATGCCGAAGACCTCCTCTTCGGTAGCGCCGGCGACCCTTTCGCCGGCGCCGGCCCCGGTCCGGTCATCGGCCTCGGATGTATCGTTCTCGCCGCCGCTTCTGAAGATGCCGTACTCGCTCACCTTGAACCCGTTGTCCTGGGCAATCCGCCGAATCGCAACGTTGTGTTCCTTGGAACCGGTGAAGTACATGAGCGCGGCGCCGTAGCTCTCGCTGTCCAGGAGGCGCAGGTCCACCTGGGTACCTCCCTGAAGAATCACCGACGAACGGGTCTCTCCGTGAGAGACGACCCTCTCGACTCCGTCGTAGCCGACGAAGCGATCCATGATGCCGCTTTCCGGTTCGGCTATGACCAGGATGTCCAGGTCACCTACGGTCTCCTTTCGGCGACGGTAGCTGCCGGCGACCTCAATGCGTTCAACCGCGCCGTTCTTTCCGCCGCGGCCCGACTCTTCCGTGAGGTGATCCATGAGGCCGGTCGCAATCTCCTCCGCCTCGGAGAGGAGGATTCGTCGCTCCTTGCTCGTGGTGCGCAGCGACGCAACGTTCCTGCGGATGCTTTCGCTGAGCTTCCTGCCGAACCCTGGCACGTCGTCGATCCTGTCATCTCGGGCTGCCTGTGCCAGGTCGTCGAGGTCCTTCACGCCGAGGTGACGATAGAGGTCGCCCACCCTGCGCGGTCCCACCTCGGGGATCTTGAGGATATCCAGGAGCCCCGGCGGAAGCTCTTTCTTCAATTGCTCGTGCTGCCTGATCGCCCCGGTCTCCAGCAGTTGCCGGATCTTCTCGGCGATGGCATCCCCGATTCCGGGGAAGCTCGAGAGATCGGTTTCCTCCTCCAGTAGCTGCGACGCCGGCTTGGGCAGGTTCTCCACGCTCCGGGCGCCGTTCCTGTAGGCGCGAACCCGGAACTGGTTCTCTCCCTTGATCTCCAGGAGGTCCGCCATTTCGTTGAGAATCCGACTGATCTCTCCATTATGAATCGGCATGGTCCGCTCCTATTACGAAAGCACTCGCAGTGCCGGCGTCCCTCTACTCCCCGGCTGCGCTCCGGTCGGAGGCGCGGTGGTCACCTGTGAAGTACGTCACAACCCAGTTCACAACCTCCCGGCTGATTGCCGGGGAGGCCAGAAGGTCGTCGTGGGCGACGCCGCGGTGCCGCGGGAAGGCGCGGATCTCCGCCCCGAGGGCGTGGCCGAACTGCTCCGTCTCGCGGGGAGGTACAATCCGATCGGCCTCGCTGTACACGACTATGGCGGGTTGCTCGAGAGGTTCGGTGAACAAATCGGTGTGAAACCATCGCTTGTGAAAGGCCATCTCCAGCAGCTCCGGGGGCTCGTCGACGGTCTGTGAGAATATGCGCTCTTGAATCTCCTTCGGAGTGTGGCTGCTGAAGAAGCGGGACCGGACGACGAATCCCGGCAACAGATGGCGCTTCAGGAGAAACCGCAGGACCGGGCTGGGAGCCTGCCGCCGTTCCCCGAAGGGCGAGGCGATGACGGCAATCTGCTCGACCACTCCGGGGCCGAGATCGCGCGCCGCAATGGCCGAGACGATCCCGCCGAGGCTGTGGCCGACCAGGGATACGGGAGCGCCGTCGTGTTCCGTGCGCCGACGGATCAGCTCCTTCGTGGTATCCAGAAGCGTGCTGATGTTGTCCGTTCGGAGGTCGGGTGTCAGGACCGTCTCGAACACCTTTGCGAAGAGCGGTCCGACCTGATCCCAGAAGTAGCTTCGCACGCCGAAGCCGTGCAGAAGAATAACGCTGCGTGAGTTCATGTATGTAGTCTAATCATGCGTCGCGTGAGGAGAAAGCCGCTCCGCCCCGGAGTTGCTTGGAGCTGCGACCTCGTCGGGTGCGCCTATCCCTCGCTCCCGGACGCCTGCGGCGGCAAACCGTCCGGGCCGGCCTGTTCGGGTTCCTCCACACGTACCAGCCAACCGTGCTGATCGAAGTACCGCCGCGCTTCGTCGAAGGTTGCGCGGCACTCCGCCCTGTCCGCGCATTTGACGGTGATTCGTGTTGAGTAGGATGCGCGAAAGAGCGGGTACGACCCGATGGCCGTCGACGGGTGCCGGCGCTGGAGCTCCGAAAGCCAGGAGGCGAGCTGCGTTTCGTCTGCATTGAGGTAGAGTCGTCCGGCCCAGATGCGGTCCAACCGGGGAAGCATCTCGGCAATTCGCCCTATCTTGTCCCGCAACGCCACGGGAAGGCCCGGGAGAACGTAACAGTTCTGAACTCGTATCAGAGGCCAGTGGTGGTGGTAGTCGATGAAGACTTCCGCCCCCTCGGGCAGCAAGGCCATGCGCTCCACGGACTCCGGGAGGGGCTCGCCGTAGTGACCCTTCAGGAACTCAGCCATGACGGGGTGCCGCCGCAAGGGCAGTCCCAGACCCTCCGCGGCACCCTCCATGGTCACATCGTCGTGGGTCGGTCCAATGCCGCCGCTGCTAATGACGAAGTCGTGCCGCGCGGCGAGCTCCCGAAACGTTTCGGCAATGACGTTGACATCGTCACCAACAATGCGGGCCTCGCTTGTCCGGTACCCGACGGCGCCGAGCGATTTGATCATGAAGGGGAGGTTCTCGTCCTGCACATCCCCGGCGAGGATCTCGTCTCCCACAATGATGATGGCGATCATGGTTCCTTCGTTATAGTGACGCGGCGGGAGCAACGTCAAGGAACCTGCCGGCACGTCCGGTGGCTTGCCACCGCCACGATTGCTGAGTAATCTCATGATGTATGGACGATCTTCTGCTCTACGCCGAAAACGCCGTGCGTCGCGGTGACTTCGAGGATGCCATTGAGACGTTCACCGCGGTGCTCGTCGAGGAACCCGACAACGTCCGGGCCCTCGCTGGAATCGGCGTCGCCCTAACCGAGTCGGGAGAGAACGAGAAGGCCGAGAAGGCGCTTGCCTACTGTCTCAGGCTGGATCCCGCCAATGTAGAGGCTCTTGAAGCCATGGGCTGCTCCTGCCTGCGTCGCAGCCGCTACGAGCTCGCTGAGGAGCATCTGACCCGGGCGAGCAAGCTGGACCCCGAGAACGCCTCGGTTCTGCGGAACCTGAGCGTGCTCTACAGCCGGACCGGTCGTGAGAAGGAGAGCGTCGAAACCCTGAAACGTTCCTACGATCTGAATCCCCGAGATTATCTCACCCTCTACGCTCTCTCCTTCGCCTACATGAATGAGGGCAGCCGCGATCGGGCGCGACGCGTTCTGAACGAGCTTCTGGATCTGGATGTTCCCGCGGAGATACGGGCGCTCGCCGAGGAACAGCGCAAGAAAATAGACGCATAACGAAAAAACTGGTGCCGGGATTGTTGATCGGCGTTCCTGCGCCCCGGGATGGGCGGGGCTTCGCCTCCGGCACGCTCCCGCCACCAGATGATACGCCACCGCACCGTTCGGTAGCGCCACCGTGCGGCGGCGTCACCGTGTACATGTCGAGCCACCTTCGGCGATAGTGGATGACCGGCGGATTCGGGTATTCGTGATGCCGGATCCGGCGAATCCACGCCTGCTCCGCCCGGGCCGGAATCCGCCTGCCGGCATGCTCCTGTCGCTTCAAAGCGATCAACAATTTCGGCACCAGTTCCCCGGGATTGACCCACAAGCTTGTGGATACGCCAGGGGCGCTTTGATGCAGAGTGCGATTTCTTAGTACGATTAACGGACATGGTTCCACAACACGGCAGACAACGAGTCGTCATTCGTCGGCTGCGGCCCGAGGTCGCCGCCGGTGAGTTTACCCTTGCGCGCACGCTCGGCGAGGAGGTCCGGGTTCAGGCGGACGCCTTCGCCGACGGCCACGACGTGGTGGCCATGCGGCTGCGCTACCGCCGGCAGGACGCGAAGCGGTGGAACGAGGTCGTCATGACGGCCCTTGGGAACGACACCTTCGAGGGGCACTTCACGCCGGAGGAGCTCGGCTTCTACGAGTTCAGTGCGGTCGGGTGGATCGACCACTTCGCCACCTGGCAGGACGGCATGCACAAGAAGGTGAGCGCCGGCGCCGCCGAGGAGGCGGACCTCCAGATCGGCGCAAGCCTTGTCCGAGAAGGCGCCGAGCGCGCGACGAGGCGGAGCACGACGCGTACGCGGCTCACCGAGCTCGCGGAGCGGCTCGAAGGTGCGCCGGAGGCTTCCCGCGGCGCAGCCCAAAGAGGTGAGGCCGCGGCGGGTGACGGTGGGGCCGCGGCGGGTGACGGTGGCGCCGCCGCGGGTGATGGTGAGGCCGCGGGTGATGGTGAGGCCGCGGGGTCCTCCGCCCGGCAGGAGCGTCTGGATCTGGCCCTGAGCGAGGAGCTCACTGCGCTCATGGCGACAGTCCCGGACCGGCGCTTCGAGAGCGAGTATGGGCGGGTCATCACGGTGCGGGTGGACCGGGAGCGCGCGGGATTCAGCGCATGGTACGAGTTCTTTCCCCGGTCCACGAGCGGCTCCGTGACGAAGCATGGAACCTTCCGGACGGCGCGGGAGCGCCTGGGCTACATTGCCGGCCTCGGTTTCGATGTCGCGTACCTGCCGCCCATTCATCCCATCGGGCGGGTGAAGCGCAAGGGGCGGAACAACGCCCTCAGCGCGGGGCCCAGGGATCCCGGGTCACCCTGGGCAATCGGTTCCGAGGAGGGCGGGCACACTTCCATTCATCCCGCTCTCGGTACCGAAGAGGACTTCCGGGACTTTGTCGCCCACGCCCGGGAGCTCGGGATGGAAATTGCCCTGGACATTGCCTTCCAGTGTGCACCGGACCACCCCTGGGTGACGGAGCATCCGGAGTGGTTCCGGCACCGCCCGGACGGGAGCGTGCAGTTTGCGGAGAACCCGCCGAAGAAGTACGAGGACATCTATCCAATCAACTTCGAGAGCGATGACTGGTGGAACCTCTGGCAGGCGCTTGCCGACGTCTTCCGCCACTGGATGAGACTGGGCGTGAAGATCTTTCGGGTGGACAATCCCCACACGAAGGCGTACCCCTTCTGGCGCCGCCTCATACCGGAGCTCCAGAAGGAGCACCCCGAGGTGATCTTCCTGGCGGAGGCCTTCACCCGGCCCAAGCGCATGTACGAGCTTGCCGGGTTGGGGTACACCCAGAGCTACACCTACTTCACCTGGCGGAACAGCGCCGGAGACATGCGGGCATATCTCGAAGAGTTGACGGGCACCGAAGTCGCGGAGTACTTCCGGCCGAACTTCTGGCCGAACACGCCGGACATTCTTCATGAGGACCTTCAGCACGGCGGCAGGGGCGCCTTCAAGGCGCGCCTCGTCATGGCGGCGACCTTGTCGGGAAACTACGGGGTGTACGGTCCCGCCTTCGAGCTCCAGGAGGCAACTCCCCGGGAGCCCGGCAGTGAGGAGTACCTGCATTCGGAGAAGTACGAGATCCGCGCCTGGGACCTCAACCGCGACGACTCCCTGGCGCCGTACATCCGGAAGGTCAATCGCATTCGCCGGGAGAACGCCGCGCTCCAACGAACCCGGAACATTCAGTTCCACAACGTCGATAATCCCCACCTCCTGTGTTACAGCAAGCGCAGCCCGGGGGACGTAAACATCGTTCTCGTGGTGGTGAATATGGACTATCACGCCGTCCAGGCGGGCTGGGTCGAGTTCTCACCGGCGGCTCTCGGCCTCCCCTTCACGGGGCCCTTCCGGATGCACGATCTGATCACCGAGGCGACGTACACCTGGGATCAGCACTGGAACTTCGTGCAACTCGATCCCGCCGTCGAGCCGGCCCACGTGCTGCGGATGGAGCTCTAACGGTGTCGCATCAACGAAAGGTGGTTACTCCATGACCCTCCCGACCGATGATCCCCAGTGGTATAAGGATGCCGTGATCTATGAGCTCCATGTCCGCTCGTTCTTGGACTCGAACGGCGACGGCATGGGCGATTTCGAGGGGCTCACCGAGAAGCTCGACTACCTGCAGGACCTCGGCGTCAGCGCCATCTGGCTGTTGCCCTTCTACCCCTCTCCCTGGAAGGACGATGGGTACGATATCTCCGACTACAGCGGGATTCACCAAGCCTACGGCAGCCTTCGGGACTTCAAGCGCTTGCTCAAGGAAGCCCACAAACGCGACTTGAAGGTAATCACCGAGCTGGTCATCAATCACACGTCGAATCAGCACCCTTGGTTCGACCGCGCTCGCCGCGCCCGGCCGGGCACGAAGTACCGGGACTTCTACGTCTGGAGCGACACGCCGGAACGCTACGACGAAGCGCGCATTATCTTCCAGGACTTCGAGAACTCGAACTGGACCTGGGATGCCGAGGCGAAGGCGTACTACTGGCACCGCTTCTACTCACATCAGCCCGATCTGAACTTCGACAATCCGGAGGTGCAGAACGCGGTGCTGAAGGTGCTGGACTTCTGGTTCGGCATGGGCGTCGACGGTCTTCGCCTGGACGCGGTTCCCTACCTCTACGAGCGGGAGAACACCAACTGTGAGAACCTTCCGGAGACCCACGAGTTCCTGAAGAAGCTCCGCCGCCACGTCGACGAAAGCCACACCGGGAAGATGCTTCTCGCCGAGGCGAACCAGTGGCCGGAGGACGCAGTGGAGTACTTCGGCAACGACGATGAGTGCCACATGTGCTTCCACTTTCCCCTCATGCCGCGACTCTTCATGAGCGTCAAGATGGAGGACCGCTTTCCCGTCACGGACATCCTGGATCAGACGCCGGAGCTGCCGGAGAAGTCGCAATGGGGCATCTTTCTCCGAAACCACGACGAGCTCACCCTGGAGATGGTCACGGACGAGGAGCGCGACTACATGTACCGCGTCTACGCCCGCGACCCGAACCAGCGGATCAACCTGGGCATTCGTCGGCGTCTGGCGCCGCTGTTGGAGAACAACCGCCGGCAGATCGAGCTGTTGAACATCCTCCTCTTCAGCCTGCCGGGTACCCCGGTCATTTACTATGGCGATGAGATCGGCATGGGCGACAACGTCTACCTCGGCGACCGGGACGGCGTGCGGACTCCAATGCAGTGGAGCTCCGACAAGAACGCCGGTTTCTCAACGGCGAATCCCCAGCGCCTCTATCTGCCCGTGATCATTGACCCTGAGTACCACTACGAAGCGATCAATATTGAGACGCAGCAGGCCAACTCGTCGTCGCTCCTGTGGTGGATGAAGCGGGTCATTGCTACGCGGCGTCGCTACAAGGCATTCAGCCGCGGCAGCATTGAGTTCGTGAGCTCCAACAACACCCACGTCTTCGCCTTCGTCCGGCGCTACGAGGAGGAGACAATCCTGGTCATTGTGAACTTCTCCCGGCACACCCAGGTGGCGGAGCTCGACCTGGAACCGTACGCGGGCTATGTGCCCGAGGAGGTCTTCAGTCGGAACGAGTTCCCCCGGGTGAAGGAGGAGGACTACACCATCTACATTGGTGGGAACGACTACTACTGGTTCACCCTCAGGGCGCCGGAGCCCTATGCCGACCCGGAGAGCCGGAGCCGCCTTCCGGAGCTCGCCGTTTCCTCCCGGGACTGGGCGGGATTCACGGAGACTCTCAAGGAGGGCCTCGAAGGGTGGGTCCTGGAGAGGTACCTGACGAGCGCCCGGTGGTACCGGGAGAAGACGCGCAAGATCCGCAGCATTGAGGTGGCCGACCGCATCCCTATTGGTACCGGTGACCGGAAGACCTGGCTCATTACGGTGAGCCTGGATTTCACGGATGACAAGACGGAGACCTACGTCATGCCCCTTGCGACGGCGCTACGGGAAGAGGCGGAGGCGGTCCAGGCGGAGACGCCTGTTGCGGTGGTTGCGCGCCTGCAGGTGAGCGATGTGGAGGGGGTTCTGTACGACGCGGTGTACAGCTCGGACTTCCGGGAGGAGATCATGCGGCTCTTGCTGACCAAGAAGAAGCTCAAGGGGGCTGCCGGAGAGGTTCGGGTCACTCGTGGCCGCAGGTTACGGCAACTCTCGCGTGACCTCGAGGCGCCTTACGCTTCCCGGGTGCTCAAGGTCGAGCAATCCAACACCTCGCTCCTGTATCGTGAGACCTTCTTCTTCAAGCTCTACCGCAAGCTCGAGGACGGTCTCAATCCCGACGTCGAGCTCCTGCGCCACCTCACCGAGCGCTCCCGCTTTGAAAACGTGCCTCCCTTCGCTGCGAGCCTGGAGTACGTGGGAGACGGCTTCGAGTCGGCCTCCCTGGGTGAGCTTATGGGTTTCGTTCCCAACGAGGGTGACGGCCTTGCCTACGCCGGCTCCTCGGTGGATCGCTACTTCGACAGTCTCCTTGCGAACAAGCAGGAAGAGCCCGCCAAGCCGCCCCTTGCCGGGGAGCTCCTGGACATCTCGTTGTCGACGCTCCCGGAGGAGGTCTACTCTTACGTCGACGGCTTCTTCCTGGAGATGATGGACCTGCTCGGCGTGCGCACCGGACAGCTCCACCTGGCCCTGGCCGTGAGGACGGGGGACAAGTCCTTCGACCCGGAGCCCTTCTCCAAACTCTACCAGCGCTCGGTGTACCAGTCCCTCCGCAGTCTCTTCCGCCGGGTCATGACCACGGTGCGTCGTGTCGGCAAACAGTCCCGGCAGAGCGATCCGACCGTTTCGGAATACGCCGACCTCCTGGCTTCCCGGGAAGGCGAGATCATGGCGCACTTCGCAAGCATAACCGGCCGGAAGATCCACGCCGAGAAGACGCGGATTCACGGAGACTATCACCTGCAGCAGGTGCTCTTCACCGGCCGCGACTTCGTTGTGATCGACTTGGAAGGGGAGCCCGCTCGCACCCTCGGCGAGCGTCGTCTGAAGTATTGCCCCTTGCGGGATATTGCCGGGATGATGCGCTCCTTCCACTACGCCGTCTACGGGCGCTACCTGCAGTACGCCGAAGTGCGTCCGGAGGACGCCGACTACCTGTCGGCGTGGATCGACCCCTGGTATCGTATGGTGAGCGGGATCTTCGTCAACGCCTACCGCCGCACTGTCGGCGACGCCGACTTCATCCCCTCCGACCCCGAGGAGCTCCGCCTCCTTCTGGACGTCTTCCTCCTGGAGAAGGCGGTCTATGAAGTCGGCTACGAGATCAACAACCGCCCCGACCGGCTGCGCATTCCGGTGGACGGCATCCAGTTCATTCTGGAGCGGACGGGAAACTAGTACCGGCGCGTGGTCACGCCGAGCCGCGGTCGGCCGAGCCGCGGTCGAAGGTCATAAGAGTCGGACGGCGCCGCCGAACCCTGGTATGTTAGAGTTTCTCGAACAATCGGAGGCTACGCCGCTCCGGCACGGCGACGTATTCCTTCGTCCTGACGCGAACCTAAAGATCTAACCGAATTCAAACCATTCTCTAACACAAAAGTAGCATTGTCCTCACATCCTCCTAACCGGCGAACCGCTTACTGGGTCTCAAATCTTAGGAAGGAGGAATTGATGAAACGCTATTTGCACTTTTTCATCATTCTGCTGGTAAGCGCGCTGCTCGTTCTCTCGGGGTGTGACCTCCTCGGGGGCGACGACGACGACGACGACACGACGGACGACACCACTCTGAAAGTCGGCGATGCCTCGCCGGATGTCGATGGCTTCACCGTAACCTACGTTGATGAAGCCGGCGGCTACTTCGCGGAGAACGAAGATGAGGACCAGGTCCTCGTCTGGGGTCGTTTCGAGGAGGACATTAAGTTTACCGAGGACAAGACCTGGATTCTCGGCAATGCGGTCTTCATTGGGAACAACGCCCAGGATCCCGACAACGCGGCCGGCAATACACTGGAGATCGAAGCCGGCACCACGATCAAGGGTGAGGTCGACGACGAGACGCCGGGTGTTCTGATCATCACGCGGGGATCCGACATCGACGCGGTAGGAACCGCCGACAAGCCGATCGTCTTCACCTCGCTGAATGAACCAGGCGAGCGCGCCGCAGGTGACTGGGGCGGTCTCATCCTCAACGGTTACGCCCGCGTCCAGGGCGGCTACGCCGAGGGTGAAGGCGGAACCGGTGAGTACGGCGGCGGTTCGGACCCCATTGACGACGACAACAGCGGTACCATCAAGTACGTGGTCGTACAGTTTGCCGGTACCCTCTTCTCCCCGGACAACGAGCTGAACGGAATCGTCTTTCAGGGCATTGGAAGCGGCACGACGGTTGAGTACATCCAGGTACATCAGAACGCCGACGACGGGATTGAGTTCTTCGGCGGCAGCGTCCAGGTGAAGTACTACGTCGGTACCGGCAACCAGGACGACACCCTCGACGGTGACGACGGATGGAACGGCTCGGCCCAATTCGCCATCCTTCAGCACTATCC
>CAZUVX010000019.1:31652-46671 GCA_964623865.1 uncultured Spirochaetaceae bacterium | reverse complement strand
TGGGAGAAGAAGTAGTAGAGGCCGGTGTAGATGCCCATGGTGGCGTAGCCGGCCATCTGCCAGAGCATGGGGAAGGAGTTCGTGATCACCGAGACCCAGAGGACGCCGAAGAGGAAGAGCAGTCCCCAGAAGAGGGCGACCCGGAGACCGCCGGGGAGGTCCAGGGCGTCGGCGGCGGCGCCGAGGGCGAAGACCAGGAGCAGAATGCCGACCAGGCCGGTAAGGGCGCCGCGGATGGTGCGGCGGCGGCCCAGACGGTGCGCAACAATCCCCGACGGGACGGCGAAAATCGCGTACGCCACGGCGACCATGCCCGCCGAGAGCGGCGCAAAGCCTTCGCTCAGAGCGAGAACCTCCACGGTGTAGAGGCCCAGGAAGGGGAGAACCCCCTGATAGCCGAGGAACCAGAGGAAGAGCGAGAGCAGCACGAAGAGGGCGCTTCGCTCCTCGCTCCGCAGGACGGTCCGCAAGCTCTGCCGCAGGGGCACCCTGGTCTCTTCATCCTTGGCGCGCTC
Organism: uncultured Spirochaetaceae bacterium; assembly: GCA_964623865.1. Lineage (GTDB taxonomy): Bacteria > Spirochaetota > Spirochaetia > DSM-27196 > PWMO01 > CAYFQV01. Next base: position 46,156 of record CAZUVX010000019.1, on the reverse strand, counting down.
CCGCTCCTTCACGAAGAGGAAGACCGCTATCGTGGCAAGGATCACCAGGAGGGCGGCGATCAGGAAGGGGAGCTGCCGGCGACTGTCGCCGATGATGGGCAGCTGAATCGACACCGCCGCCAGCGGCCCCAGAATGACCGTGCCCACAATGGCGGCTATCCCGCCCATGAGGTTGATGACGCCGTTCGCCTCCGACCGGAACTCCCCGGGAATGGTGTCCGGCATGAGGGCGACGACGGGTCCGCGCGCCGCCTGCTTGAAGACGTTCAGCGCAAAGAGGCCGATCACCAGCGCCCAGAGGGAGATCCGCGCGGCGCTCGGGACGAATCCGAACATGACGGCGGTCAGGGGCAGGGTGACGATTATGAAGGGCATTCTCCTGCCGATCGGCGTGCGCACCTGGTCCGACCACGCCGAGACGATCGGAATGAGCAGGACGGCAAAGATGTTGTCCAGGGTCATAATGGTGCCGATGGCGGAGCGCGACTCCAGGAAGTCCGCCAGGAAGATCGGCACGAAGGTGTCGTAGAGGGGATCCATGAGCCCCATGGTGAAGAAGCCCAGGCCGATTACGATGGTGGTACGGTAGAAGCCCTGCGGAAGCGCGGGCTTCGCGGCGGCGGTGCGGCCTGCGGCCGACCGCCTGGTACTTCCGGTGGTGTTGTTGCTGCTGCCGGCGGTCACTGACGCCCTCCTTTCGGCGGCATCATAACTCGAACGCGTGGGATGGGCCAGCAAAAAAGCGCGGGAACGGTTATGGCGCTCCCGCCGGCGGCGGGAGACTCTGCGACCGGCGGATGATCCTGCGGCCTGCGGTGCACGAGGCGCGGGCGCCCCCCTGTCGCCCCCGCCGTGACTGCGGGTGCACGCCCCCGCGCACGGAGAGGTCCATGTAAGACTGGAATCCGGCATCCGGGCCGGAGCGGAAGTTCGGCGTGACGCCGGTGACCGGGTAGGCGCGCCGGGTTCGTGCTACCAGCTCTCGGCAGCTCTCGTAGCGCAGCTGAGGGGTGTCGCGTTCCCCGTCATCCCGCCTGGGCGGTAGCCGTGCGGAGGGCGTACTCCGATTCGGCCTTGTGGAGCTCCGACGTGAAGTGGAAGTGCACCTTCGGGTACATCTTCCGCATGGAGTCGAGCATCCACTCCGACTCGGCAAAGTAGACGGGAACACCGTCCTTGTCATTGGCAATCTGGCTCCGACGCACCCGCATGAAGCTCTCGAGCTCCTTCGGATCGTCGGCGGTGAGCCAGCAGGCGCGCCGGTACGGGAGGCGCTCAAAACGGCACGCTGCGTTGTACTCGTTCTCCAGGCGGTGACGAATCACTTCGAACTGGAGCTCTCCCACGGTGCCGAGGATCTTCCGGCGCCCCTTGTCCTGAATGAAGAGCTGCGCCACGCCCTCCTCGACCAGGTGGCGAAGGCCGGTGTCGAGCTGTTTGGCGCGCATGGGATCCGTGGCAATGACCTCTTTGAAGTTCTCCGGGGAGAAGTTGGGAAGGCCCTGGAAGTAGAAATCCTCCCCCTCGGTGAGAGTGTCCCCGATCTTCAGGTTGCCGCGATCGTAGAGACCCACGACGTCGCCGGGGTAGGCGTCGTCCACGGTTTGCTTCTTCCGCGCCATGAAGCTGTAGAGCGTGGAGAAGCGGACGTCCTTCCCCAGCCGGACGTGGCGGAAGGGCGTTTCCCGCTGGAAGCGTCCCGAGCACACGCGCATGAAGGCAATGCGGTCGCGGTGCTTGGGGTCGAGGTTGGCGTGGATCTTGAAAACAAAGCCGCTGAATCGCTCCTCATCCGGTTCCACCATGCGCTCAGTAGTCTCCCGGCGCCGGGGTGGCGGCGCAATGCTCAGGAAGGTGTGCAACAGCTCACGGACCCCGAAGTTGTTCAGGGCGCTGCCGAAGAAGAGCGGCGCCAGGCGACCGGCCAGGTACTCATTGACACGGAAGGGCTCGTAAACTCCTTCAATGAGCTCCACGTCCTCCCGGAGCTGTTCGGCACTTGAGTCGAGGAGCTCGTCCAGGCGCGGATCGGCCAGGTCGTCAAAGCGGATGCGCTCGGTCTCCACCTCGCTCTTGGCGGACTCGAAGAGGTCCAGGCTCGCCTCATTCAGATTGTAGACGCCCTTGAAGCGTCGCCCCATGCCGATGGGCCACGACAGCGGCCGCACGCGGATGTCGAGCTTCTCTTCCAGCTCGTCTGCAAGCTCCACGGGCGGCCGCCCCTCCCGGTCGAGCTTGTTCACGAAGATGATGACGGGAGTGCTGCGCATGCGGCAGACGTTCATGAGCTGCTCGGTCTGCTCCTCGACGCCCTTGGCGGCATCTACCACCAGAATGACGCTGTCCACCGCCGAGAGGGTACGGTAGGTGTCCTCGGCGAAGTCCTTGTGCCCCGGGGTGTCGAGAATATTGATGAGCTTGCCGCCATACTCGAAGGTCATGACCGCCGTTGCCACGGAGATGCCCCGCTGCTTCTCGATCTCCATGAAGTCACTCGTGGTGGTGCGCTTGATCTTGTTCGACTTCACCGCCCCGGCCTGGTGAATGCCCCCGCCGAACAGCAGCAGCTTCTCGGTGAGGGTCGTCTTGCCGGCATCGGGGTGGCTGATCACCGCAAAGGTGCGGCGCTTTTCGATTTCGTGGTTCCGTTGATCCGTCATAGGTGAGCGCTCAAGATAACAAAAGCGGCGCCGCGCGTATACAGCCGGCGCCTTCGCCCGGTGCCGGCACCGTCCGCGAGCGCATTGAGCTGCGAACCGAGCGCCTCCGCGCCACTCGATCCCGCTACTCCCGCAGGACCTCCACGAGCGTCTCCAGGCTGTGGACGGTCCCTGATTCTGTGCCGATGCCGACGGACCACGCCGGGCGGTCGCCCTCATGAACCGTCACGGTCGGCGTCTTCGTGGCGGTGCCGTCGTGTCGGCCTTCGCCGGCCCCTGTGGGCCCGCCGCCACCCGAGGGCCCGCCGCTCCCCGTGGTCCCGCCGCCGTCGGTTGCGGCCGGTCGGATCACCGGCCGGCCGACGCGCTCAATGGCGTGGGCGGTCCACTCGGCGACCAGGCCCTCACCGACCAGGCGCACCGGGGTGCCCGTCGGTGCGGGGAGGCGAAAGGTGCCGGTCCGGGCATCGAAGCTCAGCGTATCCGCGGGGAAGAGCGCTTGAATCGCGCCGGAGAGGACCAGGTCCTCGGGGCTCCCGAGGCGAAGGGTGCCGTTCACACCGATCAGGGCGACCACGTCGGCGGTGCGGAGGACCAGCTCGACGTCGTGGCTCGAGGTGACGATCAGGCGATCCGTGGAGTGGGCGATTCGTCGTAGCGTCGACATGACCGTGGCGCGGCCGGCTACGTCCAGAAATGCGGTGGGCTCGTCCAGAATCATGACGTCCGCCGCCTGCGCCAGGGCGCGCGCCACCGCGGCGCGCTGCCGCTCTCCGTCGCTGATCTCCGCCATCCAGCGGTGCCGCAGAGCGGCAATGCCGGTCTGGTCGAGGGCGTCGCCGACGGCGCGTCGGTCCTCCGAAGAGAGCCGCGCAAGGAAGCCGGTGTAGGGGTGGCGCCCCAGCTCTACGAAGCGTTCCACGCTGAGATACCCCGGCGCTGTGAATTGCGTGAGCACCACGCTGAGCCGCCGGGCACGTTCGCGGGCGGCCAGCGCGTGCAACGGCGTTCCGCCGATACGCACCGTTCCCGACACCGGCGGGAGAAGCCCCGCCAGGGTACGCAGGAGCGTCGTCTTCCCGCCGCCGTTGGGCCCAATGATGCAGAAGAATCGCCCGCGCCGCATTTCCAGGTCGAGGTCTCGCAGCACGAGGCGGCGAGACCGCGGGTAGCCGCATGAAAGGTTGGACGCGGTCAGCTCCGGAGGAGTGTGATTCAGAACGGCGCCGGAGGGGGAGGCCGTGAGCATGGTCATGAGAAGCTTCCCTGGAGACCACCGCGACGCAAGACCACCCAGATGACGATGGGCGCCCCCAGCAGCGCCGTGACCGCATTGAGGGGCAGAGTGGTGCGAAGGCCCGGAAGGGCGGCAATGAGATCCGCCACCACGGCAATGAGGGAGCCCAGGAGGGCCGTGGTCGGCAGCAGTGTGCGGTGGTCCGCATCGCGGAGCACGGCCCGGGCGAGGTGCGGCACAGCCACCCCAATGAAGGCGATTGGCCCGCAGAAGGCGGTGATCACCCCTGTCAGGAGCGCCGTGGCCGCAATGATCGCCGTCCGGGCAAGGCGCACCCGCACGCCCATGCTCGCGGCGTAGCCCTCCCCGAGAAGGAGGGCGTTGAGGGGCTTCAGGAGCAGCACCCCCACGGCGAGACCGGCGAGAACCGCGCCGCCCAGAATCGGCAGTTGTCGGAGGTTCACCCCGGCGAAGCTGCCGAAGGTCCAGTTGATGTAACTCTGGATCTCTTCGGGAATGCTGAAGTGCATGAGCACGCTCACCACGGCGTTCACGGCGTAGCTGAAGAGGACTCCCAGAACCAGGAGGGTGAGTGCGCTCCCCACGCGGTTGCTCACCAGGAGTACCACCGTCAGGACTCCGGCGGAACCGATGATTGCCGCCACCGCCACGACGGCGTCCCCCCCGCGCCCCACTGCGGAAAGGAGCCCGCTTCCCGCGACGAGTCGCGCCCCCAGGGTGCTTCCGGCCAGCACTACCAGGGCGACCCCCAGGCTCGCCCCGGCGTTGATGCCCAGGACAAAGGGACCCGCCAGGGGGTTGCGGAAGAGCGTCTGCATGAGGAGGCCTCCCGTCGCCAGGGCGGCCCCGGCGAACAGCGCGGTCAGAGCCCGGGGCAGCCGGAACTGCAGCACGATGCGGCGCCAGATCTCCTCGGCGGGAGAGCCCCCGGTGAGGATGCGCACGGTATCCTCGAGGGGAATGCGCACCGACCCCAGGGCAATGTGGGCAAGCACGGCTCCCACCACGACGGCGGCAACCGCGGCGATCACCGCGGCGTGGCGGGGTCGCACCGTCGGGGCGGTGCGACCGCCGCCGGGGACGTGCCCGGCGGGCGTGGCGGTCGTTCCGCCGGCTCCGGGTGAACGGCCTCCACCGGCGCTGCGTCCCGAGGACCCGGTCCCGGGCGTGCGCGCGTGCTCCGCTCTCCGGTTGCGGTGCATACAGGTCGTCGTCCTACTGGAGCTTCCGGTAGTAGAAGAGCTCACGATCGGGCAGCAGCTCCGGATGGAAGATTCGGATCAGGTCCGCCAGAATGCGCTCGGGATGAAGGGCGCCGCTCTCGAAGTAGTCATTTCCCCCGCCCGGGCCCATTCGGCGATTGTTGTTGTAGACTTCACCCTTCGCAAACGCCGTGAACTCGGTGAAGCGCTCATCCTCGGCGGCTCCCTGGTCCAGGCTGGTCCAGACGCCCGGGTTGATCCAGATGTCGGCGTCTCCCGCCTCGGCGTAGACGCTCTCGATGTCGAAGAAGAGGGAGCCGGTGGACTCGTTCTCTTCCCAGACGTAGGCTCCGCCGGCGTCCCGGATAAACCGCGCTGCATAGCTGTCGCCGCCGGGAACGGACCAGTCGCCCTGGTAGGGGGCGTTGACCAGGACGGTTGGACGCTCGGCGGTGTCCTCGGGGAGGGCCGCCAGGCGGCGGTACTCCGCCTCGATCCGCTCAAACACCCCGAGGGCTGTCTCCAGGTCGTCGAAGAAGAGTGCGGTGAAGAGCAGCCACTCCGCACGGCCCAGGGGCCGGTTCTCGACCCAGTCTCCGTTTACGACTACCGGCAGTCCCGCCTCCTCCAGGGTGGGCTGAACATCCCAGTCGCCGCGGTAGCTGTTGACCATGATCAGATCGGGATCCAGGGCGATCAGCCGCTCCACATCGACATCGGGGCCCGAACCGACCTCGGCCGTCTCCCCGTCATCGGTCATGGAGTGGACATCCTCGTTGTACGCGTACGCAGCGGAGTCCACGGCGACGAGGCTCTCCATGACCCCGAGCGCCTCCAGGTGCGGCAAGAAGGTCGTCGACATGGTGACGATCGAGTCGATGGGGACGCCTACCGCCAGGTCCACGCCGTCGACCTCCGGCGCGTCCAATCCCCGCGGGTAGAGGAGGTAGCGCATGGCGTCCCGGGGCGAGGCATTCTGCCATGGCCTCGTTACCTCGATCAGCGTCAGCTCTCCGGCGCGGTAGGCCTGGAATCCCCCGGCGTAGTTGCCCACCTCGGGGATCCGGGCGCCCTCTTCCTTCAACTCGGAGACCGTCGCCGGTGCGGCGGCCGTCGACGCCGGACTCCCGGCTGATCCCTGCGATTCGGCGGCGCCGGCGGATTCCGCGGAACCGGCGGCTTCCGGCGCTTCCTGAGTTTCTCCGCGGTCCTGTTCCTGGGTGCCCGTCGCGCCGAGAGGCGCAACACCGACTGCCAGCGCCAGTGCGCCGGCCAAAATGAGGCGAGAGGTGCGTTTCATCCTTCCCTCCGAAGGCGAATGAGATTGCGCTACAGGCAGGTCTCCTGGCTTCCGGGTCGTACGATGTCTTCCCGCCTTCCCGGAGGTGCGTGCGCATCTCTCCAGTGGCCGGGCTCCATACCGTCTCCCGCACCACCCGGGCGGCGGGTGGCGACACGACGATTACGGCGCCCCTGGGGACATCTTCCCGGTTACAGTAGCGGGGGCTGCGACGGACTCACACCGTCTTCCCTTTTCAGCATTGCCCCGCGTCGGCAATGTCACCTGTAACGTATGGGGGAAGTCTAAACCGGGGACCGGTGGAGGGGCAAGACTGCGCTTGAAAGGAGGCGGGCATAAGCGTCCTGAGCCTGCGGCTCCATGCCGACGAGGCGGCGCCGCGTCGGTCCCTCAGGTCTGGGCCGCGAGCTCCCGCTGGAGGCGGGCGTCGAAGTCCGCCGCGTCCTTCTCATTCATGGCGGCGGTGTCGTCGTCGGTGGAGAAGATGCTTCGCCCGAAGCGGGATGCCTCGGCCTCACCGACGGCGCGACGGCTCCGGGAGAGGGCGAGCTCCGCTTCGAGCTCGGGGAAGCGGAAGGAGACCCGCCCTTCCTCGTCGGTCCGGCTCTCGGCGCTCAGTTCGGTCATCAGGCGCCCCTGCAACTCGGAGGGCACCTCCGTGACCGCCAGGGCGGCTCCGTGTTCAGCGGCGTCGTAGACCCGCGCCAGGAGCTCGCGCCACTCCATCTCCATCTTGGCCCGCTTCCGCTTCCTGCCGTGGCGGATGCGCCGCACCAGCGGGACGGAGAAGAGCAGGGCGCTGAAGGTGAGGGGAATCCAGCCGAGTGCCGCCAGGGTCGCCGCGGTGGTCGCCGGCACGCCGACAAGAACCACGGCGCCCATGGTCATGTTGAAACCGTTGAGAATCGAGATCCAGACGTTGGTCGAGCGCTTATTCCCGGTTACCGGCGGGAGCCGGTACTCCCGCTCCCAGATTGGTTGCAGCGGCGGTAGCCGTGACGATGAAGCTGCGGATCGGTCGGCGGCGGAGACGGCCAACTCATCGAACCGGAAGAGGAGGTTGCCCTCCTCCGTCATATCGACGTGACCGCGGAAGCGCAGAGCGCAGGCGGTGAGGAGGTCTCGTGCCTGGGAGAGGCTGTGCCCGGTGTAGCGCGCCCAGTCGGCACTGGTGAGGATCCCGTCGTGCTCCCGAACGAGGCGGGCAAAGAACTGCTGCGCCTCCAGCGGGTCCGGCCGCGCCTCGGCGGGGCCGAACACGTAGTCGAAGACCTTCTGATAGAAGGGCTTGTCGGGCTTCCTGCTCCGGCGCTTCCTGATCCGGCGGCCGAACATGCCGTTGCCGCTGTTGTCGAAGAGGCTCACCCAGAACATGAATTCCAGGACGCGCATCATGAAGTACAGAGGCAGGATGCCCAGTTCGCCCAGTCCTTCACCGCCCCCGTCGTCACCGGATGCCATGGTGAGGCCGATCATGCCCAAACCCGCCGCCAGCAGTAGCAGCACGAAGGCTGCGGTGTAGCCGACGATCATGAGGACGATCCACACCTTGAAGGCCACCGCCGCAGCCTGCTTCAGGGCCCGGCGGATCTTGTACCAGACTCGTCGCGGCTCTTCGCCGTAGGGAGTGAAGCGGGGATCGAAGCGGTACCGGATATTGCCGGCATCATCGACATCCAGGTGACTTCGGTAGATTCCCAGGAGGCGGCGGAGCCCCGCCTCGACGTCGTCCGCGGGGAGGCCGGTATCGGCAACCATGTCCCCGACCGTGGCGATGCCACGGCGCTTCTTCAGAGCGGGGATGAGCTTCTCTTCAATCTGTATCTCGTGTGTGCTACTCACCGCGAGCTTAAGGTAAGGGTATGAGCGCAGAACTGCAACGGTGGATTCGCCTGCGCCCCGGGGCCGGGCGGCGACGCCGTGTTTTCACGGCCCGACCTTCGTGGTATTCTCTGCGCCGACGGGGGTGTCACATGCGCGCACTGGACGTGATCATCAAGAAGCGAAACGGCGAAGCCCTCACCCAGGAGGAGTTGCGCTTTCTCATCCGCGGCTACGTGTCGGGCGACATCCCCGAGTACCAGATCGCCGCCTGGCTCATGGCTACCTACTTCTCGGGCATGACCCGGGCGGAGGCGGCGTGGCTGACGCGCGAGATGATCGACTCCGGCGAGACCATCGACCTCGAAGGCCTTGCAGGTCCTCTGGTGGACAAGCACTCAACCGGCGGGGTCGGCGACAAGGTGTCGCTGATCCTCGCGCCCGTGGCGGCCGCGTGCGGCCTGCAGATTCCCATGATGAGCGGGCGCGCTCTCGGCCACACCGGCGGGACCCTGGACAAGCTGGAATCGATCCCGGGTTACTCGACGGGGCTCACCCAGGAGCGGTTCCGTGAGATTATCGGGAAGGTCGGCTACGCCATGACCGGTCAGAGCGAGAAGATCGTGCCGGCGGATCGGAAGCTGTATGCGCTCCGCGATGTGACCGGTACCGTCGAGTCGGTTCCCCTCATCACGACGAGTATCCTCTCGAAGAAGTTCGCCGAGGGCGCACACTCCCTGGTCTTCGACGTGAAGACCGGTCGCGGCGCTTTCATGAAGACTCCTGAAGCAGCGCGGGAGTTGGCGGCGTATCTGGTAGAGACGGGGCGGAGTCTGGGACGAAATGTCATTGCCGTTATGACGAACATGGACAACCCCCTGGGCTACATGGTGGGGAACTTTCTGGAAGTCGAGGAGAGCGCCCGCTGTCTCCGGGGTGAGACGCCGCAAGGGCGTCTGGAGGAGGATCCGCGCTCGGCGGATCTGATGGCGGTCACCATGCGGCTGACCGCCTGGATGCTGGTTGCCGGCGGCGCGGCGAAGGACGTTCGGGAAGGCGAGGAGAAGTGCCGGGAGGTCATCGACAGCGGCGAGGCGTGGAAGCGATTCCTCGCCAACGTACGTGAACAGGGCGGCAACGTGGACGACTTCCTCTCCAGGATCGGCTCCTGGCGCGCGGAGCACGCCGGCCGGATTACCGCCCCGGCGAGCGGCGTTCTCACGGAGATCGACGCCTACCGCCTGGGCATGACCGCTGTCTATCTCGGGGTCGGTCGGAGCAAGACGGACGACGAGGTGCTCCCCCATGTCGGCCTCGAGCTGGCAAAGAAGCCGGGCGACCGCGTTGAGAAGGGAGAGACGCTGTGTACCCTCTACGGCGCGACGGCGGATGCCGTCCAGGAATACTCCAACTACGGCGCGCCTGCCTTCACCATCGACCCAAAGGCCAAAGCCGCGGGTGAACACAAGCGATCACGAATGACCGAGGAGATGATCCTCGAGGAGATCGTGCAGCAGTAACGCACAATGAAGTGGGAGAAACCTCAAGTTGCACCCGACGAGGTGCGTGCGCTCTCGTCGGCGTACAGTATCGATCTGCTATCGGCGGCCATTCTGGCGCGCCGCGGCGTGACCGACAGCGAAGAGATCGTCTACTTTCTCGAAGACGATCCCGCGTACCTTCACAGTCCCTTTCTCTTCGACGAGATGGAGGACGCCGTCGACCGCATTCTCATGGCGCAGGCTGAGGGAGAGAAGGTGCTCGTGTTCGGCGACCGCGATGTCGACGGCATTACGAGTACCGTTCTCATGGTTATGACCCTGCGGGAGCTCGGCGTGGAGGTGCTCTGGGCCGTTCCCATGGGAGATGATCCCTACGGCTTGACCACGGAGACGGTCGAGCGCTACGCCGCGGAGGACGTCACCCTCATTGTTACCGTCGACTGCGGAACCACGAACCACGCGGAGGTCGAGCGGGCCGCCGAGCTCGGCGTGGACACAATCGTGATCGACCACCACAACCCGAGGGACGTACTTCCGTCGGCCGTGGCATTGATCAATCCGAAGCTTCCGGACTCCCCGTATCCCTTCGCCGGTCTTTCGGGATGCGGCGTCGTCTCCAAGGTGCGGTGGGCCCTCCAGTTTGCGCAGACCGACTTCTACAAGCAGCCGGTTGTGCTGCTGAACGCCCGCCCGGGAAACGACACGGTGATTCTGGAGTCGCTGAAGCTCGAGAATCTCGTGGAAGTGGATCGCATTTCCGAGACGCTGGTTCCCGGCGTTGCCCGGCCTGCCGATGCCAGGACGGTCTCCTTCGTCCAGGGCCACGAAATACTGGCCTACGATGTACCCGCCCAGGAGCGTCTGATCCGTCACGCCTTCGGTGACAGCGTAGAGGTGAACCTCCTCGATTTGGCGCCGAAGATCTGGGACATCTTTCCGCGGCTCCGCGACAAGAGCCTCCTGCGTATGCGGGATGCCTCGCGCCTTGCGAAGTACTCCAAGGCAAATCCCGGCGAGGTAGATGTCTTCCAGGCGCTCTTTCTCGCTTTCGTGGCGGCTTCTGAGCCGTCTCTCGAAGAGAAGTATCTGGAAACCGTGGACCTGGTGGCTCTCGGCACCCTGGCGGACATGATGCCCCTGGTGAATGAGAATCGCATTCTCGTCAGGCGCGGTCTGGAGCGGATTACTCAGGCCCCGCGACCGGGAATTCGAAAGCTCCTGGAGAAACAGAAGCTCTTCGGGAAGACGATATCCTCGGCGGATGTGGGGTTTCAGCTCTCCCCGGTGTTGAACGCCACCGGCAGGCTCGGGGAGCCGGACAAGGCGGTGCGTCTGCTACTCGGGGATGACGCAGAAGATCTGGACACCCTCGCCACGGAGGTGGTCAATCTCAACACCGAGCGCCGGCGCATCGGCGACGAGGCGTGGGAGGTGATTCAGGACCAGGCGCGGGCGAGTTTCGAGGAGCTCGGGAAACGCCTGATCATCGTGGTGGAACGACGCGTGCACCGCGGGATTACCGGTATCCTTGCCGGCAGGCTTGCGAAGGTCTTCGACGTGCCGGCCATAGTCATTACCGAGAACGACGGCAGGGCGGTGGGGTCTATCCGCTCGGTTCGCGGCTTCGGCGCGACCGACTTCCTGTCGGGGCTCTCCGATCTCCTGGAGGAGTGGGGTGGCCACAACGAGGCTGCAGGGTTCAGCGCAGCCCTTGATAGCCTGGACGTTCTGGTCGAACGCGCCCGGAATGCCGCCGCGCGCATTGACCTGGGTCCTGCCGACGAGGCCGCCATTGCCGTGGACGCCGAGCTCCCACCGAAGTACCTGAGTCCCGAGCTGGAAGGGGTTGTGAAGCGCTTCGCGCCCTTCGGTCAGGCAAACCCGCCGTTGCGTTTCATGGCCCGGAACCTGCGCATGCGGGACGTCCAGTTCATGGGCAAGGGCGACCAGCATCTGCGTTTCCTGGTGGACACCGGGGCCTACAAGTGGCCCGCGGTGTTCTGGAACGCCGCGGAGCGCTACAATCGCGACTTCGCCACGGGTGACCGGATTGATCTCCTCTTCGAGGTTCAGAAGAACTTCTTTCAGAACCGGGAGACCCCGCAACTCCACGTCCTGGATGTGCGACGAAGTGATGGAAACGGCGATACTGGGTGATCTCTGTATGGCGGGACAACAAAGGACCAAACAAAGGACCATGAGAAAGTTTGTGAGAACGGCGCCCATTGCGAGCACCATGGCCAGGGGCCGGCCCAGGAGCCGTCGAGGCACCTGTGGTAGCGCCGCTCCCCGCCTGCCGTTCCGGCGCGGCGCCGGTCGGAGTTCCTTCTTTGTCGCCGTCGTTGTGCTGGTTGTGGCGTCTCTGGCCCCGGCGGCGCCGCTCTTTGCAGCCGAGAGCGCCAACTCCTTCCTGGCGGTGCCCGAGTCGGTCGTCCGGGGAAACGCCTTTCGCGTCGTTACCGAGCGGCCCGGTGCCGTCGCGCTGACTACCGAAGAGGGCGGCGAAATCGCCCGGACGTCCGCCTTTCCGTTCACCCTCACGCGAGATATCCATGTGGGAGTTGCGCTGCTCGGCGCGCCGAGTACCCTCGCTGAGGGCACGTACGAGATCCGTCTCATGAACGCCGACGGCGAGGTCGAAGCGCAGGAGGGACTTCTGGTCGGGGACCGCGAGTTCATCCGCGAGACCATTGCCTTGAACCGGAACCTCACGGAGCTTCGGCAGGATCCGGATCCTCGCAAGACCGAAGAAGCTCTGGAGCTTGTTGATCTGGTGGCCCGGGTCAACCCCGACGCGATCTACAGTGACGGCTCCTTCGACCTGCCCGTCGAGGAGTCTCGGGAGACCTCCTTCTTCGGGGACCGGCGGACCTTCGCGTACGCCGACGGTGCGAACGCCGACGCGATCCACTACGGTCTGGATCTGGCCGCGCCGACGGGCACGCCCGTTCGCACCGCCGCTCCGGGACGCGTCGCATTTGCGGGTGACCGAATTGTCGGCGGTGGATCCGTGGTTATTGAGCATCTTCCCGGTGTATACGGCTTGTACTACCATCTCCATTCTGTCGATGTGGACGTGGGCGACCGCCTTGGTCGCGGCGATCTCATAGGGACCTTGGGCGCAACCGGCCTGGCCACGGGTCCCCATTTGCATTGGGAGATTCGTGTGGCCGGGGTTCCCGTCGAGCCGAAGGAGCTTCTCGAGGGCGCTTTGCTTGACAGGCCGACCATCTATCAGGATATATTCGAGAAGAACACTGCCGAAGGGAGGTGATGAACATAGCTTACGTTCAGATCGATGACGGCGAGCACCTAGAGAAGGCCCTCAAGCGCTTCAAGCGCATGGTCGAGAAAGAGGGCATTATTCGCGAGTGGAAGAAGCGCGAGTACTACGAGAAGCCGTCCACCATTCGTAACCGAAAGCGGAAATCCCTCGAGCGCAAGATTGCCAAGAAGCAGCGGAAGCTCGAGCGTATGAAGAGCTACTAGGAAGAATACGCAGACAGGCAATCCCCTGGGCGCGGCTCAGGGGTTTGTTGTCTTATTCTGAAGTGTACCCTTTCTGAAGTGTACCCTGCCACCGTTCCCACATAGATGAAACACGCGTCGATGAACAAAGCGGCCTCAGGTCTGTCCCCGGCCGAACGTACCCTCCAGCGGGAGCTGGACGAACGCGGGCCCGGCGGCATGGACTACCTCGAACAGAGACGCCGAAGGCTTATCCCAATCGGCGACTCTCTGGTCGCGCATGGGATGGCGCGTCGCCTTGCCGCCGGGCGGCTCGTCACTACGGGCGCCCTCGACCACGCGCGCCGCGCCCTGCTGGGGCGGCTGGAGGCGCAGGGAGCGGTCCAACACTCCGCGGGGGAACGGGGGCCTTCGCCGGCGTCCGGTGAGCTGCACCTTCGCGAGATCGCGCGTCTCCTGAGCGTCTCCCGGGGCGCGGCGCGCGCCGTCGCGGATGCCCTCATTGAGGAGGGGGTGCTCGAAGAGCGGGGCCCCACCGTTGTAGCGGCTTGCAGCACCGCGCGGCGCCCGCCGGGGGCGGGGGCCTCCGGAGGGATTGCATGAAGCGAACGGCGCGAGGGGGACTCCTGAGCACTGCGATCATCGCGCTGCTTCTGGCTACGGGGTGCACGGTTGCGCCGCCGGAAATCCTGGAAAGCAGAGTCGAGCTTCGCCTGGTCGACGACCGGGATACCGGAGAGCGCTACGAGCAGCTCTCGGTCTTCGTGCTCGGCCGCGACGACGACGGTATTGACGACCTTCAGTTTCTGTACGTCGTTCACGACGAGAGCAATCTCTATTGGAAGCTCACCTCCGACCGCTGGCAACGCCTGGAGGAAGGAGGCGGTACCTGGATCGGGTCCTCCGGGCTCACCATGGCGGACTACGGTGCCATACCGGGGGGAACCTATCGGCTGCTCCTGATCGATGCCGCCGGGGAGCGCGACGAAGCAGAGGTGTCCGTTGCCGGTGCCGACGTTGATTTGGCTGAAGTCGAGTTTCCCCGTCTCGAAGCCGCGGATGAACGGGCCGTGCTGACCGGGCCGGAGAACCAGATCGTGCTGCGAGTTCTGGACAGTCGCGGGAGACGGTCACGCGCCGTCTCAGCCCCTTCCGGTACGTACCGCTGGGAGTATCTGCTGGGAGAGCAACGTGATCCCGGCGGCGCGACAATCTATCTCGAGATCGAGCCGTCGGACGGTCGCGTGCCGCGCCGCATCTCCGGGCCCTACCGGCCATAGGGCCCTACCGGCC
>CAZUVX010000019.1:10991-31552 GCA_964623865.1 uncultured Spirochaetaceae bacterium | reverse complement strand
GGGCCCTACCGGCCATAGGGCCCTACCGGCCGGAGGCGGTAGTGCACCCCGCGGCGGGGGCACACTATCCCCGACGGCGCAGCCGTCGCATCGCGTGCCCCAGGCCTTCCTTCAGACGTGTCTTGAAATCCTTCCCGTATCGGCTTGCGTAGTCCCGAGCTGCCTCCTGAACCGGGAAGTCGGGTCCGTACTTCTGCTTCAACTCATCCCAGTGCTTCACGATCCAGATGTACAGGTCCGCCGCCGTCCGGCCGGGAAAGCGCGACAGGATGTTCTCCGCCTCGATCAGGTCGGTAATGGGCCGGAAGACGTTACTGTACCACGACACCATGGCGTCCTCGAAGGATAGCTCCCCAAGGAAACTCTGATTCAGATAGTACTTGTGTACCTCGATGTGGTGGATGACCTCATCGTACCGGCCGGGCTCGGTGAAAACCAAGTCGTACTCGGGGAAGAGTCTGTCGAAGCGGGTTCGATCGTAGAACCTCTGCTTCTCATAGGCGATCACTGCACGCTTCAGATCCGCCCGGCTCATTCGCGGGTCGAGTTGGATCTCCGTGCCCAGGGAAGTGACTTCGGCGTCAATGGCCATAACACCCTGAGAACGGGCAACCGAGACGCGATGGTTCCCGTCTCGAACGAAGTAGATGCCGCCGATCTCGTACAGCCGAATGGGTGGGAGAGTCACGAACTGCAAGTGCGCCCGGTCTATGCTCGTCCAGCGTCCTCGGGACGCTTCACGCTTCGGAAGGAACCCCTTGTTGAAGTCGCGGTATCGCCCTTCGCTTCCGGCAATGCGGTCAATGGGTACCGTCTGCATCCCTCTGTAGACCTCACTCCGAGGGCGAATGACGTCCCGCACTTCTCGCAGCGAGAGAAGCTCCTGGTTCTCCGGGGTGAGGGCGTTCGTGATTCTGGAGAACATCTCTCGGAATCGCGCTCGATTGAAGTCTTCACGCGCGGTAGCGTCTATGTAGTTGTTCATTCGGGAGCCTCGATCTCGAGTATGTAGTGGTCGTAGACGTTGATGACGAGGGTGTCCTCGTATTGCGTCTCTCTCTGCGCATTCAAGTCATACAGATGGATATGGCCGTGGATCAGGTAGCGTGGCTTGAAGGTCCTCATAAGCCAAAGGAACGATCGGAATCCTACGTGCGCCCGATCGGGCTTGTCGTGGATCCCGTAAGGTGCCGCATGTGTCAGGAGAATGTCCAGGTAGCGGCCGTATATGAGGCGATTGAAGAGCAGCTTCGGGGCCAATCGGACTGCACGCCACCACATTTGCCTCTCTGTGTACTGATTATCACCATTATTGTAGCGTGCGCTACCCCCGAGGCCGGCGATTAGCAGATTCTTAACACGCACGCTGCGCCGGTCAACGTAGGTGGAGCCGAAGCTGTGTTGGAGGTTGAGGGAGAGACGGTGGTCCTGGACCCGGACCTCACCGGTTCGCTTGAACCTGTGCATCTCTTCCAGATTGTGGTTGCCGAAGACAAAGAGAACGGGCTTGTTCAGGCTGCTTGCAATGAAGCCGAGGTAACTCATGGGAAGGTCGCCGGCCCCGAGAACCAGGTCTACGTCGGCGTAGCGCTCTTTCACGCTCGCGGAATAGACCAGGGGGTCCACGTGGTCGGCAACGCAGAGGATCTTCATTCGCTAGATATCTACTTTCTTGAGGACCTCGGTGAGTTTGTCCTTGCCCAACAGGTCGATCGGACGAGATTCGGTGAAGTCCATGGCTTTGCGGGAGAAGCTCGAGCTCGCAAACGCAATGCCGCGGTGCATATTGTGCTTCCGCATCTCCTCGTGAAGATTCCGCACCGTGTCTTCGTCAACGACATCCGTCGCCTGAATGAACCAGAGCATGGTCGGTAGCTTGCGCGCGTTCCTCCATTTCGATTGCGGCTCGACGGCGGTGATCCGGCATCCGCTCTCGAGCTTCGATGTGTCTCGAACGGTGAACCCCATTGCGGTGGTGGCCTTCCTGCACAGCTCCATGAGCTCTTCCGGTCCCGAGGTCAAGTAGTCCTTGATCCGGTCATCGGCGCGGACGTCCTGGTACTGACTGAGCTTCTCGGCGACGTCCCTGAAGCCGGGCTTCTTCGTGTAGATGGCTTCCCATTGCTTGACCGCCTCGTCCACCCTTCGGGTCTTCTCGTATGCTGTCGCCAGGAAGTATCGGGCGTATAGCACCTCGTTTGTCGCGCCCTCTCCGGCGGAGCGAACGGCTCGTTCCAGCTCCGGAATTGCGCGATCGACTTCTCCCACACTCAGCAGCGTTGCTCCACGTTCGACCAGAGCCCTCGTCTTGAAGTCGGGGGATTTGGCTGCCCGTTCGAAGGCGCTGATTGCCGCGTTCTTGTCGCCGAGCTCCTTCTGTATCTTGCCGCGATAGTAGTACGCTTCGTAGTTGTCCGGGTTGCGCTTGATGGCGCCGTCCAGATACTTCAAAGCCTCCGCCGGCCGCTTGCCCCGGTAGAGGAGGATTCCGAGACGCGCCAGTGCTTCGGCGTGATTGTCGTCCAGGTCGACGGTCTTCTTGTAGAAGGAAGCCGCTCGATCACTGCGGTTTCGTTCCTCAAAGAGCCTGCCGATGCGAAAGAAGTAGTCCGGGTTTTGCGGATCCTTCTTTGCCAGCAGAAGGTACTCCTTGAGGGCCTCCTCGGATTGATTGAATCGCGTGTAGAGTTCTGCTATGTTCTCCCGGAACGGTATTTCCTGAACGTATGTGCCGAACTGTCCAATGCTGCCGACTGCCTTCAACTCCATGAGGGCGAGCTCGTCCTTGTTTTCCGCCATGTACGCACGAGCAAGGAGGTAGTGGGCATCGGGGTTGCGTGGGTCTCGTGAGAGAATCCGCTTGCCCAAACGTATTGCCGATGCACTCTTCTTCTGCTTGAGCAAACGCGCAAGAGTTGCGACTTTTTGGGGTGCAACGATCGATCTGACGACAAAGAAGGTAACGAAACCGACAGCAACACCGAGGATAATTATAAGAAGAAGAATTCCCATCGTGATACCGTTTGATATGGCTATCGGCGAATGGTACGCACAGATTAGTTCCTTTGCATACCCCTGTCAAAGGTCATGCCGCCGGCGACGAAGGGAAGAGGAAAGGATGGAGGAAAGCTCATGACGCGGCGCTTCGTTATTGCCGTAGCACTCATTGCGCTTCTGGGAGTGCAATCCCTTCTTGCCGCAACGCTTTTCGAGCGGGGAGAGAAGCTCTTCATGGAGAACAAGCCCCGGGAAGCGGCCCCCCTGTTGGAGAATGCTCTCTCACAGGAACCCGACAACGAGAAGATATACCTCTACCTCGGGTACATCTACGAGCAGCTGGGAGAGCATGAGGAAGCCGTTGATATACTGCAGCGCGGCGTGGAAGTCGCCGACGAGCGCGTCGCCGCCATGTACTACAATCTTGCTAACAACCTCCGGGCGCTTGATCGCTTTGATGAGGCGGAGACCATGTACAC
This sequence comes from uncultured Spirochaetaceae bacterium, assembly GCA_964623865.1. Taxonomy (GTDB): domain Bacteria; phylum Spirochaetota; class Spirochaetia; order DSM-27196; family PWMO01; genus CAYFQV01. The sequence continues at coordinate 28,076 of CAZUVX010000019.1, read as the reverse complement.
GAAGGCGGTTCAGGCGGACAGCGGATTCTCCAAGGTCTATCTGAACAGGGCCAACCTTCAGGTGCAGCAGGAGGACTTCGAGGAGGCGATCGACGACTATACCGTGTACTTGAACCTCGAGCCCGCCTCTTCGCAACGTGGTGAGATCGAGCGGCTCATTGCACTGCTCGAGCAGAAGGCGGAGGAGAAGGCGGTTCGGGAAGCCGAAGAGGAGCGGCGTCGCCGAGTAGCGGAAGAGCGCCGGCGCGCCGAGGAGGAGCGCCAACGCCGGGAGGCCGAGGAACGACGGAAGGCGTTGCTCGGCTCGGTCCTCGACTCTCTTGGAAGTGCCGGCGAGGAGACCGAGAATCTGTCGGGTGGCTCCGAAGACATCCGGGAAGAGGAAGAAGAAGTAGATATCATTGACTAGTGCGCACGTTCTCATGCGTGTGACTTGATCCGGGAGGGGATACAGTGCTTGACAGCAGATTGCGTTGGATACTCATTGCCGTGGGGGTGCTTCTCATTTTCGGAGTCGGGGCGTTTCTGCTCCTGCGCGGAGACGGGGGTCCCACCGAGGCGGAACGGCTCCGACAGAACAAGCTCGCACTGGCGAGAGATTACCTGGAGAACGGGGAGTATCAGCGCGCCCTCAATCTGGTGGATGAGGTTCTCATTTCAGACGTTGACGACTCCGACGCTCAATCGCTCAAACAGCGAATTCTGGAGGAAAAGCGTCGAGCGGAGGAAGAGGCGGCGGCGGCCGCTGAGCGGGATAGGCGTGACGACGAGCAGGATGAGGATGAGAGGCGCCGAGCCGAGGCGGAGGCGCGGGAGCGTGAAGCGGAGGCACGCCGGAGAGAGGCTGATCTCGCCGCCAAGCAGGAGCTGGAGGAACAGCGACGCGCCGAAGAGGAACGACGTCGAGCCGAAGAGGAACGACGCCGTCGCGAAGAGCAGGAGCGACTGGAGAAGCTGGACGAGGAGGAGCGCGAGAAGGAGGAGACCATCCTGAAGCTGATTGAGGATGGAGACGATGCCCTCGAGGGCAAGAACTATCGTGACGCTCGAGACTCCTACCAGGACGTGCTGGACGTGCAGTTGCGCGACCAGGAGCAGATGGACGGCTACCACGCGAAAGCTCTATCCCGGCTCGCGCAAAGCTACTTCGAAGAGGATCCGGACAGCTCCGAGAACCGCCGCCGGGCCATCCGGTACGCAAACCGCGCCATTCGGCGTGATGACTCGCTCTGGGAACCGCATTTCACCCTTGGGCAGGTCTACCGGGAGACCGACTTGACCGAAGACGCAATTGAAGCGTTCAAGAAGGCCGCCAGGCTCAATCCGGACAACGCGGCGATCTTCTACGAGCTGGGAAACGCGCAGTTTCGCGCCGGCCGATATGGGGAGGCGCGCAGCTCCTACGAAGCGTGTGTCGACATTGATCCCTACTATCGAAATGCCTACTACAATCTTGGCACGACCTTCCTTCGGCTTGACCAGGACGCCCGGGCGCTGGAGGCGTATCGCTCCGCGGCGCAGGTTCGCGACGACGCTCGCGCGGAGTACCAGATCGGCAATATCCTCCTGGCGCAGGGAGATTTGGAGGAGGCGGTGACCCGTTTCGAGACCGCCGTCTCCCTGGAGCCCTCGGAGGCGCGCTACCACGCCCGCCTCGGGACGGCACATTTCCGACAGGAGAACCTCGATCGGGCCGAGGAAGCCTTTGCCGAGGCAGCGAAGCTCGATGATACGAGTGCGGTTAACAACTACAACCTTGCTCTGGTGAAGCACGAGCTCGGCGAGTCGGAGGAGGCGCTGTCGTATGCACAGTCCGCCGTGGACATCGACTCAGATCCTCCGGAGTACCACTACATGCTCGGCCAGATCCACGAGCGACTCGGAAACACCGACAAGGCGATCGAGTCTCTTTCGACGGCGATCTCCAAGGACAACCGCTACGTCAAGGCGTTGGTCGAATTAGGGAGCATCCTGGATGACCAGGGGATGTACGACCAAGCTCTGGAGTTTCTCCTCGCCGCGTACCGAATAGAGCCGAACTCCCTGGAGGTGAACAACAACCTCGGTAACGTCTATCTGGAGAAGGAGCTCCACGGCGAAGCGATCTCGCACTTCAGGCGCGCCATCGAGCGTAAGCCGAACGACACGCTCATGCGGTACAATCTGGCCCTCGCGTACATCGGGGCGGAGGAGTTCACGACGGCCGAGGAGGTATTGTCCGAGCTCATCAAGGTCGACAACGCCTACTGGCGTGCCTACCAGAAGCTCGCCGAAGTGCTGATTGCCCAAGAGGAGAAGGACGAGGCCCGAGACATTCTGGAGCGGCTTCTGCAACGGAAACCGGACTACGAGAACCGTGATCGCGTCGAGCAGATGCTCGCAAACATGTAGGTAGGAGTAATACACCGTGGCCGACGGTATTGAGAACGTAATCATTGTAGGCTCCGGACCGGCCGGGCACACCGCGGCGATCTACGCGGCTCGTGCGGAGTTGCAGCCCCTCATGTTCGAGGGCTTCATGGCGGGCGGCGTCGCCGCGGGGGGGCAGCTTACCACGACGACGGATGTGGAGAACTATCCGGGCTTCCCGGCCGGCATTCAGGGGCCCGAGCTCATGCAGCAGATGCGTGAGCAGTCGGTGAACTACGGTACGCGAGTCAAGACGGAGACCGTCACCGCCGTCGACTTGTCGGGGCGGCCCTTCAAGGTCACCACTGAGAGTGGAGGTGAGCACCTCGCGAAGACGCTGATCGTTGCGACGGGCGCGACCGCAAAGCGTCTGGGTCTGCCCGGGGAGCAGGAGTACTGGCAGCGCGGAATCAGTGCCTGCGCCGTCTGCGACGGAGCGTTGCCGATATTCCGGAACCAGACGCTCGTGGTCGTCGGGGGCGGGGACACCGCCGCGGAGGAGAGCACCTTCCTCACGAAGTTCGGCAGTAAGGTCGTCGTCCTGGTCCGCCGGGACGAGATGCGGGCGTCCAAGACCATGCAGAAGCGCGTCTTCGAGAACGAGAAGATCGAAATCTGGTGGAACACCAATGCCGTTGAGGTTCTCGGTGACGGGAAATCTCTTACCGGCGTTCGTGTCCGGAACAACGTCTCCGGAGAGGAGACCGTCATAGATGCACGGGGACTCTTCTACGCGATCGGACACCTTCCCAATACGGACTTTCTCACGGGACAGGTAGAGACGGATGAGACGGGCTACCTCCTGACTGAGGGCCGATCCACCAGGACCAGCGTCCACGGGGTGTTTGCCTGCGGAGATGTGCAGGACAAGGTCTTCCGCCAGGCGGTCACCGCAGCCGGAACCGGCTGTATGGCCGCCCTGGAGGCGGAACGCCTGCTCTCAGAAGAGGGAGAGATCTAGAGTGCCGCGTGGGCTTTTCCAGGCGGTATGTCTTGATTCGATCCGCCGGCTGGTGTCGACGCGCCTGTGGTCGACGCGCCTGTGTCGACGCGCCCCGGACCGGCGCCACACCCGGTGGTAGCCGCCGGAGTCAGCTGCGTCCCAGAAGCCGGAACAGCTCTTCCCGGGTGATCTCGTGCCAGACCGGCCGGCCGTGGGGGCAGTGCGCATTATCCAAGGAGAACACCTCCTCCAGGAGCGCACGGCCCGTCGCGGGATCGACGGGATCGCCGTCCTTGATTGCCGCCTTGCATGACATGGTTGCATAGAGATCGCGGAGGACCTCATCCGGGGTCGCCGCCAACTCGCGAAGTGCCTCCGCAAGGGCTTCCGCGTCGATTCCGGGAACGGCGGGGACGGCGCACAGCTCCCAGGTGGTTGCGTCACGTCGGCGGATCCCGATCCCCAGCGCATTGAGATCCTCGGCGCGTGTCTCGAGGATCTCGTCCTCCTCAGGAGAGACCTCCATGGAGACGGGCACCAGCAGCGACTGCGTGCGCGTTTGCTCTTGGAAGCGCGCGAAGAGCACCTTCTCGTGACCGGCGTGCTGATCCACAATGTAGAGCGTGTCACCGTACTCCGCGAGAAGGAAGAGGTTGAAGATCTGGCCCAGGTAGCGTATTCGACGGCCTTCCGTCGGCGTCGGGTCGAAGCGCTCCGTGAGATCATACGGCACCCGCGGGAGCGCCGGCCGGTCCGCGACCCAGGAGGGCCTACTCCGAGGCGGCCGTGCTGGGTCCCGATCCGGCGGCCCCTCCGGCCACGATCTCCCCTCCCGAGGCGGCAGGCGGTGCTCCGCGCGTCGTGGAGTTGATTCTCCTGGTGGCGCAGCGAAGTCACCGTCGAACCCCGGCTGGGCCGCCGCCTCGGCGCCGCCGGTTGCCGGGGCGGTAGCAGCGGGAAAACGCAGGGCGTACTGCCGCAGGAACTCCTGGAGCACGCGGGTGATGCGCCGGTGGATCTCCGGCAGGTTGCGGAAGCGAACCTCCCGCTTCGCCGGGTGGATGTTCACATCTACCCGGCTTGGATCCACGTCCAGGAAGAGGAAGGCGACCGGATGACTGCCTCCGGGAAGGTAGTCGGAGAAGCCGTACTCAATGGCCTGTACGAGGGCGTACTCCCAGACCCGCCGATGGTTTACAAAGGTCTGAATGAGCTTTCGGTCCTTGCGGGAGTACTCCGGTCCTGTCGTAAGGATGCGGAAGGAGAATCCCTCTCCGCTTCCGGTGACCTCCTGCAGCGCCTTCGCCGCACCGACATCCGGGAATGCGCCGGCGATGCGTGTAGGAAGCACGCTCGCCGGCAGGAAATGCCGCAGAGAGCCGTCGGTGTACAGACGGAAAGTGCGCTCGGGAAAGGGGAGTGCCTTCTCAATGAAGATGGTCCGTACCATGGCGGTCTCCGCCGCCGGGCGTTTCAGGAAGCGACGACGTGCCGGCATTGCGTAGAAGAGGTCCCGCACGTCGACAGTCGTACCGGTGTCACCGTGCGCAGAGGTCACGTCGACGAGCTCGCCGCCGTGAACCTCCAATCGGTTGCCCGTGTCTGCGCCGCGTCGAACCGACGTAATCCGGAGTCGCGCCACCTCAGCCACGCTCGCGAGCGCCTCTCCACGGAACCCGAGTGTCCGGACCCGCTCGAGGTCCTCCGGGGAAATCACCTTCGACGTTGCGTGGGGACGCCAGCAGAGACGCAAGTCCTCCGGGGACATCCCCCATCCGTCGTCGCGTACGCTGATGCGGCGGAGGCCGCCCTGCTCGACGTAAACGTCAATGGACGTCGCCCCTGCGTCGAGGGCGTTGTCCATAAGCTCCCGAACGACTGAGTAGGGGCGGTCGATCACCTCGCCGGCGGCGATCTTCCGGGCAACGTGGTCCTCGAGGACGTGAACGGGGCGGCCTTCGCTCGGATCCGGGGCGCCTGCGGCCATGGGGTCTGTGGAGCGTGGAGGGACATCCATGGAGGCTCAGGATAAACAACGGGCCTTCCAGCTGCAAGCCGGAAGGCCCGGGAATAACCAGTGCGGTGCGCCGGCGACGCCGGTGAGGGCGTCGGCAACCGCCGGGGCTTAGAAGCCCAGCCGCGTCTCCACGGAGAAGGATGGTCCCACGACGGGTCGGCCCTCCTCGCTGTACTTGACGGTGCCGTCGTCGTTGCGGATCATGACGGTCTTTGCTACGACCGCAATGTTGAGTGTCGGCGCCACGGGGTAGACCAGCTCGCCCGAGAGGACGGTGTTGGAGTCGAAGAGGGAGGCCTCTTCGAAGCCTTCTTCGGCGAGGAGCGTCGGAATGAACGCGGTCCGCTCATACGCGAAGCTGCCCTGAATCTCGAGGGGTGTGAGATCCCTCGCCACGAAGAGCTCCATCTTGAGGAAGTCCTCGTCGGTGCCTACGATGTTGCCCGCTTGGTCACGCCCGAAGGGCCACATGTAGCCGGCCGAGAAGGTGAGGCGATCGTTGAAGAGGCCGAATCCCGCCTCTCCGTAGATCCCAAGCGTCTCATCCTCGTACGCAGGGTCATCCGGATCGGCGAGGTACTCGATCAACCCGGCGGCGTAGTCCCCGCGTCGTCGATCGTAGTTGCTGTCGTAGAAGCCCGGTGTAATGAAGCCCTTGTAGGAACGGAAGTCCAGCCGGTAGTCCACGCCGAAGAGGGTGCCCATGACGCCGCTCATACTGGCGTAGGTCTCGAAGAGTCCCTCCTCGCTTTGATCGAAGGCAGCTTCCTGTTTCCAGCCGGCGGCAATCTCCACGGGTTCATCCGTGGTGGTCGTCGTTACGGTGTTCCGGATTTGCGGAAAGAGCGTCCCGAAGTCGCTGAACAGTATTATGGAGAAGGCGTCCCGCTCAATTATGGGAAGGTCCACGTCACCTGCCACGTGAGCCATGATCGGGTCCGCATCGCGGGCGTCGGCGAAGAGATCGGCCGGGATGTCGCCGGTGTCCGGATCCGCTTCAGGAGTCGGCGGAAGATCGCCGGCGGGGTCAATGTCCATGACGCCGCTGATGCCGAGGGCGAGGCGGCGGTCCGCCCCGAAGGGCTTGATCCACGGTCGAAGCCCGAACACCTCCGGTTCCGCCAGATCGTTGACCAGATACTCCAGGCCGAAACGGCCGAGGGTCACGCCGCCGTTTATGCCGACGCGGCGAATGGCGGGGAAGTCGATGTCGTTGGCGTAATTGTCGACCAACACGCCGTGGCCCAGGACCATGTTGTTGAGGTTCCCCAGCTTAATGAAGAAGGGATCCCGCTGCCGGCCGAACTCGATGAAACGGAACTTCAACGCAAGGTCCGTCAGGAAGTCCTGTGCCGCGTCGAGGGGCTCATCCTCCCAGCTGAACTCGTCACCGAAGCCGAAGTTCCACTCGTTGTTTCCCTTGGGCTTGTACCAGTCGTCGGGATCGAAGAGATCGCGCTGGTAGATGAAGGGCAGGTAGAGGGATGCCCGCAGTCGTCCGAGCTGGATCTCCGGCTGGAAGACGAGCTTGGCGTACGTGTCTCCTTCCAGGGTCACCGAGCCGATCTCCATACCCAGAACCTCTGCGGCGCGAGCAACGGCTTGCTGTAGGGCTGAATCCTCTCCGGCACCGTCGCCTTCGGCGGCATCTTCAGGACTCGGTTGCTGCGGTACCTCTGCGGGAGGAGCGGCGTCCTGGACTCCGTCGTCGTCGTCCGGCGTCTCCTCGGCTTGCGTGGTCTGGTCGGTCGGCACTTCCGCAGGATCAAGCTCTTCGAAGTCGAAGTCGTCGAAGAGATCCCGGATCTGATCGGCGGAAAGCTCAATTGCCTGGAACGTATCCGCCAGGGCGTTCGCGTACTGGTTTGCGCCGAGAGTAACGCTCTCACCGGTGTCGCGTTTCGTGACCTCAACGCTTCCTTCGAGAACGGCAACGCCGTCGAGATCGGCGCTTACCTCGACACCGAAGTCGGTGCCCCGAACGCCGGCAACGGTGGATGGAGTTCGGACCTCGTAGTTGGAACCCGCCACCGAGGCAGCCACGTTGCGAATCCGACCGGCGGCGACTGAGAACCCGTTGGTGCTACCGCCGTCCCGGCCTTGCAACTCATCAATGGTGAACTCGGTGTTGGTTCCAACTTTGACAATCGAACCGTTCGGCACCAGGCGGACCTCCGCCGTCGAGTTGAAGGTCTCGATGGTGTCCCCCGGGACGAGTTCCATGCCGAGATAGAAGCTGTACTCGAAACCGTCGGCGTCCCGCACGACGATCTCAAAGTCATCATCGTAGTACTCAAGGACGGCTACCGGCTCCTGATCCTGCGCGACGGCAACGCCGGCAATCAGGGCAACGAGGCCTCCTATCAGTAGGCAGGTACGAACAGTCTTCATGGCTGCCTCCTAAAAGAGCGAAATGCTTGTCTCAAGGCCCGAAGTCACGACCCAGGGATCATCCTGGCTGGTCTCATCCGTGAATGGGTCGTATCTCAGCTTGTAGACCAGTGATATGACCGCGGGGCCGGTCTGGTAGTTTATCCGCGCGTCGATGACGGAGTCGTCAAGCGAAGCGAAGTCCGCCCACTCCGCGATGTCCTGCTTTGTGTAATTGGCCTGGGCGGAGAACCCCGGTATGAGGCCCCGTCCGATGGTCAATCCGCCGGTGACCTGAGGAGCCACCCCGGCGGTCTCGCCGATCGGCCCGTCGATTCCTGCCGTGAACACGATCCTGTCTTCCAGGAACGAGAATCCCAGGGATGCAAAGTACCCTACGTGGCCTTCCACTTCCGGCACGGAAGGATCGTCGCTGTAGACCATGTACTTCTCTACCCGGTACAGGTCGTACGTCGAATCGAAGTACACGGGAATGAAGTCATCACCAAGGAAGCGCAACTGCGCTCCATAGGGCATGAATCCGAAGGCGGTTCCGCCAATGCCGAGCATGCCCCCGGTTGCGTCTCCCTGGACAACGAAGTCGCCGAACTGGGCCAGCGTGAAGATCTGACTGGAAAGCAGGGGCAGTTGATAGTCGAGGCCCCAGATGCCGACCGACGTGTCTTCAGGGGGATCCCCGGTGAAGTCGGGATCGCGTACGGCGTGGTAGTAGGGATCACCGTCCCGGACGAAGGTAGTACCGACCTCCAGGTTCTTGACGATGGGGACGTCCAGAAAGAGAATCGGCCGTCCGAAGAGCCGGAATCCCAGGACGTCCCAGGCGGCAATGTTCCCAATCGCCGTTTCCACTCCCACGTAGGGAAAGTCGAAGAGTCGACCGTCCACATCCAGGTTCAGGCCAAGTATGCGGCGGTCCGGGAGGAACTGCATGTTGGAGTAGTTCCCCATGATGAAGCCGTTTCCGAGGGTGGAGTTGTCAATGGAACCGAACTTGGCGAAGAGAGGATCGCCCTTCTGCGCCCATCGCACGTAGTCGATTTTGGGCAGGTAGAGGGCAACGACACCCTGGAAGTCGCGCTGCTCTTCAGCAGGAACCCAGTCCTCTTTGCGAATCTCGAGCTTGGTACCGTCACCGTCCTCCTCAGGGACGAAACGGTAGTGGAGCTGCACGTTGACGCCAATGCCGAATTTCCCCAGGGCGATGTCCGGCCGGAGGCTCAACTGCTGGTACGTCTGGGATTCACCGGTGGCCGGATCCTCGAAGGTCTGAACGCCGAGTCCCAGATCGAACCCGAAATCCATGCCGGCATCACCGGAACCGGACTCGCCGCTCGATTCCCCGTCCGACGGCGCCGACCCGGCGTCTCGACTTCCCCCGGATGCCCCTGATTGGGCGAAACCCAGTCCCGCACCCATCATCAACACGAGGAAGAGGCACACTATGCTTCTGAGGTTCATCGACTCCTCCTTTTCGATGCTCTCCCGGTACTGATTCTACTCCCGAGAGCGACAAAATCCAACGCGCAGAATCGACGGAATTAATGTCAAAATCTGAGGGTTCCACCCAGCGTTCCCTGGAACCCCAGGAAGGCGGCGGGACCGTTGCCGGAGGCGCCGCTCTCCCGCCCGATTCCAACATCCACGCCGAAAGAGATCTCGCCGTGTTCGCTGAATTGTACTGCACTGATGTGACTCGCAACAAGCGTCGCGTCCAGCTCCCCCGGTGCGCGCTTCCAGGTCGCCTCCGCCGCGAGTTGCTCCGTATTCACGATGCCCGTGACCGGCTGGGAAATCACCGGCACCGACCACTCCGGAACGTGCCGGGCGCCCCAGGTGAAGGTCGCCTCGAGGCTCGGCTCCAGGGTCTGCGCCGCCTCTTCGCCTTCCGCTTCCGTCCAGGTGAAAGCCACCTCGGGCACCACCGTCAGGGCGGCCTCACCGTCGCCGAAGAAGCGACCATCCAGCGAGCCGGAAATGGAACTCGTGTGCCCCGGGGGCGAGAGCGAGCGACCTCGGGAAAACTCCGTTTGGAGGCGGTACTCGTCCGTCCGGTAGAGGTCCATGATCGGGCGCGCGCCGACCCTGCCGAAGAGATTGATCGCCGCGCTGCGCAGAAGAAGGGACGTTTCCCGGAGATCCGACACGGCCGACTCCTCGCGCTCGAGACTCCGTGCCAGGGTAAGCCGGCCGGAGCTCGGGAGGAGCAGATAGATCGGGCGGGTACCGGCGTTCCCCTCGACTTCGGCGGATGCTTCCGCTCGGTAGCGTGCCCTCTCTACCGCCGTTGTGGCCTCGGTGAAGTCCTCCCGAAGGCTCGTCAAGAAGAGCTCCCCGAACGGTGGGGCCCGCCGGGCGTAGTACTGGGACCAGACGCTTTCGCCGTAGTCCGCCACGTCGCCGGTCGGACCGGGGTCGGTGGTGGTGGCGCGGATCAGCCTGAGAGAACGCATGTACGTCGGGGTCATCCGTATAGCCGTCGGCGCCTCACGGCGCAAGCTGATCGGCAGGGACACGCTCGCCGTGAGCGCGTCCTCCCGTCGCGTCGCTATCTGGTGATCGAGCGATGCCTCAGCGCCGGCGGCGGTGCCGACGACGGCGTCCGTGTAGGAGAAGGAGGCCTCCGCGCCGGCGCGCCGGTTGGTCGCGTCTTCGAGGTTCCCCGGCAGGTAGAGGCGACCCGACCGTGTCCACCCGTCGACGTAGCTTCCGCCGACGCCGTCGTCGGCACCGGGGGCTCTCCGGTCCGAAAGGCGAAGGACCGCTCGGGGCGAGCCCGGAACCAGGTCGCCGCTCGTGGCCGACACGTTCCAGTCGCGGCGGATGCCGTCGGCATCCTCCCGGACCGAGGCCTCTCCACGCAGAACCTCCGTGCCGCGAAGTCGTATCCTCGCATCGCTCCGGTGGGCGGTGCCGCCGCTTCCGGCCGCGCCGGTGTCTGTCCCGCTCCCCCCACCGTCTCCCCCAATGAGGGTGGTGTCGAAGACGTCGGTTATGCGGACGGGGAACCCTGCAGAGGGCACGATCACCGTGTGGCCCGCACTCAACCGGGTTACGTCGCCTGCGAACCCGGCGGTGGTGCGGCCGGTAATCCCGGCAAGGGGGAGCTGTGCACCGAGAGAGCTCCGGGAGGTGACGCTTCCGTTGGTGAAGCTTCCGTCCAGGGCGTCGCCGGAACGCAGGATCACCTCCTGATCGAGGGCAATGTCGGAGAGCACGGCCACCGGCCCAAGGGTGACCGACCAGTCGGGCCGTGCGGAGAGGCGGGTGCGCTGGACCATTGTTGCGGCGGCGCGTGATCCCTGCCAGTGAACCTCGTCAATCAGGAGTCTGCCGCTCCCGGCGCCGTCGAGGGCGAGGGTCAAGAGCCCCACCTCGGCACCTGGAGACCAGCCGGTTACCGTCACGGTGCCTGCACCCTCGCCGTTGACCGTCGCCGTCTCGGAGTGCGGGTCGATCCGGATGTGGAGCCATTCGCCCCCGGGGATTCCCTCGCCGCCGGCGTCTCCACCGGGATCACCGGCGCCCGTGGCGGCCAGGGGGATGGACGCAGTGAGGCGTGCGTCGGCATGGTCACTGAGCTCAATGGTGAGAGTCGCATCCGCCGAGAGGGCGACGGGCCTGACGAAGAGCACCAGCTCCTCGTAGCTCCCGGGGGTGGTCGGCGCCACACGCTCCTCCAGGGTCCAGGCGGCACCGTCCAGGCTTTCCCAGTCGACATCCAGGAGGCGCTCAGGCTCGCCGGCGACGTCGGTGAAGCGTTCGCGCACTTCCGCGAGGGCCTCGCCGCCGGTGCCGGTCGTCCCGGCGGTATCTCCGAGGTCGGCAACCCGGCGTTCCCGCGCCGTGATGTCGCCGTCTCGTGGATCGAGGGTCGCGCCGCTTCGCTGGAACTCCACGTCGCCGACGAGGATGCGCCCCCTTGCCGATCCGGCACCGGTGTTGACCACCACGATGTCCACCGACCTGGTTGCGGCAAGACGCCGCCGTTCGGCCTCCGAGAAGGTGAACTCAACGCTTTCCCAGGTGTCCGGGATATCGGAGCTTTTTGCGGCGAGGCGGCGGGTCACGACGGGGGCGGCGGCATCCAGGATGCCGTTCCTGTTTCCGTCTTCCGTGACGGCGGGACCGATTCCCGCCTCCACGGCGCCGGCCTCCAGGGTGATGTCCCGGCGGTCGTCGGTGAAGGAGTAGCGCGGGTCCAGGACCCCGGAGCCCGCATCCAGCCTGCCGTCGGCGTCGGTGTCCTCGCTCGTCGGGCCGGCAATGAGGTAGACGGCGACCTCTCCCTCCGGGGAGGGCGTATCCGTGCGCTTCCAGCTCAGTCGCAACCCCTCCGCGGTGGAGAGATCCTGCTCTCCCGGAGGTAGCTGCAGGCGTCCCCCCGCCCAGGAGGGGCCGCCGGTCGCGGTCGCCTCCTTCTCCTCCAGGACGAAGTCCAGGGCCATGACGGGGGCCGTGAAACCATCTTCCCGTGCCGCGACGGGGTAGGGACCGGTGCGGGAGCCCTCTTCGTAGGCAAAGACCTGCTCCGGCGGGACCGTCCAACGGTAGTCCTGGAGCGTTCGCGTCCCGAAGATCGACTCGAAGTAGTAGTCCCGGTATCGGAGCTCCCCGCGGTTCGTCGCCTCCAGGGCGGGCTCCTCCGGTAGGGCCGGCTCTCCCAGGAGGGCGAGCTCCTCGGCCAGGGCGTCCTCCGGCGGTGCCGCCGGCACCATGGCGGGGTCCGATACGGGGACCGCGGTCACGTGCTCCTCCATGCCGGCCAGGCGCAGGTGTCCCGTGGCGTCGGGTATCCGGAGCTCTGCGGCAATGTCGCTCTCCAGGGTGAGCCGATCCCGTTGCCAGGTGAGCCGCCCCGCCGCCGTCGTCGAGGCGGGGCGCTCGCCGGACGTTGTGGTGTAGCCGCCCCGGGGAAGCGGTACGGCTCCGCCGAGGACGGTCCGCAAGGTGGCATTCCCGCCGAGGTCGATCCGGTTTCCGTAGGCCAGGGTGGCATCCCCGCCCGCGGCGCCGGGCGCCTCCAGGCGGTAGCGCACCTCGATCCGGTCCAGCGGCGAGACCGGGGTGACGAAGGTGACCTCTCCGGTTGCGGGATCGAGGGAGTAGCCGTACTCGGGAAGGCCGTTCCGGGTGATCTGCACCGATCCGGGAACGACGCGTTGGGGAAGGGTGACGGCTGAGACCTCGGTGAGGGAGCGCCGGGCAATGACGAAGTCGCTCGCGCCCTCCTTGGTCGTTGGGGCGGGGCCGTAGAGATCGGGGTAGGCCGGCTCGGTGGCGGCAAAGGGGTATCGGTTGGCGGCGGCCCGGGGATCCTCATCCACCCCTGCGACGGCGTCTTCGATCACGACGACGCCCTCAGCAATGAGGGGCCGGAGTCCCGGAAGGGCCAGGTCCCGGGCGGAGGCGCGCCGCTGGAACCGAATCTCCACCTCCCCCGATCCGTCACCACCGGTGGTCCCTGCGGCGTCGTCGGAGTCTTCCTCACTCTCGGATCCGCCGTTCACGGCGTAACGGTTCTGCGCCTCAAACGGAGAGAAGGCGACGGGGTCGTACAGAAGAAGAGCCGACTCACCGTCCACGGTAACTTCCAGGTTTGACAGATTGACGTCGAGGTAGCTCTGGTCACGGAAGGAGAAGTCGAGGGGCTCTCCGGCTCCGGGGACGGGGCGGCCGCCCTCCGTGTACACCAGGGCGTCACGTCCAAGCGCCGGGTCACCGACGCGGTTTCCCTCCTTCGTGTAGGTCACCAGCACGCGTCCGGCGGCGGGCTCCGTCAGGCTGACGGTGCCTCGTTCCGGGGACGTCCGGACATCCGGACCGGGCCTCGCCTCCCGATAGGTGCGCCCGTCGGAGGCGGAGACGGCGCCCTGGGCGTCCTCAATGTAGACGGTGAGATCCTCGACGCCGCCATCCGGAAGCACGAAGTACCGGCCACGCAGGTAGGCGGCGGGATCAATGGTCTCTTCGGTGAGCAGGTTGAGCCCGCGGTAGAGGTCCACGGCGGCCTCCGCACCACGGTACTGGAGGAGGAGCTCATGCGACGCGGTTTCGCTCTGTGCCAGGATGTACCCGCCAAGCGCCGGTTCCTCTCCCTCCGTGGCGGTGAGGTAGGGGGCCGGAGCCGCCGTCGTCAGATCGAAGGTGTCGCTTCCCAGGCGTACCCGCTTCACGAAGGCGTCCTCACCCCCTTCGTAGCCGAAGACGAGGGTTCCGAGCTCGAGCTCATCCAGTACCGTCGCCTCCAGGTAGTAGTGCTCGAAGAGCCAGATGGAAATGGTGAGGTCTACGGTGTTAACGAAGGGTGTCGGGTCCATGCCGGGGAAGGTGTAGGGAAAGGCAACGCGGCTGTCGTCTACCGGTTCAGAGAGCAGGGCGATGCCGAGGGCCCCCGCAATCGCGCTCTCCCACCTGCCCTGGACGAACACGTCCGCCTCGGTGTCTCCCACCTGCACATCGAAGAGCTCCGGGGGATCCTCTTCCGGCAGGGCTGAGCCCGGCGGCGACGGGCGGTCCTCGTCGGTCTGCCCGTCGGCATCGTCCTGAGGAAGAATGGGGGGCGGAACGACCAGAAGTGCAGTGGCGAGGAGGAGCAGCAGCGGAAAGAAGCGGCGTGAGACACCGGATCCCGCTCCACGGAGGGGCCGCGAGGCTCGGCTTGTTCGGAGTGTACCCGGTGATGTAATATGCAGGCTCCGGCGGTTTATGAATCTCATGTGAGGGACCGACAATCAACTAAGATGGCAGGTGAAGCAGACAAAGCACAAGCCTTCGTGGCACGCCTCCTGCAGAATCCGGCGATGGCGGAATTCACGCCTCTCCAGAAGGAGGAGCAGATCATTCAGTTCCTCAATCTCAACGCCGGTCAGCTGGCCCCGACCTTGACGCACCCCTCCTTCTTTCCAGGGAAGAGCTGGAGCCAGATCCAGTCGCTGCTACTGCAGTCTCTGTATCGGCAGATCGATCAATCCCTGCTGCCGCAACTGGAACAGATGCTCAAGGATCGAGTGGCCTTTACCTTCGTGCAGTTTCTTCGTCAGCAGAACATCTCCTCCGACCGGATCCGTGAGCAGGTCCTCGAGGTGCTGAAACAGCTTCTGACGCGTCCCGACGGGCGGCGCGCTCTCACGGGTCCCTATACCGCAGTCTATTACGATCTGGCGGACAAGTACGTTGATGCTGCGTACCTGCGCCGCTCCTACGTGCACTTCGAGTTCACGAAGGTACAGCGCCTCAAGATGAGCAAAGAAGAGGTCAAGAACTTCGTCCAGGTGAGCATGATTCTCAAACCCACCGTCGTGCTGTCGAGCTCCGCCTCGGCGGGGCAACAGAAGAAGAGTGTCGCCGGGACCATTCCGGTGCAGTATGCCGAGCGCGCTTTCGGCGTTGTGCAGAAACAGCTCTCTCTCCTGCCCGATCCGGTGCTGAAGAGCGCGATCAACGCAAACATCTCCTTCACCGAGAACCGCTTCGTCGAGGCGACCGCGCGTATGGCGGCGGTCTTCGCGGCGCGGGGGAAGAACTATCGGCCTCAGGTCAAAGTTGATCGCGGCGCCGACACGCCGGACAAGAGCTGGCTCAGTATTGCCCGGCGGAACTACAAGTTCTACGGCTTCGACGCGAAGATGGTCGACGAGCTGTACAGTGTGGCCGCCGAGAACGGGTGGTAGGATCGGGAACAGGTGGTGGGATAGCGGTGTTAGTTCATAAAGAGGCTACCATGAGATCCAAGGTCGTCGCATTCCTGGAAAACGTCGTCATTTTGGCCATTGTGCTGGTCCTGGTTCAGACCTTTCTTCAGGACTTGGCGTCCCTCTACAGCTGGACCTGGCCGAGCCGGCGAGTGCTGCTCTTCATCGGCTTCGGCTTCGACATCTTCTTCACGATTGAGTTTCTCGTGCGACTCTACTTCGCCGTTCTCCAAAAGCGCGGCGCCCGGTACTTCCTACACGAACGCGGATGGGTCGACTTCGTTGCGTCCATTCCGCTCTTGCTTCTGGACTCGGGTCCTGCGGTCCTGGCGCTCGCTGCCGGCGGCGTATCCGTGGTCGGTTTCGGCGCTATGGTGAGGGTACTGAAGGTGGTCAAGGCGATCAGGATTGCCCGGATCCTCCGGCTGCTACGCGTGCTGAAGATTTTCCGGCGTATCAAGAACACCGACTCCACCATGGCGCAGCGCCACGTGGCGAAGATCGCCACCATGGGCACCACCATTGTTGTGGCGGTGCTGCTCCTCTTCACCGTCGCCTCGGCGGCCGTCGACATGCCGAGCCTGGCGGAGAGGTTCGAGGATCGGACGGATGAAACGGTGGCGTTCATCCGGTCCGAAGGTCTGGCGAGGGGGGACCGGCAGGAGTTGCTCGAGAGCTTTGCCGAAGCGCAGCCATCCATCATCCGGATTGAGCGGGACGGAGAGACGCTGTACAGCCGCTACGATAGCGAGTACATCGACACCTATCTCGGACCTGTGGATTACGGCTATCTCGAAAGCGGGTCCCTGGGGGTCTTCGTTGACATTCGCGACCTGAATGCCGACCAGGCGCGGCAGAACCTGGTCTACTTCATCATGATTGTCGCCCTGGTAGCGCTGTTCATGCTCTACTACAGTCCCCACTTCGCCATGACGGTGAGTGATCCCATTCACATCATGCGCCGAGGCATGGGTGAGGCGGGGTACAACCTGGAGATCAGGATTCCCGAGCGCTTCCGGGAGGACGAGGTGTACCGCCTTGCCCAACTGTACAATGAGGTTTACCTTCCCCTGAAGGATCGCGCGGGAACGGGTGACGAAGCGGGCATCTCGGAGTTGAAGATGGACGACCTCGAGGACTTCTTCGACAAAGGGCGGTAGCCCGGGCATGACCGGTCGGCGCGGCCGGCCGGGCTCGAATCCACCGCGCGGATACCCGAATCGCACTATGATCGTCTCAATGATTCAACTGGTCCTCGAGCTCCCCGGCGTGACCTCGATCAAGGAGAAGCGCCGCGTCGTCAAGAGCCTCAAAGACAAGCTGATTCGTCGCTTCCGGATCTCCGCCGCGGAGGTGGATCTCCACAACAGTCTCACCTTCGCCCAACTCGGCGCCGCCGTCGTCTCAAACTCCCGTTCCCATGGAGAGTCCGTCATGCAACGGGTGCTGGAGTTCGTGGAGAAGGAGGCTCTCGGGCGCGTCCAGGACGTGCAGATCCATACGGAGAGTTACCGGTAGCGAGACATCATCGGGTCGTTGCGGGTGCCGGGTGCCGGGTGGCGAATGCCGGGTGCCCGGTGCGTGCGGGTGCGGCGGAGGCCGGAGGTGGCCCGGTGCGGCGGAGGCCGGAGGTG
>CAZUVX010000019.1:2806-10891 GCA_964623865.1 uncultured Spirochaetaceae bacterium | reverse complement strand
GGTGCGGCGGAGGCCGGAGGTGGCCCGGTGCGGCGGAGGCCGGAGGTGCCCCGGTGCGGCTGCCCCCTCCTGACTACGCCGGCCTATCTGGGCAGCATGTAGAGATCGTTCATGTTGTACTCACCGCTCCCCTTGAGGCCGTCCTCCATGTGGCCGGATGCGGTGAGCTTGAGGGAGAAGAAGTGCCGGAACGGCTCGAAGCCCTCCCGCTCGGCGAAGAGCTCGAACGGGAAGATCTCCCGGCGCCCAACCTCTTCGGCCACGACCGGCCGAGGCCAGAAGAAGTAGGTGCCGTAGGTATTGGCGACCAGCCGATACGGGTTCTGCCAGCGCGAGTCGAACATGGCCACCCGCTCCGAGTTCCGCAGCAGAAAAACGTCCACGTCCGTGATCGGCTCGAAGTTGACGGCGTTGAAGAGACGCCCCTTGATGGTGGGGAAGTTGAAGTATGCGGGTGCTTCGCCGGGAAGATCAGCTTCGGGCTCATCCTGTCTGTAGTACGACCGCTGAAACGAGGTGACCCGGTTGAGCGCCTCATGAGCCAGCATGACGATGTCGACGGCAAGTTGCTGATCGACCGAGAAGTTCCGCTCGACGTAGGCGGCACCTCGGCCGGAGCTGACGTAGCGCGGAGGGACGCGGTTCAGCACGTAACACATTGCGTCCAGGCGGCAGAGACGGGAGGTGCAGTAGCCCCGCTCGCCGGTACGCTCGTCTTCGTCACACACTTCGTTGACGGTGCGGGCGACCTCGTCCTCGAGAAGGTTATGAATCTCCATCTGCGGCACCCCGATCCAGCTCGTGGGTCAGGTCGAGAAGGTCCTGAATGGCATCCACGGCTTCGCGGAAGTCCTTGATCGTCTCCTTCAGGGAGAAGTAGTTCAAACCGGCGTAGTACACCTTCGAGAAGAGGGAGAAGGTAACGTCGGTCTCGCCGACATCGAGGTTCACGTAACACCCAAACTCGTAGCAGATCTGGAGCAGATCCTCCACACGGTCTTGAAGATAGCCGGTGAGCTGCGGCGCAAACGAGAAGGTGAAGGCGAGCTCGAGGAACTTGCTGTCTCGGTCGATAAAGAGGCCGCCCTGGAAGCCATCGGTGCTCTCGAAACCGGCCGTATAGGTATCTTCCAGTACTTCACCGTCAATGACTTCGTACCCCAGTTCTCGGAACAGAATCCCGGTCCTGCGGATGCGCTCTTTCATCAACTTGGAATACTTCATTGAGCTCTCCTGGTGCGATTGCGGGACACCCCAATCTAATACAATCGCTTCGAGGGATCAATTGCGGCTGCGGTGCCGACATCGGCGAAGGCGCTTGCAATGAGCTCCTCCGCGTCCCGGATGCTCTCCGTGATTCCCGGCTCCACGATGAGCCGCATCTTGCGCAGCGTGCGCGTGAAATCCTCCACCACCTGCGGTGTGAAGACGGTCCCGGAGTCGGGGTACGAGACCATCCCATCCGCGGTGATGACCGGAAAGGCCGCTTCGAAAGAGATGCGTTCGGGCACGTCGATGATGACCGCCTCGGGGCCCACGTCCCGGGCAAGGCGGCCGGAAAGGCGACGGGCGACGGCCGCCTCCATGCGGCTACGGATCTGCAGATCCGCTGCCGCCGCGTGCAACGGATCATTCGGGCGATACGGGCTCTCCCACACGGGGTGGTAGAGCTGCCGGTTGTACACTCGGTGGATCAGGGAGTAACCGGGAAGACTCTCATTGCTTCCGAAGCGCAGATAGAAGAGCTCGTCGTCCAGGCCGTAGAAGTCCGATGGGGCTACGGCGCCCTCCTCCAGTGCGTGATGAGCCGCCTTCTTGATCATGGCCGTTGCAACCCTGACGGTACGGTGCCAGTACACCGCCCGGTACATGAGGTACTTGGAGAAGAGAAGGTTCTCTACCGCGGAGATACCCGTCTCTTCCAATGCAATCCCGTTGCGCCGGTCGGGGCGGAGACGGCTCAGGATGAAGTCGATATCCTGGAGGCCGTAAGGGACGCCGCAGAAGTAGGCGTCCCGGTTGAGGTAGTCCAGCTTGTCCGGGTCCAGTGTCCCGGAGAGGATGTTCCGAAAGAATACGATCTCACTTTCCCGTGCAACCGGCAGGCTCTCATCTACGATTGCCGCCACGCTTCGGGGATCCACACCGACGTGGTCGCGGAGAAGCGTCCGCAACGGCTCCGCCTCTACCAGCTCGGCAGTGAGGGTTTCGTGCTCCTTCAGCGGGAGCTCCTTGAAGCTGTGCGTGTAGGGAAAGTGCCCAAGGTCGTGGAGGAGCGCGGCGCAGAGGAAGGACTTCACACCGTCGAGGGACATGTCGTCGAAGCTCTGGAACCCCAGGAGGGTGCGAATCATCCGCTTTGCCAGGTGGAAGACGCCGAGGCTGTGGTTCAGGCGCGTATGTGTAGCTCCGGGGTAGACCAGGAAGGTCGGACCGAGCTGCTTGATTCGCGAGAGTTGACGAAACGGCGCGGAATCGATCACCTTGAGAAGCTCTTCCGAGAGGTAGATGTTCGACCACACCGGGTCGCGGACGGGTTTCCGATAGTCTCGGTCGAGATGGAATATGATTGTATCGCGGGTGTTCATGAGGCCCGAATCCTTAGATGACGAAGCGTAGATGACGAGAATCCTACCGAAATCATCCGACGGCGCAAAGGGCCGCACGCCTTCCGGCCTGGTCCCCTCATCTTCTTCCGTACGCGGTGCTCGGCCGCGGCGGCCGGGCCGCCGCATGCGCCTCCGGCGACGCTTCCCGCAGGGTCTGCGCCTTCTCGTTGTAGTTATTGCGTTGGTTCTACTCTGCACCGCCTGCCGGGAGAATCGCAAGGGTGACGATAGCGGCGCCGGCAGCGCCGGAGCGGACGGTTCCGCCGTTCCGATCCCCGACGCCGATTCGGGGCGGCGGACGGCGGAACGCGACGGGGGAGCAGAGGAGCCGACGGATCAGCGGGCGCGCGAGTCCCGGCGAATTCAGCTCGACTTGCTGCGTCCGGATGACCCGGGCGCCGGCCCTAGTGAGGACTCGGATACCGCGGATGCGACTCCGGGTTCCGCGGAATCACCCGCTCCGGGTCCGTCCGGCACCGACGGTGGCGACCGGGAAGAGGCCGCCGACGAGGCGGAGACGACCGCCGAGCGGGAAGCGCGTAGACGCATCTCCGAATTGGACAATCCGTCGCCCTTTGTGCTCCCCGGAGGGGGGATTGTTCGCGCCATGCCCCGGGACATGGTAATCGGATCTCTCCAGGACCGCTTTCCTTCGGCGCCGGATGAGCGAAGCGTCGCCTCGGTGGCGCATCGCTTTCTTGAGTCCCTCACCGCGGGGGACCACGCCGAGGGCGCTCTTGATGCGGCAATGGAGGACGTCGCCCCGGACCGTCGGGATGAACTCAGGGAGTGGCTCACGTTCTCCCTCGAGCGCTACCCGGCGCCGCGGTCGGTACGGCTGGGTGAGATCGAGTGGGAAGGCAGTGACCGGGCGTGGTTGCCCTTTGTCTTCCGGCGCGGGCGCGCCGCCGCCGCCGGGGAAGTCCACCTCGCCGTAGCCTCCGAAGGGGAGGAATCACGCTGGCACGTAACCGATGTCCTTGTGCAATTCGGCGAATTATCCGATGAAGATAGGGAGGAGGTGGAACGCTTTGAGCCAACCGAGTATCCTTCCATGCGCATCGGACCGTGAGTCCACGGACAAGCCGGGAGCATTGAATGGCTAAGGAAATCAGGCGGATCGAGAAGGAATTCGTCTTCAAGAACCTCATAGACCGCGCCCTGCCCCTGGAAGTCCACGCCGAGACGCAGCGCATCGGCTTTCGCCTCGTCGAAGCCGGTGAGGAAGAGCTGGTCCTGGTCGCCCTGGGAGATGAGGTGGTTCGAATCGACCAGGGAGATCCCATTGCGGCGTTCTTCCGGTTTCGAGGCCAGGTCATGACCTTCCAATCCACCGTAAGGAAGCGCACCCCCGACGGCATTGTGCTTCGGACTCCTGATCGACTCTATCGTGATCTCTCTCGAAACTTCGAGCGCATCATGGCGCCGGAAGGCATTAGTGTGTCTCTGATCGTTGAAGGCTACGACGTTCACCTGGACTATCCCGCCTCCGCCTCGTACGACCCGGCGGAGCCGCCGGAATACGATCCCGGCTTTGACGCAACCCAGATCACCAACCTCCTGCGGTCATTCCGGGAGCGCTCCGCGAAGTATGCCGGAGAGAACAAGATCGTCATGTTTCGGGAGCGAAAGCCCAAGGAGTTGCCGGAGGTGCTTCTCTCCCGATCCGGAAAGATCGTCATCCTTCCCTTCCCCGGAGAGGCTGTCGCGCAGTTTGCCTCTGAGGCGAAGAGCAGGATCCTCACCCAGGACGAGGCCGTAGGCATCTTCACTGAAGAGGGGAAGGAGAGCTTCACCTCCCTTACGGAGATCTCCCACTACGTTCAGGAGAAGAAGCAGCGCGGAATCCGGGCGGAGCTCTTCTGCCCGCTCCTCTACGGGAAATACGTTGTCGGATACCTCTATCTCATTCGCGACGACACGGGCGCTCCAACGTTCTCCGAGGACGCCGTCAACTTTGTCATCAACTTCAGTCGCGTTCTGGTCTACTCTCTGAAGGTGAACGGGTACTTCAAGAAGGATGAGCGCGAATCGGAGTATTCCGACTCCGAGCTGATCAATATCAGTGGGTCCGGAGTGCTCTTCTCCTATCCGACGGACGGCCCTGAGCTCCGCCTCTACGCTCCCGTTGACTTGCGGATCAAGCTTGATGACAGGGTCATACCCGCCAAAGGGCGGGTCATGCGCAAGTACAAGGATGCGGGTCACCTCTACCTCGGCGTGCAGTTTCTCGACATTGAGACGAGCGACATGGAACTGCTGTTCGATCGCATCTATGGCGAAACGTATCGTGGCGAGGCGGACGACGTTGGTCTGGCGGAGATATCCGACCCCGAACAGGAAGACTACTCCACTGAGTAGCGGGCAAATCGCTTGAAGGGAAACTCGATTTAGAGACTATGTATCTCTTCTTGTGGGAACTCGGCAGTTATCGTCAGCTTTCTCGTCTTCGGCCGGAGTTGGTCAAGGAGGTTGAGAATGAGCTGCACGACGTTCTGGCCTCGGGGTCTGCCGAGCTTGTTGCGGGAGAGCAGGGGGCGCGGCTCTACGCTGCCGACCCGGTGGGCGAAGACGCTCCGCGCCGAATGAGCGACGTGATTGCCCGGCTGCTCGGGACTTTCGGCCGCTACCGGGAAGAGCTCGCGGGGTACGGAGTGATTGTCGACCGCGGGCTGCCTGAGGGAGAAGCCTCACTTCGTCGTCTCCAGGGTATCCTCCGCGCCGTCCCGGACGACGAGGCGGTCTGGTTGACGGATCCGGTATCCATCAGTCTTTCGAGCTACCTTGCCGGGGAGCGAATGCTCCCGCTCACTCGCGTGCTCGGCCTGCGTGACGACAAGCCCACCAGTACCCTCGGCGCCCGAGAGATCGCAGCGAATGCACCGGATGTCGAGACCGTGCTGGAGGCGCTCGATCCCTGGCTCCGTGGAGATGGGGCGGTACACGCTGCGGTCCTTTCAGGGTTGTCTGCACCGTCGGCACAGTTCATTGCGGAGTGCGCCCTCGAGAAACTCTACGGCGGAGCTCGCGACTGGTTGCGCGTCGCAGCCGTGCGGCCGGGCCGATCCTGGCGGTACGCCTTCGCCGCAGACGTAGATGAGGCTTTCCTCGCGCGGGTCCCTTCCTTGCTCACCGCGGCCGAAGGGGATGTGTGGGCGCGGACGCGGCGGTTCATTGACGGCGCCGCCCGGTCGAGCAGTCTGGACGATATGGAGGACCGCGTGGCGAGCGGATTCGCCGTCGCGTACAAGCTCTACTGGAACGCACGGCTTCGGAGTCTCCGGGCGCAGCTGTTGCCGGCTGTAGCGATCGTGTCCCGGGCGGATCTGCTGCCGCCGCCGGCGCAGGCCTTTCTGCAGGATCTCCTTGACGATGGAGAGTCCGGCGGCGTCTTCGTCATGGCGACCGCTCCACGCCGGGACGTCGTGTCCCCAATCCGTGGCGACGACGCCGGGGACACCCGCACCGGCACCGTCGTGGTGGAGCTGCATCCCCTCGATCCCATGGAGATTGCTCAGGCGGCGCGGCGGAACCTGCCTGAATCGGCGACCCGCCGCTTTCGGGTAGCTGCTGCCGCCGCGGTGACCGGTGGGGATCCCCTCGTCGTTCATCACCACCTCAAGAACCTGGAAGCGGACGAGGGGGTGGAGTCGCGGAGTGACCCCAAAACTCTTCGCGCGGATGCGGCTTCCGCCATGGATACCCACCAGCCCGAGTCGATGCGCTACATCGGCCGGCTCCCCTCGGCTGCGAGGGACGTGCTGTTTCTCTGTCACACGGTGAGCTCAATAGGTGGCGCCGAGCTCGTCGCCGCCGTTGCCGGAACACTGGGGCATGACGAGGTGACGGCACAGGCGTGCCTGCAGGATCTCGTGGCTCACGGGTTCATTTCGGATCCCCTCACGGCGGCTCCCTACCGGGGCCTGGACGTTTCACGGCTGTCCAGGGAGGCTTCCGCCCGGTACGCGGCGGTGACGGAATCCGCCGGAAACTACCTGGTCCTGGAGTTTCAAGCGGGGCGCCGGTCGATGGATCGCGGCATGTTCCGGTTGATCGCCGACGCTCTGGGTGAGACCGACCGCCGCCGCGCAGCCTCCCGCCTCTTCGAAGCGCTTCTGTTTCGGGGCGCCTTCGCCGCCTGCGCCGACTTGCTGGCAGCGGAGACGGCGCGGTTGAACGCGGTGCCCGGCGAGCTCCGAGAGCCCGCACGGCAGCGTGCGGTGGTCGCCACGTGGCGCTTGCGGTTGGCACTGGCGACGAACGACGCCGCAGGAGCGGCACAGGCCTCCAGGGAGTTGCCCGGTCCTACCCACGAAAGCTGGATCGATGGGCGCCTCTACCTTGCCCAGGCGCTGTACAACCACGGGCACGGCGACATCGACAAGGCGATTTCCGCGGTAAAGCGAAGTATCGTCTCGTATCAATCAACCCACGACGAGGTCGGTGCAGCCTCTGCGAATGTCGAGTACGCGCGCCTTCTCATGGGACGCGGCGCCGTCCTGGAAGCCTTCGAGCAGCTCAATCGCGGTCGGATGGGGCCGGTCGGCGGCGAGGAGGACCGCGTCGGCATTCAGCGTGCCGTCGTGGACGCGGTGGTTTCCTTCGTCTACGGGAATCTGACACGTGCATGGGAGAATACCACATGGCTGCGGAGGGTGTTGGCGGATGTCGGCCAGCGAGAAGCGCTCCTCTTCGCCGACCTCATGCGTGGGCGTCTGCTCTTCGAGATGGGTACCTACGAGGATGCGGCCGAGTGGTTCCAGCAGGCCCGGACGGAGGCGCGCCGCCTCGGACACTCCGCCGCGCTTCGCGTATTCGAGGTGTGGCTCGCCCGGACGGAAGCGTACGCGGGGCGGACCGATGCGGCGCGTCGGCGTCTGAGTGAGGTCGAACCCACGCCGGAGACGCTCTTCTTCCGTGCCGAAGCCCATTGGTTGGCAAATGAGCTCGATGAGGCCGTTGCCGCGGCCGATGCTGCAGTGCAACAGCAGATGCCCCGGACCTTCGTGGTACCGGAGCACTTCGATTGGTCCACGGGTTTCTCATCGATCGAGGAGCAGCTCGCGCCGGGCCGCGGTGATGGAGCAGATGCTGCGAGTGTCATCATGAATCTGATTCGCGCCTTCCGCGCCTTTCTCTACGGGCGGGTGGGCCGCACCGACGAAGGAATCCCGACTCTGCGCAAGCTGACCAGGGGAGAGGATCGTCGCCATTTCGATCCATACGCCGGCCTGTACTGCCTTTTCTACTGCAAGACCCTTCCCGGGGTGGGCGATGAGATGCCCGACAACCCTGTTACCATGCTCGGGAAGGCGGTGAAGTTCATGCAGGAACGCATGGCGCGGATGGACTCCCCACAGGACCGAAACACCTTCTTCAAGCACAACTATTGGTACCAGCTCCTCCTGGCGGACGCCAGGAAGCACAACATGGTATGACCCCACAGCCCGGGATGGTATGACACCACAGCCCGGGA
>CAZUVX010000019.1:0-2706 GCA_964623865.1 uncultured Spirochaetaceae bacterium | reverse complement strand
GGAACGTTGACACAAGGGTCACCGCTTTGCTATTGTCCCCTCTACATCGACACGGTGGCGTAGCTCAGTCGGTAGAGCAAGCGGCTCATATCCGCTAGGTCGGGGGTTCAAATCCCTCCGCCACTACTCAGGCACTGCATGAGCCCGGCCCACGTTCGGAGCGTTCGCGCGTCCCGCTGCCGGGCTTATCGAGGTTCCGCCCTCGTCGAGGTTCGGCTCCACGCGGGTCACTACGCTTCCCTCACAACGACGGTTGCCCCTGACGTTCCCAGGATTGCAGCGTAGCGCGCCATATCTTCCGGGGAGGGCGGGGACGAGTCGGACCATGCCGGATCCAGTGTGGGCCCTCCCCGGAACGGCGCCAGCACAATGCGCTCTCCCTCCTGAAGGAGCCCCGCCATGATGCGGAAGTCCTCCTCGGTCACCACACCCGGGGCGACGGTAGTCCGCAGCTCATAGTTCCCCCGGCCGTCGCGGCGGCGATTCCGGAGTATCGACAGGGACCGGAGGATGCGGTCGCTAGTCGTCGCTGCAACCGCGCCCACCGGGCCCAGGCGGTCGTACCGCGCCGGGGCGGTCTTCAGGTCCATGGCGACGTAGTCTGCGTCCAGGGATTCCAGGCGGCCGGGAAGGAGACCGTTGGTATCCACCTTGATCTGGAGCCTCATCTCTCGAAGAGCCGCAATGAAGTCGGGCAAATCGGGGTGGATCAGCGGCTCGCCACCGGTCACGGCGACGCCGTCGAGCACCCGCGCCCGCTTACGGAGAAAGGCAAGGACATCCTCGCGGTCGAGAAAGTCCTCCGGTGTGCCGCCGACTACCAGGTTGGCGTTGTGGCAGTACGGGCACCGCAGGTTGCAGCCGTAGGTGAATACGGTTGCGGCCACCTTTCCGGGGAAGTCCACCAGGCTGGTCTTGATGAGTCCGAGTCGCTCCAGTGCCATGGCTCCGATCCCGCGCCGACCAAGACCGCTACTGCTCGAGAATCGCGTCGATTTCCTGAACGGCGGAGGCTCGTCCCAGGGTGCTCCCGTCCGGGGCGTAGAGGATCACCGTGGGCGTCGCCATGATCTCCTTCGCAGCCGCCATGGCGAATCCTTCGTCGGTATCAACGTCGTAGGCGATACCGGGGATGCCGGTGGCCGCGAGCTTCTGCCGGACGGGGCCGCAGCCGCTGCACCCGTTCCGGTAGAAGTACTGGTACGTGACCATTCCGTTCCCACCGGCAGGCGGCGTCTCTACCGTAGTTGCCGCGAGAGCCGTCGCGAAGGCAGATGAGCTCTCCGGGGAAGACGGCGATCTGCCCCCCTGCGTTTTCCGCACCTCGACGGCAGGCTCCCCTACCAGTACCAGAGGTTCCCCGACGGCAGGCTCCCCGACGGCAGCCCCCCCGTCTCGTGGTACGCTCCTGCCCGGCACCTCGTCTCGGCGCACCTGCGCGTCGGCTTCGAAGGTGCGGCGATGGTCGTACTCCTCCCGCTTGCCCTTGTTCCAGTTCTTGAGACTCCGGTAGTATCCCACGATGCGCGTGTAGATCTCCGTCTCCGTGCCCTGAACCGACGCGAGGCGACCTCGCAGTGTCTCAAGCTCCTGATCGATTTCCTGTACGCTTCTCATTCCGTGTTCCTCCCGGTTGCTATGGTTCTCATATTCTTCGGCCTGGTCGTTGCTGCCGTCCGTGTCCCGGCACCGCCGGTCGTTTCCCGGCGTCGTCGGCCGCGTCGGACGGCGTCCCGCCCCTCGTCGCCGCGTGCCGGCCCGTACCATCGGCACGGCTACTCTCCGCCCGGGGTAGCCGCCTGCCGGCGCTCCTCCTCGAGCTCCCGAATCCGCTCCTCAATGGCGGCGCGCTGCTCAGCCTCGCACTTCGGGCAGGTGAAGTGCTCACCCGCCAGGTAGCCGTGAATCGGGCAGACCGAGAAGGTCGGGCTGATGGTGAAGTAGGGGAGCGTGTAGTTCGTCGCAATGGTCTTCACCAGACTGCGGCAGGACTCCCACTCGGAGATCGCCTCTCCGAGGAAGGCGTGAAACACCGTGCCTCCCGTGTACTTGCTCTGCAGATCATCCTGATGGTCCAGCGCGTCGAACACGTCGGCGGTGAAGTCGACCGGCAGCATGGAGGAGTTCGTATAGAAGGGCTCGACATCGCCGGAGGTGAGAATGTCCTCGTAGCGCTCCTTGTCGTGTTTCGCAAGGCGGTAGGAGGTGCTCTCAGCCGGCGTCGCTTCCAGATTGTAGAGGTCGCCGGTTTGTTCCTGATAGTCGCCCAGGCGGTTGCGCATGTGATCCAGAACCTCTTCGGCAAAGGCCTTGCCGTCGGGCTCGGCAATGGTGACGCCCATGAAGTTTTGGAGCATTTCGGTCATGCCCACCAGGCCGATCGTGGAGAAGTGGTTGTCCAGGTGCTTCAGGTAGCGGGCCGTGTAGGGGAAGAGCCCTGCATCCATGAGGCGGCTTATGACCTTGCGCTTGATCTCAAGGCTCCTGGCGGCGAGGTCCATGAGGTGGTCGAGGCGGCGGTAGAAGTCGTCGCGGTCCTTCGCCAGGTAGCCGATCCGCGGCAGGTTGATGGTGACGACCCCAATGGAGCCGGTGAACTCATCGGAGCCGAAGAGCCCGCCGCCCCGCGTGCGGCGCTCCCTCTTGGCGAGCTGGAGGCGACAGCCCAGTGGGCGGACGTCTTCCGGGTTGAGGTCGTTTGTGATT
>CAZUVX010000018.1:47349-49986 GCA_964623865.1 uncultured Spirochaetaceae bacterium | reverse complement strand
CACCTCGGTGGAGAGGATCACCTCGGTGCAGAGCATCACCTCGGTGGAGAAGATTCGGATCGTCGGCGCCCGGGAGCACAATCTGCAGAACGTCACGGTGGAGCTCCCGCAGGACCGGCTCATCGCCGTGACCGGCGTGAGCGGATCGGGAAAGTCCTCCCTGGCCTTCGATGTGCTCTATTCCGAGGGGCGTCGGCGCTTCCTCGACTGCCTTCCCGCCTACGCCCAGCAGTTCACCCGGCAGCTCTCCCGGCCGGAGGTGGACTCTGTTGAGTCGATTCCGCCGACGGTCGCGTTGGAGCAGAAGCTGTCTCGGGCGGCGGTACGGGCAACCGTCGGTACCACCTCCGAGGTGTATCACTATCTCCGGCTACTCTACGCTGCAGCAGGGGAGCCCGTCTGTCCCAACTGCGGGACTCCCGGCGAGGCCGCGGACGCCCGGGAGATAGCAGAGCGCATCTTTCACACCTTCGAGGGTCGCAATGTGGCCGTTCTTGCACCGCTTATCCGCATGAAGAAAGGTCTCCACAAGGACGCCTTCGAGCGTGCCCGGGCCCGCGACATACCCCGGGTGCGCGTCGACGGCCGCTTCTACGATCCTGCCGCCGTGACGGAGCTCGAACGCTACAAGCTCCACGACGTGGACTTTGTCGTTGCAGAAACGCCCGTCGGCGAAGCCCAGAGGGAGCGATTGCGGGAAGCAGTTGAGACCGCCCTCAGTGACGGCGAGGGAGACGTCTTCGTCCTTCCCTTCCACGGCTCCCTTCCGGAGGAGGCCGGGGACGATGCCGGGAGGTACTACTCGGCGCGGCACGACTGCCCGCGCTGCGGAGAGACCTTGCCCGTGCCGGACCCGCGCCTCTTCAGCTTCACCGACCGTTACGGTGCGTGTACGCGGTGCGACGGTACCGGTCTTTCCGGGGAAGCCGCCGAGTATGAGGTTGAACCTCCACCCTGCCCGACGTGCGCCGGGACGCGCCTGCGGCCGGAGGCACGAGCCGTGACCGTTGAGGGCGTCGACATCGGCACACTGGGACTTCAATCGGTAACCCATGTGCGTGAGTTCGTGGACGCTCTGAATCGCGTCCCTTCCATCGTGAATGCGCGGATACTCCCGGAGTTGCGCCGCCGTCTCGCCGGGCTGGAGGAGCTCGGCGTCGGGTATCTGCAGCTGCACCGGGGCACGAACACTTTGTCGACCGGCGAGGCGCAGCGCGTTCGGGTGGCCGCGGAGCTCTCTTCGCGACTCCGAGGATGCGCGTACGTCCTGGACGAGCCGACGGTGGGCCTTCACCCCCGGGATACCGAGGCGCTTCTGCGCTCGCTCCTGCGACTTCGGGATGAGGGCAACACCGTCGTCGTAGTTGAGCACGAGGAGCCGGTGATCCGCCGGGCGGACTTCGTTGTGGACATGGGCCCCGGTGCCGGTACGCATGGGGGAGAGGTCGTAGCGGCAGGCTCTCCCGAGGAGATTGCCGCAACGGAAGCGTCGACCACCGGTCGCTACCTTCGGGAGCATGTGGCGGCGGGGGAATGGAGACGACGGAGCCTTTCGGACGCGGCGTTCCTGAGCATTCGCGGCGCGACCTTACACAACGTGAAGAACGTGGACATCGACCTGCCGAAAGGGCGGTTCGTCTGTGTGACCGGCGTGAGCGGGTCGGGGAAATCGACGCTGGTTCGGGACATCGCGTATCAGACGGTCCACGCCCTCCTGGCGCGGCGCCGGCCGCCTGAGGTGGCTCGTGAGGTTGCCGGGTGGGAGTCCTTTCTGCGGGCAAACGAGATCGATGAATCCCCGATCGGACGGACCCCGCGCTCCGTTCCGGCAACCTACGTGGGCGCCATGGATGCGATTCGGGAGGTATTTGCCGGGAGCCGGGAGGCACGGGCTCGCGGCTACGGCGCGGGGCGGTTCTCCTTCAACGTTGTGGGCGGGCGGTGCGAGGATTGCAAGGGACAGGGGCAGCACCGCGTCGAGATGCCCTTGCTGCCGGTAGTGTACGTTCCCTGTACGAGCTGTCACGGTCGCCGATACAACACCGAGACCCTGGAGGTGGAGTATCGCGGAAAGAGTATCGCCGACGTTCTGGAGATGACTGTAGAGGAGGCGCTCGGGTTCTTCGAGGCGCACAGGTCGGTCGCGCGGCCCCTTCAGTTCCTGAGCGACATCGGCCTCGACTATCTCAGACTGGGCCAGCCCAGCCCCACCCTCTCCGGCGGAGAGGCTCAGCGGGTCAAGTTGGCCGCGGAGATCGCCTCGCACAGGGCAGGCGACTCGTTCTACGTCCTCGACGAACCGACGACGGGGTTGCACATGTCGGATGTCGCCAAGTTGATCACCGTGCTTCAGGGTTTGGTGGATCGCGGTGACACCGTGGTGGTCATTGAGCACGACCTGGATTTGGTGGCCGCCGCGGACTGCGTGATCGACCTCGGTCCCGAGGGGGGCGAGGGTGGCGGGCGCGTAATCGCTTGGGGGACGCCTGAGGAGATCGCGGAAGTGCCGGAGTCGGCGACGGGACGGTACCTTCGCGACTACTTCGCTTCGCGGGGCGACCGCACCTGATCGGCGGGTTGCAGGCTTCTGAGCCTCGTTAGTTATTCACCGGATGTCCCGGAGGCGCTATTATGGAA
>CAZUVX010000018.1:28261-47249 GCA_964623865.1 uncultured Spirochaetaceae bacterium | reverse complement strand
ATGAAAGCTTCCGACGACGCCCTCAACATGCTCAGATCAAACTGGACGGAGATGTCGGGCCTGGAGTCCGACCAGGATCGCGGGGTGCCCATGCCGGCCGCGGAGAAAGTGGACACCGCCGCAGCGCCGGAAGGCGACGAAGGATCGGGTGCACGCGCCCATGCCCGTGGGAGCGCCCACGCCCGTGGGAGCGCCGGCGGGAGTGTCGATCACGGTGCCAAGAGGATTCCGCTGATTCCGCCGAGTGAAATCCACGCGCCGGGCATGACGGTGTGGGAAGCTCTCGGTGCCCGCGCCAGCCGCCGCAAGTACTCCGACGATTCGGTAACCACGGAACAGCTCAGCGCGGTTTTGTACGCGACCCAAGGCGTCCGGGGACGAAGGGGTGCGCGGATCCTGAAGACCGCGCCTTCCGGCGGCGCCCGACATCCCTTGGAGTTGTACGTGGTCGCGCGCCGCGTCGACGGGGTGACACCGGGACTCTACCACTACCGGTCGGGATCTCACGAGCTTGCTTCTCTCCGCCCCTTCAGGGACGACGACGCAGCGACGGAGGACGGAAGCCTGGACGCTGCGTTGAGGGGGCAACTCTGGAACGCCGCAGCGTATCTCATCCTGACGGCGATCCCGTACCGCACCGAATGGCGCTATCCGGGGCGCGCCGGCAAGCTCGTTGCGCTCGATGCCGGCCACGCCCTGGAGAACACGTACCTGATCTGTGAAGCCCTCGGTCTCGGCACGTGTGCCGTCGGCGCCTACGATCAGGACCTTCTGGATGCATACCTCGGTGTGGACGGGAAAGAGGAGCTCGCCGTGTACGCCGCACCGATAGGCGTCCCGGCGAATGCGGAATAGGCGTGCCGCGTCTGCCGGAGGCATCGCTTCGGTTGATAGAAGCGCGACCACCACGTACACTACGACCATCATGGCTCATGGTGAACGATTCACACAGTGGTTCGAGCGTCACTGGCCGCAGGCAACGGTGCCGGTGGCGATTGCGCTTCTCATCTTGCTGCCCGTCGTCTTCTCGGGCCTCTCGGCGGCGACATTCTTTGCAGTACTCTTTGTCCCCCTGGCGCTGCTGCACCAGTACGAGGAGCACGCCGGTGGTCGGCTGAAGACCTTCATGCATCGCCTGACCGGGCCTGCCCGGCCCGTACCGACTCGCCGGGCGGCACTCCTCGTCGCAGCAATGGGAGTCTGGCTGCCCGGCTTCGCAACTCCGATTCTCACGACCTTCTCCACCGGCGGTTTTGTTGCGATCGCGTGGGCCATATCCGCAACCGAGGTTGTTCTGCACCTGGCTGGGTCGGCCGTCACCGGCCGGCCGAGTCCGGGGGTCCGGACGGCGCTGGTGCTGCTGTTGCCCTTTTCGGTGTTTGCCTTCGGCGCGGCACAGACCGCCGGTGCCGTGGAAGGGCATTACGTCGTTGCGCTGGTGGTTGCGGTGGCGCCCCGAGCGGCGGCGGCTCTGGTAGTGCTGGGGCGGCGACGGTTGGTGCCCCACGCGGCGTAACGCCTGCAGGGAGGGAGCGTTCCCGCAATGCGGGTGCGCCCACGAGGTCGTGGAAGTACTCCGCCCCGGGGCCGGAAGCGAAGCGCCCCGCCCTCTTCTGCACCATCCGAAGCGCCCGTTCCGTGGTCGGTCGCGCCGCGGAAGCGAGCATCCGGGCGGAACGGGCTAGCTCTCGTCGGACGCCTCGAGAAAGCCTTCCGTCTCTCCGTCCGCCTCCTCGGCATCCCCGCTTCGAAGCCGGAAGGTGCGGGCCTCACCCGTTTCATAATCGGAAAGCACCACGGTATCCTCGGGCGAAACGATCTTGCGGTGCGCCAGTTCTTGCAGAAAGCTCCGGAGAGAGGACACCTTTGATTCGAGGTTGTAGCTCTGCAGAACAATGCGGTTCGCCGGCTCACTGTAGCGGCGAACGCGAACCCATCCGGAGCGGGCAGCTTCCTGGATGAGCTGGTCCCGCGCCCTACCCTCGGTACCGACGGTCTCACTGTGCTGGGCGTACACTTCCTCGATCCGCGTCTTCGACAGGCCGAACTGCTCCGGGTTCTCCAGAACAGATGCTAAGTGGTCTTCCCCTGCGTCGACCCAGGTTCCCGTTGCGGAAACCCAGTACGCCTGTGTCTGAGACATTGTTGCCACCAATCCCTCTTTGGTGCTTCATTATGGCAAGTAGCGTCAAAGCCGACAACAACGGAATGATAGGTATTTTCCCTATGCCCGTCGGGCGTTTTCGGGCCGCGTAACGTATCCCGAACCTTGTTGATTGAACAGGTCGGGCCCGTTCGCATGTAGGGACGCAGTATCCCTGAGGCTATCCGGGAGGCTATCCGGGAGGCTATCCCTGAGGCGAGAGACTCCATGTTTCCCCCTTGGCATGCGTGCGGAGGTCCCATACCCAAACCCACCTACCGCCCCAATCCCGACGGTCCCAACCACGGCCGGCACACGAGCTTGCAGGTGCACAGCGCGTGGATCTTCGCGTGCCGGGACGGTGGTCGCAAATACTCAATACGGTGCGAAATTCGTTACTCGAGATCGGGCAGAGGAAAGGTGATGATCCAGGTGGTGCCCTCTTCGGCGGACACCTCGGCGTGACCGTTGAGCTGGCTTGTCAGCGTTTCGACGAGACGCAAGCCCAGGTGGCCGTATTGACTACTCTCCGGGGGCGGGCTGTAGCCGCGGCCGTTGTCGGCTACCCTCAGATGAACCCGGCCGTTGAGGCGGCGAAGAGAGATCGAGAGCGTCCCGGTAGAGCCTTCGTCAAATGCGTGTTTCGTGACGTTCAGGACCAGCTCGCTGACCAGGAGGCCGACCGGCACGGACACATCAATCGTGGCCTGTACCGTTTGCACCTGGAAGTCCTTCTGAATGACGGTGTGGGCCGGCGAGTGGGACGCGACTATGTCCTCGGCGAGTCTTGCAACGTACGATCCGAGGTCGATTCGCCCCTGCGCTGCCGGCTCGTAGAGGCTCTCATGGACTGCAGCCATCGCCATGATTCTGATCTCCACGTCGTGGAGCGCTGCAGCAGCTCGGGAGTCCTTGAGGGTGTTCGCTCGAATCCGAAGGAGGCTGGAGATGAGCTGCATGTTGTTCTTTACGCGATGATGAAGCTCCTGAAGCAGGGTCTGCTTGTGACGGTTGGCGACAAGCAACTCTTCCTCGTAGCGGGTGCGCATCTCAAGGAGACGCGCATTGTGGATGGCCATGGCAACATGGCCCGCGAAGGTGGCGACGAGTTGGGCATCCTGGGGCGAGAACGGAGCAACCTCGGTACGATCCAGGGCGATCACTCCGAGTACCTGCCCGCGCGCCACGAGCGGCACCCCGAGCCAGGACCGGATATGCCCCGACTGCCAGTGCGTCGATTCAGACCGGAAATGGGGAAAGTCGGCCGTGACGTCATCCCAGAGGAGCGGGCGCTCCTCCTTTACCACCCGTGAGTTCGGGTAGTCGCCGGAAAGAGGGAAGACGAGGCCGGTAACCTTGTTGTCGTCGGCAAACCCGCGCGCCGCGACGATCCGCAGACTCTCGCCCTCGAGGATGTGAATGCTCGCGGTATCGAAGCGCACCGTGTTTCGGAGATGGGCAAGGGTGCCCTCATACACCTGTCCGGTCTCATTGGTGAGGTCAATGATGGCAAGGGCTGAACTGTGCAGGGCGCGCAGTCGTTCGCTGTACTGCTTTGCCTTGAGCTCATCCTCTTTCTGCTTGGTAATATCGATGAGGGAAGCCACGGTCCGGTCGGAGCCGGGGATCATGCCAACCGCGGCAGAGACGTTGCGGCGACGATCAAAGCGATCAATGAAGACGAATTGGTACCGGGTGGGCGCTCTAGAGCCTCCCTCTCTGAGCGCGGTGTGGTAGCGGCGCAACCGCGCCGTGTCCTCGGGAGCAACGAACCGCGTCCAGGACATGGTGCCCTCGACTTCCTCGCGAGGGTATCCGGAAAGCGCGCAGAACTCGTTGTTAACGAGCTCAACGACGGTATCCGGTCGGATGATGACCGTTGCGGCACCAGTCGTCTCGAATACGGCCTTGTAGAGCGCTTCGCCGGACGGACTCGCACGTCCCGAGGAGTCAGAGGGGTCACCTGTGTGATCAGAGTAGTCAGAGTTAATCATATGAGCCCTGCATTCTATACCGGATGTGCGCGTGGTACCAACAGTGGATGCACGAAGCGGTGCCGCGCTGCGGGCTTGCCCGGGCGGGCGCCCTTGGGAGAAACTCTATCGCATGAACACACAGGTTGCCGAGGCGCGGGTCATTGAGGGAATCATCTTCGACTTCGACGGGACCCTCACCGATGGTGGCACCCTGGATTTCCCGCGCATCCGGCGGGAACTCGGTGTGCCCCCGGACACGCCGATTCTCGACTACATTGCATCCCGAACGGACGAAGCCGAGCGCAGCCGGGTCGAGAAGGTGCTCCTTTCTCACGAGCGACGCGCTGCAGAGCTTTCGCGGCCGCGGGAGGGCGCTGAAGCCCTGGTGACGGAGCTCCGCCGGCGCGAGTTGCCTCTGGGCATTCTCACCAGGAATACAAGAAGTGCAGTCAGCCGTAGCTTGCGGAACTTCGAATCCTTGACGGAGGCAGACTTTCAGCCCATCGTCTCCCGGGATGATACCCACGCGTACAAGCCCTCTCCCGCCGGCGTTCAGGCGATTGCCGACCTCTGGGGCCTGGAGCCGCAGCGGATTGCCCTTGTCGGAGACTACCGGGACGATGTCACCGCGGCGCTGGCGGCGGGGTGCTACGCGGTATACGTTGCACCCCCCGGAGCCTCGAAGGAACGGATTCGGGACCCTCGGGCGCACTTCAACGCCGCCGATCTCCGGGAGGTGCACCGCCATCTTTCGGCGTTGCTGCCGCTACCCGTCGGAAAGATTCCGCCCGCCTTGCTGCGCGAAATCCTCGCGTCGTCGGATGGGATCGCGGATGAATCCGTGGTGGCGGGTCCCGCAATCGGCATGGACACAGGGGCCGTCTCAACCCCGGAGGGCCACATTGTGGTGGTCACCTCCGACCCCATCACCTTTCCGACGGCTCGTCCGGCGCACTATCTCACGACGATCAACGTCAACGATCTTGTAACGACCGGTGCGGTGCCGCGCTGGTGCACGGTGAATCTGCTCTTTCCGACGGGCACCGCTCCGTTTCAGGTCCGCCGCCTGGCGGCGGAGCTTCACCACGCGCTTGGTGAACAGGGTGTTGCACTGATCGGAGGCCACAGTGAGGTTACCGACGGAGTAACACGGCCAATTGTCTCGATGACGCTCATGGGCAGCGTTCCGCGAAACCAATTCCGGACTCCTTCGGCGGTGCGGCCCGGAGACACGGTGGTCATGACCAACGGGGCCGGGATAGAGGGCACGGCCATTCTGGCGGCGGAGCGACGAGACGAGCTCCTCAGGCACGGCGTGGCGGAGGAGACTCTTCGGGCGGCAGCCGGTTTCATTCACAGAATCTCGATCCGCGCCGAAGCGGAAGCCCTTACAGCCCTACCGTCCGTGCGATGGCTTCACGACGTGACCGAAGGCGGTGTTGCCACGGCGCTTCGGGAGGTTGCGGAGGCCGCAGGCTGGTGTCTCGAGGTAGATCCGACGGTGATACCTGTAGCGGAAGAAAGCGAGACCCTCTGCCGGGCCCTCGCGGTGGATCCGCGAGGGCTCATAGGGTCCGGAGCCCTCCTTGCAGCAGTTGCGCCGGGCGGCATTGACGAGGTGCGCGCCGCGCTCTCGTCACTGGGCGTGCCCGTAACCGTGCTCGGAAGGGTTCTGGCCGAAGCGGTCACGGAGAACACCAGCCCCGCCCAGTTGGTTCGCAGCTCCGTCCCCAACCAGGCGTTGCCGATCTTCCCACGCGACGAGATTGCGCGAGTTCTCTAATTGCGTGAGTTCTCCAGCGCCGGGCG
Source organism: uncultured Spirochaetaceae bacterium (assembly GCA_964623865.1). Classification (GTDB taxonomy): domain Bacteria; phylum Spirochaetota; class Spirochaetia; order DSM-27196; family PWMO01; genus CAYFQV01. Next base: position 41,321 of record CAZUVX010000018.1, on the reverse strand, counting down.
TTGGCGTCAGGCGTTCACCGACGGCAGGCCCGCCAGGGCCATGGCGATCTCCGCTTCGGGGTACTCGTACGCCTTCAGTTTGCCGGCGTGGTAGTCGATGTACGCCTGAATGTCAAAGTGACCGTGGCCGCAGAGGTTGAAGAGAATCGCCTTGCTTACGCCCTCTTCCCTGCACTTCAGCGCCTCCTTGATGGTCCCGGCAACTGCATGATTGGCCTCCGGTGCAGGGATGATTCCTTCGGCCCTGGCGAACTGGACGCCCGCCGCAAAGGTTTCCATCTGATCGTACGAAGTCGCCTCGAGTGCCTCGTGCTTGAGGAGATGACTGACAAGGGGCGCCATTCCATGATACCGCAGCCCGCCGGCGTGAAATCCCGGGGGTATGAAGGTGCTGCCGAGGGTGTACATCTTCACCAGCGGTGTGAGATGCGCCGTGTCACCGAAATCGTAGGCGTACCGCCCCTTGGTGAGGCTCGGGCACGCCGCCGGCTCCACGGCGACGACACGCACGTCCTGCTCCCCCCGGAAGCGGCGGCCGAGGTAGGGAAAGGCGATTCCGGCGAAGTTGGACCCGCCGCCGGTACAGCCGACAATGACGTCGGGTTGATCCCCTGCCAGGTCGAACTGCTCGATAGTCTCTTCCCCAATGACCGTCTGGTGGAGCAATACGTGGTTCAATACGCTTCCGAGGGCGTACTTCGTTGAATCGTCCTGGGCAGCAACTTCGACCGCCTCGGAAATGGCAATACCGAGTGATCCGGTCGAATCCGGGTGCTCCTCGAGAATCGCACGACCCGAAGCGGTCTCCTGGCTTGGGCTCGCAGTGACGGTGGCGCCATAGGCTTCCATGAGACCGCGCCGATATGGCTTCTGGTTATAGCTCACCCGGACCATGTAGACCTTGCATTCCATTCCAAGGAACGAGCATGCCATAGCGAGGGCGGAACCCCATTGACCGGCACCGGTCTCCGTGGCCAGTCGCCGTACGCCCTCTTGCTTGTTGTAGAACGCCTGGGCGACCGCCGTATTCGGTTTGTGGCTTCCGACGGGACTGACGCCCTCGTACTTGTAGTAGATGCGCGCCGGCGTATCCAGCATCTGCTCCAGACGGCGTGCACGGAACAACGGGGTGGGACGCCATTGACGGTAGACGTCTCGCACCGGTTCGGGGATCTCGATCTCCCGCTCGGCGCTCATCTCCTGTTGGATCAACTCCCGTGCAAAGAGCGGCTCCAAGTCGCTCGGCGCCAGGGGTTGCTGGGTGTGGGGGTGCAGCGGTGGCGGCAACGGCTCCGGCAGGTCCGCCTGGATATTGTACCAGCTTCTGGGTATGCGCTCTTCCGGCAGTAGATACTTCACGCTGTCCATGCGCTCTCCTTTTGCATAATTATTCAATTTGAGGGGCGTTAAACGAACGGCAAGTCTACCATGCGGGGTACCCCGGGTCAACAAACCCGGCGCGCCCGGGAGCTCTCATTCGATCGCGCTGAGCATGGCTTCTTTTGCCTTCCGCAGATTGAAATCGACGTATCGTCGCGACTTGGCCCGTGACCAGTAGGCGACGTGGAGACAGTTCATGACCCGACACCAGCGGAGTGCCTCGGGATCGTAGCCGGTCAGACTTGTGTAGCCGCGAAGGAAACTGTCCCGGGACTCCGGCGTGTTCATGTAGTTCTGGCGTTCCCGCAGGATCCAGGCGAGCTCGTACTCGCGCCACCCCAATCCGGCGGATTCCCAGTCGAGGAGAGCGGTGATCCCGCTCTGGGCGACGAGAACGTTGGCATCGTTCAGATCTCCATGTACGAAAACGTACTCTTTCGGAGGAGGCGGGTTGCTTTCGAGCCACATCACCACCTCCTGGAAGCGTTCATCCAGGACGTCCTCCTCCCCGAGGAAGCCGTAGAGGGCGGACCGGCGATTCTCCGTCCAGTCGAGATCCTGGCGGTGCAGCCGGCCGACGTGCTCGCCCAGCGCGAAGAGCACGGCGTTCTGAGAGTTGACTCGATAGAGATCGGTGCCGGGATTCAGCACGTCCCTCAGCATTGCACCGGGTCGCGTCTCCAGGGCAATGAACTCACGCGGCTCCTCGCCGTACCAGAGAACGCGGGGAACGGGAAACCCGCGATGCGCCAGGCGCACAAGGACTTCGCGTTCGTTCGTGAGGGAGTGGTATCTGGTCCGGCTCATCTTGAGATGGAAGCTTATGGGTCGCCCCGCCCGGGTGCCCTCGCAGCGGTAGACGCGATTCACTTCGGCAATGGGGTTCCGTTGGACGTGGTGAAGAGTGACATCTCGCGGAACGGCGTAACGGGGAGGTTCGGTCATACGGGCCTCAATGGGGCGAAGCTAGCCGAAGTCCGGGATACTCAGGTAGTCGATAACCTCGGCGCTGAAATCATGGATGCTCTGAAGGCCCTCCTGCACAGTCTTTCCCCGCAATTCGGTTTCCCTGTCGAGGCGCGAGTAGTCCAGGGTTTCGGTCCCGTTTTGACAGAGAATCCCGTCCCCCTCGAGATCGCCCAGTAGATCCCGGGTGAAACGAAGCATGTGGCGGAAGAAGCGGTTGGTCTCAATGAAGAGATTGTGCCGCATTTCAACCATGCGCTTCAGTATGTCTTCCTCATACGCCTTCGCATACTCGCCGGCCTGAATGCGCGTTACCTCGACACAGTACGAGTCGGCGCGGCGACGAAGACTGCTGAACGTATGATAGAACCCGTCCCGCTCCACGGAGAACTTCACGTCGAGCCGCAGTTTCCGTTCGTTGAGGAGGCCGATGTACTCGGTATCGAAGTGGTGCAGGTAGAGCAGAATTGCTCGCACTTCCGTTGCTTGTTGCTTGTGCTCCTTGAGGATATCCGGGTACTGTCCCTGGAGCTTCGCCAGGATAGGAAACCCCTCCTCCCCGTCGGCTGGTTCAGCCGCCTCCGCTCGGTTTCCGGTAAAGAGGTTGTCGCTGTGAAGGCGCTCCTGTTCGAGGCGGCCAAGTTCGTCGACCAGGGACTTCTTCGCAAACTCGTTGGTGCTTCGATTCAGCCGGGACTCGAGACTGCGAATCCTCTTGTTGAGCTTGCCGCCGTCACCTGGATAGTCATGCATCTTCCCGCACCTCTGTTCCTAATCTACAGAGTGCGACACCGCTCCGCAAGTGCGAAGATACAGAGAGTTCGAGTTTCCCCGTGGGGAACGCAGATAGCCGAGTCCTCAGAACACGGCTTTCAGGCCGCCTGCGTACAACACACCACTGGCTCGGAACATCGAGTAGGCGGACTCTACCAGCGAGATCTCATTATCCGCCGCAATGTGGAGCATCTCCTCGGTGGCCCGCTTCCCCCGGACCAAGAGGATCGTGTTGATGTCGGACATTACCGCGGTTCGAACGGCCTGGACGTTGGCCAGGCCGGTAATGAGCATGACATCGTCCTCCATGAGGGTGAGGACGTCACTCATGAGATCCGATGCGAATGCAAAGGACACCTGCGTATCTCTGCCCGTGCCGGTCACAATGCGCCCTTCAACGAGCTCTGCGACTTTCTCTATGTTCATAACCTAGTTCGTGTACTCCCCCGGAGTTTCCGCCCGGGCGCCGGTAGGCGGTCACTACGCGAATGACGAAGACTTTCTCCCCACGACCGGCTCCGAGCGCGCGAAAGATCCCGATGGGGACCAAGAGAACGTACGTGAAAATGAAGGAAATCCAGAAGTATGCGGCAACGGCGATCGTTCTCATTGAGTTTCGTCTTCCGCGAGATGATACTGAAAGAGGACCGATTCGTCACCTAGAGAGGGGCCGGCCGAGGGAGACGAGAGAGGGGCCGGCCGAGGGAGACGAGGGGGCGACCGCCCTGGTGGGCGGTGGTGCCCAAAAGGGTTGCACGGCGGCGAAGTCGTGGTATCGTAGGTCACTGTTTCAGCAATGCAAGTAATGCGAACAAACGTCATTGCAGGTACACGAACCGAACCTCCCACGTACGTCATGATGGAGCGTCACCTCCGCGGCGCCGGCTCAGCCCGGACCATTCAACAGCACATGGATGGTCGCTTTACGCTGAGCGCAGGGGCGGTCTCGGAGAAAGACAACCGCTTCTACGACACCTTCGACTGGAGACTCTTTCACGAGGGGCTCCTCCTCGTGTGGACCGAGGGCACGTGGCAGCTTGCCGAGATCGAAACCGGCAATGTGTTGGCGCGACAAACCGGCCCCGCGGGCGTTCGGTTTGCATCTTGTCGGGGTGACGTCGTCGAATGCCCTCCCCGCTCGGTCCTTTCCCGGGGGGGAATTGCCCCGTTTCTCCGCGAACGCCTCGGTAATCGACGGGTTATTCTGGTACTCCATGAACGAGAATCCTGCGTCGCTCACACGCTGAGGGACCAACGGGGCAAGAGCCACGGGACGGTGGAGCTGGTGGAGTGGCGGGCCGCCTCCACGACCCGGCGGGGTGGCCGCCGAGTCAAGAATCCCAAGCCGCACTGTGCGCTCGTATTCCATCCCCTGCGCGGGTACCGGGATTCGAGGGACCTGCTCCTCGAGGCGATATCCGGTCACGGCCAGGAGGTGTCGCGGTCGGCGCTGATGGAACAACGGTTCGGCACGGCCGATGCTGCACCCGGCTATCATCAGACTAAGCCCGATGTGCAACGGGACACGGATGATCCCGCAGCGGTGGCGGTTTCCCGGATCGGATGTCACCTCCTGCGGATCATGGAGGAGCAGGTCCCCGGCATCGTGTTGCGCATTGACGCCGAGTATCTTCACGACTACCGGGTCGCCCTCCGACGACTGCGTTCCGTTGTGAGCAACGTACCCGGCGTATTCCCGGCGGACGTCGAGGTTGCCATCCGTAGCCGATTGCGCCAACTCTGGCAGCGCACCGGCCCCGCCCGCGACCTGGACGTGCTCGAAGAGTCCTGGGAGCACTACGCAGAGACGGTATCGTCGTCACTGCGCCCGGGCATTGACGATCTGTCGGGCTTCACCGTTGCACGGCGGATTGAGGCGTACGCAGACTTGGGCGCGTACGTCTGCACAGGCACTCATGATGCGGACTTGAGGATCTTGACTCGTGCCTTCGAGTCGGTTGCTCACGATTACGGTAGCCGAGGCGGGCGCCCGGTACACGGCGAGGCGGGTGCGGCACTGCGACGCCGAATAAAGAAAGTCCGCCGCCGGGCGAGAAAACTCGATGTGACGGACGAGACGGCGCTTCACGGACTGCGGGTTCAGTGCAAGAAGCTTCGCTATCTCCTTGAAGTCTTCGGCCCTCTCTATGACGACGTGGCGGTAGCTACCCTGACACACGAGCTGAAGAGGGTACAGGAGGTTCTGGGGCGGGTGAACGACTACGCGGTTCAACAAGAGACCCTGGCGCGCTTCCTGGATGAGGTGCCTGATCCGGCACCTCGCACGGCGGCCGCGGTCGGCGCGGTGATTACCAGACTCGAAGATCGCAAGCGCCGGGAGCAGAAGCGCCTTCGCAAGAAGCTGCAACGCCACCTCGGGGAGTTGGAGCGGCCTCAATGGCGCGCGCTCTTCGAGACGGCGGAGGAACCATTATGAGAACGATAGCCTTGTACAATCTCAAGGGCGGTGTTGGAAAGACGGCCGCTGCGGTCAACATTGCCCATCTCAGCGCGCTTGCCGGCAATCGCACGCTGCTGGTGGACCTCGATCCCCAGGCTTCGGCATCGTTCTACTTCCGTGTGGTGCCTCGGAAGAAATGGACGCCCAAGCAACTCGCCAGGGGCGGCAAGCGTGTGGACAAGGCGATCCTCGCGAGCGACTATCCGCTCCTGGATGTGCTGCCATCCTCAATGACATTTCGGAAGATGTCTCGCGTAATGGGCGACATGAAGCGCTCCCGGCACCGACTCCACGACGCGCTGAAGGAGTTGGGCGATCAGTACGAGCTGATCGTGATCGACGCGCCGCCCTCAATCGACCTTGACGCGGAAAACATCTTTGCCGCGGCGGACGTGATCCTTGTGCCCATAATTCCTACCACGCTGTCGCTGGAGACGCTGCAATCGGTCGAGAGCTTCCTCGTCGAGCGCGGTGTGCGTACCGACACGATTCATCCCTTCTTTTCAATGGTCGATCGTCGGAAGCGTCTCCACGAGGAGACAATCGCGGGGGCACGTTCCGCTCGCGCAGGTGTACTGCAGACGGAGATTCCCTTCACCTCGGAGATCGAACGGATGGGCGTGGACCGGGCGCCTCTGACGGCGCGGCATCGGCGGACCAGGTCGGCCCGTGCCTTCCAGGGCTTGTGGCAGGAGGTGTCGCGCCTTCTCACGGACGGCGCCGGAGGTGGTGCCGGGCAAAGCGTGCCGGATTCGCACGAATAGAGCCGCTCCGGATGAGTGATGACGGTCCCATACCAGTGACGTTCCCACACCAAATCTCGCGTCTCGGTGACGGCAGCGCGCATCAGACGTCTTCGGTTCGGTACTGCACCCCGAGGAACCGGGAGATACTCGTCGCCAGATTCGACAGATCCCGGACGTCTGCGCTGTCCTCGATGAGAAGCTTTCCGCGATCCGTCTCGAGGAACAGGCGGAAGAAGGTGTTGCGTCGCTGGACGAGCTGGGAGAATACCCCGCTGCGCTGTAAGTCCCGATCGTGGTCAACTCGTCCCTTGATCAGCCGGACGGTCTGAAGAAGGACACCCGTAATGTCCTCGAGGGAAATCTGGTCCTCCTGGATCTTCGCCAGGAGGAGACGCTTCCGGAAGAGAACCGTGCCGTCCGGTCGGGAGAAGATGGTTTCCTGATTCCAGCTCGCGACGAGGAGAGAAACAACAACCAGCACGAAGTAGAATATGGTACCGCCTATGCTCTCTCCCGAGAAACCGTCACTCCAGTCGAAGCCCAGCACGAATCCGACACCGAGGAGAGCGGCAATGCCGAGGAAGAGAAGACGCCGCGCAGGATTCGACCGCAGAACGAACACGTCCCGGTCACCGGCGGCGACGTACCGGTTTCGTACGGGGATCACGCTCCACGCTCCTTCCATCCGGCGACCATCTTCACGTCTTCACTCCCCTTCCGTCGGGCTACCTTAGTCGTTCGGCGGGTTGTGGCAGGCGATCCGGTGGCCGTTCCGGTCCTTCTCAAGGCGTGGGATGACCTTGTCGCACACGTCGATACGGTAGGGGCACCGCGGATGAAAGCTGCAACCCGACGGTGGATTCACCGGGCTGGGGACATCACCCTCCAGGATGATCTCCTCCGACTGATAGTCGGGATCCGCCACCGGAACCGCGGAGAGCAGCGAGATCGTGTATGGATGCCGCGGATTGTTGTACAGCCGCTCACTCGGGGCGGTCTCGACCACCTTCCCCAGGTACATGACGGCGACACGGTCCGAGATGTACTGAACGACGCTCAGATCGTGGGCAATGAAGATGTACGTGAGATCAAAGTCGTCCTGCAGGGAGATCAAGAGGTTCAGGATCTGAGCCTGGATGGAGACGTCCAGTGCGCTCACCGGCTCGTCACAGATGATCAGCGAGGGCGTGAGCGCCAGGGCGCGAGCAATGCCGATGCGCTGCCGCTGTCCCCCGGAGAACTCATGGGGATAGCGGTTCGCGGCGATGGACGGCAACCCCACCTTGTCGAGAAGTTGCATGACCCACTTCTCCAGGTCGGCTCCCCGGTGAGTTCCGAACTCGTAGGGACCCTCCCCGACAATATCCTTGACAACCATCTGGGGATTCAGGGAAGCCCAGGGATCCTGGAACACCATCTGGATCTGTCGTCGCGCCTGTTTCAATCGATGGGCGGACATGGAGAGAACATCCGTTGTGGAGGCGATCTGCTGCACCTGGTGCTGCTTCCGCGCGATCTTGCGCTTCAGTTCCCGGACTTCGGCCGGCGGGCGCAACCTGAATGTAGAGTCGCCGTCCTGTTCGTCCAGCTGCTGCTGCAACGCCGCAATCTCCTGGTCCATCGCGTTGATGGTCGCGACCGTCTCCGGATCGGGATCGAGGAAGATTCGCCCCGCCTCAGGGTCGTAGAGGCGCGCGATGCAACGTCCCATCGTCGTCTTACCGCATCCGGACTCACCTACGAGGCCGAGGGTTTCCCCCTTGCTCAAGGTGAGATCCACTCCGTCAACGGCTTTCAGCGTAAGACTCTTGGTTGAGAATGCTCCCGCCCGGACGGGAAAGTACTTCTTGAGTCCTTGAACGCGTATCAATTCCTGGCTCACGGCCGCTATCTCCTGTTCTGCCTTGCGAGCTTCTGCATGTACTTCACCTCTTTGTACGTGGCCGTCTCGCGAACGGCGTCGCTGTAGAGGTAACATCTGACCTGCCTGCCCTCTTCCACCTCAACCAGGGCGGGCTCCGCGTCCCAGCACTTCTTCATGACTTTGGGACAGCGCGGTGCGAAGCGGCAGCCGGAGGGGAAGTTGCGATGGTCCGGTAGACTTCCCGGTATGGTGTTCAGAAGGCGGCGACTCCCGTCCTCCTTCTTCTTGAGCTCCCCGAGAACGGGGATCGAGCCCAGCAACCCTTGCGTGTAGGGATGCATCGGCTTCTTGAAGAGGTCCCGCACCGGCGCCTGTTCAACAACGACGCCGGCGTACATGACCATGACGCGATCCGCGAAGCTCGCAATAACCGCAAGATCGTGGGTAATGAACATGATCGACGTATCCTTCGTCTCTTTGAGGCTCCTCATGAGACGCAGGATCTGCGCTTGAATCGTGACGTCCAGCGCGGTTGTGGGCTCGTCCGCAATCATGACGTCGGGCTCGCACCCCATTGCCATCGCGATCATGACGCGTTGTCGCAGACCACCGGAGAGCTGGAAGGGGTACTCACCTACCCGCTCCTCCGGATCGGAGATGCCCACGGTGGCAAGTAGCCGGATGCTCTCCTGGAGCGCCTGTTCCTGGGTCATGTCCCTGTGCAGCATAAGGGCTTCCGATATCTGATAGCCCACGGTGAATACCGGATTCAGCGAGGTCATGGGCTCCTGAAAGATCATGGAGATGCTGTTGCCGCGTATTCGTCGCATCTCGTCTTCCGAGAACTCCAGGAGGTTCCGCCCGTGCAAGGTGATCTCGCCGCCGACGATCTTTCCCGGAGGATCGGGGACCAGCCGCATGATCGACATGGAGGCCTGAGACTTACCGCAGCCGGACTCTCCGACAATGCCGAGGGTCTCTCCCTGATTGAGGTAGAAGTCGACGCCGTCTACTGCGCGAACGACGTAACCGTGCATATAGAAGTAGGTCCGGAGATCCTTGACTTCGAGTATTCTTTCCATAGCCATAATCAGTGTTTACTCTTTGGGTCGACCGAGTCGCGGACGCCGTCGCCGAAGAAGTTCCACGCCAGAATCGCAATGAAGATTGCGAAGCCCGGAACGAGGATCCAGGGGAAGTCGCGAACGACCCGGTGGTTACGTGCCACCGACAACATCAGCCCCCAACTGGACTGCGGCTCGGTGATTCCCAGGCCGAGAAGGCTCAAGGCGGACTCACCGAGAATGTATTGGGGGATCATGATTGTCGACTGCACGATCACGTAGGACAGTGTATTGGGCAGAATGTGCTTCCGAATGATCCGCCAGTGGGACAAACCCATGGTGCGGGCACTGAGCACGAAGTCTTCCGACTTGAGCGAGAGGACCATGCCTCGTATGACACGAGCTACCGTTGCCCACCCGATTGTCGACAGGATGACAACGATAAGCAGGTACACCTGGATCGACGAGAGGTTGGACGGGAACGCGGAGCGCAACGCGAACAGGAGATAGAGCCCGGGAATGGCGATGATCACCTCCGACAGTCGCATGAGCACATTGTCCACGGCACCGCCCGCGTAGCCTGCAATGCCGCCGATCGCGAGGCCGAAAACGAAGGTGATCATTGCGCCGAGGAGTCCGACCGTCAGCGATACCTGCGAACCGTGCATCAACCGGGACATGATATCACGGCCGAGCCGGTCGTTACCGAGGGGGAAGTAGCCGCCGGTTTCCGAGGTGACCAGATGACGGCGCGCCTCGAACAGACCGAGGAAGCGGTACGGAACCCCCTTTCCGAAAAACCTGATGAAGTTCTTGTTCCCCTTGGCCAGAATCACCCGCTCAGGCTGCTCTTCTCCGCGAACGTCCCGCGTGCCGACTTGAACGACCATGCGGGCATCCGGGTCCTCCGAGCGCTCCAGTTCATCAATCCGTTCGCTCAGTGTTTGGAGTACGCCGGAATCAGGAGGAATCGTGTAGTGCGCAGCGACCGCATCTATGATCGTCTCCTTCCGTTCCGCCGGATCCCGGGAGATCGAAACCTCGCGCATTTGCAGAATCCTATGGGACGCCGGAATGGTAACAACCCGGATACTGCGCGGCGGGATGATTCCATACTCCTTGCGAGCCACGTTTGTCATGAGTCGTTCGTAGGTGAAGGGCCGAAACTCCCGTCCGTCCTCGCCTTCATAAAGCCAGGTCACCTTCGTGGGCGGGTGGTACGACTTTCGCTTGTTGGTCCAGGTCATGGTGTACGGCGACAAGAAGTCTGCGAACAACGCCACGACGTAGAGGACTGCAAGTACAACCAGGCCTACCTTGCCGAGATTGTGCTTCCGGAATCTCCGCAGGTATATGTGCCACAACGACTCGCTCTTCTCGGAAACCGTCTGCTTGATGTCGTCCGGTGCCGGTACGTTCGGATGATCCGGCCGCGACGCCTCGAGGCCGCTATCGATGTATGATTTGTCCGACATTATCCAATCCTCACACGCGGGTCGGTAACCGCCAGAAGAATGTCCGCCAGGAGATTACCAACTACCAGCAGAATGACACCGTAAATCAGACTCCCCATGACCAGGTACTGATCCTGCGACAGGAGCGCCTCGAGTATGAGACGACCGAGTCCCGGCCAGGCAATGACGTTCTCCACCAGGGCGGCTCCCGACATGATCGCGCCGATCTGGAATCCGAGAATGGTAATCATGGGGTTGATGGCGTTGCGCAAGGCGTGACGGTACACGACCTTGCGTTCAGCCTGGCCCTTGGCGCGAGCCGTCACAATGTACTGCTGGTTCAGGACGCTGAGCATGCTGGACCGCATGATTCGGGTCAGGCTTGCCATGGCGCTGGTGCCCAACACGACGGCGGGAACTATCAAGTGCCGAATCCGGTCCACGAGCCTGCCCATCAACGTCAGATTCTCGTAGTTGCCGGAGGTCATGCCGCCGATCGGCAACCAGTTTCCCGTTGTGGATATGAGATAGAGCAACAGAAACGCCAGGAAGAAGTTCGGGATGGCCAGACCGAAGAAGGCCGCCACGGAAATGCTTTGGTCCTGCCACTTGTACTGCTTTGTTGCTGCAATCACGCCGAAGGGAATGCTTGCCCCCCAGGCGACTATCAACGCGGTCAGTGAGAGGATAATGGTGTTCATGGCTCGCTGCGCGACAAGGGCAAACACCGGCGCCTTGTAGATCGCCGAGAAGCCGAAGTCCAGCTGCACAACGTTCCAGAGGTACATGAAGAACTGGACGTACCACGGCTGGTCCAGCCCGAAATCACGCCGAAAATCCTCAAGAGCCGCCTGACTGATGTCCGGGTTCAACGCCATCTGGGTGAAGACGTCGCCCGGTGCAAGCTGCAGCAGGGCGAAGCCGATCGCAATGACGAGTATCATGGTGGGGATCATATGGACGAGCCGGCGAAGGATGAATCGAAGCATTGCCGGGCTCAGCCATATCAGCCTCACCAGCCACATGAGTATCTCGGTCAGCAGAAGCGCGAGAATCCAAGCGACTCCTGCAGCAAAGATGAGCACCGCTAAGACCGCTACATCAACCACAAAGGTGTAGCGCCAATTCAGCGCACGTAGCATTGAGAAACCTTCCTAAGACCGCTGTTCAAGCGAGAGTGGGAATAGGGAATGCCCGGCAGGCGGCCGCGTGGCGGCCGCCTGTCGGTGCAAGTTCATAGTCAACGGGAACCGTTACTCCTGGTACACCCATATCAGGTTGTGAAGAGTTCCGTACCCGTCCACAGGCTGCAGCAGGATGTTCTCCCATCCGTCCATCCACGCACTCATGAGTGCGGCGTTGTAGGTGTACACCCACGGGACGTTCTTGATCCAGAGCTCCTGCATCTCCTTCCACCCCTCGAAGCGCTGTTCCTCGTCGGTGGTGAAGTTCGCCTTCTCCCAGGCTTCGTCAACCTGGCGCTCCCATTCGCGGCGAGGCTCCTCCTGGTTCGGCTCGATCATGTGCAAGGAGCCGTTGGAGGGATAAACGTTTACGCCGCTGATAGGATCCACCGATCCGGTGAGCCCGATGAGGATCAACTCCCAGTCGTAGCTGGAGGTAAGTCTGCCCACCAGCGCGTTGAAGTCTTCGGGCCGGAAGTTCACCTCAATGCCGACGTTGGCGGCTTCCTGGGCGAAGAGCTCGCCGATAGCCTCACGGGTCCGGTTACCGGAGTTCGTGTTCAGGTCGAGGGAGATCTTGTTGCCGTCGGGATCCTCGCGGACGCCGTCGCCGTCCCGGTCGACGTAGTCGATCGAATCGAGAATCTCTCGCGCCCGCTCGGGGTCGTACTTGTAGGCAATGTCCTCTGCGCCTTCCCAGTAGTAGGGGGAATACACCGGCACGAAGGAGTACTGGGGATACCCGAAGCCGAAGGCGATGTTGTCGATGATCGACTGACGATCAACGAGGTGCGCCATGGCAATCCGGAAGTCGTCGTTGGAGAGCCAGGTCAGCTCGGGCGGCTCAATACCGTTGTCATCATCGCCCTCAATGGGGTTCTGGTTGAAGGTGATGAACTCGGTGCCGCTGCTGGGACCGACGTTGTACATCTCGAAGCCGAGGTCTTCCTTCTCGTCGACGAGAACCGCGTAGTCTTCCCCGCGGAGACCGTAGGCGGAGAGGTCCCCTGCCAGAAATCTCTGCAGCATGGTGTCCTGGTCGGGCACGATGGTCATTACGACCTCATCCAGATACGGGAGGGTGTTGCCATCGGCGTCGGTCTCGAAGTAGTTCTCGTTTCGCACCAGCCGCACCCGCTCGCTCGGCTCGAAGGAGGCAAGCTTGAA
>CAZUVX010000018.1:22293-28161 GCA_964623865.1 uncultured Spirochaetaceae bacterium | reverse complement strand
TGCTCGACGCTTGAACGGCCTCATTCAGGTAGATCTCGTTGACCGCATCCACCCAATCGTCGGCAGTTACGGGCTCTCCGTCCGACCACTCCATGCCTTCGCGCAGGGTGACCGTCACCGACTTTTCATCGTCGGAGATGTCAATGCTCTCCGCCGCCCAGGGCTCCCACTCTAGGGTCTGCATACTCCGCCGAACCAGCCCCGCGTAGAGCCGATCGATGATGTCGGTGCTGCTGGTCTCTTCGGCTACCGCGTTGTTGAAGGTTCGCGGGTCACCGAGAGCCGCGACGGTGAAGGTTCCGCCGTAGTCGCCAACCTTGATTTCCGATCGGTCGACATCTACCAGGCCCTCGAATTGGTCTGCTGCCGCCTCATCCTCGATTACCTGCTCCTCTTCCTGTCCGCCCCCGGCGAACACGAATGTCACGGGAAGCAGCCCGACGAGCGCCAGAAGGAATAGTGAGCGTAACACTCTGCCCATCTGGGTCCTCCTTTGAAAGAATATAGCTGACAGTACCATACTTTTGTACGAGGGCACAAGATTGGATTGAGCTTTCCAAGGCCCAATGCAGGCGGACGCCCCCCCTGGACGGGACAGTGACGGCTTCTAATCGAGATACCGTGCCTTGTTCTGCAGATGCTCGGCGAAGGTGCGGGAGAAGACCGTTTCTCCGGTCGGCTTGTGGAGGAAGTACAAGTACGGGTTGTCCGCCGGGTACACGGCGGCGCGGATGGCCGCCATGCCGGGGTTACCGATCGGTCCGGGGGGAAGTCCGGGGTTCTCGTATGTGTTGTACGGGTGGTCGACCTCCGTGTCGGCGAAGGTGGGCTGGAGCTTCTTTGTGCCGAGCACGTAGTTGACCGTTGCATCCGATTCGAGACGGATGCCCGCCTGCAGACGCTTGTAGAAGACGCCGGCAACGTCGGGCATGTCCTCGACGGGTGACTCCTTCTCCACGATGGAAGCGAGGGTGAGCACTTCGTGGATGCTGCGTCCCTGTGCATCGATGTCCCGGAGGAGCTCGTCCGTCAGGCTCTGCTGCAGCGTCCGAACCATCTTGCGCACCACTTCCTGAGGTGTGCTGTCGGGGAAGACTCTGTAGGTCTCCGGGAAGAGGTAGCCGTCGAGAATGGTGTCGTCCTCCAGGTTGTCCAGTATCCAGAGGTCGCGATAGGCGGGCTGCATGACGACGGCCTGGGCGAACTCCTGCTTGGAGTAGAGGCCGATCGCTTCCAGGTAGTTCTCAATATCGTTGGCACTCCACCCTTCACGAATGGTAACGCCGACCTCGTCGAAGACCGCATCTCCCGAGGCGATCCGCTCCAGCACTTCGGAGCCGCTGACCGATCCCGTGAAGAGGTAGGTTCCCGCCTGCAGGGCGGTGTCCATACCGCGGAGACGCGCATACAACGCAAAGGAGAAGTCGCTGCGAATGACGCCCTCTCGCTGTAACCCCGCGGCAATCTCACTAACCGAGGATCCCGGCTCAATCGTGAAGAGGTGTTCCCGGGGCTGTAGCGCCTTCGGCACGAAGAGGGCGCGGTACGCGTAGCGCCCCACCACGAGTCCCGCCGCGAGCAGGAACACAAGAACCGCTCCTGCAATGATTGCGCCGACCGTGCGGGGGCGGATGCCCCTTCGTCGTGCACTCTGAGGACTTCCACCTATCCGCTCCGACTCTCGGCGCCCTTCGGAACCCATGCCTTCACCGCTCTCCGTGTTCACGCCCCTTGTGCCCCCTGCTACCCGGAACCGGTATTCTCGGTCCCAACTTTCATGGCGACAATGGTCTGGTCATCGCTTTGCGGCTCGCCGCCGGCGAACTGTCTCACCTGGTCGGCAATGGTATCCACGAGCCCCTGTGCGTCGTCCTGGTGGTGGCCGGCAACGACCTCTTCAAGGCGCTCCCAGCCGAACTCGTCGCGCGCCTCATTCTTCGCTTCCACGATCCCGTCGGTGTACATGACGAGCACATCGCCCCCGTCGAGGGTGGATCGCTTCGTCTCATAAGATGCAGACGCTTCAATACCAATGGGAAGCCCTTCCCCGTGAAGCGTTTCCACCTCTCCGGTACGGCTCCGATACAGCAGGATCGGCAGGTGCCCGGCGTTCGAGTACTCCAGGGTTTGCGTCTGCGGGTCGTACGCAATCATTGAGAAGGTGGCGAAACGTCCCAGGTCGACACTGCCCGCTACGCCGCGGTTGATCCAGGCGGTCATTGTGGCCGCATCCATCGAAGTAGACGAAAGGACGCGCATGGTGGTTCGGATCATCACCATCACCAGACTGGCGGGAATCCCTTTACCGGCGACGTCGCACACCGCGACTGCGAGCCGCCCGGACCTCTGCATGACGAAGTAGTCGTAGTAGTCGCCGCTGACGCCGCGGGCGGCGCTTGTAAAGGCTCCCAGGCCGACGCCGTTGAGCTGCGGTACGGCTTCCGGGAGCATGCCGCGTTGAATGTCCGCCGCCATGGTGATCTCCTTCTCGAGCTCCTTCTTCTCGAGGATCTCCATGTAGTTGAACAGGTTTTCCAGGGTCAGGGAGGCGTACTCAGCCAGCACGCCGGCGTGAGAGTAGTCTTCCCTGGTGAAGACGTGCTCTTCGTCGCGGTGCGCTACGGCAACGGCGCCAATGGCCTTATCACCGGAGGTCAGCGGCACCACGATGAGGGAGCTCATGTACCCCACCTTATCCTGAACGTGCCGTCTGACCCGGTCGTCCTGTGCAGGCCGCTGAATGAAGATCGGGCGGTTGCGCCGCACCGCCTCTCCCAGGACCGTCTCTCCCACTGGAATCGCCCGGGCGCGAAAGTACTTCTCGACGCCACCAACCTTGGCCTTCGTCGCAGGGGGAATCTCATATGGTGGCGGGAAGAATCCGTAGGTCGCCTTCACGTGAAGCAGGCCGTCCGCGCCAATGAGTACCGCCGTGCCGGAGGGCGCGTCCACCGCCTCCGCCACCGTGCGGACCACATAGGAGAGCACCGACTCAGTAGGCGCCCGCTCCTCCATGGCCACTCTCGTCTGAGTCATGAAATCGAAGAGCGTATCCAGGTAGCGCTCGCGCAGCCGGATCTGCTTGTCCAGATCCTTCTCCCGCTGTGACTGGTACGCCCATGGGACGAACAGGTGGCCGAAGTAGGTGAGCGGCATAATCACCGACAGCACGAGGGGGTGCTCATAGTCCTGGACCATTCCCAGGAAGAGCGCCGCGGCGAGCATTACCAGAAGGGGAAAGCGGGCACGCACGATGGGCGCGGCCTGCGGCACAAAGAGCTCTCTGATGTCGATGATGACGGTGGCAAGCACGGTGAAGGCGCCGATCGCCGCCAGGAGCTCGAAGACAAGTGAAGCGTATGCGGGCCACCCCGCTGAAAGGGCGACCACGTCAAGTGCCAGAATCGC
Source organism: uncultured Spirochaetaceae bacterium (assembly GCA_964623865.1). Taxonomy (GTDB): domain Bacteria; phylum Spirochaetota; class Spirochaetia; order DSM-27196; family PWMO01; genus CAYFQV01. The sequence goes on along the minus strand of CAZUVX010000018.1, from coordinate 24,753 downwards.
CGCCAGCCCCGGCAGGAACGCCGCAATAACGGCGCGAATGGGCACGTATCTTCCCAGCCAGAGCACGTAGAGCGCCACTATCGCCATATCCGACGCGACAAAGAGGAAGTCATGGCACAGGTACAGCGAGAGAAGGTCCCGTCCCAAGAGCGTCGCCGGGACGAGAACCAGAATACCCAATCCGGGATAGTGCGCACGTCTTCGAAGGCGTTCGGCGATTGCAAGCAGGAAGAGCGCGACGAAGAGGCGCGCCCACACGGGATTGTCAGCGAAGTCCGTCAGCATGGGAGATGCCGTTCCCGGCGGTCGGTGACTGCGCCCGCTCGAGAGCGCCGTTGATCCATCCTCGGGTCATGGGCCCGTAGCGCCGGTCCACGATCCCGCCGTCGTTGCCGAGGACGATTGTCGTCGGGGTACCGCGGATGCCGAAGGCGCGCTGATAGGCGCCCTCTTCGTCGAGAACGTGCGGATACGGGAGCTTCTCTTCGGAGACGTAGTCGCGAACCGCCCGGACGCTCGCCTCACTCGTGGTCAGGTTGACCCCAACAAGCAGAGCGTCGCCCCTCCACCGCTCGTACGCCGCGGCCTTGACGGCGTTCTCCGCCCGACATGGTCCGCACCAGGTTGCCCAGAAGTTCAATACGACCGGGCGTCCCGCCGCCTCCCGGAGGGTTTGTTCCAGGGTCGTCCGATCCGGGGCCTCGCGGTCCGGAAGAGAGCCCTCGGAGGGGGTGCCCGCCCCCGGGATGACACGCACCTCGGTGGTCCGAATGGCCGTTTCATAACCCGTACGCCGTGTATCCGCAGTGCGGTCGTGGGACGCGGAAAGCGCCAGACCGGCGGCGCCGTACACCACCACCGCCAGGCCGGCGATCACCACGGTCGGTGCGCCGACCACCATGAAGCTCCGTCGGCGTCGTCGGAGCGTCCAGATGATCACGCCCATGGCCGCCACGGCGCCCACAAGCGCTCCGGGAACACCTCCGGGAGCGTAGAGCAGAGTCACTGGATCTCTCAGGATCGCCCGGGTGTCCCACAGGATCGGCGAAAGCTTCCACCCTACCAGGAAGGTCGCAGCGGCGGTGGAGGCTGCATCCATGACGCGGCGGCGGATTGCCGGACGCCTGCGAAGCGCAAGCCACACGACGCTCCCCGCAATGAGGACGCTCACAAACGCCGAGAGATACCGGATCGGGAGGGCTATTGGCCCAATGAGAATGGAACCGTCAAACACAGGATGCTCGCCGCGCTATCCGGACTCTACTCCACGCCGTCGTAGCTGAACAGCTCAGACTGAATCCAGATGAAGTTCCCATTCTCCGACGGAACGAGGAAGCGGGCGGATTCCGCCTCGGCACCGTCCTTGGTGAAGACGGTGACCTTCTCCACGGATAGCACCGGGTATCGCTTCGTCTTGTCGAAGAGCTTTCCCATGTTGATGTAGTGCGACGACATGTGCGGGAAGAAGTCGCGAAAAGCCTTCTTCAAGTCGTCTTTCAGCCGAACGTAGAATATTCCAGTCTGCATATGTGTAGCCCCTTTTCATTATATGCTAATCTCGCGGGTCGAGGAAACAGGATGACCGACTTTACCGATCACGCGGGTTTCACCGATCATACACGAATTGTTCTGTGCCGCCCGGAGGGGAGCGGCAACATAGGGGCCGCCTGCCGCGCCATGAAGAATATGGGGCTGTCGAAGCTGGTGATTGTCCGGGACCGCGCCGGTGTCGACCCGACGGAAGTCCGCAAGATGGCCCTCCACGCCTACGACGTCTTTGAGAATGCCCGCTTCGTGCCTGCCCTGGAGGAGGCACTGGCGCAGACGCAGCTCGCCGTTGCGGTTACCCGCAGGCACGGGGCGAAGCGCAACAAGAAGGTTCTCCCCATTGGTGAGATCGGCGCACTCGTACGCAGCCGTTCCGGCGCGGACATCGCCTTCGTCTTTGGCAACGAGGAGCACGGCCTGAGCAACGAGGAGGTGGAACTGTGCTCAACGAAGCTCTCCATCCCGACCGCACCGGAGTTTCCCTCCCTCAATCTGGCCCAGGCGGTGCAGATCGTCTCGTACGAGCTCTTTCGCCAGGGCGCCGCCCCGCATGGTGAGAAGATGCGCCACCCCGGCCCGGCCGAAGCGGATACACCGGTGGAGAGGTCTTCGCAAGTCGGCGCGGAGCGCGCCGCTCAGCGGGAGCGCATTCAGGAGCTCACGGGAGTCATTATGGAGACGCTCGACGCCCTGGGCTTCTTCAAGAATACCGACGGACACTACACGCGGCAGCTCTTTCGAGACGTGTTCCATCGCGCCGGTCTGCGAACTCATGAGGCGGACTACATCCAGCGGGTCTTCCGGAAGATCAGGTTCATCCGTAAGGAAGAGTCCGAAGATCGCACTTGAGACCCGCCACTGAGAGCCGGCCGCGTGCGGAACGGCCGCGTGCGGAACGGCCGCGTGCGGAAC
>CAZUVX010000018.1:11793-22193 GCA_964623865.1 uncultured Spirochaetaceae bacterium | reverse complement strand
GCCGCGTGCGGAACCGCCGCGGCAACCCGGCGGCGCCGTGGGGCCCACCCTCACCGCTGCCTCGAGTCCCGGGCGAAGCGCCTGAACGTCGCCACCCGATCTTCAAAGAGCGTCTGAAGGCGCCGCGTTATCGGACCCGGGGTGCCCGAACCGACGGGCTCATGGTCCAGGCGAACCACCGGGGCAATCTCGCTCCCGGTACCCGTGAGGAACGCCTCGTCGGCGGTCTGCAGCTCCCGCAGCGTGAAGATCTCCTCCCGGAGGCCCACGTTCGCCTCCTCCGCAAGCTCTACGACGAAGGAGCGGGTGATCCCCGGCAGGACGCCTTCGTTCAGCGGGTGGGTCCGGACTTCGCCGTGACGGACCATGAAGAGGGAGGAGTGACTCCCTTCGGTGACGATCGCGTCATCTCTGAGTACAGGCTCCTGCAATGCACCCTCGCGGGGTCCGTCTTGTCGGCAGAGAATCGCCTCATAAGCGCCGCGGTCCACCGCCGCCTGCTGCGCCAGCACGTTGGGCAGCAGAGCGACACTCTTGATGTCGCAGCGTCCCCACCGCCGGTCCGGGTAGGTGATTGCGGCAACGCCGTCGTGTCGGCGCCGGTCATCAGCGCTGCGGGGGTGCTCCCAGACGTAGGCGTACATCGTGGGCGGTACGCTCGGCGGCGGAAAAGCGTGGCTTCGCGGCGCGGCGCCGCGGGTCACCTGGAGGTACACGAAACCGTCCGTCCCGGTCAGGCCGTTCCGGGAGACCAACTCGTCGAAGACATCCGTCCATGAGGGCCACAGCTGATCCGGGCCGGGGGAAAGGCGGATCGCTTCCATGCTGTGGGCGAGCCGGGCCAGGTGCTCTTCCAAGAGGAAGAAACGCCCGTCGTAGAAGCGGAGGACCTCGTAGACACCGTCCGCGAAGAGAAAGCCGCGATCATCCGGGGAGATCAATGCCTCCCCCTTCGGCAGGTAGCGGCCGCTCAGGTATACGATGGTGCTCTCGCCGTGGTGACGGGGGGACGTAAGCATCGATCCTCAATAGCTCTTCATTGCCGGCTCGGCGGTACGGTACCGCCGGTCCGGTGATCGGGGTCAGATGATCCGGTCCTCCGAAACGGCGGCGCTCTCCCGAATCACGTCGTTGCGCACCCAGCGAGTCGCCCAGTAGACGAAGGGTGTGTCCGCGGCGGCGACAATGACCTTCAGGACGTAGGTGGTCAGCAGGACCTCCAGGAGGACGCCCAAGGAGAAGACTCCGAGAAACGCCACTACCACGAAGATGATGCTGTCGATGAGCTGGCTGACGAGGGTGCTGGCGTTGTTGCGGATCCAGATCTTGTTCTCCGCCGGCGCGAGCCGCTTCCACAGGGCGTACGCCCACACATCGTGGAGCTGCGAGACCAGGTACGCCAGGAGGCTTGCCGCCGCGATGCGCGGGAGAATGCCGAAGATGGTCCGAAGGCTGTCGTGGGCGAAGTCGCTTTCCGCAGGGGCGAAGAAGAGCGCAAGCTGCATGATGAGGGTGAAACCGACGATGGCGCCGAAGCCGATGACGACCACCCGGCGCGCCGCCCTTATGCCGTAGTTCTCGGAGAAGATGTCCGTAATGAGGAAGGAGGTCGCGTAGACGATGTTCCCCAAGGTTGCGGTAATCCCGAAGAGCTCGATGGTCTTCGTGACCTGGATGTTCGCCGCTATGACGGAGACGACCATCCAGGCGACCAGGCCCGTCCTTCCGAAGAACCGGAAGGCGAGCATGACGGCGGCGAAGTTTGCCGCCAGCAGGATGAGCCAGAGTACCTCGCTGCTCATCTAGACCGAACCCTTCCCGTCGCGATCCACCTACTGTCCGCCCTTCTCGTAGGGCTTGCCCACGGCGCCGGGAGCGCGCGCGCGGCCGATGAAGCCCGCCAACACGACCACCGCCAGGACGTAGGGCAGCATCTGGACGAACTGGGCGGGAACCGGAACTCGTAGCTCGAACATGATCCGGAAGGTGTCGGCGTAGCCGAAGAGCAGGGCCGCTGCAACTGCGCCGATTGGGTGCCACCGCCCGAATATCATGGCCGCCAGGGCAATGAACCCGCGGCCGCCGGTCATGCCGCTGAACCATTGGGATGGATAAAGGGTTGCGGCGGAGAATCCCACCATGACGCCGGAGAGAATGACGCCCACGTAGCGCATGAAAAAGACGTTGATTCCCAGGGTGTCGGCGGACTCGGGGTTCTCACCGACGGCGCGCAGTCTAAGACCGAAACTCGTGTGGAAGAGGACGTACCACACAAGGACGGCAATCGGAATGAGGAGCAGGGAAATGCTATTCGCTGCGAGAAACGCGGGAAAGAGGGCGGAGTTGACCGGTGTCTGCGTCTCCTGTCCATAGATCTGCTGGGACAGGAAACGAGAAACCCCGAGGGCAAGAATGTTGAGGGCCACACCGGAGACGATTTGGTCAACCTTGAACGTAATGGTGGCAATCGCATGCACCAAAGCCATGAGCGCGCCGGAAATGATCGCGGCAATGAGACCGGCAATCGGCGTGCCGAAGGTGAGGCCGCCCCAGGCCATGAAGAAGGTCGCGACGATCATGATTCCTTCCAGGCCAATGTTGATCACCCCCGACCGCTCAGAGAAGATTCCGCCGAGCGAGGCGAAGGCGATGGGTGCTGAAATGTGTAAGCCCAGTAGCAGGAACTGGAGTGTCGTCTCCATCAGCTCGCCCTCCTCTTGCGGAGTTTCTTCACGTAACGGTCCATGACTTCGTTGATCACGACAATGAAGATGATCATCAAGCCCGTTATCACCCGTATGACCGAGTTCGGGACCCCCGTGTAGAGCTGCAGGCCGTACCCGGCCTGACGAAGGAAGGCGAAGAGCAACGCCGCAAAGATGACACCTACCGGGTTGTTCCGCCCGATCAGAGCTACTGCAATCCCGTCGAAACCGAGGCCGTGGGCAATCTGGTAGGTGAAGAACCCGCGGATTGCAAAGATCTCCTGGGTGCCGATGAGGCCGGCCAACGCCCCGCTGGCAAGGAACGCGCCGAGTTGCACGCGGTTGACCCGGATGCCGGCGTAGTGGGAGGCGTCCTGGGCCGTCCCTATGGCTCGCACCTCGAAACCGTACCGGGTCTTGAACATGACGAACCAGAGGAGAGCACCCATGATGATTGCCACAACCAGGCTGTAGTCCAGGTAAACGTGGTCACCCATCTGCCATCCCAGGGCGCGAAACCAGTGGTTGAGCTTGCCGAAGAGCGCTGTTTCCGCAATGGGCGCTGTCTGCGGCTCCAGGCTCTCACCCCCCTTGATACCGGAGAACGGCCGGTTCACCAGGTAGTTCAGCAGAAAGAGCACGATGTTGTTGAACATGATGGTCGTAATGACCTCATGCACCCCGCGCTTGACCTTGAGGATGGCGGGAATCGCCGCCCACATGGCGCCACCGATCATGCTTGCCATGACGACGACCGGAATGTGCAGGAACGCCGGCAGTCGAAGGTAGATTCCCGCCAGGGCGCCTACAAACCCGCCGAAGAAGTACTGCCCCTCGACACCTATGTTGAAGACGCCACCCTTGAAGGCAATTGCGACGGCAATGCCGGCAATGAAGAGCGGAATGGCCTGAGACAACACGGTCGCAAGGCGGGAGGGATTGCCCGTTGTAATCCGCACGATCGCTTCCAGGGCATCCCCGGGGTCCTGACCCACCGCCAGGATGATGATCATGAGCACAACAATGGCCGACAGGAAGCCGATCAGTGGAGCCGACGTCGACAGGATATCCAGACCGCTGATCCGAATACGCTTCATGCTCGTCTATTCCCCCTCGTGCTCACCGGTCATGTAGTATCCGACCTTCTCTCGGGTCGCCTCCTCGCGGGCGAACTCCTTGATCAGCTTGCCCTTGTAGATAACGGCAATGCGATCCGAGAGGGAGAGAACCTCGTCCAGGTCCGCCGATATCAGGAGTACCGCCCGGCCCGCCCGTTTGGCTGCAACGAGCTGCTTGTAGATGAACTCCTGTGCGCCGACGTCTACGCCGCGGGTCGGTTGTGACGCCAAGAGCACGTCCGGCTCGGTGCTGAGCTCACGGGCAACGACGGCCTTCTGCTGGTTTCCCCCGGACAGCGCGTGGGCCGGCAGAGTCTCCGAGGGCGTGCGAATGTCATACTCCCTGATCGTCTTCGCCGCGAACTCCCGTATGTTCCGGCGCTGGATGATCTGGAGCTTGTTGACGAAGGGGGGCCGATGGTGGCGCCCCAGGGTCATATTCTCCGCCAGCGTAAAGGGCATGATCATGCCGTATCGATGGCGATCCTCGGGAATGTGGGAAATCCCGACATCCCGGCGTTGTCGCACGTCCAGGTGGGAGATCTCCTGCCCCTTGAAGTGGATCTCTCCGGTCACGTGAGGAGAGCTTTCGGAGAGCGCTCGAATAAGCTGGGTCTGCCCGTTGCCTTCAACTCCCGCGATTCCGAGAATCTCACCCCGGCGGAGCTCGAAGTCGATCTCGTCCAGAGCCTTCCGGCCGTCGGGCGTGCTGTACGTGACGTTCCTCACCGAGAGCACTACCTCGCCGGGCTCCGCAGGGGGGTTGTCGACACTCAGAAGAACAGGCTTACCCACCATGAGCTCGGCGATCTGCTGCTTGGTGGCACCTTCCCGGGGCATGGTCTCAATGATCTTGCCGCGACGAAGTACCGTGATCCGATCCGCAATCGCGAGAACCTCGTCGAGCTTGTGGGTAATGAACACGATCCCCCTCCCCTGCTGGGCAAGATCCCGGAAGGTGGCGAAGAGCTCACGAATCTCCTGGGGTGTAAGGACCGCAGTGGGTTCGTCGAATACGAGGATCTCCGCGCCGCGATAGAGGACCTTCAGGATCTCGACGCGTTGCTGAATGCCGACGGGAAGCTCTTCGGTAATCTCGCCGAGGTCAACGGTAATCTTGCTCTGCTCCATGACCCGCTTTATGCGCTCTTCGGCGCGGCGGTGGTCAAGGAAGAAGATGTCTCGTACTCGTTCCAGGAAGGAGCCTCTACCCTGCTGCGGCGTTTCGATCTTCTCAGGGATCTCGTCGCCGAGAAGAATGTTCTCACTTACGGTGAAGACGGGAACCAGCGTGAAGTGCTGGTGGACCATGCCGATTCCCTTGCGGATGGCGTCCTTCGGATTGGCAATCGCCACCTCGTTGTCGCGAACCCGGATGATCCCCTCGTCCGGTTTGTAGAGGCCGTAGAGGATCTTCATCAAGGTGGTCTTCCCGGCGCCGTTCTCGCCGACGAGGGCGTGTATCTCTCCGGCATTGAGATCAAAGGAAATGCCGTCGTTCGCGACAACCCCCGGGAAGGTCTTGGTGATCTCGTCCATCTGCAACAAGGCCATGACGGCTCCTATGCTCCGGCGGATGTGCCGTGCCCAGTTCGTGTGCCGACTCGCATGAAAGAGGGGCCGCCCTCAGGGCGGCCCCTCAGACTTCGACAATGTAATCCTAGAAGGCCTCTTCCTTCCACTCCGGGATGTCGTCATCGTGCTCGGGAACGGTGATCTCACCGTCAATGACCATCTGCTTCAGCTCGTTGATCTCCGACATGTACGGCTCGACGAGATCCTCGTTGTACTCGTTCACCGCCACGCCGACGCCGTCTTCCGCAAGGCCGTACGTGACGTAACCGCCGTCCACTTCGCCGCCGTTGTCGATGTACTCCTGCGACAGGAGAAAGACCGACGAGTCCACCCGCTTGAGCATGGAGGTGAGAATGTGCTCGGCCGTTGCCTGCTGCTGGTCGTTGTCCGACTCGGCGTAGATAAGACCCTGATCAGAGTCGACGCCGATTGCCCACTGGTCCGCGTCGTACGCCGCCCTGAAGACCCCGGCTCCGGAGGCCCCGGCCGCGTGGTACACAATGCCCGCATCGTTATTGTACATGTTCCGGGCAATCTGCTCTCCGGTCTGGGGATCCTGGAAGGCGTTCGGGTCCTGTCCGATGTACTGGCCCATAATGGCGCCCTCTTCCCGCAGATCGGGGTCGACATACATGGCGCCGGCCATATAACCCGCCTGGAACTTGTGAATCAACGGACTGTCCATACCGCCGACGAAGCCCGTCCGCATGTCCTCCATGCCCTGGTCCTCCATGAACATGGCGGCCAGCGCACCGACGAGGAAGGAACCCTCGTGCTCGGCAAAGGCAATCGAGGTGATGTTGCTTTCCTCCGTGAGATCGGGGAGGGAGCCGTCGATCAGGCCGAAGTGCACGTCCGGAAAATCGGCTGCAACCTTTCCGAGAGTGTCGGTATACGCAAATCCGACCCCGAAGATCAGGCCGTAACCGTCTTCCGCGAGAATGCGCAACAACTGCTCCCGGTCCTGTCCGCCTTCCTGCGGCTCGAGAAACTTCAGTTGAACGCGTCTGCCGTGATCGACATCCACCGCGTCCGAGTCGACGAAGCCGTCGTACTCTTCAGCAACCTGCACGAGACCCTCGTATGCGGAGTCGTTAAAGGAATTGTCACCAAGTCCGCCGACGTCGAATGCGATGGCGATCTTGTACTCCGTCTCCTGGCCCTCCGCTGCCTGTTGACCGCCGGCCACGACCATCATGGGCGCGATGAGCGCGAGAACAACCACTACTGCGAGTAGCTTTCGCATCTTTTCCCCCTTTGTGGTTCAGACCACCGAGGGTGCAGGTGTAGTCCCGGCACCCCGGATGCGTCTGTTGGAAGTTTGTGCCACGTTAAACCGGCCCCTAGGGCTTGTCAACAGAACGTTTCGGTTAGCGCGCTTCCGCCGCATGGGTCAGGAGTGCCGGCCCGCCCGGGACCGCCGGTGTTCAACAATCCAGGGGCCTATCGTTATCCGAACTCCAGGGGCCGTCCGTTATCCGACAGGCGTCGCGAAAGATAGTCGGTATCAAGGTTGAGCTCGGCGGCCAGTGTGCGGACCTGTTCGGCGGTAATGAGGTTCTCCTCCGCGAACAGGAAGACCAGCGCTCTCTCTGCAATACACGGCACCTTCAACGCTCGCATGTACATCTCCGCCTCCACTCCGTAGGTCTGGACGAAGTTTGCGTAGAGCTCGGAGGTCTCCACGCGATTGCCGATCGCGCGGAGCTCATCGTGAAGAGGCTTCAGATTCCCGTACGACGCCTGTACCCCGAGCGGCTTGAGCACCAGATAGGTGTACTCCTTCCCGGGGAGGTAGTGGTGTTCATCGCAGCGGGTGCAGTAGTTCGGTTCCCGGGCGTCCTCTTTCCTGGCGTCGCCCCCCACAATGATCAGCGGATCGAAGTAGAGTGCCGGGCACTCCCGGCCTTCCACCAGATAGTACCGGTAGGTGTAGAAGGAGTCGCGAATGCACTCGTTGTGTTCGCAGTACGCGGTGAGTGGGAATACGTCCGTCGCCAATTCCAGGAGGAGCGCCGCCGTTTCATTGAACAGAGACTTGCGGAAGTTGAGGATCAGCGTGGGGAAGATGAATATGACCCCGCGCTCTTCGGATTCGCGATGGACTACGTACGCAATCCGCTCGTCGTAGAAGGAGGCCTCATCCACGATCCAGGTGCCGACCTTCGGATGGTCTCGCATGACCTCCTCGAGTCCGAAGGAGTCGGAGATCTCCGCGATTGCATCTCCGCAACGCTCGTACCCTCCTCGGTACGGGAGGGCGTCCTGGGGGTAGTCGGGGAAGCGCTCCTGGTCGAGGATCGAACGGATGAAGAAGACTCGTCGTCGATCCGCGCCGCCGGTGCTCGTTTGTTCGGCAAGGTTGATGGATTTCTGCAGGACAACCCGGGAATCACGCCACACCCGGGAGGAGTACTCGGTCTTGCCTGAACCCATGGGGCCGATCACCAGAATGCGCCGGGACGCCCGGGAGAAATCGAAATGGTTGAAAGCGTGGTGGATCCTGAGCTCCGGGAATCCGAGACTCTTGAGAAAGCTCGCCGTGTCGGCTGTTCCGTTCGTATGCACGAGACCCCCCATGTGGCGAAGAGTGATCGGCCGTGATCGCCGCGCCCCGACTCGTCGGGGAGACGGAGCGTATCACACACCGAGCGCGCTGTGTAGACGCCGCAACCCCGGCCGTTGGGGACGGTGTGTCTTCCCGGGAGGCTCCCGGTGTCGCCGGGCGTGTATCGAAGGCCCCCGGCGCTTTCTTTACGGGCCGCGCAGAGCACCGGTATACTGGAGGCATGAGCAAAACCATCCTCGTCTCGAACCGCCTTTCAACATCGGTCGACATAGATCCCGACGGAAGCACCCGCTTCTCCCCGAGCATGGGGGGGCTGGCAACCGGGTTGGCATCCATGCACGAGGCGGAAGGCAGTGTCTGGGTCGGTTGGAGCGGGGTGCCCGAGGACGACCTCACTGAGGAGCAGGCATTTTACATTGAGCAGTGTCTCAAGGATGAGTACAAGAGCCGCGCGGTACCATTGACCCACGATGAGCTAGAGTCTTTCTACTACGGGTTCTGTAACGACACCATCTGGCCCCTCTTTCACTACTTTCCAACCTTTGCCCGGTACACCAACGAGACGTGGGAGGCGTACCGCGCCGCCAACGAGAAGTACTACCGGAAGGTCATGGAGGTGGCCGAGGACGGGGACCTCATCTGGGTCCATGACTACCAGCTCATGCTGCTTCCCAATCTTTTGAAGGAAGAGTTGCCCGACTCCAAGATCGGCTTCTTCCTGCACATCCCCTTTCCCTCGTACGAGGTATTCCGCCTCATGCCGTGGCGGGAAGAGATCCTGCGCGGCCTCCTGGGGGCGGACCTTGTGGGGTTTCACACCTACGACTACGCGCGGCACTTTCTTTCGAGCATCCGACGAATTCTCGGGGCTGAGCACAGCATGGGAAACGTCAAGTTCAATAACCGGATGATCAAGGTTGACGCGTTCCCCATGGGCATCGACTACGAGAAGTATTCTACTGCGAGCAGCCGGCCGGAGATCCAGGACGAGATAGAGAAGGTGCGCTACGAGATCGGAAGCCGCCGCCTCATTCTCTCCGTGGATCGCCTGGACTACTCGAAGGGCATCCCTCTCCGCATACGGGCATACCACAACTTCCTCGCCAACCATCCTGAGTACCACGAGCGGGTCCAGCTCATCCTCATTGCCGCACCTTCTCGGATGCACGTGCCGCATTACATCGAGTTGAAGCGGGAAATCGACGAGTTGGTCAGTACGACCAACGGCGCCTTCGGTACGATCGGGTGGAACCCGATTCAGTACTTCTTCCGGGCGGTCCCCTTTCCCAAGCTGACGGCCATCTATACGCAATCCGACGTTCTTCTGGTGACCCCGTTGCGAGACGGGATGAACCTGATCTCAAAGGAGTACATCGCCTCCCGAGCCGACCGGAAAGGAGTCCTGGTCCTCAGCGAGACTGCGGGGTCGGCCCGGGAATTGGGCGAAGCCATCTCAGTCAATCCCAATAACATCGACCAGATTGCTGAGGCAATCAAAGACGCCCTGGAGATGCCTGTCACGGAACAGCAGCAGAAGAGCGATCGTATGCACCGGCGTTTGAAGCGCTACGACATCCACTACTGGGCCCAGGACTTCATGGAGAAGCTGGAAGCCGCAAGCGCCCTCCAGAGCTCTCTGTCTGTGAAGAAGCTCTCCACCGAGGTGAAGAAGCGCCTCATGGAGCACTACAAGAGGGCTTCGCAGCGCCTCATCATGCTCGACTACGACGGAACCCTCATCTCCTACGGAGAGATGCCCGGCGTTCCGGACCCAGATACCATGGAGAGCCTGAGACGCCTCGCCGAGAACCCAAAGAACGAGTTGGTCGTCATAAGCGGTCGACAGCGTGACTTCCTGGAGAATCGTCTGCAGGACCTTCCGGTAGGCATTATTGCAGGTCACGGCATCTGGGTACGCGAGACCGACGGCACCTGGGAGAAGATGGAGGACGTCACCGCGGACTGGAAAGAGATCATTGAGCCCATCCTGGAGCTCTACCGCGATCGTACGCCCGGCTCTGCAATCACCGTGAACGAGTACTCCCTGGTCTGGCACTACGAGCGCGCACAGCCGGAGCTTGCAGCACTGCGGCTCTCCGAGCTCAAAGACGCACTCTTGAGTCTCACCGCGAACCTGAATCTTTCGGTGCTCGAAGGCAACAAACTCCTGGAAATCAAGAACTCCAACGTGAGCAAAGGGCGCGCCGCCTCACGGTGGTATCAGCGGCAGGAGTGGGACTTCGTCACGGCCATAGGAGATGACTGGACCGACGAGGACATCTTCGGCATGCTCGGCCCGGAACACTACACCATCAAGGTGGGACTCGACGTTTCCAGTGCCAACTACTTCCTGGAGTCGGTCGAAGAGGTGCGCGCCTTCATCCGGGAGCTCGCCCCGGTGGATTGACCGCCCCCGGCGGTCCCCCGCCCCCG
>CAZUVX010000018.1:1516-11693 GCA_964623865.1 uncultured Spirochaetaceae bacterium | reverse complement strand
TCATCCGGGAGCTCGCCCCGGTGGATTGACCGCCCCCGGCGGTCCCCCGCCCCCGGCGTCGCCTGCGCCGGCGTCGTTCGCGCCCCCGGCGGCCCCCCGTCCCCGGCGTAGTTCGCGCCCCCGGCGCGGCGCGCCGCTACCTGCCCCGGCCCTACCCCTCTTCCGCGACTACCGGATTGGCCAACGTACCAATCCCTTCTATCTCCACTTCCACAATGTCTCCCGGCGACAGGGGGCCCACCCCGCTGGGTGTCCCCGTGACAATCACGTCACCCTCTTCCAGGGTGAAGTTGCGGGAGATGAAGCTCACAATGGCCGGGACGTCGAAGATCATCTCCGATGTGTTCGACTGCTGAACAACCGCTCCGTTCAGCCGCGTTTCGATGTGGAGGCGCTGCGGATCACCCAGGTCTTCCTGCAACACCAGCCGCGGCCCAATGGGCCCGAAGGTGTCGAAAGACTTTCCACGGAACCACCCGGATCGATCGCCGTTCTGGATGTTGCGCTGGCTCACGTCGTTGAAGCAGGTGAATCCCAGGATGTAGCGCATGGCATCCTCCGGTGGGACGTTCTTGCAGGTTGTGCCGATGATCAGCGCCATTTCGCCCTCGTAATCCGTGCGGGGCTCCCCAAAGTCGTAGGTGCCGAGGATGGCGGGTAGATGGATCGTCTCTCCGCTCCCAATGAGCACGTTCGGGGTCTTCGGAAAGATCACCGGCTCCGCCGGCTCATCCGGAGCCCTGCCCGACGCCTTGACCGAGAGGCTCTCGGCAATGTGCGCACGGTAATTCAGACCCAGGCAGACGATTTTGGAGGGGTGGAGCACATACTCCTGACCGGTATTGGCAATGGGAAGACGCACCTGCGCCATGGGACCTCCTTCCTGAAACTCACCTGGAATGGTCCAGGTGTCGATGCCGAAGGGTACCACGAAACGGCCGCCACCGGCGACCTGGGCGCGCGCTCTTCCAGGGGCCGACCGCAGCGCTTCACTCCTCCGTGAAGGGGTGCACCAAGCGGTAGTAGCTTGCCGGAACCAGGAAGCGCAGCGCCCGCGGCAACAGCGAGAGAGAGACCACCCGTTCCGCCGGGTTCGGCGGCAGCGGCAGCAACTCACCGTCAACGTGGTAGTACTCCTCATCCGGTGCGTAGATCTCCGCGGCGCGCACCTCGTAACGTTCGATCACGCCGCGACGCCGTTTTCCCATGAGACGGTCGTTGATAACGCCGTGGCGACCGGCCCAGAGGGCGCCGACGTTGCGGACAACCTGGAAGCGCCGGGTGAAGCAGTAGGCGTAGACGTCCATCAGACCGTCGTTGCACACGACGTCGGGACACACCTTGAACAGTGCGCCGTAGTACGGCCGGGTTCCAACCTCGAGGAGGCTCACCGAGACGTCGCGTCGGATCCGCTCGAAGGCGAACTCCGCGTTGATGCGATTGCCTCGGAAGGCGTACTTCCCCTCCGAGAGCTCGAGGGCCATGTGACGGTGCGCCCACTCCCGAGAGAAGAAGACCCCTGCCGCCGCGTAGATGTACCGAAAGACGCCCGGCGGAATGACGCCCTCCTGTCGGCCCAGGCGACGGCGGAGCACCCGGGTATCGAAGCCCATACCCAGAAGCTGTCCGTACCGGACGTGGTCTCCCACGCGGATGCGAAGCAGATCGACATCGACACTCATGTCTCCGTCCATGGCGGCGCGGTACGCCCTGAGCTGGTTTCGCAACCGCCGCGGCACGTCGTATGAGTCCTGGGTTCCGTTTCCACTGCCTCCGCGCAGGAAGCCGACTCCCTTGCCGTCCAGATCGATCCCCCGCTCCCGGCACCGCATCAACACATTGACCGCGTCGTGCACGGTACCGTCGCCGCCCCAGATCAACGCGTAACGCCGTCTCCCGCCGGCAAACTCCTCCACGGCACCCAGGAAGTCCGACCGGCTCTCGGTAATGCGCACCGGCGCCGGCACCATGCGCGCTGCGAGCTTCGTGAGGCGAGGCACCAGGTGCGGATACCGCGTCGGGTTGATAATGAGGATTGATTCGCTGCTTCGCATGGTACTCCCGGTTCTCACGTCGCGGGACTGATCTCAGCGGATCTCGTTGGTGGCACCGGCATCGACCAGGGCGGAGATTACCTCGATGTTGCGGCGGGTGCTCCCCCGGCGGACTGCAATCTCAAGAGGCGTGTCACCAAGGTAGTTCCGGGCGTTCACCGCCGCGCCGAGATCGATGAGCAGGGCGACCTCTCCATTGTAGCGTACCGCCAGATGGAGCGGTGTGTTACCCAGGGCGTCCGTGGCGTTCACGTCCGCACCCGTCTCGACGAGGAACCGGATCATCTCTGAGTGCTCAACCGCCAGATGGAGGGGTGTTCGCTGGAGGGTGTTCGAGACCTCGACGGAGGCGCCGTTCTCAACGAGGCCCCGGGCGACATCCGTGAGGCCGCGCCGGGCCGCCCAGTGGAGCGGCGTGTCCTGTGCGGGCGCGGTCACGGCCGCCGTTGCCAGAAGAAGGGCAACACTCACCGATCGAAGGAGGAGTCGAAAGGCGCGTCGGCATCGTGGACTGTGCGCTGTCATGGTGAGTACTCTCACAATGTCTCCCGTTCCGCGTCCTTCGTCACCGCCGGGACCGTCGAAACGCGGTTCCGTACCGTTTTCAGTATCGGCGTTGAACCGGTAGGATCAAGGGGTGCTGCGGAGGAAGCCCTTGACCGGGCGATGCGGTAGTCGGAGATTCCACACCAGGAGTACCACGTGAAGAAGCTGCGCTTGGGCATCGTAGGACCGGGGTTGATCTGGGAGCGCGCCCACCGTCCGGAGGTTGAGCGTCACCAGGATCTCTTCGAGGTTTCCGCCTTCTCCGCGCGGTCGCGCCCCACCGCCGACAAGGTGAAGGCGGCCTATCCTCGTGCGCGGTTCCACTACGACTACAAAGACCTTGTGAACGATGCCGACGTGGACGCCGTCGTCGTCCTCACGCCGATCCCCCTCAATGCCCCCGTCGCCTCGGCGACCCTGGAAGCGGGGAAAGCCGCCTTTCTCGAAAAGCCCATCGGCGTCTCCGTGGATGAGGCGCGCGCACTCTGTGAGCTGGAGGAGCGAAGTGGGGGACGCGTCTACGTTCTGGAGCAGGCGCCGTATGGCCCCGAGTGGGACGTCATGGAATCGCTGCTTCGCGACGGCGCGTTGGGGCGCCCCGTCGCGTATGAGACCGCTCGCCACGCCCGGCTGGAGGCGCACTCATCCGGCGAGCGCGACTTCGGCGACACGGAGTGGCGAATACAGCCGGAGTACCCCCTGGGAGTCCTCTTCGACGGCGGCGTTCACGAGCTTGCCACACAGGCGCGCCTCTTCGGTGCCCCCACCCACGTGCAGGCCGTCGGCCGAGCCTACCGGGAAGGTTACGGCGACTTCGATCACGTCGCGGTGATCCTGGAGTACCCCGACGGCGTGTTCGGCGTGTTTTCACACTCCGGGTTCCTCGGCGGCCGGAGCGATTACTTCATTGTGCGCGGAACGGAGGGGCTCATCCGGTACACCCGGGAGGAGTTCGTCCTCGAGGGCAGCGGCGGTCAGAGAGAGGAACTCCCACGCCGGGATATCTCAGCGCACCGGGCCATGTGGGATCATTTCGTTGAGTGTCTCCGCACCGGCGCCTCCCCGCGGTACGGCGGCCGTGACGCCCTGCGCGAGATCGAGACCCTGGCCGCCGTTGAGGAGGCAATCCGCACCGGAAAGCGCACGCCGATAGCCAGGTCACCAAGGGAGACCTTCGCCGAATGATCAGGGAGATCCGGCGGCAGAAGCGCCTCTTCTTCGCTCAGACGGTCATCGTCTTTCTGGCCATGGTGGTGCTCCTGATCGTGAGCGGGCTTCAGGTCCTCGGAGCAACCGGCCTGGCCCTGGCTGTCGGGATGATCACCTTCGTAGCCGTGTCGGCGCAGCACCAGGTGAGCGAAGCGAGGCCGGCCAATGCGGCTCCTCTGCACTACGCGGACGCACCGGAGCTCGTGGGGCTGGTTCAGGAGCTGGCGAAGCGCGCTTCACTTCAGGTACCGCCGGAGATCTATGTCCTCAACGCACCGCTGTTGAATGCGGCAACGCTGGGCACGGTGAAGAGGCCGCTTCTGGTCGTAACACCCATGCTCGTCCGGGCGCTGACCTACCGGGAGCTCGCCGGCGTGCTTGCCCACGAGGTGACCCACATTCGCCACCGGGACCTGGCCTTCTTCCGGATCGTGGAGATGGTAGCCATGATCACGGTGGTCGTTGCCCGGGTCGGCTGGATTCTCCTCATCTTCTACCTGCCCGCGGCGCTCATGACACAGGCGCACGTGCCGATCACCGTCATTGCGGTCCTCGCGGCGGCTCCGGCGGCGAGCGTGCTGCTCCAGCTCGGGCTCTCCCGGTCGCGGGAGTACGCCGCGGATCTGGGAGCGGTCGAGCTCACCCGCGATCCCGAGGGGCTGGCGTCGGCGCTGCAGAAGATCGATAACGTTGGGCGCTCCTACCTGCACCAGATGCTGCCGGTCCCCCGGAAGCGCGATTCCTCGGTCTTTCGCACCCACCCGCCCACGGACCGGCGGGTGGAACGCCTCCGGGGGCTGCGGACGCTATAGGTAGCGCTGCCGGAACTCGTCGTGACGCCTCAACAAGTGGTCCGGAACGCGACTCCGGACGTGCTCGCCGACTTCCCGGGACACCGGCCCGAAGAAGGCGTCGGCCACGGCGCCGGCAATGCACGCCTGGGTGTCCGCATCTCCGCCAAGGGAAATGGCCAGGCGGATAGCCGATTCGGTGCCGTCGGCCTCCAGGAAGCAGCGAAGGGCCTCCGGCACGGAGCCTTGACAGGTAACATCGAAATGGTATCCAGGCCTGATCTCCTCCACGCTCCGATCAAGATCGTAGCCGAAGCGTCCGGTGATCTCACGCCGGATGGAGTCCTTAGCTTCCCCTCGCCGCGCCATCCAGACCGCCAGGGCGACCGCCTGAGCCCCTTTGACGCCTTCCGGATGGTTGTGGGTGCACGAGGCGGACGCTGCCGCCTGGTCGAGTACCTCTTGCTCGGCCTCGAAGGCCCATCCTACCGGGCTCACCCGCATTGCCGATCCATTGCCGAAGCTGTTGTACGGCGCCGGCGAGGAGGATCGCAGCCACTCCTTGAAGGAGCCGCCGTAGCCGGCGTGGGGATAGGCGCGGCCGAACTCCTTGTACGCCTCCCCGTAGCTGCGTCCGTCAAGAATGGCCGCGGCAGTGGCAATGGTGAGCACCGTGTCGTCGGTGAACCGCGCCCGGGAATTCACCAAAGGGATCCCGGTCGTCTTGCGCGGACGCCCTTCGTAGATCGAGCCGATCACGTCCCCTGCAACCGCGCCCAGAACCATGATAAACCTCCCGTGGGTCAACCTCCCGTGGATCAACCTCCCGTGTTGCCCTTCCCTTCCGCCGCCTCCGCATCCGACACGCCGCCGGACGCGCCCTCCGGCGTGAGCTCGTGCACTATCGCCTGGGGGAAGGTACGGCGCACCTCTTCGGCCAGGGCCGGCTCCATGGTGAAGAAGATCAACTGCCACTGGTGCCCTTCCCGAAACCGGCTGAGCAGCGCCAGTGCCCGGACCGTTCGTTCGAGGTCCAGCGCGGCGAAGGCCTCGTCAAAGAGCAGTATACCCGGGCTCGACAGCGCCCGTTGCGCCAGAACGAGACGGCTCGCCAGGACGAAGGCGTCTCGGGTGCCTTGGCTCAGGAAAGCGACGCTCCGGAGCGCTCCGGAGCGATCCTGCACGGTGCCCTTCATGGGGTCTATCTCGGAAAGTTCCGCGGTGCGCTCATCTCCCACCAGGGGGCCGTACTCCCGGGCGATGTCCCCGGCAAGATCGGCGAGCATGCTCGTCGTATCCGTTGCAACCTCTTCGAACATCTGTGCAGCCCACTCGGCGGCGTGCCGCGTAGCGTCGAGGTCGGCGATCTCCTCCTCGAGCGCGGCGATACGCCGGTCACACCGGGCAATCTCTTCGGGGAGGTTCCCCATGGCGTTTCGGAAGGACCCGGTCGCATCGCCGGTCCGGCGGCTCAAGTCGATCCGCTGCTGCTCGAGGCGCCCCTTTTCGTTGACGAGGTGCTCCCGCTCCGAGCGGAGGGCGCGGACCTCCGCCTCGCTCTTCGGCTGGGCGGTAATGGTTTCGTCTAGATCCCTGATCCGACGGTTCACCTCAGCCTGGAGAGCCTCCGGTGAGTCCACACCAAAATCGTGCATGCCGCGTTCCACCGTTCGGCGCAGCTCATCACGCTCCGCGGTGACGCGGTCGACACGCTCCCGCAGGCGCCAGTACTGATCCGGCCGGGACACCCCGCGCCGATTCAGCCACTCCGCCACGGCACGATTGGCCCGATCCGCCTCGCGGCGCGCCTCTTCCGCAGCACGCCCGGTGTGTTCGCGTCGCTCCTCGGCGGATCGGAGCGCCTCCCGGCGGGAGGCGACCTCCGCCTGCGGGCGCTGCGCCTCCTGTTCCTTCCGGTACAGCTCATCCCGGAGCTCGCCGGCTGTGCGGGCGGTCAGATCCTCCTGGAATTGCCGGCGCCAGCGCTCCCGTATCTCTTCAACGACGGACAGGAGGGCGCTCTCGTCGGGAACGTGGGCAACCGACCGCGCCAGGACCACGAACAGCGCCGAGAGGGCAATCCCACCGATCGCGCCGCCCACCGCCGCGGCGCCGCCGAGGGCAAGAAGTGCCGCAACGCCGGCGACGAGCATGACCGCCGAGACAACGAGGGCCCAGGGACGCCAGGATACCACCTTCTTCGTTGGACGCTCCGCCTCGGCGGCGCGGAGGCGTCCTCGGAGCTCTCCGGCCGCAACGCCTCGGGGCTGCTGCTCCTCGGCGGCGCGTTCTGCGTGGTGCGCCGCCTCCGTTGCACCGGTGACGGCGTCCCGGGCGTGGTGCGCCTCGACCTCGGCGCGCTCGGCGGCGGTCCGCGCCTCCTCGGCGACGCGGGTCAACCGCTGGAGCTCCTCACCCTCATCGTCACGCACCGCCGCAAGCTCCTCGAGAGTGCGCTCCAGCGACTCCGCCCTGTCCACTTGCGTCCATATGCCGCGGAGGCGTTCCCGCTCGTCAATGCGTTCCTGATTGGCGATCTCCGTTTCGAGCCCGGAGAGGTGCTCCGATACCTCCGAAAGCGCCTGCTCAACCTGCTCGAGCTCCTCATCCAGGGACAGAGCACGGTGTTGCTCCTGCAGCACCTCTTCCCGTCTCCGCTCCAGATCCCGGCGCTCTTCCCGTTGAGATTGAAGCTCCGCTTCCTTTCGGGCACGCTCCTTCATGTGCCGCCGATTCGCCCGCGTGTCCGCCCGCTCGTCGAGAAGGCGCTTGACCCGCTTCGGGTCGACGCCGCCGGAGAAGAGTTGCGACTTGACGTCCTCCATCCAGTCCGACCTGTCCCCGACGGAGATGGTGATGCCCGCGGAGTCGACGGCCAGCAGGTTGAGGAAGGTCTCCGCCGAGAGAGAGCCGGTAACCTCAGCCGGCTCGACCGTCACGCGGCGGCCGGGACCGTACCGTGCCTCGAGGCGTTTACCGAAGCCGGTGTTCCTCGGCGGGTCACAGAGCGCCTCACCAATCGCGTCGAAGACGGTGCTCTTGCCGCTCTCATTGGGTCCGAGGAAGAGCGTTACTTCACCCAGGTCGAAGTGGTGCCGCTGGAAGCGGCCGTAGGCTGTGAGATCGAGGGATCGAATCATCGCTTCTGCTCAATGACCTGTTTCACCGTGCGCAGTCCGACCTCCCTCGCCCGGTACCACAGGCGCCGCGCATCCTCGTCACCGGTGCGCAGGGACTCGCCGTGGCGGCGCCACACCTCGAGAAAGCGCCGCACAATGGGCTCCTCCGAGACGCCGTCGATCAGGACGGCGTCCTCCGTAGTCACTTCGATTACCCGTGACCGCGCCGCCAGTACCTGATGGACCTCCTCCGCCACCCGGCGCAGGGTCGCATCATCTTCGACCACGCCGACCAGGGAGCACGACGCGTAGTCCGCCGGGCCGAGGGGTATCGCCTCCAGATCCGTTCCGATGCTGCCGTCGGGCTCGACGAGAACGACGACCGACCGGTACTCCCCGGCGGTCGAAAGGGTACGCAGGTGCCATTCGACCCCGGCATCGTCAAGGGTGACCAGCGCCACCGACCGCGGCCCCGACTCGCCCTTGCGCCAGACCCGGGCGGAACCGGGATACACCGCGTCCACCCGCGAAGCCCTCCCTTCGCGGGGCTCGCCGACGGTGAAGCTCCGGCCGGCATGGATGTGCCCGAGGGCAACGTAGTCCGCTTCGAGGTGACTGAGCAGATCCGCATCCATGAAGCTGGTACCCTCCTCGCCGGACTCGTCGAAGAAGAGACCCGCAACCGTGGCGTGGGCGACAACGACCCTATGCCGCAACTTCCGGGCCGGGACGCCCCACTCGGCGTAGTTGCCGTAACCGGCCTGGTGCGGCACGAAGAGAAGCTCCGCGTCATGGACCCGGGAGATCGACAAGGGCTCCTCCGCCGCAACGGCCATTCGGCCGAACTCCAGGCGGTGGAAGCGCCTCCCTCCCGCCCGGAGGAACTCGTGATTCCCGGGCAGCAGGTAGGCCGCAGTCCCGGTGGGAAGCTCCGCGATCTTCTCCGCCACGACGGAGCGGAGAGCTTCGGCATCGTCATAACTCTCGAAGAGATCTCCGGCAAAGAGAAGCACATCCGCCCGCTCCTGTCGGGCGATCGAGATGATCTCGTCGAGGACCGCAAGGCCGTAGTCGCGTTCCCGGCCTTCGGCGCGCAGATGCAAATCGGCGGCGTGAAGTAGTGTCATACGATTCCCGAGCCCCCAGTCACTGATGGACCTTACCACACCGGAAGGGCGACGTCACGCGGCACCACGAGGCGGCGGCAGCCGTCCCTCCGGCGCGCCGGTGTTACTGCGGTCACCGGTCGTGCGGCCGTGGAGATGAGTTTGCACGCTCTGCGCGGGCCGCGCCGTTGTTCTTGTCAGGCGCCTATCTTTTCGTCAAGTTATGGGGACGTACCACGGAGGAAGTACATGGAAACGCCCGCTGAGCAGCGCATCGTCTTTTACAACACCATGACCAAGCGGAAGGAGGTGTTCCACGAGCGTGAAGCCGGAAAGGTGAAGATGTTCACCTGTGGCCCCTCGATCTATCGTCGACCGCACCTCGGAAACTACCGGACCTTTGTATTCGAGGACGTGCTGCAGCGCTACCTCGAGTACCGCGGTTTCGACGTCCGGCGGATGATCAACTTCACCGACCTCGAGGATAAGGCGATCACGGAGAGTGAGGAGAAGAGTGTCGCCTTGGAGGATCTTACGGAGCCGAACGCACGGACCTTCCTGAACGACGGCAAGCTGCTCAGGCTGAAGCTCCCTGAGCCGATCCCCCGCTCGACTACCAGCGTCGACCAGGCGGCGGAGCTGATCGCCCGCCTGCTCGAGAACGGTCACGCCTACCGGCACGAGGGTAATGTCTACTACGACGCCCTGAGCCATCCCAGCTTCGGCGCCGTATACGGACTGGACCTGTCCAGGTGGCCGAAGAAGCGGTACCGCTTCTCCAAGGACACCTACCCGGGGCAAAGATGGAACCTCGGGGACTTCATTCTCTGGCACGGCCACCGTGAGGACCGATACTCCTGGGAGACGAAGATCGGTCGGGGCCGCCCGGCGTGGAACATTCAAGACCCCGCCATGATCACAAAGCACCTCGGTTACGAGCTCGACATTCACTGCGGAGGCATCGACAACGTCTACCGCCACCACGACTACAACCGGGCCGTCGTCGAAGGGGTTACCGGCACGGAGTTCGTCCACTACTGGCTGCACGGGGAGCACCTCTTCGTAGACAGCCGGAAGATGTCCAAGTCCAAGGGGAATGTCGTCTACCCGGAGCACCTTCTGTCGGCGGGTCGAAGCGGCGTGGAAATTCGCTTCTTCCTGCTCTATGGCCACTATCGGAGGAAGGGAAACCTCACCGAGGAGACCCTCGACCGCGCCGCCGAAGTGGTGAGGACGCTCCGGGAGCGGAGTCGAACGCTCGTTGGCCTTGCCGGGGGCCGAGATCGCGCCGGAAGCGCGGCGCACCCCGCCGATGTGGCGGTCGGCGCGGACGCCGGCGCGGAAGGCGGCGC
>CAZUVX010000018.1:0-1416 GCA_964623865.1 uncultured Spirochaetaceae bacterium | reverse complement strand
CGGCGCGGAAGGCGGCGCGGAAGGCGGGGGCTCCGCGAGAATCGCCCGCGCCGACAGCGCACCGATCGACCGGCTCGTGGCGGAAATCTCGCAACTCTTCACCGTCGAGATGGACAACGACCTCAACGCGGAGGCCGCCGTGAACAACGTAAACGCCCTGCTCGAGGTGCTCCTGCGACGGAGGGACGAAATCTCTCCGGAACAGGCGCGGCGAATCCGCGATGAACTCACCCGGGTCGACCACGTTCTCCAGGTGCTCGACCTTGCCGACTGAAGGTGTGGCCCCATGATTCGAGACGAAGTACTCAAGCGCGGCACAAGCTGGGTCGAGCGGGGGCGTAAGGCGGCAATCGCCACGATCGTGCGAGTTTTCGGCTCATCCAGCGAGCCTCTCGGGGCGCGAATGGTAGCCACGGAGGACGATTTCCACGGCGCCGTGAGCGGGGGCTGTGTGGAAACGGACGTGCGCGAGACCGCCCGGGAAGTCATCGCTTCCGGTCGGGCGCAAATGCTCCACTACGACCACGTGGAGGATGCCGACCTCGACGTCGGTCTCAACTGCGAAGGGGCGATTGACGTCTTGGTTGAGCCCCTGACCCCGGAACTGGCGGCATTTCTGCAACCCGGGGTCACCAGGGTCAATCTCACCGTCTGCACGCCCGGGGCGGTCACGGATCCCGACGTCCGGCACGGATGGGTGGATACCTCCGGCGTGACCGATAGCGCCGATGCCGGCGCGGCCTCGGGCACCGGCGGCGTGCATAGCCTCGGTCCCGAAGAGATACCGGCGGGGCTGAGGGATCATATCGACCTCTTGAGACCCATTACGGCGGCCACAACCCTCGATCTCGGCGAGGGGCGGATTGTGCTGGCCGAGGCGATGCTCCCGCCGCGGCGCCTCTTGATTTTCGGAGCCCACGATATCGCAGCGCCGCTGAGCCGCCTGGCAGGCGTGATGGGTTACCGTACCGTCGTCTCCGACCCCAGGGCCGACTACGCCCGAGCGAGCCGGTTCCCCGATGCCGACGAGGTCATTACCGGCTGGCCCCACCAGGTGCTGAAACGCTACGAGCCCGATGCTCGCACGGCAATCGTCTCCTTGAACCATGAGCCGCGCTTCGAGGACGACCTCCTGCACACCCTCTGCGCCTATCCGGAGGTTGCCTACGTCGGTGCGATCGGGAAGTCCCGCCGGCAGGCGGAGCGACTCGAGCGGGCACGGCAGGTTGGAGTGGACCTGTCCAGGCTGCCACCCATCCACACCCCGATCGGTCTGGATCTGGGCGGCAAGGAGCCCGAGCACATTGCCCTGAGCATCGTAAGCGAGATTCTGGCGGTTGAGCACGGTCGCACCGGGCGTCCTAACGTATCCCGAAGCTTGTTGGATGAAGCAGCAGAACACTTTCGGGCGTAGGG
>CAZUVX010000017.1:42137-51651 GCA_964623865.1 uncultured Spirochaetaceae bacterium | reverse complement strand
TTAGAGCTGCGGACTCATAATCCGTAGGTCGCAGGTTCAAGTCCTGCTGGGCCCATATCGGCGCGCGGTGGATGCGCGGCTCCACGTGAGGGCGGTATTGCCTGGGGACGCCGCCCCGCAGGCGTGCCCGGCAGGGAGTGCACGCGCCTCTCGGCGCGGCGTTACGTGGCAGATCAGAGATCTTCGTCGAGATCCTGCAGCATGCGGGCCATGCGTTCCAGTGCCTCACGGTTGTGCATGAACCAGGACGATACATCGCTCAGGGCAACGCGAATCTCTCTGATCGCCTCGGCGCGCGCATCCGGATGCAGGTTGGCCAGGTACCAGGCAGCGAAGTCGGGTCCCAATGATGTCATCAGCTGGAAGTGCCTCATTATGGCGCGCTCTATTGTCCCAATGCTACCTGTGCGGGACGGCAAGCACAAGTCCCACTGCACAAGCCCCGATAGGAGACAGCACCAAGGAGAGGTGGAGATGAATGCCATGCAGCTGCGCCCCTGCGAGTCGATCGAGTTCTACGCGCCCTTCGCACACGTGCCCGGCGTCTACGAAGCCTGCCGCATTCACACGGTCGAGTACGGCTCCTTCGACACGGCAATCGCAATCAACCGGGGCACCGACCGGCCGGTGACGGTGTACGTCAACAGCACTGAGGGTGAGCGATTCATGACCGAACGCTTTCCCGAGAGCCTCTGCATAAGGGTCGATGCCGACGCACTGACCATTACGGCCTCTCCTGACGGCCGCAGCGTCCGGCTCAGCCTCACGGCATCTGCGGGCCCCCTCCGACGGGCGGAACTCGCCTTCACCTCCCTGCCCGGTGCGTCGGCACAGGCCGCTCCGTACGGGGACGCCTCCTTCCCCGTCTGGGGGAGCCGTTTCTCGTGTCGCGGTATTGATCTCAACCTGCCCGCCCGAGCGGTGGGCCACGTGACCCGTCAAGTGCCCGGCCCCCACGGAGACAGCGATCCCGCCGTGGCTCACGAAGCCGTCGACCGCGAAGCGACCGTAGCTCTCGGGTCAATGGGCATTCTCGCACCGCTGGAATCAACGTATCACGAAGCTTGTTGAAAACCGGCGGCCAACCCGCTGGGCCACCCCGGCTCCACTGCCCGGCCCAGGGGCGGGTCGATCTCGGGGTGGCCGTCCACCTCGGCGTGGCACCCGACCTCGGGTACCTGCACCCGCCGGGGCCGGACGTGGTTCGGGATACGTTGCAGGCCGCCTATCTCGACGTCCCGTCCGGCACCAGAAGCGGCGGCGGATCATCCCCTTCCGGGACGAAGATCAGTGCGGCGGAGTTTATGCAGTAGCGCTGCCCGGTGGGTTCCGGTCCGTCCGAGAAGACGTGCCCGATGTGCGACCCCGTCACGGTGTCAATGACCTCAATGCGCCTGGAAAACAGACTGCGATCCCACATGTACGCCACGGCGTCCGGTGCTATCGGCTTGGTGAAGCTCGGCCAGCCGGTGCCCGTCTCGTACTTGTCCTCGGAGCTGAACAGGGGCTGTCCGCTTGCCCGAGAGTAGTAGATGCCCGTTCTCTTCTCATCGAAGAGGGGATTGGCGAAGGCGCGCTCCGTTCCGTCCTCGCGAAGCACATTGAACTGCAGGTCGTTCAGACGGCGCCGCCACTGCTGCTCGGTGAGCTCGACGGGGTAGTCGATTGCCGCGCCCTCCTCGTGGATGATCCGCGCCTCCGGATCGTAACTCTCCCCGGACACAACGAAGGGCCGTCCGTCTACGCGAATATCCGCGGTCAGCGCCGAAGAGATACTCTGCGCCTCTCCCCAGTCATCGAGCTTCAGCTCTTCGAAGCCGTGAGCCGCGACCGCGACCGTCACACCAATCAACACGGCAATGAGAGCAACCGGTGCTCTCGCCCATGAAGACCTGTACCTGTGTGTTTTCATCATGTTTAGAAGCTGCGCCTTCGTGCCGGAAACGTCAACGTATAGTTGCGCATGACAAGGATGTCGCAGATTCCGCCGCTATCCCGCCTGATCCTCGACGATGGACTGGTCCATCCGGGTAACGCTCACCCAGGTATCGCGATCCTCGAAGATTCCGTTGTGAACGAAGAAGCGGGCGAGCTTCGGATGCAGCTCCTGGAAGACCTCGTCGGAAATGGACACGTGTCCGGCGGATGTACCCTCCTTCTCCAGATGAGCGGCAAAATTGATCGTGTCGGAGACGATCCGCCCCGTTTCCTGTCGGAACCGAATCCTTCCGCAATCGATACCGATCCGAGCACTAATGTCCTGGGGGATCGGGTTCTCCCGACCGGCGTTGAAGATCGGGAGCGTTGCCTGGACCTCCAGGGCCCACATGGTCGCACGGACTTCGCTGTTCTTCAGGGCGAAGGCAACAACACCCCCGTCTCCCGCCCAGCTCCAGGTCCGGCCGTTGTAGGTTCCAAGGTGTCGATTCAGAAAGGACCAGAAGCGGTAGTACGCCTTCTCCATGAGCTTGATGCCGTTCCGCCTCACCAGCTCGGAGTTACCGACAATGTCTATGCCGGCAACTGTAACCGGGTAGCTTCGCCCGTCCCGGAGAGAGCCCCAGTTGGGGGCAACCGCTGCGTCTTTGTCGCCGCGGCGCACTTTACGCCTGTCGTAGTCGTAGAGGATGCCCGACCGCGCCATCTTTGCCAGGAACTCTTCCATTCCGTCAACGGTGACGCGGCGGCCGTCCAGTCGTTCGCCGTCGGTTTCGATCAGGACCTCCAGCAGGCCCTCGACCTGTTTCCTGCTCTCCGACGCCTCGACGAGGGTGCGGGCGGCTTGCAGGGCCGGTACGGTAATGTGGCGATCCGTGCCGCGAAGGGTGTGGACGTCGAAGTTCGGGATGACGTAGCGCCCCAGTGTGTTTATCTGATCTGCATTGAAGTTCGAACCGATCAACTCCACAAGGTCCTTGCGCAGTGCGGCGTCCAGCATTCGATGCTCCTAGTGCCTGGTGTTAGACGCTGTGACTCTACCCGGACAGTTGCACGCATATCAGACAGGCGTGCACGCAAAAACCCTACCGATGGGCGTCGACTTGGTCAACACGACCGGCCGGACATCACGACTGCCATATCAGTTAAAATACGGTTAGTATATATATTTCATAAAACCCATACTCATGATATAATAGGAGAATAATGGAAGACACGCTTCTTCACCACGTCGATCACGAGTGGCGCCGTCAGCTCCTGGACAAGACCCTGCTGGTCGTGGTGACGGTCGGCGTAATCGCGCTGGTTCCCAGCCTGATCATCTCCTTCGCCACGGAGCGGTGGCTCATTCTGGTCGGCGACCTCTCGGGCTGGCTCGTTGCGGCGGCCTTCGCGGCGTGGCGGCAGCTGCCGTTCACCCTGCGGGCGTGCGGTCTGATCGGCGTCCTCGAGGCGGTCTCGGTGCTACTCCTGATCGAGCTCGGTCCGGTCCCTCCACCAATGCTCTGGCTCGTCGCCGCCGTCGCCCTTGCGCAACTGCTGCTCCGCACTCGCGGCTTTCTGATAGCCATGGCGATCTCCCTGGGAGTTCTCGCCGGGTGCGGCATTGCGGCGTCGAGCTCTCTGCTGCAGTGGCCCGTCGGTCCGTGGGAGTGGGCGGTGCATACGGCCAACTTTGCCGCCGTCGCTCTGGGGATTGCGGCGGCAACGGGATACCTGATTCGATGCATCGAGAGCTCCTTCGACCGGGAGAGCGATCTCCTCAACCTCGTTGCGTCCCGCCATCGGGAGGTCCGGGACGCCCACCAGGCGCTGCAGGAGGAGCACGCCCGGCAGGAGCACCTCGTTCACGAGCTCCACCACCGCGTACTCAACAACCTTCAAACCCTGTCGAGTCTGGTGGAGTTGCAGGCGAACGCCTGGGACGTCGGATCCGACCGTGAAATCGTCGACGACCTTCGCGGCCGCCTGCGATGCATGGTGGCGGCCCACGACTCCCTGAGCGCCTCCCGCGGGCGGACCCACGTGGCCGCCGATGACCTTCTCTTCGCCGTCGTGGATGAAGCCGTGTCCGCGGGAGAGGACATTGCCGGGGCGCCTCCGGTCACGGTGGTCGGCGACGGCACCCTGGAGCTGGACTCGAGCCACACCGTCCCGGTGGCACTGATCTGCTTCGAGTGGCTCACCGCCTTCAATCGCCACTGCTCGGGTTCGAAGGCGCGCGGCCGCCTCCGGTACACGAGTGACCCGGCGCCCCGCGTCACCTTCCAGGGAGATGGGTGCAGCGCTTGCTTGAAAGAGCTCTTCGAACACCTCTCATACCGAGGGTCTGTCATTGCGAATAGCCTGGCCGCTCAGATCGGCGCGGCCACGCAAATCGACTACGCCGATGGGCGGCTGAACATCGCCTTGACACTTCCCGGCGGCGCAGAGTTGCCACGCCCGGATCAACACCGGTATTGTGTGGAGTAAGACGGCAGGCCGTACACATCGACCTGAAGAGGAGGAATGACGTGGCAGCCACACCCTCTGCAATGCTCCCTCTCGGAACGCAAGCGCCGGACTTCACCCTGCCCGGCGTGGACGGCAAGACGGTGTCCCGCAAGCAGTACGACGGGAAGCCGCTCCTGGTAGCGTTCATCTGCAACCACTGCCCCTTCGTGAAGCACATCATTGACGCCTTCGTGGAGAAGGCGACGGAGTACCGGAAGAAAGGGGTTGGTGTCGTGGCAATCAACGCCAACGACGTTGACGGCTACCCGGAGGACGACCCGGAACACATGCGAGGCTTCGCCTCCGAGCACGGCTTCACCTTTCCCTACCTATTCGATGAGGACCAGAGCGTAGCCCGGGCGTACCAGGCGGCGTGCACCCCGGATTTCTTCCTCTTCGACAAGGACCACAAGCTGTTCTACCGGGGCCAGTTCGACGCGGCCAGGCCGGGAAACGACGAGGGTGTCACCGGGGCGGACCTGACGGCGGCGGTGAACGCGCTGGTGGCCGGGAAGCCGGCGCCCACGCCCCAGAAGCCGTCGGTGGGGTGCAATATCAAGTGGAAGCCCGGTAACGAGCCCGCCTTCGCGGGCATAACCTAGCGGGAGCGCCCGCCGACCCGGGAGCGGCCGGGCGGCGCGGGAGCGCCCAGGCTACGCGGGAGCGCCCAGGCTGCGCGGGAGCGCCCGGGCTGCGCGGGAGCGCCCGGCCCGCCGACCCGGCAGTGGTGGCCGGTGCACCGCGCCCGTGGGGGTGCCGATTCCAGCGCAATCTATCCCTCTTCCTCGAAGAAGAGCCGCATGGCCCGGCGGACGTGGTGCGGGTGCGTCTCCATGGGAATGTGGGCAGCTCCCGGCACCACAATCATCAGAGAGTCCGGAATGCGGGCGGCGGCGCGATATCCCACAGCGATCGGCACCCAGGTATCCTCGTTGCCCCAGATCAGAAGGGTTCGGGCGCTGATCTCACGCAAGGGGCCAATCTCCTGAAGGGCCTGCGACGAGAAGTGGACCACCGCCGGAACGGTCCCCGGCACGGTGAAGGGCTCATAGTAGCCCTGAATGGCCTCACCCGAGGGCGTTTCCCCGTAGGCGGTTGCGAGAACGCTCGCTACGCTGTCTGGAGAGCCCAACTCGCGCAGGCTCGCCTCGAGAAGGCGCGACACCGGATCCGTCGTCACAAAGGGGAGTGAGGCACGGTTCTGCTCGAACTGCACCGCCCCGGCCAGGAGCACCAGGTCTGCGACCTGATCCGGGCGGCTCCGCGCCATTCCCGCGGCAACCCGTCCGCCAAGAGAGTGCCCCACGAGGGTCCACGGTCCGGTTACCCGCGCCCCGAGCAGGCTCGGATCCTCCTCCAGGGTGTCGGCAAGCCCCCAGAGGAGGTCGTGTCGGACCGCATCCATGGCGCGATCTCTGCGATCGCTGTACCCGAAGGGTGGAACATCCACGGCAACGACGACGTATCCCGACTCGGCCATCCACGGTGAGATCTCCCGAAAGGAGAAGGTCGAGGCGCCGAGTCCGTGGATGAGCATGGCGGGGGGGCCCGACCCACTCGACGGCAACCAGGTCCGAAAGTGCAGCACGATCCCGTCCACAACCACGAGCCGGCCGTTTTCGTAGGAGGCGTGGGTTTTCAACAGAGCGAGCTCTTCGATGGTGGCGCGGTCCAGATCCTCCTCAGGGGCGCTCGCGCATCCCCCAAGGAGCACGAGCACCGCGAGCACACCCGCCGCGGCCGGACCCACCCCGGCCGGACCCGGCCGTGAACCACGGCACCGCCCCCTGCGGGGTCGCCTGCGTCCGCTCACTTCAGCACCCTCTTCAGCACCCCGAGGCCGGCGCGGCTGTTCGGGTAGGCGAGGCCGTGGTCGAAGAAACTCGGCTGCCGGAGCACACCCTTCTCGTTGCTGAAGCAGTCGAAGCTCGCCTTTCCGTGGTAGCGTCCCATTCCGCTGGGTCCCACACCTCCGAAGGGCAGATGGAGCGAGGCGACGTGCATGATCGTGGTGTTCACCGCGCCGCCGCCGAATGCAACGGACCTGAGCACCTTCCGCTCCGCCGCGCGGGAACGGGTGAAGAGGTAGAGCGCTAGCGGCTTTGGATGCCGGCCTATCACGGAAACGGCGTCGTCAAGGGAGGATACCCGAAGAACCGGCAGGATGGGACCGAAAATCTCATCCTGCATTACCGGATGCTCCGTGGTCACGTCCGTCATGATGGTAGGGGCAATGTAGAGGTCGTCCCGGTCCATGTCACCGCCCAGATAGACAGTGCTCGCATCGATCATCCCCGCCAGACGGTCGAAGTGGTCTGCGTTCACGATTCGTGAATACCGCGGGTGGCTCTGCGGGCTCTCACCGAAGAACTCCGCCACCGCCCCGGCCATTTTCTCGAGGAGCTCGTCATGCACCGACTCATGTACCAGGAGATAGTCCGGCGCCACGCAGGTCTGCCCGGCATTGATCGACTTGCCGAAGACAATGCGCCGCGCCGCCAGGTCCAGGTTGGCCGTTTCATCCACTATGGTCGGGCTCTTGCCGCCGAGCTCCAGGGTAACCGGAGTCAGTCGCTCCGCAGCGGCCGCCATGACCTTCGAGCCGATCCGCCGTGAACCGGTGTAGAAGATGTGGTCCACGGGTAGCTGCGTCAGCGCCTTCGCCGTCTCCGCCCCTCCCTGGACGGCGGCCACGTACTGCTCAGGGAAGGCGTCGCCGATAATGCGATCCACCACCTCGGCCGTTCGCGGTGCGTACTCGGAGGGCTTCACGACCGCCGTATTCCCGGCGGCAAGGGCACCGACCAGTGGGACGAAGAGCAACTGGAAGGGGTAGTTCCAGGGCGCAATGATCAGCGAAACCCCGTAGGGCTCCGGGTGGACCCGACTCCGCCCGGGCAGGTTGAACAGGTCCGTGGGGACGCGTCGTGACCGCGCCCACCTGCCGACGCGGCGAAGGGCGTGTGAGATTTCCCGGTACACCAGGCCAACCTCGGTGGAATACGCCTCGAAGGCACTCTTTCGCAGATCCGCATGCAGCGCCTCCAGGATGGCGGTCTCCCGGGATGCCACCGCCGCCTTCAGACGCCGCAATTGCTCCTTCCGAAAGGCAGTGTCGCGAGTCGCACCGCTGCCGAAGAACTCTCGTTGTCGCAGGACAATTCGCTCCGGCTCGGTTGCACCGGCCGAGCGTAGTTGATCACGTTCCATCACCGGCAATAGGTGCACCATTTCGCACCACGTCGTCAATGTTTACGAAGAAGCGGCAAGAGTGTATCCTGCAGAACAATACCAGCCAAGTAACAAGACCCAACATTTGGAGTGTCTCATGAATACGAATGGAGCAGGAGACTCTGCACGAGATCTTGTGCACCATCTCTACGCCTCTTTCCGTGACAACCAGCAGCGGCTGTCCAGTCAGCTCTGGGATCTCTTCACGATTGCGTCGTTGAACGCCTCTTTCGCCGAGGAGTTGCTCACGGCGAACAGGGCCAACAAGGAATCCATTGACCGCATCTACGAGGACCTCGCCGAAGTGACCCGGGAGTCAATGGATGTGTCGGAGCGAACCGAACGCTCCCTCGCGCCTCTTCAGGAAGCGCGAGACTCCTTCTCGGAGACCCGCAACACCGTGGACCGTTTTGCGGAGACCCTCGAGCACCTGCGCCGGCAGTTCCAGGGGATCCGGGACACCTTCGCGACGTTCCAGGACACCATGGGGAAGATCTCGAAGACCCTCGCCGAAATCGACGACGTCTCGGATCTGACCCATCTCCTCTCCTTGAACGCTTCGATCGAAGCCGCCCGCGCCGGCAAACACGGCGTCGGCTTCAAGGTCGTTGCGGAAGAGATCAAGAAGCTCTCCGACAAGAGCGCCGGCCTGACCGAGGAAACCAACAACCTCCTTACGGAGGTCCAGACCACGGTATCCCAGGCGTTGAGCAATCTCTCCAGCTACGATGAGGTTCGAGAAGGTGTGGACAGCGATCTCGCCTCCGCACGCAGTCACCTCCAGGAACAGTCACGCATAGTTGACCACCTCGACGAGAACGTCCGAGAAATCGCCCGGAGCGCCCAACGCCAGTCGCAGCGAACCGGACGAATTCACGACAGCATGGACCGCCTGCAGCACTCCGCTGCCGTCACTACCGACGCCGCTCGCCACGTCGACACATCCCTGCGCTTCCAATCTTCAACCATCGCGGAGCTCCGCCGTCTGGACGGCGAGCAGTGTCGCATTCTCAGGGAGCACACCGACCGCCTGGTGAACAGCGGCATTATTGCCCGCGGCGACGCGGCTCTTCTCGTCGGTCACGACGTCGCCTACCCGCCGTGGGTCGGCGTGGGCGAAGGCCGCTCCAAAGGCATCTCGATAGACGTCTTCGACGCGGTAGCCAGGGAGCTCGCCATTCACCTTGCGTACGAGGCCGGCGAGTTCGAGGACGTATTGTCCTCGTTCTTCGCCGGAACCATCAACACCATTGTGAACGTGGGCTGGCCCAACGCAGCCTTCGACGCGAAGCCGGTCATTGCAACCAACCCGTACGCATGGTTCGAGCCGGTTATCTTCACACGGAGCGGCGCCGTCGCCGAGGTTTCTGAAGAGTCTGGATCGATGCCGACGGCCGACGGCCTCGTCGATCCGGAGCGGTTCCGCGGTAAACGGGTGGCCGCCCAGCGCGGCTCCTATGTCGAGGAGTACGTCGAGAAGATCGGCGCGGAGGTCGTACCGGTAAGTAACGACGTTCACGGAATGGCCAAGGTGGTGTGGCGGGAGGCCGACGGGCTCTCAACGGAACGCCAGGTCGGCCGCTACCTCTCGCGCCGGTACTTCGGCGGGGAAATCGTTGAAGCTACCAGCCCGCTGGCCCGGATCCATGTGGTGATGGTTCTCCACGACACGGATACGGAGCTGCGCGACAGGATCAATGCAGCTCTGGAGAGTCCCGCGGTTCGCGGGGTGAGGGAGCGCCTCCTCTCAACAACCCGGAGCTCCTAGACCCGGAATCGGGCGCGGCGCCGGCGGTTCCCGGGTTGAGCCGATCCTCCCGCGGATACCGATACTCCCCGCCGTCGAGGCCGC
>CAZUVX010000017.1:38555-42037 GCA_964623865.1 uncultured Spirochaetaceae bacterium | reverse complement strand
CCCGGGTTGAGCCGATCCTCCCGCGGATACCGATACTCCCCGCCGTCGAGGCCGCGGAGCACGTACCACTCCCCTTCCCGCCGCAGGACGCTTCCTTCGGTGAGCTCGATCTTCCCGCCGCCGCCGGGAAGATCGACTGCGTAGGTGGGGATCGCCATGCCGCTGAGACGGGTGCGCAGGATCCGCATGAGCTCCAGCCCCTCGTCAATGGTGGTCCGAAAGTGCGCCGTCCCGCCGGCAAGGTCTCCCTGGAAGAGGTAGTACGGCTTCACGCGTCGCTTCAGAAGCCCTCGAAACAGCGCCTCCAAGGTGTCCGCCGCGTCGTTGACTCCGCGGAGCAGTACCGCCTGATTCAGGACCGGCAATCCTCGATCCACAAACCGCCCGATCGCCTGGTCGAAAAGCGCAGTCATCTCTCGGGGGTGATTGACCTGCGTGACAATCCAGGTCGCGCCGCCCCCGGAGAGGCGGTCGACGAGGCCGTCGGTGATGCGGCGAGGTTGCACCACCGGGACTCTCGTGGCAATCCGAATGATGTAGTCCTGCCGCACCGCCCGCAGCGCCGAGATGATGTGACCCAGATGTGCATCCCGCAGCATGAGGGGATCGCCACCGGACAGGAGAATCTCCTGAACCGCGGGATGCGAACGCAGGTATGAGACCGCGGCGGCCAGCTCATCCTCGGTGATCCGTCCGGTACCGTGGCCGGTGAAGTGGCGGCGGAAGCAGTGGCGGCAGTAGGTGGCGCAGCGATCGTTCACAAGGAGGAGGGCGCGGTCGCGGTAGTGATGAATCAGACGCGCGGTGACGCGGTAGCGATTGTCTGCGAGGGGATCCGCCGTTTCGTACGGTAGTACGAGGGTTTCTTCGGGCCGGGGAATGAACTGCGCCGCAATGGGGTCACGGGCCGGGTCCTCGCGTTCAGCCAGGGAGGCATAGTATTTCGTAACGCCTGTGGGTAGGCGGGAATCCATGGCTAACCCGCGTCGGCTGCCTCGATTGCCGCGCGGAGCTCTTCGAGGGCCTTTCGCGGAGAGACCGACCGCGTCACGGCGCGGCCGACAATGAGCGTGTTCGGAGCGTGCTTCACGATCGTTGGAATAACATCCGTGGAGATGCTTCCGGCAACGGAGATACTGACGTCGGCAAGCTCCTCTCGCACCGCGGCAAGACCGTCATAACTCTCCGGGGTCGGGGTCCGGTCCGTCGAGGCGTTAATGCAGATCTCGTCGACGCCGAGGCGCCTCAGAAAACGCGCCGTTTCGAGGGCGTCCACCCAGCCGATGGTGTCCCCGACGACGATTCGATTCCGCTTGTGGGCCTCTTCGACGACGGCGCCGACGGTGTCCTCCGTGGCCGATCCGAGCACAGTGACGGCATCCGCACCGGCATCCAACAGCAGGCGGGCTGCCGCTCCCCCGGCATCCGCTATCTTACTATCGGCGAGGAGCCGCGCATCCGGGAAGTGACGGCGCATCTCCCGAATCGACTCAACACCCTCCCGCCACAAGAGAAGGGTCCCGACTTCCAGGACGTCAACCAATCCTACGATTTCGTCGGCAACTCGTATTGATTCGGATAGATCGAGAAAGTCGAAGGCTACCTGTAGTCTCATTGAGGCGCAGACTACACCACCGAGGCATCGTCGTCTACCGACAGGTAAGAGGCAATCTTGTCCAGGCGGTGCGCGACCAATCGGTACACCGCCGGGACGTAGTCGTGCTCGCGCAGGCGGCCGTGCAGGTACTCCTTACACATGTCGGCCATGTCCTGTGGAGTCTCTGCGCCGGAAAAGTCGAACTCCGGACAGCCGCGGATGAAGTCTTCGAGCCCCATCACCTCATTCCGGAGAACCGCGATGTTCTCGTTTCGGACGTACGCAGTGATCTCACGCCGGGCAAGACGATTGTCCAGGCTGTTAATGAGGATCTCGAGCTCATCCTTGAGGCTTTCCATCTCCACAAACAGAAGCTTGAGGAACGTGCGGTGCATTACGTTCATGGCGTCTCTCCTCTGAGGGATTGCGTTCAGGCTACACCCTGTGGCGAGTTTGGGCCAGAACTTCGCAGAACCGCCTGCGGGAGAGCGGCGCTCCGCCGCTCTCCCGGGCCGGTCCCGGAGGTGGCACCCGGTGCGGTTGGGACCGCACCACTGTCCCTGCTACTTGCGCGCCAGTCCCAGAAAGAAGGTGGGATAGACCTCGGCTCCCACCAGATCGACGGACGCAGAGATGGTGTCGCTGGTGAACAGGATCTTCTGACCTCCGTCATCGGTGAATCGCACGTCTCCGTAGACACCGCCGATGATCGACAGGCGGTCGAAGAGACGGAGCCCCAGGGTGGCGCGAGCGGAGGGCACGCTCGTGAGATTCCACGTCGACACATCCTCGCGGAAGCGCGAGCTGTCGATCTCCGCCTTGACGGATGCGTCCAGATCGAGGAAGAGCCGCCGCTTCGGGTTACCGCCCAACCGGATACCGCCGCCGGCACCGCCAATGAAGACCGGTGTGTCGGCGAAGATCGCCTCCGGGGTACCGCCGGCGTAGAGTAATCCGTAGAAGAGATTCGATCCTCGCTGGAGGCTTACCCAGTTCCGGCCGGCCTCGTCGAACCAGACGGCCGGTGTGGAGATGCCTTCGCGGACAATGTTGATGAGGCCTATCGGCACGCCGTACATCTGGTCGGAGATGTTGATCAGTCCCACCTGTACCCCACGTACCTTCTTCGCGGTGTTCAAGATGCCGGCAACCTGTGCCCCGGTCACTTCCTCGGCGACGTTGAAGACGCCGCCGAGTTGCAGGAAGAAGACGTTCCCTTCGGCGACATTGAAAACGCCGGCGGACTGCACTCCCACGACGTTGCCCCCGGCGACGTTGAAGACACCGCCGAACTGGCCACCGACGACGCGATCCTCCGCCACATTGAAGACGCCGGCTGTCTGGAAGCCCGTGGTCCGGCCCTTCGTGATGGTTCCAATGCCGTTGGCCTGGACGCCGAGAGCGTTGCCCGAGGCAATTCCGATGATTGATGCAGCCTGCACTCCGTAGAGGTCGTGCACTTCGTTGAGGAGCAGGCCGAACCCGAAGTTGGTCGAATACGTTCCCCCGAAGGGAAACCCGATACCCGGCACGAACGAGACGACGAGGGGAAAGAAGCCGTCGTCATCCCGTTCCCGCTGCGCAAAGGCGGCGGTGCTCACGATCATGGTCAGTGCGAGCACCGCCGCAAGGACGCGCAATACTCTGAATCCTGGGTGTGTTCTCCTGGCGTTCACGTGTTTCCTCCGTTTATTACCGAGCCAAAGCTTTCGTTATTTTGATATCGATATAGCAGGTATCGTGCCAACCGGCAATGCGCGCCGGAACCCATATCCCGACAAGAAGTTATCACATCGGGCGGCCGCTTCTCGGCACCCCACCGTATGAAAACGTGCACACACCCTCGTCGCCCCGTTACTACTTACGGGCGCACCCACTAACGGGC
>CAZUVX010000017.1:35959-38455 GCA_964623865.1 uncultured Spirochaetaceae bacterium | reverse complement strand
CACTAACGGGCGTTGTCCCTCCCGGGCGTTCTCACTCCCGATAGGCAAGGACCTGCCGCTCGTACTCGTGGACGTGCTTCAGCCAGTCCGCCCCCGGGGGAACCTCGTTCTCCAGGCAAAACATGTCCCACACCGCCCCAAACGGCAAGGCCCGCATGGCCTCCGAAACGGCCAGGCGATCCCCGAGCCGACCGGCGAGCTCCCGCTCGAGGAGCAGCTCCCGCGGCTCCAGGAGTGCCTCCAGCAGCGCTTTCAGCACCGCTCGCATACCCACGACCCACGCGGTAATGCGGTTGATACTCGGGTCGAAGAAGTCGACGGCCAGGTGAACCTGCTCAAAGGCGTCCGCCCGGACAATCTCCCGGGCCACCGCCCGGGTCATGTCGTCGGCAACGACAACGTGGTCACTATCCCAGCGAATCGGCCGGGAGAGGTGCAGCATGAGACGCCCCGTGAAGGGCAGAATGGCGGAGATCTTGTCCGCCAGGCTCTCGGAGGGGTGGAAGTGCCCGGAGTCCATGGTGAGCATCATGCCGCGTGTCAGTGCATATGAGAGGTAAAACTCGTGGGAACCTACGACGTACGCCTCTGAGCCGGGTCCGAAGAGTTTGCCCTCCACGGAATCGACGGTCTGCCGGGGATCGAGGGACTCCCGGAAGACCGTATCCAGGGACTCGATGAGAATCTCTCGGTGGCCGAGCCGATCAACCGGCTCATCCTTGGAGCCGTCGGGGATCCAGAAGTTATTGACGCATGCGGATCCTTGGGCAAATCCGATTTCTGCGGCTATGCTCCGGCTCCGCTTCCCGTGCTCAATCCAGAAGTCCCGAATGCCCCTGTCCTTGCTCGCCAGCGTGAAGCCGGAATCCGCCATACGGTGCGCAAAGAAGGTCGGGTTGAAGTCCAGCGGAATGTCCCGCGTCCGGCTCCAGTCGATCCACCGTTGAAAGTGCCGAACATCGATAGCATTGCGGTCGACGTTGTCCGAGTCGGTCTCCAGGTACATGGCATGGAGATTGAATCGATGCCTCCCGGGAATGAGGCTGAACGAGCGCTCGGCATCCGCCCGAAGCTCGTCTGCCGTTCGTGCACGGCCCGGGTGGTTCCCGGTCGGGATAATGCCGGAGGCGGATGCACTCTCGGCTCCCTCGAATCCGACCACATCATCGCCCTGCCAGCAGTTCATGGAGACTTCGACGCTCTTGAGGCGCTGCACAGCCGCATCCGCATCTACTCCGAAGGCGGCGTACCGTTCCCGTGCCTCTTCAAAGGCGCGGTGGAGCTGAGACTCGTGCCTTTGCTCGAACATGACGGCATTGTACCACGCCGCTACGCGCCGGTCGCCTGAATTGCCATTCACCGCACCATTCAGTACCATCCGGAGCAAAGGAGCCGCCGTGAAGCGCCTGACGCGTGCGTCCCCCCTGCTGTTGTTATTCACCTTCGCTACCATGCTGCTCGGCGCCGACGAGTCGCTTCGCGGTCCCTCCCCTCTGCGCCATATCCACCCGCTTCTTCTCCCGTTTCACACGGCGGAGCCGGCATGGCTTCCACCGAAGGATGCGCCGCCCCTCTGGATAGAGCACACATTCACCGCCGCGAATACCTACATGCTCGACCTCGGCGTTCTGGACCTCGCGGCCTTCGACGACGACTACACGGCAATTGTGGACACCGAGACCTATCTCTTTGCAACTACGCTGACCCTGCGCCCGGTACCGGCGCTCACGACGCGAATTGGACTGAACTACGTCGCCCTGGCGGGTGGTGTGAGCGACCCTCTGATCGAGGCGCATCACGACTTCTTCGGCCTACCAAACGCCGGCAGGCAGTATCGTCCCAAGTATCAAAGCACATTGTACATTCGCAACGGTGACACGGTGTGGGTTGATCACGACGGGGCGGCGGCGGCACCGGCACGCGTGAGCATGAATGCGCGACTGCGCGCGGCCACCTTCACGTGGCCCGGAGCCGCCGTGGCTCTGGGGACGGAGCTCGCCGTCTCTCTGCCGACCTCCCACTCCTCCCTGGTCACCGGCTCCGGATCAATCGACACTGAGACCACGGCGATTGCGCAGCTCGAGAACGTTCCCTGGGAGGTCTACGGGAACCTGGGCTGGATCCGCTACGGGACGCCCCGGACGGCTCGGGCCATGCCGCCGGCCCGGCACGCCCTGCGCTACGGCGTGACCTGGATCTGGGCGCCCTGGGAGGTTCTGGCGCTACAGGTGCAGATCCTCGGTCAGAGCGGTCCCCTGGATGTCGACCATCCGCGTCTCGGCGGCCACATGTCGATTGCAGGCTTCGGCGCCTCCTTCCACCCGACGCAACGCTTGAGCCTTCACGCCGCTTTCGCTCAAGAGTTCTTCACCTACGCCGCAGTGGACGTCGCCCTTCAGGTCGGTGCTCGACTGGAGTTTCCTTCGACTCAGGAGTCGGGTACTCAGGAGTCGGGTACTCAGGAGTCGGGTACTCAGGAGTCGGGTACTCAGGAGT
>CAZUVX010000017.1:23668-35859 GCA_964623865.1 uncultured Spirochaetaceae bacterium | reverse complement strand
ACTCAGGAGTCGGGTACTCAGGAGTCGGGTACTCAGGAGTCGGGTACTCAGGAGTCGGGTACTCGGGAGTCGGGTATTGATAAGTGACACGAGGCGCCGCGCCCTCGGCTTCGGAGTCTCCGAGCTTTACAGCCCTCGGCGCCTTCGAATACGATGAGCCGCGCTTTCGTGAAGGGGCGCTCGCAGGACAGACGAGATCCAGATTGAGGCGGAGGAGAACGATGAAGGAACGTAGGGTGGGCGCTGCGGAGCGCTGCACGATCGCGACGGCGCTTGTGGCTCTGCTGATGGTGGGAGCCTTCGCTCCGACAGCCCTGGAGGCGCAGGAGAGGGATCTGGTCCTGAAGCCCGGACCGCTCCTGTGGGGCGCCGACGTACGACTGGGCCTCCGGAACTACCTTCGGATAATGCCGGAGACGAACACGACCATCTGGCTCCACGCGGGTGGATGGTGGGGCAGCGACAGCTACTATCGAACGCCGAGCTTCGAGATCTACGACGGTTCGACGGGGGATCCCGGCGGCATCACCTCCTTCAACGAGTGGGGCGCCCTGTGGGGAATCGGCTTCTCCCAGGGTCTCCTGCCGCGAGAAGAGGCGGGGCGCGATCTTCTGCGCCTGGAAACGTGGTATCGGGCGACGTACGAGCGACACCTCCTCGCAGACGACGCGGACGTCCTGATCGCCCAATCGGGACTGCCGGACGCGGAGGCCATCCTCTTGAACCGTCTCTTTCTGGGTCTGATCTACGACACCACGG
The DNA here is from genome assembly GCA_964623865.1 of uncultured Spirochaetaceae bacterium. Taxonomy (GTDB): domain Bacteria; phylum Spirochaetota; class Spirochaetia; order DSM-27196; family PWMO01; genus CAYFQV01. The sequence goes on along the minus strand of CAZUVX010000017.1, from coordinate 35,100 downwards.
TCGAGAGCGGGACCACGAAGCAGATTGACGGCGTGGAGGCGGAAGCGTCGGTGGAAGCGGCCCCGCGGTTCCTCGCAAACAGCGTTGTAGGTGACAGCCACTTCCTCAGAGTGAACGCAACGGGGCGCTACTACCGGACCCTTCTCGACGGTGTCGGCGGGGCCGCGATGGCGCCCTCCGTCGGTATGGCCGCCTTCGCTGCGGCGGATCAACTCTTCACGCTCTCCGAGGATCACACCACGATTCCGGCGGATACCCGGCAGTCCATCGGCGGCCTCTCCCCGCGGACCGGACTCGGTGGTGCCGTTCGCGCCGTCGACTCCGGCAGGTACGACGCCAACACCAAGGTGGTGGCGAACCTGGAGGTGCGAACCTTCTTTCACAACTTGCTGCCCTTCAACGTCACCCCGGGGATTGTCGCGTACATCGATGGTGGGTATTATGGAGATCCCGCCGGGGCTCCGGCGACGAGCGCTACCTATTCCGGATTCCTGGCCTCCGCCGGTGCAGGGATCAGCATCAACGCGTTCGACATTGCTACCCTGGTGGGATACACCGGATACAACCTGACGGGTACGAACGTAGACGGCAGCTCCTGGATGCCCTTCTTCCTGGGTTTCGGACTGCACTACTAGGACCCTGTCGGCTCATGAGTCTCTTCAGCCTACGGGGCGCGGGATCCCTCCCGCGTCCCCCGGAGGATCGGCATCGACGGCACGGCAGCTTCCACCTTCACAGTTCCCCTCGGCGTTCTCGAGATCATAGTCCCGGCGGTGGCGGCCGGTGCAATCCTTCCGGGGTTCTTCTTCTTCTCGTATCTCGCGATCCGAACGCGGGAACGGCTGCACCGGGCCGTCACGGCCATTACCGGGATCGGTTTCATCTTCTCCCTCGGCGAGTTGCTCGTCGTGTACATTGGGGGTTCCCTTCACGATTTCGGCGCGGCCGTCCAGATCTATCGGCTGCAGCAAGTCGCTGCAACCTGGCTCATCGTCGTGCTGCCGGTGTTTCTGGACGCCCTCCTCTCCTTTCAGAAACTGAGCAAACGCATCAACCGGGGAGTGGTAATCGGAGGGCTGGGCTTCTGCGTCGCGTCGACGATTATCGCCTTCGTCGTTCCCGACTGGTTTCGGTCGGTAACAACACCGAACCTCGCCGCCGGGATCTACGAGAGCTCCTACGGCCGAGGCGCATCGGGATGGCTCTACACGGTCCGGGACGCCGTGCTCGCAGCGGTGTTCGTCTACGTAGGCGTTCAGGTCGTGAAGTACCTCTTCGCTGCGGGGAGGAAGCGTTACCTCTTCATCATTCTCACCGGAATCCTTCTGAGCCTCCTCTTCGGCGCCGGTGACGTCGTCTCGAACCTTGCGGGACGGTCCGTTGGTCCCTTTGCGGCCTTCACCTATCCCCGTGCCGTGGTCGGTGTCTCCCTGTTCCTGTTCTTTGCCATGCTCTCCACCGTGACCAGGTACGTCGACATTGCCCAGGAAGTCGACGCGACACATCGCCGGCTGCGCGAGAGTGAGAAGGAGCTCTCGTACATGGCCTACTTCGACTCGCTCACGGGGGTGCGCAATCGCAAGTCCTTCTACGAGGAAACATCCAGGGGCCTCAACCTCCACGATCGCACCGGAGAGACCAGAGAGGTCGCCGTTCTCTACGTCGACCTGGACCGTTTCAAGGAGATCAACGACAGTTACGGCCATCACGTCGGCGACGTGGTCCTCCAGGAAGTGGCGCGCCGCTTCAAAGACAACCTGAGGCAGAGTGACGACATCTACCGCCTCGGGGGCGATGAGTTCCTGGTCTACCTGCCCTCGCTGAAGGACCCGGCGGATGCGGGATTGGTGGCGCAGAAGCTCATCGACGCCCTATCCGAGGTGATTACCGTCGGGGTGCTGACCTTCTACGTCGGCACCTGCGTTGGCATTGCCGTCTACCCCGATGACGGAGAGAACGTGGAGGCCCTCGTTCAGGCAGCCGATCGCGCCCTGTACGAGGCGAAGAAGCAGCGGAACACCTACAAGTTCTTCGACGCCGCCATGCAGCAGACCTCGATCCGAAACGTCCGCATTATCAGCGGTCTTCGCCGCGCCGTCGCGGACGATCAGCTCTCCTTGCGCTTTCAGCCCATATTCGATGCCGATGGTCGCCTTTCAAGCGCCGAGGCGCTCCTGCGGTGGATCGACCCCGAGTGGGGCGCCATCCCGCCGTCGACCTTCATCCCCCTGGCGGAGGGTTCGGGGCTGATCGGCGAGATCGGGCGCTGGGTGATCGAGGAGGCCGTAGACACCTTCAAGGAGATCGAAGGCGCCGGCGCCTCCGTGCACATGGCGGTCAATCTCTCGACGAAGCAACTCCTGCACCCGAGCTTCATTGAAGAGGTTCTCGATCTCTTTGCCGATCGCGCCGTCAATCCCTCGTGCTTCTGCCTCGAGATCACGGAGAACAGCCTCTTCGAAGACACGGCAACGGCGATCGCCCGCCTTCGCGATGCCGGACAGCAGGGTCTCAACTTCGCCATTGATGACTTCGGCCGCGGTTACTCGGCTCTGGCGTATCTGAAGGAGCTGCCCGTAGACATCGTCAAGATAGACAAGTCTTTCGTACACGGCCTCCCGCACAACGAGCGCGACGTCTCGGTGGTTGAAGGAGTCCTTACCATCGCCCGGGGGATGGGATTCCGGGTCATTGCCGAGGGGATCGAGAGTCCCGCGCAGCAGGCGTTTCTCGCCGACCGGGGCTGCCATCTCTTTCAGGGCTTCGGTCTGTCGCGGCCGCTGACGCGTGACGCCTTCGTCGAGCTTGCCAAACGGCAGGCGCGCCGTGCTTGAGCCCCGCCCGGACTCCGGTTCCTACCGGCATCCGAAAGCGTTTCATCGACGCCGGTGCCGCGGAGCAGGACGACCACTCGACCAGCGAAACCGCGGAGCACCTTCTCCGAGAGCGCCCGACGCCCGGAGCACGGAGGCCCGCCCTGGTGCGCGAGGTAGCGGATCAGCTGAGACGAGCGGGAGCGGAGCTCCAGCCCCGGCGACACCGGCGACACCGGCAGCCCCGGAGGCCCCGCCGGCGAGGGCGCGGAGGAGGGCCACTTCGTGACTCCAGATTTCCGGCCGCGGCGTTTCGAGAATCAAGGGCATGTCGTCGGTGCGGGAATCGCGCATGATGGCCGCGAAGCCCTTCCAGCCGATGTATCCCAGCCCAATGCTTTCGTGACGATCCTTCCTGCTTCCCAACGGATACTTCGAGTCGTTGAGATGGAGACCCGCAAGGCGCCCCAGACCGATCACCCGGTCGAAGGCGTCCAGAGTCAGAGCCCATCCGTGTCGGCCGGACACGTCGTACCCGGCGGCGAATGCGTGACAGGTGTCAATGCAGACGCCGACCCGCCGGCGATCTCCGACGTCGAGTCGATTGATGATCGCCGCAATCTCCGCGAAGTCGGCGCCCACGGTCGACCCCTGCCCGGCAGTGACTTCCAGCACGAGCTGCGCCGACCTCGTCCGCCGAAGGACCTCCTCCATGCCGGCGGCGATCAGGTCCATGCACTCATCCGCCGATATTCGGCCCAAGGTGCTTCCCGGGTGGAAGTTCAACATGGGCAGCCCCAGCAGCTCCACCCGTTGCAGCTCATCGGCGAGGGCGTCGATGCTCTTTCGGCGCGTCTCCTCATCGGGAGAGCCGATGTTGATGAGGTAGCTCGAATGCGGCATCACCATGGCCGGGTCCAAACGGGCCGCCGCCAAGGCCGCCTTGAATCTCTCCGGCGTGTCGGGATCGTAGGGCTTGGCGTGCCACTGTCGCTGGTTCCGCGTGAAGAGCGCCGCCGCGGTCGCCCCGATCCCGAAGGCATTCGCGGGGACGTTAAACACGCCGCCTGCGGCGCTCACGTGCGCTCCAATGTACTTCATGCCGGGAGAATGCCACAAAGCGGGATGCAACGTAAGGGCTGATAGCCGCAGGTGCAAGGCGGTACCTGCTTTTCCTTCCGGCGCCCTTCATGGCACCCTCCGTCTCGACCGTGGCAAGACGCGGCGCGGCGGATACTGGGCGCGCCGGAACCGGCCCCGCTGGTCCTCTTCGCCGCCGCGACCGTCGTCTCCGTGTGGCTCTGCCTTCGCATCTATCAAAGCGTCAAGAACGGGCCGGAAGCCGGCGCTTCTGTCCCGGAGGGAGGCGCTCCCCGGTGACGACTCCTGCGGGCCCGCTTCGTCTTCTCCTCCCGGGCCCGGAAAAATCCGGAAGGCCGTTACAACGGGCACGCACAGCGAGTACAATCAACTGGAGGGCACACGAGCCTGGAGAGGCGGATGCGCCGGCTACCGGGTAGGGGTCTTGCCGGCCGCAACGAATCTACGGTGGAATATGTCAATGCAGCGAAGAGATTTCATTGGGTCGATGCTTACGGCCGCGATTGTCGTTCTTGTCCTGATACCGGCTCCGTCCCCTCTCCATGCACGGGGGCAGTCGGAGCCCGAGCCCTCCGCGGCCGATCCCGCTGAGAGCCGGCCGGGGATCGACCGTGCCGCACCTTCGGATGCGCCGCCTTCGGATGCGCCGGGAGATGCGCCGGAGGATCCGCCGTCCGAGAAGCCAACCGACGCGAACGACGCGGAGGAGCGCTCCCACGGAGAATTGGTGACGTGCGCTTCTCCGTCCTGCGCGGACCCCGTCGACATGGAGACGATCGTCCAGGGGTCCACCGGGGGCGTGACCGAGGAGCGGTATGAGGTCATTCGGGACGTCGAGCGATTCCACGCGGTGTGGCAGGAGCTCCACCGCAACCGGCTCGAACCGCCTGAGCCGCCGTCTGTCGACTTCACGAAACACGTCGTTATTGCGGCCTTCCTGGGCCGGAAATCCACCGGGGGATACGCCGTGGAGATTGTCGAGATCTGCCGGGACGACACAACGGATGCGCCGGTTATTCGAGTCACCCGCCGCAGCCCGGATCCCGACGCAATGGTTACGCAGGCGCTCACCGCACCCTTCCACCTGGTCAGGACGACGGCGCTTCCGGACGGCGCCCGGTTCTGCGAAGCTCCTCATGAATGACCACGAGCTCGTTGAGCATCATGGCGGTGGCTCCCCAGATCGACACGCCGTCGGCGGCAAAGCACGGTGCGACAATGCGGTACCCCCGGGCCGGAAAGGTCTCCTGGGTACGGCTGCCGGGTAGGTTGTCAATGCCGACGATCTCCAGGGACTCCACCTCACGCGGATTGATGCTGAAGGCCGGCGGCACCGCGGTAACTCCCACGACGGGATGCACCGAGTAGTTGCTGACCGAGATGTAGAGCGGAGTCAACCTTCCAAGGATCCGCACCGACTCCTGCTTCACACCAACCTCTTCCCACGCTTCTCGGAGCGCAGTACCGACGGGGAAGTGATCTCCCTCGTCAAAGCCGCCGCCGGGAAAGGCGATCTGCCCGGCGTGGGGAGTATCATCCTCGGGACGACGGATGAAGGGCATGACGATCCGTCCCTCATGACGGTAGAGAAGCACGAGCACGGCACCCTGCCGGGCATGCTCAGGAGTCGGATCGTAGCGCTCCGGGCTCCGTCCCTCGGGCGCCATCCGACGCTGCGCCGGTAGACCAGGAAGGGGCTCGGCAAGGCGCGCTTCGAGCCGGGCGATGTAGTCTTCAAACGACCCTGCCGGAGTAGTCCCTGCCTCCCTCATGCGACCCGTTGCCTCCGCGCGGTAAGCCGGATGGTAACCGCGGTTACGACGCCGGCGAGGAGCACCGCCGCAATGGAAACTGGAATGACCGCAGGGGAGAAGGCGTCCACCAGGGAACCGATCGTTGGGGGGAAGAGAATCGCCCCGAATCCGCCTCCCGCCAGGACGAACGCCGAAATGGAGGAGGAGTTGTAGGGAAAGCGATCCGCGATCCAGGCCAGCCCCGCCGGGAAGACAGGTCCCAGGAAGAAGCCGACGACAACATACGCCGCCGGAGCCGCTCCTGCGCTACGGGAAACCACCGTTGCAAGGAACGCACCCGAGAGTGCGAGGATGACCAGAATCGGCGACTTCATACGCCCACTTACCGGGATGGCCACCAGTCGCCCCAGGGTCAATGCGGCCCAGAAGAGCCCGGCCATTCGGGCGGACAAGCCGTCTGCGTACGCTGTTGCGAGGTGGGTGGGAATCCAGCTGGTGAAGGAGGTTTCGGAGCCAACGTAGAAGAAGTAGAGCAGAAGGAACCCGAGAACGGCGAAGGCAACCGGCCAGGTTCTGGGAAGCTTGCGCGGCGTCGCGGGGTCTGTTCCGATTGCCCTGGGTTGCAGGAGGAGCAGAATGAACACCACAACCCCGACGACCGAAAGCATGGCAAAGAGCGGCCGATACGAGTCCGCCGTCACGAAAGGCGCCGCTGCCAGGGGCGCCAGGATTGCACCGACGCTGAATACGGCGTTGAGAAGGTTGAGCGCTGCCGCTCGGTGGGCCACGAAGATGCGTGCAATGAGAAAGTTCAGCACCTGCAATCCGCCGAATCCGATTCCTACCAGCGAAGCGCCGGCGAGGACAAAAGCGAAGCTCGGTGCCAGGGCGACCGCGATCAGCCCCGCGGTCAGCAGGGCCGAGCACGCGGCGGCTACGGGAATGGACCCGAGACGCCGGACCACCACGGCGCTGATCAGCAGGGCGCCGGTACCGCCGGCGAAGTGAAACATGGTGGTCAGCGCCACCTTCGAGGCGGAAAGGCCGAACTCGCTCCGGAACACCCCGTAGAAGGGCCCATACATGGCCTGAGAGGCGCCAAGGGCCAGGAAGGCTACCGAGGAGGCAAAGAGGAGAAACCGCTTCTGTGAATCGGTCTTCAGGGTCTCAAGAAGGGTCATGCGTGATTGGCACTTGTATCAGCCGGGGCAACTTTGTACAACAGCGCCGACAGTTTTTCGCTATTTCATATTCTCTACTATAGAAAACATCAAGACTCCGGCACGTCGGGGTGAGGCACAACGCCGCTACCCCGTCACCGTAGACCGGAGCAAAGCCTGTCGTCCCAAGGAGGATGACGCTAATCAGCCTGGACGCCGGGGGCGGGGCGCGTAACCTCGTACCGGTGCCCGGCGCGCGGCGTCCCTGAGCCGACGCACCTGCGCGGGGTCACCGGGCGTCCGCGCCTGCCTGCCCTAGGCATCGGCCGTCGCGTATGCGACGGCCATACCTTCCTTGACTGCCGTAGCCGCCCGTACGCTCCGTGCTCGCGCTAGTCCCGCTTGCTGAACAGCGCCACTGCCGGAACCAGGAAGATTACGGCAAACCCGAGCATGGCCAGGAGATTGGTGGCCAGGGGAAAGCGAATGAGCTCATCGAGGATGGGACCTGGCACCGTTCCCTGGAGAGCTACGCGGCGAATGGGGTCGACCCCGTACGCGACCGGGTCGGCGTGGGTGAGAATCTCCATCCAAACCGGGAGATCCCGAAGGGGGAAGAGTGCCCCGGAGAGGAAGAACATGGGGAGCAGCAGGAAGTTCATGATCATCTGGAACCCCTCCATGGAGCGCTGGCGCGCCGCGATCAGCAGACCCAGCGAGGTCATGACGCCGGCGAGGAGCAGCATGAGCCCAATGAGGGAGATAACCTGAAAGAAGCTCAAGCTGATGCCCAGGAGCGGTGACAGCAGGAGAATGATACACCCCTGCATGAGAGCCACGGTGCTGCCGCCGGCCACTTTCCCGAGGGCAATGGCTATGCGGGACACCGGCGAGACCATGACTTCCTTGAGGAAACCGAACTCCCGATCCCAGACTATCGACATGGCGGAGAATACCGAGGTGAAGAGCACCGTCATGGAAATGATTCCGGGAAAGAGGAACTTCCGAAAGTCGACGGCCTCGCCCCCCAGCCCATCCATGGCGGGGGCAAGACCGGTTCCCAGAACGAAGAGAAAGAGCAGCGGCATGCCCAGGGAGCCGACAATGCGGGCGCGGTCGCGAAGATAGCGAAGCACGTCCCGGTACCACACCGTGAACGCGCCGCGCAGGTTCTCCATAATCCGGTCCATACTCATACCTCCCTGTGCTCGATCCCGGTCGTGCTACCGGCGCCCGGTCATGCGTTGGTGTTGCCGCATGTCCTCTCTCTCAGGATTCACCTCTTCCTCCCGGATTGCATGGCCGGTGAGCTTGATGAAGACGTCGTCTATGGTGGGACGACGGAGATTCACGCCGCGCACCTGGACTCCGTCTTCGCCGTGCGCGTAGTTCCGAATGAGCTCCGGGATGAACTCATCTCCCTGCGGCGTCTCGACAATCAGCCCGCCACCGGGGGCTTCCCGCGCCTCTAAGCCGTAGCGCGTGCTCAGGTGTGCTCGAACCGCCTCGTCGTTGCTCGTCCGGACTGTGACGACGTCGCCCCCAACTCGGCCGCGCAGCCCGTCCGGTGAGTCCAGTGCCACGAGCTCTCCGTGATCGATGATTGCTATGCGGTCGCAGTTCTCGGCCTCATCCATGTAGTGCGTGGTCATGAACATGGTGATGCCTTCCTCGTCACGGAGGCGCCGCAGGTAGTCCCATATGTGCTTCCGCGTTTGCGGGTCCAGCCCGATGGTGGGCTCATCCAGAAAGAGTACGTCCGGATGATGGAGGAGGCCCCGAGCGATCTCCAGACGCCGCTTCATGCCGCCGGAGAAGGTCCGCACCTTGTGTTTCCTCTTGTCCGCCAGATCCACCATATTGAGGAGCCGTTCCGCCCGTTCATGAAACACCTCCCGGCGCACCGAGTAGAGAAGCGCGTGAAAGCGAAGGTTCTCGATGGCGGTCAGCCGCTCGTCCAGACTCGCGTCCTGGAAGACCAGCCCAATGGAGTGGCGTACCTTCCCGGGCTGCCGAGCCACATCGTGACCGGCGACGACGGCTGTTCCGGCGGTCGGAAGAAGAAGCGTACAGAGCATGTTGATGGTGGTGGTCTTGCCCGCGCCGTTGGGCCCGAGAAAGCCGAAGATCTCGCCGCGGTTGACCGAGAAGCTGACCTTGTTCACCGCGGTGAGGCTCCCGTACCTGCGCATCAGGTTCTGCACCTGGATGATCGCCTCGCCCAAAACTTAGCCTCCCTAAGTATCTCGCTGCGAAACCTACCCATGCCGGGTGGGCGGCGTCAAGCTGTCGGCCATGCCGGCTGTCACGCCCTGAAGGACCCGGTGCGGGCAACCTCCCCGTACCAGGCGCCGCTGGACTTCAGGATACGCCGCTGGGTGGGATAGTCGGTGTAGTAGAGGCCGAAGCGCCGGGAATAGCCGTAGGACCACTCGAAGTTGTCCATGAGTGTCCAAACGAAGTAGCCCCGGACGTCACAGCCCTCACCAATGGCGCGGGCGACGGCGTGGAGATACTCCTGAAGGAACCGTTGCCGCTCCGGATCGTCAACCGTCGGCCGCCCGTTGTGCTCCTGAAGCTCATCCGGAAAGGCGGCACCGTTCTCGGTAATGTAGACGGGCACGTTCCCGTACTCGTCCCGGATCCACGTGAGGACCTCGTAGAGCCCGTCGGGGTAGATCTCCCACCCCATGTGCGTAAAGCGCGCCTCGGGATACGTCGGGTCCACGGGACGGAAGCCGGGAACGGGATTGAGGGTTCCCTCGACGATCATGCGGGAGTAGTTGTTGACGCCGACGAAATCGATGGGCTGAGCAATGACCTCGAAATCGTCGTGCCGAATGTCCCGGTTGACCATGCGCAGGAGCCGCCCCACGGCGGCGGGATACTCGCCTTTGAATATGGGGTCCATGAACAGGCGCTGAGTGAACCCTTCGGCGCGCCGCTGCGCTCGGTCATCTCTGCCGGGTCTCGCCGGATGCACCGGGGAGAGGGCATTGGTGATCCCCACCGTCGCCGTCGGATCGAGCCCCCGGATGACCTGTACCCCCCGGCCGTGTGCGCGAAGAAGGTTGTGAGCCACCTTCACCGCCCGGCGGAAGTTGCGCTCTCCCGGGGCGTGCTCACCAAGAAAGTAACCCAGGGCGTAGACGACGAAGGGCTCGTTCAAGGTTATCCAGTGCTTCACACGGTCCGCCAGGCGACTTACGACGCGCTCGGTGTACTCGGCGAACCACTCCGCGCTCTCCCGAACGGCAAATCCCCCGCGATCGTAGAGTGACTGGGGCAGGTCCCAGTGAAAGAGGGTGACGAAGGGCGTTATGCCTGCCGAGAGCAAACCGTCCACCAGCCGGTCGTAGAAGTCGAGCCCCGCCGGGTTCACGGTGCCGACGCCTTCGGGGAGTACCCGGGGCCAAGCGACGGAAAAGCGGTACGCCTTCAGGTTGAGGGCCTGCATGGCGGCGATGTCCTCGTGCCGGCGGTGGTAGTGGTCGCAGGCGACATCTCCGGTGCTGCCGTCCAGAACGGTGCCGGGCGTGTGGGAGAAACGATCCCAGATGGATTCGCCGCGGCCGTCCTCACGGGCGGCCCCTTCGATCTGATAAGAAGCAGTTGCTACGCCCCAGGTGAAGTCACCGGGGAACTCAACGGTTGCCACGATTCCCTCCTTCGAATACGACCTCCGGCTCTTCCCGAAGCTGCTCCGGCACCGCCAGACCCAGATCGTCCAGGATGGGGACCCACTCCTCAGGGATCCCGACCCGGGCGGCGACGCGAGTGGTCCGGCCGGGGTTCTCGAAGCGGAGCTCCGCCGACCGGAGGAAGAGCGTACGCGTCCCGTACTGCTCCTGGAAGTAGCGGTTGTGCTTGTTGTCCCCGTGCTTCCGGTCACCGATGATCGGGTGCGTCGCCCGGCGAAGATGCTTACGGGCCTGGTGAAAGCGCCCCGTATGGAGGTGCACTTCGACGAGACTGTACCACGACTCCTCGTAGGGGCCAACCGCGACATCTATGCTCGTCGTTGAGAGCGGTCGAACCGATGTCGTCGCGGGCACCTTCTCCCCGGTGGGCGCGAGCCCGGGGCCGGCCGCTCCGCTCTCCAGGGGCTCGTCGATCACGAGGGGCTCTTCGACGGAGCCGCGAACCAGAGCAATGTAGGTCTTGTCCACTGCGCGCTCCCGGAACTGGTCGGCCAGTGCCTTCGCGGCGGCCCGACTCTTGGCAAAGACCATGACCCCCGAAACGGCACGATCAAGGCGATGCACGACGAATATGCGGGTACCCAGACGCCCTCCGAGGTAGTTGATGCAGGTCGGTGAGCCCGGGTCGAACTTGTTGGGGTGAATGAGATAACCCGCAGGCTTCTCAACAATCACCATCTCGTCATCATCGTGAAGAATCCGTGGATGGACCACTCGTGCCGCCCCTTCCGCGCCGAGAGCTCCGTCCCCAGCGCCGCACCTCATTCAAGGCGGAGAGGCAGCCGGTGTCAACCGGCCCCAACGAGCGCACCACCTTGACAGGTCCGGCCGTTTCCCGAAGCATCGAGGCACCGGTTGCAGGCCGGTTGTTGTGTCCGGTCCCCCGTTGTGCCGGCCGGTCCC
>CAZUVX010000017.1:6646-23568 GCA_964623865.1 uncultured Spirochaetaceae bacterium | reverse complement strand
CCGGTCCCCCGTTGTGCCGGCCGGTCCCGACGGGTCCGACTGCCGCCGAGTGCACCGAAGGAGTTTTGCATGGAGCACGAGTCCGATCGAGCAGCAAAGATCCACATTCCCGTCGACACCCTTCGCGCCTTCGTGGAGGAAGTATTCACCACCCTCGGCGTGCCACCGGATGATGCAAGGATCTGTCAAGACGTGCTCGTAAGCTCGGACCTTCGCGGAATCGATTCCCACGGGGTCGGTCGTCTCATCATGTACTACGAACGCATCCACGAGGGCATCCAGCACGCCGGGACGGAGATCGAGGTACTTGCCGACCGCGAAGCCACGGCAACACTCGATGGTCACCACGGCATGGGTCACGTCATTGCCTATCGCGCCATGGAGATGGCCATCCGGAAGGCGCGGCGCTTCGGCCTGGGAGCGGTGGCGGTGCGGAATTCGACACACTACGGCTTCGCCGGGTACTACCCCATCATGGCGGCAAGACAGGACATGATGGGCCTCACCGTCACGAATGCCCGGCCGTCGGTACCGCCGACCTTCGGCGTGGAGCCGCTCCTGGGCACCAATCCTATTACCTTTGCCGCGCCGAGTGATCTGCCCTACCCCTTCGTCATTGACGCCGCCACATCAATCACTCAACGGGGCAAGTTGGAGCACATGAACCGACTCGGGAAGAATGCTCCGGAGGGATGGGCCATCAACCGCAGAGGTGAACCCGAAACGGACACCCCCCACCTCTTGGACGCCCTCCTTCAACGCACCGCCGCCCTACTGCCCCTCGGCGGCGCAGGCGAAACCTTCGGTGGTCACAAGGGCTACGGCTACGCCACCATGGTCGAGATACTGAGCTCGGCACTGCAGGACGGCACCTTCATGACCGGCCTCCTTGGGTTCGATGATGAAGGCCACCGCCAGCCCTATCGCCTGGGTCACTTCTTCCTTGCGATCGACCTGGCCCACTTCGTGGATCCGGACGTCGCCAAAGCGATTACCGGAAGCATTATGCGGCGGCTCCAGAACTCAGAGCCCACTCCCGGGCACGATCGCATCTACGTCGCCGGCGAAAAGGAGTACGAGATGGAGCAACACCGCCTTGCCCACGGTATTCCTGCCAACGAGAACCTCCTCAGAAGGCTCCGCGCCATGCGGGACGGCCTGAAGCTGAAGGGCTACGAGCTCTTCGGATAAGGAATCTCTCGAAGCCTTGAGAAGCCCCACCGTAATCATTACCCTCTAGGTCAAGTATGCGCTGTTAGCTACACTCACTGCGCATGCTAAGGCGTTCTATTGTGCGACGAAGCCGGCTTTTCGTGATTCCGGTGATTGTTGGTGCGGCTCTCCTGACAGCATCGTGCAGCGCCTTGCTGCCGGGCGGAACCGACGACGCGACTGAAGATCTGGAGAAACCCGCGGTAACTCTTGCCCATGTCGACTGGGCGCACGCCCACTTCGCGGCGTGGCTCCCGCACACCCACGGCAACTTCTACGGATCGGACGGCGAGTACACGGACCAGGTGGTGAAGCTGAGCGCCAACTACGAGGATGCGCGGGTCGGACTGGTCGTTCCGAGCTACACGAACATTGACTCACCGGCAAACCTGGATGCCGCGGCGGCGCAGTTCGGACGGGAGATCCAGGGCATTGACCCGGGCGCCGGGTTGACGACAAGTGCCCGGGACGCAATCGACAACGACGTTTACGGCCTTGGGGACTGGACACTCATTGAAGGAAGCGAGGCGGAAATGACGACCGCGCTCGGTCAGGCGTATGACAACCAGGATTACATCGTGGTAACACAGACTCCCTGCTACCCGACACGGCGTACTTCGAGTAGGTCCGGGTGACGACCCCTCTCCTACTCTTTTGGACGTCCCTCCGGCGCCTCGTCGTCCGTGTTTGGATCTTCCGATCCGCGGGCGCCGGCTGAGGAGTCCGTTGCGGAGTCGGTCCGCTCCCCGCCGGTGCCATCGGAGGCGCCCTCCTCTTGCCGTTCACCAGCCTCCCGCTTGAGCCGCTCTTCCCGAAGGCGGTACGCCTCCCGGTAGGGGTTGCGGTGGCCCCGGGGCTGGACCGGAGCGTCGCTGTGGATGTCGAGGGAGCGCTTGCCCTGGATGATCCGGAGCACCAGGAAGAAGACATTGATGAGGTCGATGTAAAGGCGAAGCGCCCCGACGGGCGAGCGGCGCAGGGTCTGATTGGCACCTTCGCTGCGATCGACGCTGGTCATGAGCTCGAGGACCTGCTGGGTATCGTAGAGAGTCAACGCAACGAAGAGCGCGACTCCGACCAGTGAGACGATCCAGTCGGCGGTGCCGCTACCGCGTGAGAGATTCACCGCAATCGCAAGGAGTGTCCCGACGCCGCCCATGAAGACGATTCCCTGCCGGCTCCCCGGCGCCGAGCGTACCGAGCGCGTGTAGATGCTCATGGCGGCGAACATCCCTGCAACCACGAAGAAGGTGAGCTCAATGTTGACCGGGGTGTGCGCGGAGAGAATCACCGAGAAGGCGGCCCCCGTGAGCACGCTGTACCCCAGGAATGCAATGAGACCCTGAAAGGCGGTGAGCCGCTTGATCTGAGCGGACAGGAAGAGCACCAGCATGAGTTCGCCCACAATGAGCCCTGCGAATATGGCGTTGCTCTCCGCCATGGTTTCCAGAAGAGACGGCGTCGAGTGGATGTACGTGGCGACGACCGCCGAGACGAGCAGCCCTGCAGTCAGCCACAGGAACATGCTGTTCAGCACCTCTCGACGCAGGGCGATGATCGCGCCTTCCACGCCGTCGGTCCGGTTCTGTGATTCGTTCCGGTTCTGCGGAGCCGAGTCGTTCTCCGGCATGGGGTGCACACCTCCAGGTTGATCTGCAGGGAGAGGGGTCTTCCTGGAGAGCCTATACCACGTTGCCCCGCTGGGCAAGGCGTCGCCGCGTCACAGCCCGGCTAGCCGGAAGAGCAGCTGCAGCAGCGACGTCGCGACGTTGCCGATCGGCAGGATGTTGCGGCCGAAGACCGTCCCGCCGAGGATCAGTACCAGGAGCACCACGGCGCCGTAGCGCACGTAGAGCTGCGCAAGGCGCGGCTTGTCATCGGGAATGAGGACCAGGACCAGATGCGAGCCGTCCAGCGGCGGCAGCGGCAACATGTTCAACACCAGAAGGACCAGGTTGAGGTAGATGCCCAGGACCAGACCGCGCTCCACCAGAGCCCGGCCGCTCGCTCCGTCCCCCGGGGACACCACGAACCGAAGCACGAGCACCAGCACCACCGCGAGAACAAGATTCGCGGCGGGTCCAATCACCGCCACCGCAGCCCTCCCCCGCCGCGGCCGCTTGAACCGGGAGGGGTCGAACTGCACCGGCCGCGCCCAGCCGAATCCCACCGTGAGAATCAGAAGCAGTCCGACAAGGTCGATGTGCCGAAGCGGGTTCAGCGTCAGCCGTCCGCGCTCCCGCGGCGTCGGATCACCAAGAGCGACGGCGAGTCGCGCGTGGGCGTACTCGTGCAGGGTGAAACCGAGCAGGATCGCGGGAATGAAGAGCAGCAGATCAGTAGTGCCAAGACCGAAGAGCATATGATCCCTCGAAGATCGTCACGATTCCTCGGGATGTCGAGGGCTCCGTGCGATGGGCCGAGGAGTTTCTAAGGGCCGCAGGGGCGTGCGCCGCGCCACCAGAGCGAGGATGTTGATCGCCACCGTCGGCAGCCGGACGTATTTGGCCGTCTTCACCCGGAGAAAGAGGGGAATGGCCCCCAGTCGCAGGAGGCTGCCCACAATAAGGAAGAGCTGTAGACCGTAGACGCGGTAGCCACGCACGTAGACATCGATCTCATGAAAGAGCTCGGCGACGTATCCGCCCACAATGGAGCCGATCAAGCCGCCGACCCCGCCGAGGGCAAAGTACATCCCGAAGTGGGTCGGCGAGTCCCTGCGCCCTACCTCCAGAGGAAATGCAAGGATGACGATGTTTACGGCCGCCCAGCCCAGGGAGCCGTTCACTACATCCAGCGCCATGGCCAGAGGCCAGAGGGCCTCACTCATGAGGAGCCACAGCCACGGCGTCAGTGCCACAATGCCGATACCCGCAACGGTGATGCTCTTGATCCCGAGTTGGTCCGTGAGGGTGCCCCAGAGCCGGTAGAAGAGAATGGAGAGCAGACCGAAGAGGCTCGTCTGCACGCTGATCGCGGTCAGGGGAATGCCGATGTTCCGGATCTGGTGGTACGCGAAGAAGGGTGCCGTCATGAGGGCAGCGAAGCTCCAGTACCCGTGGGCGAGCGCCAACCGCCGGAAGTTGCGCTCTCGCAGAGGCTGAAACAGAGGTACCCGGGTGGTGCTGCCGCCGCGGTGGTCCGGCAAGGGCGCGACGAAGGCAATGGAGAAGGCGGTTCCCACCAGGGCGAGGCTGATAACCGAAACCAGGCCGTACGGCGCCGGAAGGTGCGTCATGAGTGCCGAATAGAACGGCACCAGCACCACCGTGAGGATCGAGATGTAGGTATTCCGGCGTCCCAGGAAGCGCCCCCGCACCGCCTCCGGCACTATGCGCTGCACCAGCATCATCCAGACGTTGCCCGCCAGGGCATTCGCCGCCTGAGCTATTGCGAAGACCACTATGAAGGGAAGCGGTGAGGGAACTCCCTCCAGCACAAGAATCAGGAGAGCCACCCAGACGAAGCGGAAACTGTTGAACAGCGCAAGGAGGGTCTTCAGTCGCATGCCGCCCCGGACCACCGCCGGCGTGAGGAGCTGAAATACTTGAAAGGCCATGGGGAAGGCCGCCGCGATCCCCAGCATGGTGAGGCTCAGATTGAACGCCAGGGCTACGGCTACGAAAATGGGGCCCTGGGTCAGGAGGAGATAGGAGACCGACAGGGTGCCCTCCCAGTGGAGGGCGGTGACGCGTTTCACGAGACGATTCCTCTGAAGGCGAGTCCGGCGACGTTCAGCGGCATCCGTCGACAAGGCGGCGGTGCCGGCGTGAGTATCCCGGAGCCCCGCTCCGGTGCGGGTAGATTCACTGCTACGGCGGGATCATAGACCCCGTCGGTCACCTTGCCAAGGGACCCGGGACGTCCCGGCGGGTAGATCACGCGTTCACGCCGCGGGATGGTCGAAATCGGGCTGCATGGGTATACTGCTCCGGGACCGGTCATGACGCGACGAAGCCTCTTCGAAGCAAGCATCCAGCCCATTCTCGCCCGACTCGGGATCTTCGAAGCGGACTACGTCGGCGCTTCGGGATTTACCAGTGAGTTCTGGAGGAACCTCGGCTTCGATGATCCTGAAGCGGCACGGCGTAACTGGCTCGAGTACGTACATCCCGAAGATCGCCCCGGAGTAGAAGCGGCAACCGCGAGTGTCATGGACGGCACGACGGACTACTTCGAGGAGCAGTTCCGCGTCGTTTCTCCCGCCGGAGACACTCACTGGGTGCTTTCCAAGGGCTACGTGGCCGAGCGCAATGAGAAGGGAGAAGCGACACGCTACGTGGGCCTCGACGTCGACATTAACACGCAGAAGGCGCTGGAGAACTTCTACCACATGGCGATGGAAGAGGCGCAGGACAAGGCGCGAGAGTCCGAGGCTCTGCGGCAGGCCGGCGCAATCATTGCCACCTCGCTGGAGGTCCACCACGCCGTATCGCTGATCCTGGAGCAGGCCCACAACGTCATTCCCTACGCCGGTGCGGCGGTGCTCCAGAGGCAGGGCACGTCGCTGGAAGTAATCGGCACGGCAGGCATCCCCGGAACCCGGTTCAAGCAGGGCGACCGATTCGAGCTGGCTTCTCTGGGCGCCGCGGCGGAATTGCTGGAGCAGCGAGAGCCCTTGCAGATCCGGGACGTTCGAGACGCAGAATACCCCTTCCTGGAGCAACTCCGTATTCCCCGGGGATCCATCATTGCCATGCCCCTCATTTCCCGGTCGCGGGTGACCGGTGTTCTTGTCTTCTACGACTTCGAACCGGACGCCTTCTCCCGTGACGCCACGCGCCTGGCCGTGGCCTTCGCAGACCACGTATCGATTGCCCTGCAGAACGCCGAGCTTTTCGAGGAGGTGCGGCTCCAGGCGGCCACCGACTCCCTGACCGGCGCGGCAACACGCCGATCCTTCTTCGACCGTGGTCACAGCATGGCGCTCCGGGCATCGCGGGACGGGTCCCCGCTGAGCCTTCTGATGGTCGACTTCGACCACTTCAAGGAGATCAACGACACCTACGGCCACCAGGAGGGTGACCGCGTCCTGAAGCACGCTTCCCAGGTCATCGCGAGCTCCGTCCGCGGCCACGACGTGGTCGGCCGTTACGGCGGCGAGGAGTTTGCGGTGGTTCTCCGAAGCGAAGGGCTGGAGGCCGCGCGGAAGGTAGCGGACCGCATCCGCGAGCACCTCGCCGGCATTGAGGTGGGCACTGAGGCACACCCTCATGGGCCGTTGACGGCGAGCATCGGCATTGCCGAGCTCCAGGCGCACCGGGCCCGGGGAATCGACGAGCTCATCCGCCTCGCCGACCTCGCCCTGTACCGCGCCAAGACATCCGGGCGCGACACCGTGGTGGTGTACGACCGCGCCTGGGAGACCGTACCGGCACGTCATGACTCCGGCGGGCCGTGACGGCGCCGCGCTCCCTCCGCGGCCGGCGTCGCACTTGGGCCGTTACGGCGTCGCGCTCCCTCCGCGGCCGGCCGTGTCGGAGGTGAGGAACAACAACAGTGGCAGGACGGCCCCGAACCTTCGACGAAGACACCGTGCTATCCCAGATCATGGCCACCTTCTGGGAGCGCGGCTTTCGCAACACCAGCATTGACGACCTCATGGCGGTCACCAATCTCAGCAGAGCCAGTCTCTACACAGCCTTCGGCGACAAGGCGGCCATGTTCCTCAAAGCGCTGGATCGGTACGTCGCAGGGACCTTCTCGCAGGCGTGGGTGATCCTGGAGGCTGATCGCCCCCCGCAGAACCGCCTTTCCGATCTTGTCACCCACTGGGAAGAGCAGCTCATCCAAAGCGCCGGCCGGGGATGTCTGGTGGTCCAGACCTACATTGAGTTCGCGCACCTCGACGGACCGATTGCAGAGCGGATTCAGGACATCGTCAGGAGCTTGCGCCTCCAGGTACAGGCGACCCTTAAGGAGCTGTTGCCCGGACGCCGGGAGAACGAGTACGTCCGCGTCTCGGACTACGTGGTATCCGCCCTCTTCTCCATGCACGCCAGCGCCCGGGCGCGAAGCCTGGCGCAGCACATCCGCAACATTGCGGACATCCATCGCCGCGTCATCGGCGGCCTCGATCGCGTAGTGTGAGCCGAGGGCAGCCGGCACGGCCGCCGCGGCCGCGGACGAAGGCGCCGTCGGCATTGCACGCTTCGGCGCGGCCACGGAGAGGCCCCCTCCGGCGTCGGCTCCCCGACCGCGGCACTCGACTGTCTTGCCATCCGACTCGAATACGAAGGTTCGACATCGTACCGGTGTGCATCTCTTGCCCACGCGCAGCGTGCATGCCTGCGCCTCCCACCGCACGTGATGTCTCGCCGCTCTCACGCCCTCCTTCGCCCAAACTCAGAACTGCCGGGGTGCACCCGCCTGGATTGCATCACCGGAGCGTCCCCACTACAATCGCAATGAATGCACATGCACCAAGAGCCACTGCAAGCGGCGGCGGATGGCGTGGACGCCTCAATCCTCAACGCCGCCCTGACAAACCTCCCCTTCGCCTTCATTCGGATTGGTCGGGATGGGGTCGTTCGCAACGCCGGCGGGGCCGGGCTCTCCCGGGTACACGTAGATGCGGAGAGCGTAATCGGACGGAACGTCTCGGAGGTCCTGCACGCCGAAACGGTACGGCGACTCTTCAAGACCGTTACGGACGGTCCGCAGTCCTTCAAGACGGAAGGCGGCAATGACTCGGAGAGGTGGTACTTCTCCCATTTCGCCTTCTATCACGAGGGAAACGACGAGATCGTCGGGATAGCCGTCGACATTACCGACGAGATGACCGCCCAGGAGGGGCGCCTCGAGAGCGAGGCGAAGTATCGCACCATCTTCGAGAACGCCAGCGACGCCAT
The DNA here is from genome assembly GCA_964623865.1 of uncultured Spirochaetaceae bacterium. Classification (GTDB taxonomy): domain Bacteria; phylum Spirochaetota; class Spirochaetia; order DSM-27196; family PWMO01; genus CAYFQV01. The sequence continues at coordinate 15,505 of CAZUVX010000017.1, read as the reverse complement.
CTTCCTCTTCGAGCTCGACGAGAATCGCATGCCCTCTCGCATTGTGGAAGTGAACAATGTAGCCGTCCGTCGCCTCGGCTACACGAAGGAAGAGTTCGCACGGATGGATCCCGCCGATCTCGACGCCCCGGAGTTTCAGATCGACATTCCCGAATCCATGCGGCAACTCTACGAGAAGGGGAAGGAGCAACTCGAATTCCTGCACGTGGCCAAGGACGGGACCCGAATCCCCATTGAAGTCAGCTCCCATCTCGTCGAGTTGGACGGGCGGGACTATCTCCTCTCTATTGCCCGGGACATTACCGGTCGCCAGGAGTACGAGAAGCGCCTCCGTGACTCCCTGGATGAGAAGGAGGTGCTGCTCCGGGAGATTCACCACCGGGTCAAGAACAACCTGCAGATCGTGTCGAGCATGCTGAGCCTGGAAGCGGGGCGCTCCGCGACGACCCGGAAGGACGCGACGACGGTGCTCCGGGAGACCCAGGCGCGGGTGCAGGCCATGGCGCTGGTCCACGAGGTTCTGTACGGGGTGGGCTCTTTGGCACACGTGGACCTGGGGGAGTACCTGCCGCGCCTCTTCGACCACGTCAAGGATATCTTCATGGGCCACAGCGGCATTCGCTACGAAGTACGGTGCGCCCCCGTGGAGGTGACCATTGATCGGGCGGTGCCGATTGCCCTTCTGGTCAACGAGGCGGTAACCAACGCCCTGAAGCACGCATTCCCGTCGGGCCGGCGCGGCACCATTAGCCTGCAGCTGACCTCCCATGACGACCATACGCGTCTGACCGTGAGCGACGACGGCGTAGGCCTTCCGGCGGGTGCGTCCCTCGAGGACGACTCGATCGGCATGACCTTGATCCGGGGGCTGACAAGCCAACTCCAGGCGACGACACATCTCGAGGGTGGTGGCGGCACAACGCTGATCGTAGACATTCCGAGAAGCGTTATTGCCGGATCGCGCTCCCGAAGCTGAGCTGTGCCCGAACCCCTGCGTTACCTCCTCGCGATCATTCCTCGCTCCCAGCCTCCGGGGCGATCACCTCCGCGGGAGTGTCCCCCGTTGCGGCACGGAGCTGAAAGTAATCCAGGTGGAACTCCAGGGCGCGCTGATGCTTTTCGGCGGTCTTGCCGTGCCGGTCGATCACCTGTTTGAGATAGTCGCTCTCCGTGCCGGTGCCGTTGTCCCACTCCCGCTTGCGCAGGTCGAGCTGCACTCGAGCGTTCTCCTCCTGGAGCCGCGCCTGCTCAACCCGGGCGCGGTCCAGCACGACGCGGGCGCGAGTCTCGCGCACCGCCCGTTCGAGCTTGGCGCGGCCGTCGGCCACGTCGAGGCGCGCCGCCCCCACATCCAGGCGCTCGGTGGCGATCTCGGAGGAGATTCTTCCTCCGTCGAAGAGCGTCGTCTGGAGCCCCAGGGATAGAACGTTGTTCGGTTGGTCCTGCCGGTACCAGTCGCGCTCAATGAAGGGAAAGCGCGGCCCGGCGAATTGCAGCTCCACCTGCAGGCCGATATCCGGCTTGAAGTAGCTCCCCCCCTCGGCGAGGTCGCGCCGGAGCTCCGCCGCCTGGACCTGACTCTCCAGGAGCGCCAGCTCGGTGCTTCCCGACGTCGCCCGGCCGACCAGGGCCGAAGCCGGTTCCAGCGTTGCCGATCGCGAAAGATCGGAGACATCGCCCAGGGCCAGATCTTCCGGATCCTCCACGGGCAGACCGGTTGCCGCAGCCAGCCGGGCGATGCTCTGATCGATCCGGGACTCCACCTCCGCAATCGCCAGGCTCACCTCGGCGGCCTGGACGCGCGCCTCCAGGAGATCCGATTCCACAATGGCCCCGCTCTCGAAGCTGCGGCGGCTGATCTCGACCAGCCTGCGCGCCGCCTCCTCTTGCCGCTGCAGCTCTTCGTGCATCAGCGAGAGGTAGTGGAGCGAGTAGTAGAGGCTTGCGACTTCCGTCTCGATCTGCAGAGAGCTGCGCTCCACCTGAAGCGACGCCGCCGTCGCGCCTACCTCGGCGAGCTGCACGCCGGCGGCGATCTTGCCCCATGTGTACACCGGCTGCTCGATCGTCGCCGCAAACTGGTACTGCGTGTCCTCCTGTCCCTCGAAGAGGGTGATCGTCTCGGAGCCCTCCGTCGTCGGAACGCCCGTGACCTCTGCAAGCTCCTCAGAGGTGACCCGCACCGGCTCGATCGGGTTGAACAGGTAGCCCAGACCCGCACTCACCGAGAGCGTGGGGAGCCGCTCCGCCTTCGCACCGCGCAGCTGCTCCCGGGCACGCTCCACCTCCGCCACGGTCCCGCGGTGCGCCGGATTCCGGGAAAGCGCCGCTTCCACCAGGGCGCTATGATCGTAGGGCTGCGCCTTGAGATCGATGCCCCCGGGGACCGCCCACAGGACAAGCCCCAGAAAGAGTGGCGCGGCGAATCGCCTAGTCAAAGAGCACCTCCACGTAGTTGTCCGTGCCGGAGATCAGCTCCACCTCACCCTCGTCGGCGTCGCCGCCTGAGGGCAGATGTATGGTGGTCGCTTCCTTCACGGTGATCGTCGCCATCGCGGTGCTCTGGGTCCCGGAATAGTCGGAGTCCTTCCAGGTCACCCCGGAGATCGAAAAGGTCCCGTCCTCCGCGTCGGACCCGACGCCGGAGCGCTCGGTGCGGGTGCGGTGGGTCCTGGTGTTCCCCGAGGCCGGGTCGGTAACCGTCAGGACCACCTCCTCGCCGTTGGTGGGGGTGTCCCCGGAATCACCCTTCTGCAGTTCTCCGTCCCCGCTACCGGTCCCTTCGTCATCCTCGTCGTCCCGCCACACCCGGCCTTCCACCGTCACCGTGAACTCCGTGGGCTTCAGGCTAATGGTGTTCATGGCGGTGTCGACACCGGCAATGATGAGAGGCGACTCGTAGTACACGTCGTCGTCGCCGTCGCCGTTGAGGTCCGCCGAAGTGCCTGGCGGGGACAGATCGTCGTCGCCGTCGGTTTCGGTCTCGAAGCCGGTCCGGGAGAAGAGGAGGCGGAGTCGGATGCGCTCGTCGGCGTCGGGGCCGGCGTCGGCGGGAAGCTTCTTCGGGAAGGTGAAGCTCGCGGTGTAGCCGCCGCCGTCTCCGGTGGAGACCCGGAAGGCGCGCTCGGCGTCGCGCCAGTTCACGTTCTTCAAGCCGCCGCCGTCCTCGTACTCCCAGGAGCCCGGGAGGTAGCCGGTCACGGTGACGGCGTCAAGCCCCGCCCCGGAGACGGCGTTCTCCACGGTCCCGGTGACGGTCGCCCTTGCCCGGGCGGGACTCATGAGAGCCACCACGTCGGAGGTGAACTGGCTAATGACAATGGCGCTCTTCTTGAGCGTGGCGTACTCCGCCTTGGGGTCGTGGAAGATGAGGAAGACCTCCTCCCGGTCGCCGGTGTCGCCGTAGTCCGGGAAGAGAGTGTTCCACACGTAGTTCAGGGTGAACGTGCCGTCACCGTCGGTGGAGGTGGTGTCGTAGTACCGCGTCGCCTCGCCGCCGCCCGCATCGGAATCGTCCCCGCCGGCTCCGTCCCCGCCGGTCCCGGCTCCGTCCCCGTCGCCGGTGAGGGTGTCGAAGTCGGCGTCGCGGTCCTCTTCGTGCTGATAGAGGTAGACCTCAACGTTGCCCAGGGTGTCCGGGTCGTCGTCGGTGTAGGTGGACTTGTCGTAGACGGTGCCGGAAATGGAGCCGCTGAAGACCGAGGAGCACCCCGACAGGAGCGCGGTGACGAGGGTCGCCGTCGCCACGAGAGCGAGGGCCGCAGGCATCGATCTATTCTGCATAATGTTCCTCCAGTGCGGACTCTTCTTCCCCTTCGTCCGGCGAGCTCGCATGGGCCGCGCGACGGCGCCCGCGAAAGCGCTCGACGTGGTAGTACGCAACGGGAATCAGAAAGAGGGTAATGAGGCTGCTTGTGAGGAGACCGCCGAATACGGCGGTGCCCAGGGGCGCATAAATCTCCGAGCCCTGACTCGCCCGAAAGGCAAGCGGCGCCACCCCGAGCAGGGTCGTCAGGGTGGTCATGAGAATGGGGCGCAGTCGCGTCGCGGCGCCCTCGACTACGGCGCGGCGAAGCTCCACCCCGTAGTCGACACGGAGCAGGTTCGTGTAGTCAATCAGCACAATGGCGTTGTTCACCACGATCCCCACCAGGGCAATGATTCCCAGGAGGGTCACAATGGAGAGGTTCGTTCCGGTGAGAAGGAGCATGAGGACCACGCCGATGAGGATGAACGGCACCGCTCCCATGACCATGAAGGGCTGATCGAAGCGCTCGAACTGGATTACCATAACCGCATAGACCAGGAAGACGGCAATGATAATGGCTCCCGTCAGGGCGGCGAAGGATGTCTGCAGCTCCGCGGCGGTCCCGCCGATCTCCCATTGAATGCCCCGGGGGAACTCCTGCGCTTCCAGGGCCGCGGTCATTCGCTCTTGCGTGGGCCGGAGGTTGTCGGTGCGCATGATGCCGTCCACCGAAATCTTGCGTAGCCCGTCCTCCCGGTCGATCTCCGTAACCGTCGGGTTCAGGCGCAGCTCCGCCACGCCGGCAAGGGAGACGAGATCGTCGTTTTGGCTCTTCAGGGTCACCCGGTTCAAGATGTCCCGGGAGACCGGCTGATCCGCGGCGGTGGAGGTGAGCCGGATGGGGATCTCCTCGCCCTCGTCCAGATACTCCCCCGCTTCCAGGCCGAAGAATACCGCCCGAAGCGTAGCCGCGACCTCCTGGGTGGTCAGGCCTGCGTTCACCGCGGCGACGTGGTCTACCTCCGCCTGGAGCTCCCGCTGGGCCAGGTCAATGCCGAGCTCCGCCTTCCGCACCGCCGGGTCCTGGGCCAGGAGATCCCGAACAATCCGGGCGCTGTCGATCAGCTCTTCCAGATTCTGCCCGGTAAGGTTCACCGTGAAGCCCTGAGCAATACCGGTGAGGTCGCCCCCGGAGCGCGCCGTCGTGGCGTCCAGGCCGCCGTTTACCAGAGTGGCGTTCACGTCGGGGACACGGGCGGAAATCTCATCGTTCAAGAGGTCGATGACCTGATATACCGATCGGTCACGTTGATCCGCCGGTACCAGGCGATAGCGACCGAACACCTTGTTGTCCGACCGCGCGAAGGAGACCGCTCCGTCCTGGCCGACATGCATGATGCCGGTCTCGAGCTCAGGCACGAGGTCGCGGATCACCGCATCGACGTCGTCGGCGAGGTCCCGGGTATCCTCGACGGAGAAGCTGCCGGGTCCCTCCAGGTAGACGTGGAACTCGTTCATGTCCGTGGAGGGAATGTACTCGAACCCGATACCGACGAAGGCCGCCACGGCGAAGCCCAGGAGGATCACGGCGGAGGCCAGCACGAAGGGAGCGTGTCCCAGGGCCCAGTCGACGCCGCGGCGGTACCTTTCGCCCAGACCCGACATGCCCCGGTGCACCAGGCGCGCCAGGCGCCGGCCGCCCTGCGTCGCCTGCCCCACGCCGGGCTTGAGGAGCTTCACCGCAAGGTATGGAACAACCAACACCGCCACCATCAGCGACGCCAGCAGGGCAAAGACAATGGTGAAGGCGGTGGGCCCCAGAATCTCTCCGGCCAGCCCCTCCACGAAGAGGAGCGGCAGGAAGACGCAGAGCGAGGTGGTAGTGGAAGCCAGAATGGCGCCGGCGACCTCTCCCGCCCCTACCCGGGCCGCGGTAATGAGGTCCTGCCCCTCGCTGCGGTGGCGGTAGATGTTCTCCAGCACCACGATGGAGCTGTCCACAATCATGCCGATCCCCACGGTCAGCCCGCCGAGAGTCATGAGGTTGAGAGTCTGGTTCCCCAGGTACATGGCCACGAAGGTGACGACAATGGATAGCGGAATGGAGACGGCAATGATGATGGTTGTCCGGGCGTTCACCAGGAAGATGAACAGGATCACAACCGCCAGGAGACCGCCGTAGAGGGCGCTGCTCTGCACCCCGTTCATGGAGACCTGGATGTCCTGGCTCGTATCGGCGAGCGTGTTGAACCGCACCTGCCCCCCGGATTCCTCCTCCACCTCCGCGAGGACGGTTGTCGCCTCCTCTACAAGGTCTATGACGTCGGCGTTCCGCATCTTGACGATGTCAATGGTAACGGCGTTCTGTCCGCCTGAACGGAAGTAGAACTCCTGCGGCTCCGGCACCCTGCTAACGGTCGCCACGTCACGCAGCCGTATGTAGGTGTTCTCCTGGAATCCCACGACGAGGTTCTCGATCTCCTCCAGCGTCTCGTAGCGCCCCTCTGTGCGGATACTCAGATCATCACTGCGGTAGCGCACATCTCCCGCGGGAACGGAGTCGTTGTTGGCCTGGACGACCCGATGAATCTCCAGAAGCGAGACGCCGTAGAACCCGAGCCTGTCGATGTCCACGGCAATCCGAACTTCCTTGGACACGTCGCCATTGAGGTTGACGTCCGCCACACCGGGAATGCGGGAGAGACGAGGCACTACCCGATCCTCCAGGTAGCGACTCAGCCGGGGGGTGTCCCAGGAGGAGCGCGCCTCCGCGGTATACACGGATACGTTACCGCTGGAGAGGCGGAAGATGACCGGAGGCCCGTCAACGTCGTCGGGCAAGCGCGTCACAATGTTGTCCAGCTCCTCCCGGACCTCACCGATCTTCGTCTCGTAGTCGACCTCGTAGTCGAAGGTAACCGTCACCATGGAAGAGGTCTCCCGGGAATTCGACGTCACCGAGGAGACCCCCGAGAGGGCGGAAACCGCGTTCTCGATCGGGTCGGTCACCTCTCGCTCCACGTCCTCGGCGGCGGCGCCGGGATAGAAGGTGGCAATAATCACCGACGGCTGGGTTGTCTCCGGAATGAGCTCCTGGATGAGGCTTGTTACCGCCAGAACCCCGAAGGCAACCACAACCGCGAGAACAATGGTGATGACGGCTGGGTGATCAATTGCGAAGTCCGAGAGCTTCATGACGCGGCGTTCTCTTCCAGGACCCTCACCTCCTGGCCCTCGGTGAGGAAGTTCTGACCTTCAATGACGACGCGTCGCCCCGCCCACTCCTCCGGCACCGCGAACATCTCCTCGGTGGTGAAGGCGGGCTCGAGGGCAACCGCCGTCACGGTGCCGTCATCCTGCAGGTACCAGAGCTCGCCGTCGTCCGAGAAGGCGTCAAAGGGAAGCGCGTACACGTCTTCCCGGCGTTCCAGGACGAATGTGACCTCCACGAACATACCGGGACGGAGCTCGGTAGTTGTCTCAGTCAGATCAACTACGACGTCGAAGTTGCGACTGGATGAGCTCACATAGGGGGAGACGGTGCGAATCCGCGCATCGACCCGGTCTCCGTTGAGTGCCGGCAGGGTCACGTCCACCTCCATGGCGTCGGGCGCCCGGCTGAAGGCGGGGAAGTGCTGCTCGGGTATCCTGGCGCGAACCACCAAGTCGGTGAGGTCGGCAACGGTGACGATGGCGGAGGACGTCCCGACCACCGACCCCGCGGCGGTATGCCGCTGAATGACGGTGCCGGTGATGGGCGCCTCAACGGAGGTGTAGCTCATCTGCAGCTGCGCAAGCTCGAGTTGCGTTTCCGCCGCCTCGAATTGCGACCGCGCCTGGTCGTAGTTCTGGCGGCTGGCCGCATCACTCTCGAAGAGCTCCTCGGTACGCCGGAACGTCGACTCCGCGACGGCAAAGCTCGCCTCCGCCTGGCGCAGGTTGAGGCGGTACTGGGTGTCGTCGATCTCCGCGATGCTCCGTCCCCTTTGGACCGGATCTCCGAGGTCGACGAAGAGCTCCTCGAGGGACCCCTCCACCTTCGGGGTCACCGTCACCACCCGATCGGACTCAACGTAGCCGCTCACGGTGAACGTGCGCTCGAGGGTGCTCCGGGTCGGCTCGACTACCCGCACGGGCGTGCGAATCCCCGCGGCCTGTTGCGACGGACCGTCGGCATTTTCCCCGGTGAAGAAGTAGATGGCGGCTGCGCCGCCGATGGCAACGAGGACCAGGACGGCCCAGCCAATGACGCCTCTAGGCATGCTCGGGTTCCTCATGGAGGAGGTAAGCGGCGGAGCGTCGCGCCTTCGCAGAGAGGAGACCGAAGAGATGGACGTTGAGGGCGCACCGCAGGAGCTCGTGGGAGGGCCTGGTGAGGCTCGCTTCGCGGCTGACTCCGAGGAAGCCCTCAATGAGAAAGAGGAGCGTGTAGCCCATGGTGTCGGCTTCGGTGTGCGCGTCGATCGCGCCGGCGTCGCGGCCCTGCTCCCAGAGGCGCCGGAAGAGCTTGAGGAAGCGCCGGCGAAGCTGCGGCAGGAAGTGCCGGGTGATTCCCGGCTCCGGCACGCCCATCAGTTGGAACCACCCCGGCGTGTGCAGACGCGCCCGCTCCAGACCGAAGGAGATGATCCTGTGCACCTTCTCCGCGAAGGACAGGTCCTCGCTGTCGAGCACCTCGTTGAAGTGTCCGAACAGACCGTCCAGATCGCGCTGCACAACGGCGATCACCAGTGCGCGCTTGCTGCCGAAGTGATTGTAGATGGTCTTGACGCTGACGCCGATGTGCTCGGCAATCTCCTCGATCCGCCCGGGCCGAAACCCGTGCCTCGCCACCAACTCCGTGGTGCCGTCGAGAATGCGCTCGTGGGTGTCGTCTTTCATGGAGCCGTCCGTCTTCCTGTTTCCGCCGCCGCGCGGCCACCTCCGGAGAGGTCGCCTCCGGGCGCCACCCTTGGGGCGGCCACCTCCAGGGAGGTCGCCGGCGACAGTGCCATTTCAAGATTACAAGATTTCTTGTACTTCTTGTAAGAAGATAGCGTGTGCTTTGGGATTTGGCAAGGGCCGGGGCGGGGGCCAGGGCGGGCAGTTCCCAGCGCCGGGGAGGGCCGGGG
>CAZUVX010000017.1:3103-6546 GCA_964623865.1 uncultured Spirochaetaceae bacterium | reverse complement strand
GGGCCCGCAACCCGCCCCTCCCCTACAACCAGTAGTACAGGTTCATCTCGAAGGGGTGCGGCCGGTTTCGGACGGCGATTGCCTCCTTGGTCTTCTCCTCGATCCAGCTCTCAATGAGCTCGTCGTTGAAGACCCCGCCCTCGAGGAGGTAGGCGTGGTCGTCGCGCAGAGCGTCGAGGGCCTCTTCCAGACTCGTCGGAATGGCGTGGAGTTTGGCCTGCTGCTCCGGGGTCCACCGGTAGACGTTCTCGTCGTAGGGACCGTAGCCGTTCTCACGGGTCGGCATGATCTTGTTCCGGATGCCGTCGAGGCCGGCCATGAGGAGGGCGCTCATGGCCAGGTAGTAGTTGCAGGTGCCGTCGGCGGTGCGGAACTCAATGCGCTTGAGCTCCTCGGTGGTGGCGTACTTGGGAATGCGGATGGCGGCGCTGCGATTGGCCAGGCCGAAGAAGAGTTTTACCGGCGCCTCGAATCCCGGCAGCAGGCGCTTGAAGGAGTTGGTGCTCGGATTCGTGAGGGCAGTCAGGGAACGTCCGTGCGTCAGAATGCCGCCTATAAACCAGAGCGCCTCATCCGAGAGATCTGCGTAGCCTCCTTCCCGATAGAAGACGTTCTTCCCGCCCTTACGCAGCTGAATGTGGAAGTGCATGCCGTTTCCCGGCTCGTCGTAGAGCGGTTTCGGCATGAACGTAGCCGTCAATCCGTGTTGGAGAGCCGTTTGGTGCACGGCATCCTTGATGTACATCATCCGGTCCGTAATGGTACCGAACTCCACCGGCTCGGTCTCGATCTCGTTCTGTCCCGACAGCCCGACCTCGTGGTGGTGATACCGGACCGGACAGCCCATCTCCTCAATCAGCTCCACCATCTCCTGGCGCACGGCGGCGTACTTATCGAAGGGCGTGTCGATGTGATAGCCCTTCCGGTACGCCACGGCGGTCCCATTCTTGTCTATGTAGCTGCTCGGCAGGTCCTCCTTGTTCTCGGCGCTGGTGAAGTTGTAACCGGCGCGGTACTTGCCGTTCCACACCTCCGCCTCGTCGAAAAGGTAGAACTCGAACTCGGGAATCCAGTAGGACTCGTCGGCTACGCCGGTGCTCCGCAGGTACTCCGCCGCCCGCTTGGCCACACTGCGCGGATCCTTCTTCACCCCCCGGCGCGTGTCGGCGCTGCAGATGTGGCACATCATCCGCACCGTCGGCTGCTCTGCAAATGGGTCGATGATTGCTGTCTCGGGATCCGGGAGGAGGATCATGTCACCCGCTTCGACCGACTGCATACCCGGGACGCTCGACCCATCGAAGGGTATGCCGGACTCCATAACCCGATCGAGACGCCGGGCAGGAAAGGTGATGTGGTACCAGTTTCCGGTGAGATCGGAGTACTTCAGGTCGATCGCGCGGATATCGTGCTGATCAATCATGGCTTTGACGTTGGTCATACTATCCCCCTTCACCCCACCCTACACCCGTCCCGGCGAAGAGGCCACCGCGAAAACCGCCGGCGGGACCGTTGCCACCTGTGGCGGTGGTGTCGGATAATCCAGGCATCATGACTCGTCCATTCGAGGATCGCATTTCCCTGGTACTTCAACTCACGGAGACCATGAAGGAGCTGAACAAGGCCCGGGACGCCGCCGAAAATCCGGGACTCTCGCAGTCGGAGCTGGAACGGCGTTTCTGGCGCCGCATGCGTGCGGCCAAGGAGTCGCGCCGGCGTGGCGTCCATGCGGGCGGTCAACCGTGACAATTCAGAACGCACTCCTCAAAGCCATCGACGGACTCAACAATTCGGGGGTCGATTACGCCCTTGCGGGCGGGTTTGCGCTCAGCGCTCACGTCGAACCCCGATCCACCGTGGACATCGATATCCTGATCTTCGGCGGCCTGGATAGTCTCGAAGGTGCACTCGCGTCGGTGTTCGCGTCGGTGTATCGCAACCTGGAGAGCATGGAGTACCCCCTTGTTACCGTCCATCGGTTTCTGGTCATGGAGGGCGAGGAAGAGTTCGTTATTGATGCGCTGGTGCCCAACGAGGATTCCTTCGCCGACGAGGCCGCCGGTCATACGGAGCGCGTTGAACTTTTCGGACGAACGCTAAGGATATGCGGACCGGACCTTCTCTACGTCCTGAAACGCGCGTCCGACCGACCCCGGGACCACCTGGACGCCGAGGATCTGCAGCGCGCTGCGAATGCCCGGATGGACCGGAGCTTCGTCAACCGCTGGACTCCCGATCCCGGAAGCTGAAGCAGTCGGCCCCGGGGCCCCGCATTCACGCCTCCACGCGATACACCCGGCACTCCCCCGCCTCGAGGCGCAGGATCTTGATACCGCCTTTTGTCGGGAGTGCGGCGGTTCGTTCGCCTCCCGAAGTCCCCGTGAATACGAGCTCCGTCCCCGCGGCGCCGCTCGCGACATTCGCGCCGCCGACGGCCCGTTCCCCCGGCGCGCCGGGAGAACCTGTCCCGTCGGGAGCACCCGCCGCACCCTCTGCGTGGGTCGAGAAGATGAGCGCAGCTTCCGGGCCGGGAGCCCCCGCGCGGGATGCGCGCGACCCCGTCGGCGACCGCTCCGACGCCTCGCCGGGAACGCCGGGCCACGGCACGTTGAAGTTCTCAACCGCGTTCTCCGTGTCGGTGTTGGCGACGAAGAGCAGCGCACCCGCGCTCCGAGCCTCGCCGGGGTCGGCCGCGGCACCCCCTGCGGTCCCTGCGCCGACAACGGATCCGGCGGTCCCCTCAACCGTCCACGCCAGGAAGCGGTCGCTCCCGGTCGGGTCGGGGGGACGGAGCCACCTGACCGTTCCTCCCCGAATCTGCGGGAGGAGATCCTCCGCGAAAAGGCGGATCCGGGTAAGGTTGTGGAACAGGTGACCGTTACGACCGAAGCGGTAGGGCCCCGTGGTCGCTTTCGGCCCCTCGCTTTCCTGGAAGACGTAGAGTTTGGTGTAGTTCTCGTTGGTCGCCGCATCGGTGAGGAAATCGCGAAGCTCGAACCCCAGGGCGGGGTAGCTCGGCAGGTCCGTAAGGAAGAGGGAGCAGAAGGCGCGCACCTCGTTTCCCGCCAGATAGAACTTGTCAAAGCGCGGGTCGTCTTTGTCCGCGGTCATGACGGTGAAGCTCGGCGTCACAAAGCGTGTTGATGTCACATCCAGATAGCGCCGAAAGCGCTGCAGGAACTCGTCGGTGTTGATCGGCACCGACTGCAGGTCTCCCAGGGTTACCTCCGCGTCGCAGGCGTCAAGGTGGTCGATCTCATCCCCGTAAGCCATGATGCCGCGGGGGGCCATGAAGGTCTCGGCGAAGTAGGCAAACCACGGCACCGCGGCAGCTCCGTCCCCGCGGCGGGCAGCTCCGTCCCCGCGGCCGGGGGATCTCCCCGCGTCGGCGGCAGCTCCGTCCCCGCGGCGGGCAGCTCCGTCCCCGCGGCCGGGGGATCTCC
>CAZUVX010000017.1:0-3003 GCA_964623865.1 uncultured Spirochaetaceae bacterium | reverse complement strand
CCGCGTCGGCGGCAGCTCCGTCCCCGCGGCGGGCAGCTCCGTCCCCGGGAGGGCCGTCCCCGCGGCGGCCCTCCCGGATGCGGCGCTTCACGGCGGCGTGAATGTCGTAATGGGGGCCAGTGTCCACGGGCACTCCCTCCGGGCGCATCTGTACGTGGGACATGTCGCCGCGCATGAAGTCGAAGCCGAAGCGCTCCTGGACCTCGGCGTAGTGGTCGCACACGTAGTCCCAGACCGCGGTACGGGGTCGGGAGAAGTCCACGCCCCAGTCGCGATTGTCGTCGAGGCGCTCGTAGAACTTGTACCGGGCGAGGGGCCCGAAGACGCGGGACATGCTCTGCGGCCTGGAGATGCGGTAGTCCCGCCAGACATCCCCGGCGGCGTCCACGCTGCGGTTGTCCAGGTCGACCTCGAGTCCGCGGTAGGGCGGCGCCATGGTCGCAGGCGCCGGCTCGTAGCCGTAGGCGTGGACAAAGTGAACGAGCTCACCGCGCCGGGTTGCACGCCCTTCCGGATCCGCCGGCTCCCCGAAGAGGATGCGGCAGCGCTCCGCCTCGGTGACCTCATCGGTGAAGAAGGACGACCGGCCGGGGAGCGGAATGCCGTGGACCGCCGGCCCGTTGGCATCGACATAATCCAGGATGCGCTCCTGCACCTCCTCATGGAGGTTCGCGGAGTGATCCACGATGTCCGTGTCCTCCCGGCGGAGCCACTCGAACAGCCAGGGCTGCGCCAGGGCGACTTCGGAGAAGCGGTCGGTGTGGGGGATGACGTCCATGCCGATGGTGCGGCCGGCGGCGTGGATGAGGTTGCACACGGCGCGGAGCTGCCGCGCCGCCGTTGAAAGGTGCGGGTACTCCGCGGCAAGGGCGGGATCGAAGAACTCGCCGTTGATCTCCCAGCTCGACATGCCGTAGAGGCTGCCGACGACGCCGGGCTCCCAGATGGGCAGAAGGTGGACCGCATCGTAGAAGGTGGGCACGGTGAGGAGGTAGCGCACCACCCCGAAGAAGCCGCCGACGGTGCGGACGTTGATCCCGACGACGTTGGCGCGGCGGATCCATGCCGTGGGGTCGCCCGGCGACGCGGCCGCGGCGGGTGTGGGGCCGGCCGCGGCGCTTCCGGTGTCGGTCGCGGCGGTTGAAGGGCCCGCCTCATGCGCCTGTGCGAGGGGCCCGCGCAGCTCCAGGGGCAACTCGGCGCCGGGCACCGCGGGATCGGTGTGCTCCTCGGCCAGAGCGGCGGCAATTGCGTCGCCGTATCGTTTGGTGAGAATGCCGACGGTCTCGGGTACCGACAGCGCCGGCGCATCCGGCGGCAGGAGGCCCACCAGCCAGGATGAGCGTCCCGCGGCAAAGTTACCTTCCACCGTAGAGCGCGCCCGAGGCCAGTTGTCGCGAAACTCGGCGAAGGTCCGGGGCAGGCGCGTCATGACTGCTCGGGGAGAATGACCTCGTAGTCCCGTGTAACAACGATGTCGGCGCGATCCTTCTGGGCGGAGATGATACGGTGCTCGATCTCCAGAACCTGCTCGAGGAAGGGCTCTATCTCCTCGCGGCCGCGCTTCTTCCGGGACTCCAGGGTCTCGAGTCTGTTTCTGTCGATGAATACGCGCGTGTCGGCGTGCTTCAGCGCGGTGGTGTAGGTCCCTTCGGCAATGACGACCCGGGCGTCCCCGACGGCCAGTCCCTCGTCGACAATGCGGTCCTCGTCGTAGATCACCAGCGGCTTGGTGATCTCCGGCACCCCCTCCTTTATGGCCTTCACGTGATCGTCCAGAAGGTCGAGCTTAACCTCCTGCATGCCCACCCAGTCGATGCCTTCGCGCCGGCGCTTGTCGTTCGACTTCGGCGGCAGGTGGAAGTAGTCGTCCTGCTGGAGGATGACCGACGGCACGTCATCATCCGACAGGCGCTCGCAGAGGGCCTTTGCCGTCTCGGACTTGCCGCTCCCGGACTCTCCGGCCACGGTGACCGCATACGGCCGCGTGCTCTCCCGGATGAACCGCATGAGATAGCCAACGATCTGGTCGGCCGCCCTGCGATGGTGCTCTTCAACAATGATCACGTCGCCCCGCATACGAGATCATGGTAGTACGAGTTTCAATTCCGTGCAAGTAACGCGGTTTAGTTTCAGCAGTTCTAAGTTTGGGCGAAGGAGGGCGTGAGAGCGGCGAGACATGATGTGCTGTGGGAGGCGCAGGCATGCACGCTGCGCGTGGGCAAGAGATGCACACCGGTACGATGTCGAACCTTCGTATTCGAGTCGGATGGCACGACAGTCGAGAGCCGCGGTCGGGGAACGTACCGGCGTAATTGTGACAAGCTGTTTCGGTACACACGTCTGCCGTCGTCGGTCGTGATCTCAACACTGACCCAGGTGACCGGCATGGCGTCGGCGGTACTGCGAATAGGTACGTCCTCAGCCCACTCGTAGACGGCAGTCCGCCGCTCACGGCCGGGGTCGGTACCGCGTGAGAGTAGCTTGTCCTGCCGGAATGAGGACGCCGGCACGGCATCCAACAACGAGCGAATATGGTTATCGCTGGGAATCTCTGCGACCCCGAACAGGCCGGCCGCGTTGTGTTGTGAGCGTCGCCGGTTCATCCGGCGCTGGTAGTCGAGGAACGACGGACTCTGGGAGAAAAACATTGCGAAGGCACTGAGGGCCACGTCCTCAATTCGGTAGTGGCAATTCGTCCCGGTTCGCCGATCCGGTATGCGCGCCGCCGTTTGGCGAAGGTGAGCAATCACACGCTCAAACGACAGCAGTTCCCCTTCCCGCTGCACACCTCACAGCATAGCGCCGCCGAACCAAAATGTCTAGTCGATATTTCTATATCGATTCCAATCACCGTCTGCCGTTCCAAAATTAGAACTGCTGGGCGAGCGCCACGACGGTTGATACTCGGCCGGAATGATGCTATCATATGTGATATCAATGATTGAACGTGGTGGCGTGTGAGTCGAGAGCTTCCCGAAGACATCAAGCGGTTGTCCAACC
>CAZUVX010000016.1:45706-52559 GCA_964623865.1 uncultured Spirochaetaceae bacterium | reverse complement strand
GTTGTTGTCGTCGCCGTTGTTGTCGTCGCCGTTGTTGTCGTCGCCGTTGTTGTCGCCGTTGGTGTCGTCGCCGTTGTCAACGGGCGGATCCGGCCCGTCCTGCGGGCCGGTGGGTGCCGGACAGCCCCCGAGAACCAGCGCCAGCATCACGACGAGCACCGCTACGCCGACGGCAAGCCGCCGCGATCCTGTTCTTCCCCGCACCTTCCCCATGCCGCCACCCCCTGTTCCGTATGCCTGCCTCTGAATCTACGCGGAACGAACGAAAAAAACCTTATAACTTTCGTCACCATTTGGAGTAAACTTGGGTGTGGTGGTTTAGTGTCGGTCGGCTGTGCGGTAGTCACAGGGCGTGGGGTATGCAGGTCAAGAAATGCGTATGGATGGCGGTTCTCGTGGCGGTGTCGGTAGGTGGCGCCGCAGCGGCGGAAGAGGAGCAAGCCGGTGGTGCGGTCGCCGAACGGGGCGTCCTGGACCTTTCGGCGTGGCCCTTTCGTGAAGCGGGGATTGCCGAGCTCGTTGGGGAGTGGGAAGTCTTCTGGGGGCAACAGCTCTACCCCGAGGAGTCGAGGGCTGCGGTGCACGGGGGCGGGACCCTCGGGACGGGAGACTCGGACGGCTACTTCGGCATGCCGAGCACGTGGAACGACTGGGAGCACCAGGGTGAGCCGGTGGGGCGCATGGGGGTCGCCACGTATGCCGTCGAGGTTCTCATGCCGCACGACATGGAGCGTGCGGCCATGTGGATCCCGAACGCCTCAACGGCGTACAGCCTCTGGGTCAACGGTGATCAGGTAGCTCAGAGTGGCACGGTAGGGGCCTCGCGGGAGACATCGATCCCCTTGTATCGAATGAATACCGTCCAGTTCCCGGTGCCCGAGGGGAGACTGGAGGTGGTCCTGCAAGTCTCGAACTTTCATCACCGCCGCGGCGGCATGTGGAAGGCGATCAAGATCGGGACGCCCGACCAGATCCGCTCGCTGGACGGCACGGAGACCATGTACGATCTCCTGCTCATCGGGAGCTTCCTGGCCTTCGGGCTCTACAACATCTTTCTCTACGCATCCAACCGCAAGCAGTCGGTGGCGCCGCTCCTGCTGGCAACCGTCTTCTTTGCCATGAGCTTCCGCCTCTTTGTGGTCGGACAGATGCTGGCGAGCCGACTGGTTCCAGGGTTCCCGTGGTGGCTCCAGCTGCGCATCGAGTACCTCTCGGCGCCGATCGTCTTCGCCATGTTCGCCTGGCTCATCGACCGGATCTATCCGGGGTGGATTCACCGCTACATCATCTATGCGATTACCGCCTTTGTCGCGGTGAACCTCTTCATCATCCTGGCCTTTCCGGTCCTGGTCTATTCACTCATGGTGTGGGTCTACAACTTCACGAAGTCGGCCACCCTCCTGGCAATTACCGCGTGGTTCCTGGTGCAGGCGGCACGCGGCAAGAGGGAGGCGTGGCCCATGATCGGCGCCATTGTCGTGTTCCTGTTCATAACCCTGGGCGAGACGCTGCACTATACGGAGATACTCCTGTCCCGGGACTTCGCGCCACTGGTCTTCCTGGTGCGCGTTTTCGGGCTCGACCTCTCGAACAACAACGTGCTCTACCTGCTCTCCACGGTGGTCACGCTCGCCGTTATCATTCTTTGTGGGAATTTCCTGGTTCTGAAGATCTCCCGATCTTTTCTCCACGTCGAGGAAAGACTCACGCCCCTCCCCGTTGCGCAGCTGGCCGCCGACTATCAGATCACCCGGCGGGAAGCGGAGATCCTGGATCTCGTCGCCCAGGGTTTGAGCAACAAGGAGATCGGGGCGCGCCTCTACATCTCCGAGGGGACGGTGAAGAACCACCTCTACCGCATCATGAAGAAGCTGAACGCAGGGAATCGGACCGAGTTGGTAGTCCGTCTGCGCACATCCGGAGCAGAGGTGGCCCCGGCGGGCGCGAGGTCGCCGGCGTAACGGCGTGATCCCGAAGGGGGGCCGCCCGTGCAGCATCCGCGCGGCGCGGAAGGCTCTTGGCGGCACGAGGCTATTGCTTGGGCTGCTGCAGCTTCGCCTCGAGTTGAATGTCGACCCCGGCGAGGGCCTTGGAGACCGGACAGCCCTCCTTGGCCTGCCGAGCGACTTTCTGGAACGTATCCTGCCACGCTGCCCTTGCAGTGCGTGTGGGCATAGCGATCCTCTTTATGTCTTCATCTCGACCTCGAGGGCCGCGACGGTTTTCTGATACTTCTCGTGGATCATCTGCATGTCGAAGTCGAAGAACTCCTTCAACATACGGTCCAGCTCCGCCTTGTCGTAGTGACGTTCGGTGTCCGGGAAGAAGCGCTTGTCCTCTTTCTCAATGTGTTGCGGATAGAAGTCAATGAGCTTACCGATCGCCTCCAGCACCTGTGGGAACTTGCCGGAGTCACCGGCAACCACTGCGTCTTTGGCGGCAACCAGCTCGCCGGTTACTTCTCGTCCGTACTTGTGCTCCTCGATCAACTCCCGCATCAAAGCATCTTCGTCGTTGGAGAGGGGCTTCGCCTCCAGACTCTCGAAGAGGATGTCCTCTTCTTTGCCGTGGTGGGTCCGGTCCGCATACGTCCCAATGAAGTCCACCACGTTGTCAATGAAGACAGGGTCCAAGTCTCCTCCCGCCTCCAGGCGCTTCTTCTCCACGCCCAGAATCTCAATGGCCCGCTCAATGAGCCGGTGCTCTATCATCAAGCAGCCGCGAGGCTTGAGACAGGTGTGCTTGCGCATCTTATTCCTCCTCCAGCACCGCCCGCCGGGGCGGGCTGAACCCCGCCGTCTCAGGCGGCAGGTCCGTCATTGTCACATGCAACTCATGCGGTTATCTCCGCAACATCGCGCTCCACATCCGTGGTTGCCTTCAGACCGAAAGTGTCCACGATTACCTGCTTCACGTTCTCCGAGACGAAGGCCGGCAAGGTCGGACCAATGCGCACGCCCTTGAATCCGAGGGCCAGGAGCGCCAGGAGGACACAAACCGCCTTCTGCTCGTACCAGGCCACCGCAAAATCCACCGGGAGGTCGTTGACATCGTCCAGGCCGAAGGCGTCCTTCAGCGTCAGCGCAATCGATGCAATCGAGTAGGAGTCGTTGCACTGGCCGGAGTCGAGAACGCGGGGAATTCCGTCTATCTCTCCGAGGTCGAGCTTGTTGTACCGGTACTTCGCACAGCCCGAGGCCATGATGACCGTGTCTTCGGGCAAGGTCTTCGCCAGATCGGTGAAGTATTCCCGGGACTTCATGCGGCCGTCGCAGCCGCCCATGACCACGAACTTCTTTATGGCACCGGACTTCACCGCCTCGACCACCTTGTCGGCAATTTGCTCCACCTGGTGGTGGGCAAAGCCGCCGACGATCTCGCCCTCCTCGATCTGCTCGGGCGGATCGCAGCTCTTCGCCGACTCAATGATCCTGGAGAAATCCTTCGGCCTGCCGTCGACACGATCGGGGATGTGCGGCACCCCGGGATACCCGGCCATTCCTGTGGTGAAGATGCGGTCCTTGTAGGCGTCCCGCACCGGGGTAATGCAGTTGGTGGTCATGAGAATGGGGCCGTTGAAGTCGGCGAACTCCTTGTTCTGCCGGTGCCAGGCGCCACCGTAGTTACCCACGAAGTGCTCGTACTTCTTGAAGGCGGGGTAGTAGTTTGCCGGAAGCATCTCGGAGTGTGTGTAGACATCCACTCCGGTGTCCTTGGTCTGCTCCAGAAGCTCAGCCATGTCCTTCAGGTCGTGTCCGGAGATCAGGATTCCCGGCCTGTTCCTCGTGCCGATGTTTACGCGGGTGATTTCGGGGTGGCCGTAGGTTTGGGTGTTGGCCCTGTCCAGGAGCGCCATGGTCTTCACGGCGGTGTTGCCCGTAGCGACGAGAATCTCCGTGAGCTCGTCCAGGCTGCGATCCTCCACGGTGGCGGCAAGCTGATTCACGATCTCCCGGTAGATCTCCTCATCCTCGTAGCCGAGGATCCAGGCGTGGTCACCGTAGGCGGCAATGCCTTTGAGTCCGTAGATGATGAACTCACGCAGGGACCGCACGTCCTCGTCTTCGGTAGCCAATACCGAGGCGGCGGTAAAAGCGGCGGTGAGCTCCGCTTCACTGTCGGCGTCGAAGGACGCCGCGGCCGGGAGTCGCCGGCCCACTGCGTAGGTCGCCGCAAGGGCGCGCTTTCGCTCCAGCGCTTCGAAAGTGAGATGGGTAATGCGCTCGGTATCGAAGTTGGCATTGGTGATGGTCGCGAAGAGCGCCTTCATAATGAAATGGCCCTCTTCGGCAATGGATTGCCCCGACCGCGCCTTCTCTCGGGCAAGGAAGGCGACTCCCTTGAGAGCGTAGACCAGGACGTCCATGTGATTCGCGGTGACATCATCCTTCCCGCAGACGCCGCGAGTAGTGCACCCCACGTTCTTCGCAGCTTCCTGACACTGATAACAGAACATGCTCATCTCAATTCCTCCCGGTGCGGTGAGTCGAGTGCTCGTGCTGCGCCTCATCTAATCGCAAACGGTGAGGCTCATGACGCAAGGCTTTGCGTCAAGCCGCGGGCTCGTCCTTGACGTACTTCAAGTGTCGGTGTCACCGGCGCGGTTCGTCTATAACCCATTGAGCCCATGCCCCTCTTCCACGGCGATACGCGGGACGTTGCCGTATGGTCGTGTGCGGTTTGCGTTTGGACGGCCGCCCGTGGTAGCCTCGTCTTTGCGGCCGGCATGACCTCCGGCTGCAAGGGGGCGCCGAGATGATTGTCTTCACCACCAACAGAACGCTGCTCACGGTAAGTGGCGCCATCTCGGCGCTTCTGGGCTTTGTCGCTCTCATCTGGCCGGGGATAACGGTGCAGATCCTCGCCGTCGTCGTTGGAGTCTTCCTGCTTGCGGAGGCGCTCCTGTCGCTGCTCGTGCGACGCCGTGGCATGGTGTTGACCTGGTCGGCGGTATTGCAGGGCCTGGTCGGGATCGTCGTCGCTCTCTTTCTCGTGGTCATGCCGGGTACGGCGGTACGCGTGATCGTTATGATCATTGCCGTGTGGCTTGTGCTCCGCGCAATCGTTCAGGCGGCAATTGCCGTTCAGAACCGCACGGTCTCCGGCGCAGCCCTCTTCATGGGGATGGTTGCAGCCATTTCTCTTCTGGTTGGGGCGCTGCTCATCTTCCGCCCCGAGGCGGGAGTCATTGCCGCTGCCTGGCTCCTGGGGATCTACGCCATCGTGACCGGGGCCCTTGCGATCCTCTGGGGGCAGAAGGCTGCACGGATTCCGCAGCACGACGTGCCGGAGCGGCGCGAAGCGAGTCCGGAGGCGGACGCGACATCGCCACCGCCCGACGACCCCGCAGCCCCGCAGGAGTCGGCTCCGGCTACCACCGACGAGACCACCACCGGCGAGTCCCTTTCCGGCGAGAACGAAGAGGAGTAGCACCCTCGTCCCGTACACTACCCACCACTGGAGTACACCGTGCCCGATAGCGGGAATCCCCTGCGCTACACACTGTTCTGCGATCTCGACGGCGTCCTGGTCGACTTCGACCGAGGCGTGAAGGAGCTCACCGGCAAGCTGCCGGGGGAGCAGAAACCTCGGCACATGTGGCCGCGGCTCGCCCAGACGCCCGACTTCTACACCACCCTGCCCTGGATGCCCGACGGCCCGGAGCTGTGGCGTTTCATCCAGCCCTACGGTCCCATCATCCTCACGGGGCTCCCGCTGGGCAAGTGGGCGAAGCCGCAGAAACTCGAATGGTGCCGGCGGGAGCTCGGTTCACACGTCCCGGTGCTCGCGGGGTGGTCGAAGGACAAGGCCGAGGATGCCCGGGCGTACGTTATGGAAGAGGGACTGGATGGGAGTCACACGCTCATCCTGATTGATGATCGGGAGAAGCTCCGGGAAGCGTGGGAGAACCGCGGCGGAGTTTTCATTCATCACCGCGACGCTCCCACCACGATTGCGGCTCTCCGCGACCTCGGCTTCACCGGCCCGGCGGACGAACCGGAGATTCCGTACGGTCGGCACGGCACGTGAAGCGGCACAGCCTCTTCCCGGCCGACCTTACCGGGGCACGCTACCGTCCAAGCAGACTATCGATCTCCTGAATCTGATCCTGCGTCAGGGGACCGCGCTCCATGGCCCCGGCGTTCTCCGTTACCTGTTCCACCGACTTGAATCCGGGAATGGGAATGGTCATTTCGCTGCGACCCCAGATCCACGCCAGGGCGCCCTGCACCAGAGATCGGCCGCCGGAGGTGAGGATCTCGCGGATGGCAGCCACCTTCTCCAGGAACTCCCGGCTCGGCTCACCCTTCACGAAGTACTTCATCCAGTCGGGGCTGTTGGGCCCGCGCACGTCTTCGGGGTCCGCCACCTTTCCCCGATCGTACTTGCCGGTGAGGAGCCCCATGGCCAGGGGACCACGGTTGATCGCCGCCAGTTTCTCCCGTTCGCAAAGGGCGCGCATCTCCGGATTGTCGTCGAGAACATTCATCTGAAACTGGACCGATGCACACGCCGGCCCCTCGGCGAAGAGGGCGGCCCGCTCCGGCCGGTCGGTACTCCAGCCGTAGCCGCGGATCTTCCCCGCCTTCACCAACTCCTCGAGGGTGTCGCGGACCTCCGGCGCCCGGCCCAGGTCGTAATCGTTGATGTGCAGCTGTAACAGATCAATGTAGTCCCGCCCGAGCCGCCGAAGCGATGCATCGCAGGCCTTCCGGATGTAGCCGGGAGAGGCGTCCGAGCCGGTAATCTCCTTCGCTTCCTCGTCGAAGACGTTGCCGAACTTGGTGGCAATGGCC
Source organism: uncultured Spirochaetaceae bacterium (assembly GCA_964623865.1). Classification (GTDB taxonomy): domain Bacteria; phylum Spirochaetota; class Spirochaetia; order DSM-27196; family PWMO01; genus CAYFQV01. Next base: position 45,762 of record CAZUVX010000016.1, on the reverse strand, counting down.
ACGCGGTCCCGGTCATTCCCGAGAGCCTCCCCGAGAACACGCTCACTGTGCCCGGC
>CAZUVX010000016.1:3400-45606 GCA_964623865.1 uncultured Spirochaetaceae bacterium | reverse complement strand
CGCGGTCCCGGTCATTCCCGAGAGCCTCCCCGAGAACACGCTCACTGTGCCCGGCGCCGTAGACGTCGGCGGTGTCGAAGAAGGACACCCCCAGGTCGAGGGCGCGCCGGATGGCGCGCTTCGACTCCTCGTCGTCAACTTTGCCCCACCCCGCCTGCTGCTCTCCGGCGTGGAATGGTCCGCCGATTGCCCAGCACCCCATGCCGAGGGCGCTCACTTCGATACCTGATCTTCCAAGTGTTCGTTTCATGTCTCAATGGTATCAGAGATCACGGAGGATTGGGCCTGCGGTCTGCAGGGTATTGAGAGGCCCCTCCACCATCTGCTCGATGAGGGTGTGCATGAAGCGCCGGGCGTTCCGGCGCGCATCTCCGGAGAGGCCCACCCGCACCGCCTCGCCGAGGGGCAGTGCGGCGGTGTGCTCGAAGTAGCGGGCGACCCCGGGACGGAGCTGCTCCATGTCGCCCTCCGCGTACGCCTCCGCGACAACCCCGTCGGTGTGCGGCCCGAAGTAGCGCGCCTCCTGGGCGCCGAAAGAGCGGCCCGAGGCGCTGCACTCCGAGAGCGACGGCTGCACGCCGTTCAGTGCAACGTACCGCCACAGGAACTGGAGGGATACCGCCGTCACCTGCTCCTTCGAAGCTGCCGTCAGCGTCTCGAGAGCCCTGACGAGAAGCGGCAGAACCTCCCCGGTGCCCTGACCGTACTCATCGCCTGCGGCATATGACTTCAGGAGCACCTCCGCCCAGAGGGAGGCGGTGTAGAAACGCTCGATGTTCTCCTTGACCGCGGCAAAATCGTCGGCAACGTCGAAGTCCGTGATCTTGTGCTGATCCTTCACCGGATTGGTGTAGAGGTAGCAGGTTCCGTAGGTGAAGGGCGTGGTGGTTCCCTTGAGCTTGCCGCGTTGGGAGTAGGCGCCGTGAGCCATGGCGCGGACAAGGCCGCGCTCTTCGGCCAGCATGGTGACCAGGCGGTGGATCTCGCCGATTCGGCGATTGGTGAGGATCACGGCGCGGAAGGTGTCGTTCCTATTCATGGGGGCCTCGGGCGCCGAAGTTGACGGTGGCACTGACCATGCCTACACTTTACGCGCACTACAGGCACAACGTGAAGTAAGGACACCGGATGTCGCAACCTCAAGCAATCGTACCGGCAGATCAAGTACTGCCGAACAAACTACCCGTTATACCGCTCCAGGGACGCCCAATCTTCCCGGGCATCTTTACCCCCCTCATGATCACCTCCGAGGACGACATGGAGGTGGTGGAACAAGCCATCAACTCGGACGGCATGATCGGCCTCGTTCTTCTGCAGGAAGAAGATGTCGAGGAGGCTACGTCGCGAGACCTCTACCGCATCGGGACCGCCGCGAAGATCGCCCGGCGCATCAACCTTCCCGACGGCGGGATCAACCTCTTCATTTCCACGATCAAGCGCTTTCGGATCCACAAAGTCCTGAGTGCGGAGAAGCCGATCGTCGTCGCTGCGGACTACCTGGAGGACGACTTCGAGTCCGCGGATGAAGACGAGATCAAGGCGCTCACCCGCTCCCTCATCTCCGAGACGAAGCAGGTGTCCGAGAACAATCCCCTCTTCTCCGAAGAGATGCGCCTGAACATGGTCAACATCGACAATCCCGGCAAGATCGCCGACTTCATTGCCAGCATCCTGAACATCGGGAGGGAGGAGCAGCAGGAGATCCTGGAAACCCTCGACATCAAGGATCGGATGGAGCGCGTGCTCATTCACATCAAGAAAGAGCAGGAGCTCATGCGCATCCAGAAGCGCATTCAGAATCAGATCAACGAGAAGATCGAGAAGAGCCAGCGTGAGTACTTCCTGAAGGAGCAGCTCAAGGCGATCAAGGAAGAGCTCGGCATGCCTGCGGATGCCAAGCACTCCGAGTACATGCGCTTCAAGGAGGCGATCGAGAAGCTCCCCCTCGAGGGGGAGGTGAAGGAGGCCGTCGACCGGGAGCTCGAGAAGTTCCAGCTCATGGAGCCCAACAGCTCGGAGTTCCAGGTCACCCGGAACTACCTGGACACGATCATCTCCCTGCCCTGGACCGACCCACCCCCTGAGAGCGTCGACATGAAGAAGGCGCACCGCATTCTGGAGGCGGATCACTACGGTCTGGAGGACGTGAAGAACCGCATTCGCGAGTTCCTGGCGGTGCGCAAGCTCAAGGGCGACTTCAAGGGGTCCATCATCTGCCTCGTAGGACCGCCGGGAGTGGGCAAGACCTCCATCGGCCGCTCGGTGGCCCGCGCCCTGAACAAGGAGTTCTTCCGCTTCTCAGTCGGAGGCATGCGCGACGAAGCGGAGATCAAGGGTCACCGCCGCACCTACGTCGGCGCCATGCCGGGCAAGATCATCCAGGGCCTGAAGGTCGTAAAGAGCAAGAATCCCGTCTTCATGATCGATGAGATCGACAAGCTCGCCGTCTCCTTCCAGGGCGACCCCGCGTCGGCGTTGCTGGAGGTGCTCGACCCGGAGCAGAACGTAACCTTCCGGGACAACTACCTGGACCTGCCCTTCGACATCTCCAACATCCTCTTCATTGCCACGGCGAATACTCTGGACACCATTCCCCCGGCCCTTCGGGACCGAATGGAGATCATCCGGCTCTCCGGGTACATCGATGAAGAGAAGGTGGCGATTGCCCGGAAGTACCTGGTTCCCAAGTCCCTGGACCGCGCCGGGCTGAACAAGAAGGACGTGAAGTACACGAAGAAGGCGCTCCTGGCAATTGCCAACGGCTACGCCCGGGAGGCGGGGGTACGAAACTTCGAGAAGTCCCTGGACAAGATCCACCGGAAGCTCGCCCAGAAGGTGGTAAACGAAGAGTCGCAACCACCCTTCACTGTCGAGCCGGAGCAGCTGGATGAGCTGCTCGGCAAGCCGTTCTTCAAGGACGAAACGCGAACTCAGATCACCTCACCCGGCATGGCCCTCGGCCTTGCCTGGACACCTGTCGGCGGCGACGTGCTGGTAATCGAGGCGGTATCCAACCCCGGCAAGGAGGGGTTCAAGATCACCGGCCAGATGGGCGAGGTTATGCAGGAGTCGGCGAGCATTGCCTACACCCACGTGCGTCAGGTGGCGGGACGCTTCGATGTGGCGCCGGAGTACTTCGAGAAGCGGCAGATTCATCTGCACATTCCCGCCGGGGCTACGCCGAAGGACGGACCCTCCGCCGGCATTACCATGGCCACCGCGCTGCTCTCCCTTGCAACCGGCAGGATCCCGAAGAAGCGCCTCGCCATGACGGGGGAGCTTTCGCTGGTCGGCAACGTCCTGCCCATCGGCGGCCTGAAGGAGAAGGTCATTGCGGCACGGCGCTACAAGGTGAAGGAAATTGTCTTCCCCAGCGAGAACCGTAAGGACCTCGAAGAGATACCGGAGCACATCAAGAAGGGCATTACCTTCCACCCTGTAAGCACCATGGATGAGGTTATTGAGAAGGTCTTTTAGAATGGGCGGCATGAAGAGCTATGGTCGACGTGGCCGCAGCCCCACCGCGATGGGCGCCGTCGTGATGGTTGTGGTCCTCCTTGCAGGCTGCGGTGACGCCTCCCAGACCACGCGGGAGGACACGGCGTCCCTTCAGGCGGGTGCCGAAGACGCCAGGGTCTCCGGGGCGGGGGGGCCGGATGCCGCGGAGGGCCCGGATGCCGCGGAGGGGCCGGATGCCGCGGAGGGGCCCGTGCACCCCGACTTCGACATGACCATGACCGAGCTGGAGTCGCAGTTGCGTAGCGCAGCAGCGAAGCTGCGCCCCGAGTTCGGTGACGCCTACGCACCTGCCGTGCTGAACCGTCCGGAGTACTTCCTGGAGCTCATGAAGCAGAGCTTCAGCGAGGACCCCGACTTCTTCCGACTGGTGGACAAGAACCACGCGCTGCCGGCGGATTACGAGCCGGAGGATCTGGTCGATCTCAACCGCTATCGGGACAGGCTGGTTCTGAACCGCGGGGATCTCCGCCTGCGGGCGGCGGTCCTTCCCGATCTCTTTGCCATGATCGAGGCGGCGCGGCCGGCGGGCATAACCCTTGATCTGTCGTCAACGTACCGCTCGTACGACTACCAGGCGGGCCTCTTCCGGCGCCACGTCGACAACCTCGGTGAGGAGGAAGCTGAACGCGTCTCGGCGCGTCCCGGCACCTCCCAGCATCAACTCGGGACCACCGTGGACTTCGGCAGCATTACCCCGGAGTTCGCCGACACTCAGGCGGGCCGATGGCTTGCCGAGCACGCCGGAGAGTTCGGCTTCTCCCTCTCCTACCCCGACGGCTATGAGCCGCTGACCGGATACTCCTACGAGCCCTGGCACTTCCGGTACACCTCCCGGGTAGGAACCGAGATGGAAGCGCAGTTCTTCGGGGGCCTGCAACAGCACTTCCTGGAGTTCTACCGGCTCAATGGGGAGTGGTTCCGGAGCCGTCTCTCCGGCGAGACGGGGGAGACCGAGTGAGCGCGGCCGGCGACGCCCCGACAGTCGAGCTCCTGGCCCCGGCGGGCAGCCTAGAGAAGCTCCGCCACGTCTATCTCTACGGCGCGGATGCCGCCTATGTGGGCGTGGAGGGTCTGTCCCTGCGTTCCCGGGCGGAGAGCGCGACGGCCTCGGGGGTTCACGCCGAGGCGGCGGGCGGTGATGCCGCAGGCGACGAGCGGCCGGCCGCCGCAACGGCGACAGGGCCGGCCGTGGTAAAGGGCGACCGCCGCCTCTACGGCGCGGTGAACGCCTACATTCACCAAGCGGATCTCCCCCGTGTGGAACGGCGCATCGAGGCGCTCGGCGACCACCCCTTCGACGCCTTCATTGTCAGCGACCTGGGCCTGGTTCCCATCCTGAAGAAGTACCACCCCAACACGGAGCTCCACCTCTCCACCCAGGCGAACTGCGTGAATGCCGAGGCGGCACGGCTCTACCGCGACCTCGGGTTTACCCGTATTGTCCCGGGCCGGGAGCTCTCTCTGCGGGAGATCGCCGAGATCAAGCGGGACGTGCCGGATCTCGAGCTGGAGGTCTTCGTCCACGGCGCCATGTGCCTGGCGTACTCCGGCAGGTGCTTCCTCAGCGCCTGGATGGCGGAGCGCTCCGGCAACCGCGGTGACTGCGCCCACTCCTGCCGGTGGGAGTATCGAGTCCTCGAGGAGAAGAAGCGCCCGGGTGAATACTATCCCCTCTACGAAGGTGACGGCTTCAGCGCCATCCTCTCGTCGAAGGACATCAACATGATCGACCACCTGGCCGACCTGATCGACGCCGGCGTCGACAGCCTGAAGATCGAAGGCCGCATGAAGTCCACCTACTACGCCGCCGTGGTGACCAGGGCGTACCGCAAAGCCCTGGATGCCGCGCTCGGTGCGGCGCGCGGGCGGGATCGACCGGGTCGCGCAGCGAACTACCCGCCGGCAAGCACTGGAGACGCAGCCGCGCCGACGGACCCTCAACCCTTCATCGATGAGCTCTACGGGGTGAGTCACCGCGATTTCACAACGGGCTTCTACTACGGCAGGCGCGATGTTGAAGCGCCGGCGCGCGGGAGCTACCGCCGTAGGCATCGTTTTCTAGGAATCCTTGAGGCCCCCACCGGCGACGGGGGCTATCAGCTGACTGTGAAGAACACCATCACCCGGGGCAAGCCCATCGAGTACATCGGCCCGGATGTGCCGGTACTGCAGGACGACGGCTTCACCCTGAGCCGGGACGGTGCGGAGGTGGAAAGCGCGCACCACGACGGCCGGCGCTACGTGATCTACCCGGCTCGACCGGTTGAGGAGGGGTTTCTCATTCGCTCACTCGCCGATCAGGAGGTTTGGTAATGTCCGACCTGGATGCACGACTCGCAGTCCTCGGCGTCCGACGCCCGCGGGTTCTTCTGCCCCGACAGGGTGTGGATCTCTTCAAGTGGGCGGTCATCGCCTGCGATCAGCATACCTCAAACCCCGACTACTGGCGGGAGACGGAGTCCCTCGTCGGCGATGATCCCTCCACGCTCCACCTGGTCTTCCCGGAAGTCTACCTTGGTACGCCGGATGCGGAGGTGCGGATCGAGCGGATCAAGGGTACCATGAGCCGCTACCTGGAGGAGGGCGTGCTTCGGGAGGAGCCGGCGCAGTTCATTCTGGTGGAGCGCCACACCGACTCGGGCATCCGCCGTGACGGCATTCTCCTTGCCGTCGACCTGGAGGCGTACGACTTTGCGCCGGAAGCGCGCACTCCGGTCCGCGCCACCGAAGGGACCATCCTCGAGCGGCTGCCGCCGCGCATCCGCATCCGCAACGGCGCCCCCCTGGAGTTGCCCCACGTCATGCTCCTCATAGATGACCCTGAGGACGATGTCATTGGCCCTGTCACCGCGAGACGTGGCACCCTCCGGAAGCTCTACGACACCCCCCTCATGATGGGCGGGGGCCGCGTACGCGGCTACGCCGTGGGTGACGGCGAGTTGACTGAGCACCTCACGGCGGCGTTCGAGAGGATCGCCGCTCCCGAGAGCAGTGCCGGTCGCTACGGTGTCGAGACCTCGCTGCTCTTCGCCGTTGGTGACGGCAACCACTCCCTGGCCACGGCGAAGCGGGTCTGGGAAGAGCTCAAGGCGAACGGGGCGGATCCACAGACGCATCCGGGACGCTACGCGCTGGTGGAAGTGGTGAACATTCACGCCGTGCCCTTCGAGCCGATCCATCGCGTCGTCTTCGGGGCGGACGAAGCAACGGTTCTCCACGCCCTGGAGGGTGTGGCGGCGGCGGAGCCCCGCCCCGCCGGCAGCGTGGACGAGGCCGTCCGGGCCACCCGAACCGAGGACGGCACCGTTGCGGTTCTGACAGGAGGTGCGGCGCGGACGGTGACGTGCCGGGGAGCGGGCCTGATCCATGCGGCGGTGCAGCGCGCTCTGGAGTCCGGTCTTCCCCCAGACACCGAGGTCGACTACGTCCATGGCGAGGCCGAGGCGGCTCGCCTGGCCGGCGGGCCGCGCAGCGGTGCAGCGGGCGACGGAGGTGGACCCTTCGGCGGGGCCGGCGGCGCCGTTGCAATTGTCCTTCCACCCTTCGACCGCTCGGCCCTCTTTCGGGAGGTCGTCCACAACGGGCCGCTCCCACGGAAGGTCTTCTCCATGGGCCACGCCGAGGACAAGCGCTACTACATGGAGGCTCGGGCCATTGAGCCCGAACGGTGAGGGCGGGCACTAATCAGCTTGTTCGGATCTTTGGCGATACCAGGCGAAGGACAAGATAGACGGTGACGCCGAATCCGAGGGAAAGCCAGCGGATCAACGGCAGCCGATCGGGCTGAGTCGGTCGGCGCTCGAGCAACCGTCCCGCCGCTACGGAGCGGCGCTCCGGCGTGAAGCCGTCCACGCGCACCAGCCCTTCCTGAGGCGCGAAGTAACCGATGGACCGCGCCTCCACGGCAATCCGGCCGGCGTCACTCCGATACGCCGCGGCTTCCGCGTCCAGCTCGGCTCCCCGGGATTCCAGTGCAGCAACGTTTTCGGAAAGCCGATCCCTGTAGGCGGAGAGTTGCTGATACGACTCCATGCCGACCGGACCGACGATCGCGGAAAGAGCGAAGTACAGCACACAGGTAGCGGACGCGGCAACGAAGGCTTTCACACCTATGGTGTACGGCGGGGAGCCTCCATTTCTTTAGTCATTGACAACGAAAATTGCCACGAAGTAAATTTGCCGTGCAGTTAATACGCACCGCCGCTTCGCCGATAACAGGACTAAGTGATCGTCCGCCTCAGGAGTTTCTATGGCCACCGACAACTACGACGAAGTTAACGAGTCCGGACAAACCGCGGGGCAGAGCGGGCCGGCGGATTCTCACGGCGACGTGGATCTCGAGCAGTACGGTGTCTGGGTAAAAGCGGGTCCGGAAGACGTCGACGAAGAGCCGCAGCAAGGGGAAGATGACTTCGAGCTGTCGGACCTTGGCGACTTCGGTGAAGACATGGACGAGTCCGAAGGACTCACCGACGAAGAAGAAGACCTCCTTGCCGGCCTGGAAGAGGAGGAAGGAACCACTACCCTCGAAGGTGCGGAAGCCCCGGCCGGCAGCCAGGATGAGTCCGGCCTCGAAGATCTGGACATTGACCTCGACGAAGAGTTCGGTGAGGAGAGCGGGGAAGCAGAGGGTCACGACCTTGCCCTGAGCTCCGGCGACGCCGTGGATCTCTCCCTTCCCGAGGACCTGGAGGGAGAAGAGGAGAGCGAGCTCAATCTGGATGAAGACACCGAGCGCGAAATCGATGAGCTCACCGCCGGGATGACCTCGGCTGACGTTGAAGAGGATGACGAGCTCGACCTTGAGTCCCTTGATTCCATAGAAGTCGACGGTGAGCCGGTGTCGCTGGATGCGGCGGCGGAACCCACGGAAGAGACTCCTGAAGGTGCGGGCGAAGCCGCCCCGGCCGAGAAAGAAGGCGGTGACGAATCGGCCGCCGAGGAAGACTCAGCAGCGCAAGAGTCCGCAGATGCGCTCCCCTCTCTCGGGGATGAAGTCGACGAAGACCTTACCCTGGAAGAGATCGATCTGGAGGACGAGGACTTAGACCTGGACCTGGACCTGGACGGTGAGCTCTCCGCAGAGGGCGAAGAGGAGACTGCGGTTGAAGAGGAGATTGGGGCGCCGGAGATTCCCGTTGAAGAGGCGGAACCGGCCGCGGAAACGGTAGAGGGCGAGGGCCCCATTCCCGAGGAGGTTACTGCTCTCGAGGAGGTGACCGCGGAAGCACCCGGAGAAGAAGAGCAGACCGAAGAGGAAACGGAGATCGATCTCGAATCGCTCCCCTCGGACAGCGAGCTCGAGGAGTTCACCTTCGACGAAAGCGGCCTGGAGGAAGAGGATTCCGCCGAGGAGCTTCCGGAGCTCGAGACCGAGGAGGAGTTCTTCGACGACGTCTCCGCAGTTCAGAGCGAGATGACGGAGCCCACCGAGGACGTGGAATCCCCGGAGTCCGAACTCGCTGAAGCGGATGAACCCGAGCCGCAGGAACGCGGCGAGTCGTTTGCCCCTCAGGGCGCCGACGTGGAGGAAGCTGCGCCGCGCGAGGAAGCCGCAACTGCTGCCACGGAGCAAACCTCACAGCCGGGAAGCGAGGCGCTTTCCGCCCTGGCCGGTATTGAACGGGAGCTCTCGGCAATCAAGAGCGAGCTGACGGATCTCCGGGCGGAGCTCGCGAATCTCCGCGCCCGAGAACCGGAGGCGTCGCGTGAAGAGTCCGTTGCGCCTGAGGCGCAGGTTTCAACGGAACCGCCCTTCGAGACGCGGGCGGACGAGGAGCTCGCCGCGGTGCCGTCTGCCGACGATCTGGCGAGCCTGGAAGCGGAGGCCGAGGAAGAGGCCGGCGGCACCGGTTTCTTTGACGATGACGAAGACGAAACCATCGCTCTGACCGGCGATGAGCTGGACCACATTCTCGACAGCGCCGAGTTCACCGAAGAGACGGGCACCCCCACGGAGCTCGAAGACCTCTACGCCGATAGCGGGGAGCTCCCCCAGGGCGAAGAAGGTGCGGAAGAAGCGCCCAGTGAGGAGACCTTCACACAGGAAGCCCCGTCAACCGAGGCGCCCTCGGAGGAAGCACCCTCGGAGGAAGCGCCCTCGGAGAAGGATGCGTTCCAACAGCGGGAACCAATCGAGGAGATCACACTCGAAGATCTGGAAGAAGAGGAGCCTGAGGAGCTCGAGCTCGAAGAGCTCGAACCGGAAGAATCCGAGATAGGCGAGCCGCAGGAGTTTTTGGTGGAAGAGCCGGTTGCCGAGGAGCGTGAGCCGGAGCAGCCGGAAGATGAGGAGCATCCGTCGGAACCTCTGGAAGACCTCGAGATGGTATTCGGGGAAGAACCGCAGAGCCGGCAGGAAGCGGAGGCGGCGGAGACACCCACGGAGGACGAGGGCCGGTCCGAGGACCTCGCCGATATGGACATCGATTCCGAGCTCGCCGACATAGAAGAGCTCACCGACGAGGACGAAGACGATTCGGTCCTCGACACCTCGGAGGTAGACTCGATCGACTTGGACCTCGACATTGTTGAGCAACCCGAGGAGTTCAAGGCCCAGGATCTCGGTCACGAGGCGGATGAGGTCGAGGGATCGTCGGCCGGGACGGAGGAACCCGACCTGGAGAAGGCACCCGGAGCGCCGGCCTCCGCTGCCGCGACCCCCGCGCCGTCCGACCGATACGGGGAGCCGACCGCCCGTGGATACGAGGGTGGGGAGGAGTTGCCGGAGGGACTGCGAGAAGAGATCAAGTCCGTCCTCTCCTACATGGATCAATTGCTCGAAGCACTCCCGGAGGAGAAGATTCAGGAGTTTGCGCAGTCGGAGCATTTTGAGGTCTACAAGCGGCTGTTCGAAGAATTGGGGTTGGATAACTGATGGGACTGTTTCACCGAGTCGTTGAATCGCAGGCGCCGTCGCAAGACGACCGGTCTACCGACGGAAGCGACGCGCACCCTGTCGAGCCCGATCTTACGGAAAAAAAAAAGCCGTAGAGTCACTTCTCGCCTCGGAAGAGCGGCATGAACCCTCCATAGAGCCCGAATCGATCCTCTCGGCAATCGAGGACGACCTTGCCCAGGCGGGCGACGGTCTCTCGGCGGCGGGAGCCTTCGGCATCCTGCGCCGACACCTCGGCGTCATCAAAGGGGCGCTCCTGCTGCCGGTACCGGAACGATCGGCGTACCTGCCCTGGGTAACCGTCGGTTTCGACCCCACTACGCGCCACCTCCTGGTCCTCCCCTTTCCGGAAGAGGGTTCGTACAGCCGCATGACGACGCTGCACGGCGACAACCTCGCCGCGGTGCGGGATGCCTTCTCCAACCACGATTTCGAGGACCTGGACACGCTGTGGCTGTTGCCCCTTACCACCCGCGGCGCGCACGTGGGCATGGTCCTGATAGCTGAAAGCGAGGCGGACCGCCTGGAGGCACACACACGAGGCGTGCTGTTCTCATCCGTCGCCCGGCTTGTTGCCACGCGAATCACGCAGCGCCACGTCGCCGGCGCCGAGGACCTGCCGGGTCGAGCCGTCGTGCTGAGCCATGACGGATTCGTCGAGGAAGCGGAGCGCATGGCCCAGGGTGGGCGCGAATCATTGATCCTAGCCGAAGTCGATGTCGACGGTGTTGTGTCACAGATCGCCCAGGCACACGAAGCAATGGATCGATACCGCTTGGCCGGGGAGATCGCCCGATTCGTCGCCCTGATGCTCTCCGGACACGCCCACGTGGGTACGACGAAGGACGGCCGCACCCTCGCCCTCATGGAGGCCGACCGTAACGTGAAGCTCCTGCTGCATCAGGCGGGGCAGGGCCTGCGCAAGCTCTTTCCCGAAGTCACGGAAGGGCGCAGCCTTCTCCGAAGGAGTGTGTCCTGGGAGACGGCAACCACCGACTTCCACGAGGTTCTCCGCACCGTCACCTCGGACACATGATCGAGATCGTCGCAACTCCCGGCGGGGAGCCCTCGCTCAGGGTGGATCGACGCTTCGTGCACTCCCGCCGTGACCCTCGCACGGAGGCGCGGCGCTTCCTGGACTCGCAGAGGAAGGCGACATTTCACGGAACCATCATCATTGTCGGCGCCGGCCTCGGCTACCTTACCGAAGAGGCGCGCCGCGCCTTCCCGGGAAGCCGGGTGATCGCGCTGCACCTCTCCCCTTCCTGCCGAGCCAACTCCGTTTCCCGGGCCGACGCCACCTGGGACCCCTCTCTAGGTAGCGACGCAGGAGCGTTTCTCCTCTCGGTGCTGGCGGAGGAAGCGCTCCCGGGTCTCTTGACCCTCTTCTGGCGTCCCGCCCTCGCCGCCTTTCCGGAGGTTGCACGCGTCGTCGAAGAACGAGTTCACCACGCGCTCACCCGCCTGAACGCCGGGGTCGCCACCACCGGCTACTTCGGACCCCGGTGGTTTCGCAACGCCCTGGCGAACTATCTCAACATCGACACGTGGTGCCGCCTCGAGCAGACGGAGCTTCCCGTTGTGGTAGCAGCGCCGGGACCCAGCCTCTCCCGGGTGGTACCGGCGCTGCAGCAGGCGCGAGAGCGCTTCGTCCTGGTGGCCGCCGCTTCCGCCCTGTTGCCACTGGAACGGGCCGGAGTACTACCCGATCTCGTGGTTCACCAGGACGGCGGCTACTACAGCGGCGAGCATCTGCGACATACCGCGGCGGCTCCGCAGACAGCCGGGAGAGAGGACCGCCACGGGGAGCCGACTGAGCGTGTTGTGGTTCAGCCACTGAGTGCGCGTCCCTTGCCGGGGCGCACCGCTCCGGTTGTCTGGCTCTCGTACGACCATCCCGCCGACGTCCTTCTCAGGGACCACGCGGACTCTCCGTACCTCGACATTGGTCAGCTGGGAACGGTAACCGCCACAGCCACCCGCCTGGCCCTGACTCTAACGACCGGGCCGGTCTACCTTGCCGGCGTCGACATGGCCACCCGGGACATCATCAGCCACATCCGGGGCCACTCCTTTGAAGAGTACCACCTCGCCCGAAGCGACAGGATGTCGCCGCTGTTGACGACCCTTCTTGCCCGGGCCGTTGACCGCGAGGGCGCCGACACGCGGCGCCCCGACGGCTGGAGGGTTGCCGTCGACCTCGAGATCTACGCCGACTGGTTCACCATGCACGCCTCCGAGGGAGCTGGAAACGCTACAGCTGCGGCCGCCGCCGCCACGGATACCCATACGGGGCGGCTGCGGCGGCTGGAACCTTCGCCCGTCGACCTCGGGATCCCGAGTGCCTCGCTCTCCGATCTCGCCGCTCATCCCCCGATGGAGAGAAGCCGGCACCGCCCCGGGGAAAGCCGGCTCGCGGTGAGACGGATCGCGACACCGCCGCGGCAGGAACGGGCGCGCCGTTTGGACGCCGCCCTCGAAAGATGGCGTGGAGAGGTTACGAGATCCATTTCGGTGACCCCGGGGGAGCCGGAAGTCCCGGGTGCATTCATGAGGCTGCCCGGGGAGATCAGGAACCTTGCCCGGCATCTCGCGCTCCCCGAAGTGCTCCGGGTGGACCGCCTGGAGCGCGGGCAGACTCAGCCGAATGAACCGGCCCGAAAGCGACGGCACCCCGCCGAGAACGGCGAGTTAGCCGAGGCCTACCGTGAGCTGCGCGACCGCTTGATTCACACCATCGCTCGCATGGAGGAACATCTCCGTGGGAAACGCGGACGCGTACGCGGGAGCACGCCGGAATGACCGCCACCTTCCGGCGAAATCTGGCGATCCTTCACCAGTCGCAACCCGAGGCGGCAAGGGCGGTCGAGGCCGCGGAGCCACCTCCCTACCTCACCGTCGAGGCGGCCCGAAACGGCCTTCCCAACCTGGTAGCAGTAACGCACGGCACCTCGCGGAGCCTGCACTCCCGGGTCGATCCCGCCAAAGAAGCGGAGCGGCTTGCAGCCGTGCTTTCGCCGGAGACCGGCCTGGTCGTCCTCTTCGGTCTGGGAGCGGGCCACCATCTGCGCAGCGTCCTTTCCCGGCGAAGGGTGCGCGCAGTGATCCTCTGTGAGCCGGACCCGGCCTTCGTCACGGTGGCCCTCGAGATCAGTGGTGTGGGGGAGCTCCTCGGGGATACGCGGGTGACGCTGCTCTCACCGTGCACGGAAGGGGCCATGACACAGGTTGTCGGGAGCACGTATGCGCCCCTCTTTCACCGGCAGGCGGCGTTCCTCCCCCTCAGAGGACGAACCGACCTGGAGCGCGACGCCTTCGCGGCAATGCAGGCCGCCGCGAGGCGCGGGGTCGAACAAGCCCTGGCAGACTTCGCGACCCAGCGCGCCTTCGGACGGCGGTGGCTCCACAACATTCTGATCAACCTCGCCGCGCTCCGGCGCAGCGTCGACCCGGTACCTCGAGAAGCACCGTGCATTGTGACCGCGGCCGGGCCCTCTCTTGAAAGACTCTTCCACGAGGGCACCTTCGATCCGGACTCCACCGTCGTGGCGACGGACACCTCCCTGCCCATGCTACTCCAGCGGGGACTTCAGCCACACTTCGTGGTGACGATTGACAGTCAGCTCGCCTCGTACCACCACTTCCTCCGGGGCGTTCCGGAAGGATCCATCCTTGTGGCCGATGTTACCGCCTCGCCGACGGCGCTTCGACAGGCACGATGCGTGAGCCTGCGCATAGGCGGGCATCCCCTGGGACGCTACTTCTCGCGGCAGATCGGGGGCCTCGGCAGTCTCTACACTTCTGCCGGTAGTGTGACCCACGCGGCGCTCTCCTTCGCGCACGAGCACTCCGGCCGGAGCCACATTCGTCTCTTCGGGGCGGACTTCGCCTATCCCCGAGGTGAGGCGTACGCTCGGGACTCATACCTGCACCGCCACTTTCGCCTTCAGGAGTCGCGGCTGGGACCGGCGGAGCACGCCTTCGCCGACTTCGTGTATCGCCGTGCGGAGCGGCGCCCCCTCGACGGCGCCGCGAATGATGCCGACGAGACGCTCCATTACGTCTCGGCTCTCCTCGACGCCTATGGCAGGAGCCTCACGTCTCTCGCCGATGAGTTGGGAATTCACCCTATCCGGGCGACGTCGGCGGGAACCACAGCGCCGCCCCGGAGGGACGGGTTGGGGCGCCGGACGAACCGCGGACCGGCGTCCGTCCCCGTCTTTCGGGAGCTCGCGCTGTCCTCGGCGCGGGACCTCTTTGCCCGCTACCTGAAGGATCTCACCGCACTGACGCCACCAGACCCGCGGCAGATTCTCGACCTCGAGGCGCTCTCACCGGTGCACGCGGAGCTGTGGCACACCCTTGCACCCCTCGCCGCGGTGAGGGCGCGGTGCAAGGAGGAAACGGGGGTGCCCGTCGAGCCGCCGGCAGTCTCACTGGAGGAGGCACGGCAGGAGACGATCGCAACGATACGCGGCGTTCTCGCAGCGTGGCGATAGGGTGTCCCGGCTCAAGCGAACACGACGCCGGCGTATCCCACGAAGGTGGTGCCGGGGCGGATATCGTAGCTCGTGTAGTGGCCCACCAGGTAACCCTTCGTAGCACCGAGGCAGCGTGCATAGACCAGGGCTGCGGCGGCACCGCCGGGAGAGCAGGCGGACTGGTTGGTCAGCGCGTGCGTCATGGCCTCCCCGGCGTTCATCCCTACCAGCGCTTCCAGAAAGCCCGCGTCGTTGCTCTCGACGACCCATTCCCGCGCGCGGTCTCCCGATCCCTGGGGGGTGAAGCCGAAGCTCGGGCCGTAATGAGTCAGATCTGTTGATCCGACGACGGCCATGGTGACACCGCGCTTCTCTGTGTAGGAGGCAAGGACCTTACCCACCTCCTCGGCGACCGCTGCAGGGGGGATTCGGCACACCAGGATACTCGCGTCCGGCAGGAAATGCTGAATCATGGGAACGAGCACGTCTGTTGAGTTGTCGAGTCCTGAGAACTCCTCGGCGTGGAACCGCTTTCGGAGCAGCTCGGCGGCGTCCCCGGCCGTCTCGGCCACACCGAGAGGAGTCTGCTGCCCCTCCGCAGTCGACACCAATACTGCATCGCCGGGACGGAGGTGGCCGCCGGCAATAACCACAACCCCCGCAGTCCGGTCGAGTCGCGCGATGGTTTGCGCAGCCAGGGGCCCGGAGAAGCCCCACCCGGCGTGCGGGGCGACACATGCAGCGACACCCTCCGTGCCGCCGGCTCCCGCGGGCGCGTCACCCCGGGCCCACCTGTCAATGCTCTCCGTCATCTCCGTGGGCGTCTCCGGGTACCAGCCGATCGGCAGTGTGGCGTTACGAATCATCTCATCCTCCCTCGCCGCGCGGATTGGCGCATGGCGGATCGTGCGAATTTCCCCTATAATGGCACCATGCGACGTCCCTTCGCGGTCTTCTATATCATCCTAACGGTTCTCTTTTTTCTGGGCGTCATTGGTGTTGCGGCGTACCGCCTCAACGACGCCAGGGTAAACGCCCACGAAACTGCAGTCCTTCACTTCCGCAGCTTTCGTCGCGCCATAGAGCAGCGACTCAACGAATCGGGCGGCATTGACCCGACGGTTGCGCAACGCGAGGTCGCGGCGCGCATCGAAGGTCCGACCGAGGTGAAGACCGTCGTGCTCTACTCCCTCCGAGATGGAGTGTACTACCTCTGGGCGGCCGACAGAAACCGCGTTTCCCTGGCCAACGTGGCGGGAGCTGTGCCGGTGCCCGATCTGGAAAGCAACAGCCTGGTGGAGGCTCGCATTCTCGACTCAATTCAGGTGAACGACCGCAGCGTGATTCTGGAGGCGATCTACGGGACCATCGACTCCGAAGATCTCTTCCTCGTGCTTCGGGACAGTCTTATTGCGGTGCTCGGGTTCGCGGTGGTGACCTTGATCGTCTCGGTGATCTCCCTTGTCGCGTCGCGAAGGCAGGCAGTCGCGGGAGCGGGACCGACGCAACGGCCGCCGGAGTCGGAGGCCGCCGCAGAGATGATCAAGACCACCTCGCCGCCCGCCCGGGAACAGCCTCTTCACGAGCAACCTATCCCGGAGGAGCCGGCAGTCGATGCCGCCGCAGCAGCAGAAGAAGCGTCACTCGACAAAGTAGCGTCACTCGGCAAGGAGGGGGAGATCGAGTCCGACTGGACCCGCTCCTCCATGTCCGAGCCCGGTCCGGTAGAGGCGCCCCCGGTAGAGGCGCCCCCGGTCGAGGCGCCCCCGGTAGAGGCGCCCCCGGCCAAAGCGCCCCCGCTTCGTTCGGCGCCCATCGAGTCCGATTCCCCGGGGCCTGAGACAGTCCAACCGGAGAAGCCCTCATCTTCCCTGTTCTCCCAGGTAAGCGGCGTGGGCCATCGGGAGCATCTCGAGCACCGGCTGACCCTGGAGCTCGAGCGTGCCGCCTACAACGAGCAGGACCTCGCGGCGGCACTCGCCGCCTTTCCGGGCCTCTCTCCGGACAGCTCCAGCTACAAACAGGTTGCAGAGCTACTCGTTGAGCGGTTCGGCTTTCGCGACCTCATTTTCGAGTTCGACAGCGAGACGTTCTGCCTTATCCTGCCCAACGCGGACCTGGATGAGTCGATCCACCTGGTCGAAGACTTCCAGCGCACCGCGGCAGGCAGGCTGCCTCAGACGGTGAGCGAGCCGATCTTCGGCTTGAGTGCGAGAACCGGCAGGCTCGTGGACGGAACCCGGCTGATTCGTGAAGCCCGGAGCGCTCTCCAACGCGCCGCGGGCGCAAGCGGTCGCATAATCGGGTTCCGCCCGGATCCGCAGAAGTATCGCCGCCACGTGGCCGGCAACCGCGGTAGCGAGGGCTGACGACCGTGCGCACGCCCCCGGGATGACTCCAGAGGGCGCCGGCCCCGCGAAGCCCCACCCGCTGCGTGGGACCTGCTACTCTTGCTGCGGAACCACGAAGAGATCATCGGGAGCCCGGAAGATCCGGCGCAACCCGACCGTGCTCGCCGTCAAGAGATAAGGCTCCCCGTTCTCATCCGCCGGGACGTCGGGACCGGTCGCTTGGACAAAGAACTGCTCCTCCGCGGCGCGATTACCCACCCGCAAGGCGTACTCCCGGCCGCTTCCGGTCGAGAAGGTGATCTCCATGGCCGGATTCTCCAGGCCGAAGGCGTCGTGCTGCTCCTCGTCTTCGGTTGCAGCAAAGGAGCTCCCCTCGAAGTCGACGATGTTTGCGGCCCACCGACGCACCGCGTCCTGGTCCACCTCGGCGTCCGCCGGAGGCGTGAAGGTCTCGTCGAACTGCCACCGGTCGTTCTCGTTGCGGAATACGGTGAACCGGGCGACCCGCCGTCCGGGCTCTCCACCCTCTTCCGCCGGCTCACCGACTGCAAGGTCCGCGTCAATGGAGATTCGTTGCACCTCTCCGCCGGTGAGCGCGCGCGGCAGAGCCAGAAGCTCCGCGAAGTATTCCGCCTGCTGCCGGAAGTAGAAGGTCATGCCCGCCTGGGTAGTGTATACCCTCGGATCCTCGGCGGAGCGCGCGTAGGTGCGATCGCCCTGCACGGCGGGTTTCCCGAAGTAGGCAGTGGCCAGAACGTCACCGTCGAGGGAGGTCACCGAAACCCGGTCGGCCGTACCCTCCCCTATCTCGAAGTCGCCGTAGAGGTCGGGGTTGTTCGTGACGGTGCGGACCGTGCGCAAACCCCGGAGCGTATCCAGCAGAGCGGTTACCCGCGATTCCCTGGCGGGGAAGAAGGCACCGTCCAGTTGAACGGACCATTCGCCCTCACCGTCGCGACGGATCGTGACGGTTCGGCCGTCGGCAGGGTCCCCTTGAGAAAGGAGCTCGATCTCACCCACCTCCTGGACGTCGAAATCCGCCACCACGGGCTGATTGGCCGCCCGGGCGCGACGGGCATGCGGGGAGAACACCGTTCCGACAACGTAGGTCGCAATCAGCACTACAAGCACAGAACTCAGGATCGAGAGGCGCGTTCGAAAGCTCATTCTTCACCTCCATGCTTCCGGCTCGCGGTCCTTTCGCGTCGACGCCAGAATCGGAACACGCCGAAGGCAATCACAGCCGTCGGTACAATGACGACGTTGAAGATCTCGGCAAAGGTGGCAACCCGCGCCTTGACCGCGGGCTCCTGAATGGCGTTCAACCGGAGGTCCCGGGTCGCCCGCGTCTTGATCTGCAGGAGGTCCTCCTCATTCGAGAGCCACTCCGCCAGGTTCTCCAGAAACGCAATGTTGTAGCGGCTCTCGGTGAACTGCAGCAAATCGGTGGCGAAGTCGGAATCGCCAATCACGATCATGCGATTCTGATCCACCGACGGGACGGTCTCTCCACCTCCGGCATCCACCCCGTCCCGGGTCGGTATCTCCCTCCCCTCAAAATGGCTCGTGAACGAGCCGGACAGGGCAACCGCCAGAACATGGGCGCCCCGGGTTTCCGCGGCGTCGCGCTGAAAGACCGTGGCCTGCTGCGGATCAATGACGAAGGGCTCCTCCATGAGCCAGGATTCCCGGGATGATTCGAGGAGGATCGAAGCTTTCTCCTCCGCCTCCGGGAGGACGGTCAGCGGGCTCGGCCAGTAGAGATCCAGTCCGGCGAAGCGCGCCGTAATGGGGTTGTCCGGATTCGCCCCGGGACCGGTCACGCTCACCCAGTGGGGATAGGGCTCCAGAGATTGCACGTTGGCGTTGCCCAGGGCGCGACGCACCGGTATGCGCCGATTGGAGGTGTCCAGGACCAACTCCTGCCGAACCCCGACGCCGTAGCTCTCCAGGAGGTCGAAGATGGGCCATTCGTCGGGCACCGTCGCCTGGAATGTGCGTAGGTAGTCGACGTCCACCCCGTCGACGGCGAAGAGCGCCTTGCCGCCGTTCATGACGTACTGATCGATGTGATAGAGGTCGACCTCATCGAGATCGCTGCCTCCCAGAACGAAGAGCGCAGAGATGTCCGGTGGAATAGCTTCCCCCTGCTCGACTCGTCGCAGTTCGAGGGAGCGAGAGAGATTCTGCTGCAGAGCCTGATAGAACTGGGAGACTTCCTCGTCCTCGCTTCCAATGAGGAGGCCCACCACATCGCTGGTTCCCTGGACGAGATTGCGGATGGTCGAGGAGAGCTCGTACTCGAGAGCAGCGGGGTCGAACACGACCGGCAGTGTCTCGGACTGATCCAGATAGGAGATGACGATGCCGGTGTAGACAACCGCGAGACTCTGCTGGTCCTCCTCGATAACCTGGATCTGCTGCGGCACGACTCCGAGGTTCTCAACCTGGCTCGTGATCCCCGTCGCCTGGGGGTCTACCACATCCACCGTAATGGTACCGCGGGAGTGCGCGGCGTACTCGTTCAGGATGTCGACGATCTGCTGCGTTTCCACGGCTCGTTGCCGCAGCCGGTCGGAGAGGTAGTAGGTGATGTTCACCTCCTCGGGAATCTCCTGAAAGAGGTTGCGGGATACCTCCGAGATGCTGAAGACCCTGGTCTCGGTGAGGTCGAGGCGCAGGAAGTAGATCGCGCTGTTGAGGACAACTGCAACAATGATGGCAATGACAAGGATCAGGGAGACGATTTCCTGTGCGCGCTTACGCATACCGGGCTACCTCCACTTCCGGAAGACGAGGACCTTCGTGTTCAGATAGAGGAAGAGCGCCGTCAGGGCAAGATAGAACACGAGGTCTCTGGTGTCGACGAGACCCTTCTCGAAACTCGAGAAGTGGTAGTCCAGAGACAGATAGTTGAAGACCGTGCCGAGCCATTCGGGGAGCTCTACGAGAAAGTTCACCTGATTGATGAGGGTGAGAAGGAGCAGAACCACGGCGCTGAAGATGAAGGCGGTGATCTGGTTCTTCGAGAGGGACGAGACGAAGAGCCCGATTGCCAGACCCGCCGCACCGAGCGCCAGCACGCCGATGTACTGTGCAACGATCTGGCCCACTTCGAAGTCTCCCAGGGGCGCAATGGTGAGTGGAACCGGAATCGTCAGGACGAGCATCAGAACGAGGAGCGAAAAGGCGCCGAGGAACTTGCCGGCCACCGTCTGCCCCTCTCGGAAGGGCAACGTCAGGAGCAGCTCCGCGGTGCCGATCTTGTTCTCCTCCGCCCAGGTGCGCATGGTCACAGCCGGCAACAGGATGATGAACACAATGGGAACGACCGCGAAGTAGTTGCGCAGGGACGCCACGTTCTGGGCGACGAACTGCTGGATGTAGAAGAACCACACCGACGTGAAGACGAGGAAGAATACCACCACTATGTAGGCGATCGGCGAGTTGAAGTAGGTTGCAAGCTCTTTTCGCAGGAGCGTCAAGGTCTGCTTCATTGCGAATCCTCCTCCGCGGTTACTGCGGTGAGCTGCAGGAAGACGTCCTCCAGGCTGTACCGCTTCTTCGACAGGGACAGGAGCTTCACGTTATGCCGGACGGCCCAGTCGAATACCGCCTCGGCGCCGTCGGTAGCGGCGGTCGCCTCCGCGGGGTCGCCGCCGCGAAGGGTGATCTGAACCTCCGCTCTGTCATCCCCCCGGCGGTTCACGACATCCACCTGACGCAGACTCGGGATCGTACCCAGTGCGTCTTCGAGGTTCCCCGGGATCGCGCCCTTGATCTCGAACGTGAAGATATCGTCGCCCTTCATCTTCGACGCTATCTCTCCGGTGGTTCCCTCGGCGGCAACGACACCCTCATTGAGGATAACGACCCGGTCGCACACCGCCTCGACCTCCTGGAGGTAGTGGGTCGAAAGAATGACGGTCTTCTCGCGTCCGAGCGTCCGGATGAGGCCGCGAATCTCTACGATCTGCTTCGGGTCGAGGCCGGTGGTGGGCTCATCCAGAATGAGGATGGCAGGATCATGGATGATCGCCTGGGCAAGGCCGGTGCGCTGGCGATAGCCCTTGGAGAGGGCGTCGATCGAGCGGGTGCGTACCGGCTCCAAACCGCACACCTTCACCACCCACTCGATCCGTTCGGTCTGCTTCTCCGGCGGCACACCGCGGGCGCGTGCCATGAACTCCAGGTACTCGTTGACGTTGAGCTCGCCGTAGAGGGGCGTGTGCTCCGGCAGGTACCCCAGGTTCCTCTTCACATCGATCGGATTGGTGTAGACGTTGAAGCCGTTGACCCAGGCGTCCCCGGCCGAAGGAAAGTGATAGCCGGTGAGGATCTTCATGATGGTGGTCTTTCCGGCCCCGTTGGGCCCGAGAAGACCGAGGATCTCGCCGGGAGCGGCTCGGAAGGAGACCCCCTTCACTGCCTGCACGGAACCGTAGTTCTTCGCAACGTCCAGGATT
Source organism: uncultured Spirochaetaceae bacterium (assembly GCA_964623865.1). Taxonomy (GTDB): domain Bacteria; phylum Spirochaetota; class Spirochaetia; order DSM-27196; family PWMO01; genus CAYFQV01. The sequence continues at coordinate 23,891 of CAZUVX010000016.1, read as the reverse complement.
TCTACCATAAGCTACCTCGCTACTCCGCGTACGGAATGGGTATCGTCTGACGATCTCGAGTCAGGAAGCTGTTCGGGAAGTAGGCCTGCGCCTCCTTCTGGAGCTTTCTCAGCTCTCGATTGGTGTAGCGCGGGCTGTAGTGGATCAGGCCCATCTGCTTCACTCCGCCGGCGTCGCGAGCCAGTTTTCCCGCATCCTCAGCCGTCATGTGACCCTTCTCGTGGGCGGCCTGGCGCAGCTCAGACTCGAACATTGCTTCGCAGATCAGAAGATCGGAACCGGTGACCTCATCGGCAAGACCGGGAGTCCGCCTCGAGTCGGTAATGTATGAGAACTTCCTGCCGTGCCGCGAGTCCCCCATGACCTGGATCGGCTCGACCACTCCGCCGTCGTCAAGGGTCACCCGCTCGCCCTGCTGGAGCCGAGACCACATGGGTCCCCGGGGCACCCCAAGCTCGACCGCTTTCTCCGGAAAGAAGACTCCCGGGCGAGCCTCCTCTTCGAGAATGTAGCCGACGCACACCCTGGTATGCGAAAGTGGAACCGTACGGATCTGAAAGCCCTCTCCGGCATAGACAACCTGAGGCACATCCGGGTCCGCAATCTCCTGAACAATGACGTCGAAGTTGATGTACATCTCGAGCACTTTGCGGCTTGAGGCGACGTACTCGCGCGTGCGTGGCGGCCCTATGATGTACAGAGGCTCGTCCCGGTCCACCTGGGCGGAAAGCATGAGCATCCCCGGGAGCCCCGTCACATGGTCGGCGTGGGTGTGGGAGATGAAGATGGCGGTAATCTTCTTCCACTTCAGGTTCAACGATCGAAGCGACACCTGGGTCCCCTCCCCGCAGTCGAAGAGGAAGAGCTCGCCCTCCCGGCGCAACAGGATCGACGTCAGATGACGATTGGGTAGCGGCATCATGCCCCCCGTGCCGAGCACGAAGGCTTCCATGTTCATGTCTCAGAGCCTCTCAGTTCACTATGGTGGTTCACTGCCCGGCAGACGGGGTCCCGCGGGCCCAACCGCGCCGGTCGGCGGGGGCCGACTTGTTGCGGCACCCCGGCGGCCGGCGAAGCACCGCAGTACGGCGGCGCGGCCGGACCGCCAAGCTGTGGCGGTTGCCTAGGGCTCGATATCCTTGTCGTAGTCGATCTCGGGGAAACCGAAGCCGTGAATCTGCAGGAAGTCGGTCTGGTACCCCTCGAGATCGGTGAGCTCCTTGAGGTTCGCCTGGGTGATTCTCGGCCAGACGGCCGTCACCTCCTCCTGGACGTCCTGTCGCATCTCGTAGTCGTCCATGCGTATCCGCCCTTCCTCGTCCGTCGGTACCGGCGCGCCCGCGAAGAGTCGATCCGAAAAGAGGCGGTGCATCTGCTCGATAGGCCCTTCATGAAGCCCCTTTTCCTTCATGATCCGGAAGAGCGTCGACATGTACAGCGGCACAACCGGGATCACGGCGCTCGCCTTGGATACAATGGCCTTGTTGATGGAAACGTACGCGCTGCCGTTCACCGGCTCCATGAGAGCGGTCACCCTGGAAGCGGTGGCTTCCAGGTGGTCCTTCGCCTTGCCGATGGTCCCCTCGCGGTACATCGGGCGGGTGAGATCCGGGCCAATGTAGGAGTACGCCACGGTCCGGGCCCCATCGGTGAGTACCCCGGCGTCCATAAGCGCCTTGATCCAGAGCTCCCAGTCCTCTCCCCCCATCACCTTGACGGTAGCATCGATCTCCTCCCGACTTGCAGGCTCAATGGTCACCTCCCCCAGGGTCTCCTTCATGGGATCCAGGGAGGTTGCGCTGTAGGCACGACCAATCGGCTTCAGCGCGGAGTAGAAGGTCTCCCCGCTATCCGGATCCGTGCGGACCCCGGAAGCCAGGGAGTAGACCACCAGATCGACCTTGCCGAAGAGCCGGCGGATGCGCTCGATCGCCGCGGCTCGCGTCTCATGAGAGAAGGCGTCGTCGATGATGGTCTCCGCAACCAGCCCCGCCTCCTTCGCCTTTCGATCGAAGGCGTGGGCGGCGTACCAACCGGAGGTTGCGGTCCGTTTCTTTGAAGCGGGCTTCTCGAAGGCAACGCCCAGGGTGCCCGCTCCGGCGCCGAATGCCGCAGTAATCCGTGAGGCGAGACCGTATCCCGCGGATGAGCCGATGACGAGCGCCGCCTTCGGACCGTCGAGGGTGCCGCGCGATTGCACGTAATCTATCTGCTTTTGAACCAGGAGATCGCACCCCTCGGGATGCGCGTTCATGCAAATGCCGCCGCGAATCATGGGCTTCACTACCATGGCGCCCTCCTTCCGTACCGCCAGGACACGTTGCTGAAGTGGTTTTCTGACCGTACACAAGAGCCGCCGCAATGACAACCGGCCGGCGCGGTCGGTGGTTTCCGCGGGCGCGATCGGCGGGCGGTCGCGGGCGGGCGCGATCGGCGCCGAGCGCCCCGTCGGACACCTCCTTGACGCGACCGGGTGGGCACGCTACCGTTTGCCCTTCAAGTGAGGGTCCCGAATGAACCTGCCGATTCGTGAGTGGAGCAGCCTGGATGACCGGGAGCGTGCCCGTATGCTCGCACGCTCGGAACGCAACATCTCCGAGGTCCACGACGCCGTGGCCGACGTCATTGCGCACGTACGACGCCATGGTGACGCCGCCCTGCGCGAGCTCACCCGACGCTTCGACGGGGCGAACCTTGATGACTCCGAGCTCCTGGTGTCACAGAAGGAGATCGACGCTTCCGGTCGATCCCTGTCGCCGGAGGTACGGGACGCCCTCGACTTCGCAATCGAAAACGTTCGGCGCTACCATGCGGTGCAGCTTCCGCCGGAAGTTCATACGACGGAAGTCCGGCCGGGCATACTTGCCGGCGAGCGCCGGCGCCCCATCCCTTCGGTGGGGCTCTACGTTCCCCGCGGGCGCGGGAGCTTCCCCTCCATGGTCTACATGCTCGCCATGCCGGCGCATCTTGCCGGAGTCGGGCGCATTGTGGTGGCAACGCCGCCGGGTCCGGAGGGTGAGGTGGACGCAGCGTGCCTCTACGCGGCGCGGCAATGCGGGGTCCACCAAGTTCTCCGCGTCGGTGGCGCCCAGGCGGTCGCCGCCCTGGCCTACGGAACCGAGAGCGTCGCCCCGGTACGCAAGATCATGGGTCCGGGCAGCGTCTACGTCGCGGCCGCCATGCGCCAGGTCGCAGGGGACGTACACATTGGTCTGCCGGCGGGACCTTCGGAGGCCGTTGTTCTGGCGGACAAGCACGCCGACCCCTGGCGCATCAGCCTGGATCTCATGATCGAGGCGGAACACGGATCGGACTCGTCGGCCCTTCTGGTGACGCCGAGCCGCGCTGTCGCCGAAGCCGTGGCGGAAATCATACCGGCCTTGGCGGAAGAGATACCGGAGCCGCGCCTGACGTTCCTCACGGACTCCCTCACCGGCTACGGAGGTATCATTGTGACGGCCGATATGGCGGAAGCGGTGGATGTAGTGAACGCCTTCGGCCCCGAGCACCTGCAGGTGCAGACGGCGGATCCCTACGACACGATCTCCGGAATCGAAAACGCCGGGGAGATTCTTATCGGCGCCGAGGCGGCCTTCAGCATTGCCAATTACGCTACCGGAGCGAATGCGGTTCTCCCTACCGGCGGCAACGCGGCAACCTGGTCACCGGTGTCGGTACGGGACTTTTTGAAGTTCCAGTCGCTGGTTCACGTAACACCTCAAGGCTACCGCTCGGCGGAGCGACACGTGGTCGCCCTTGCCGACTATGAGGGCTTCCACACCCACGCGGCGGCGTTGCGGAGACGCTTTGATTCTCTGGGTCGGTGACCCCGCCCGCGGCGCACCATCAACCGGGACGTTCCGGACACGTAATCATCTCTTCTATGCCGATGCCCACGGCACTCCCGACACCGCGTTGAGCCGCTCGGGGCTTAGCCTGCGCCTCCGCGGACCGCGTCCGGCGGCACCACCTCCCGAATGCCGGCAACGATCAGCCGGGAGATCAGGGAGGTGTACTCATCAAAGAAGGCATCGTCCCTGGTGAAGCAGAAGGCCTTCTCGAGGCCCCGCCCGAAGAGAAAGGTCGAGTAGATCATGGAAAGAAGAGCAGGACCGACAATCCGGTGGAGCGCGTCGGCGTCGAGGCAGTGACCACCGGCAGAGGAGGAGTCCCCGGCCGCGGAGACGCGCCCGTTTCCGTCGGTTCCGCGCCGCTCCCCGGAGGAGCCGTCCTTGCCGTCGCGAACGCCCCCGTTCGACGCGCCCGGCGAGACGGCAATGCTCGGCAGGAGCCACTCGTCCATGAGCTCCCGGACCAGACTCAGGTACTGCGCCTCGAAGCCTGAGGCCTCGGCGGGCAGGTGCGGTAACTCAGTTACCACGATCCGGAAGACATCCTGCCGGTCCTTCATGAAGCGCGTGGTCTCGGCCACCAGGCGCCCGATCTTGCCTTCGAGCTCCTGTTCTTCCTTTACGGCGGCCTGGACAATCCGGGAGTACTCCTCGAAAAAATCCGACATGATGGCTCGAAGCACCCCAAGCTTGCCTCCGTAGTGGTACGAGACCATGGAGACGCTCACCCGGGCTTCCCTCGCGATGTCGCGGATGCCGTTCCCGTCGAAGCCGTTCGCGGCGAAGAGCTCCCGCGCCGCGTCCAGGATTCGAGTCTTCCTGTCGCCGTTAGCGACCGTCTCCTCGCCGGAAAGCCTGATGCTCACGTGGTATCTCCAGATCGCCTCGCAGGGGATGCGGAGTTGCCCGGGGCCGTGGATGCCGAGGCCGTTTGCGCCGTCCCACGATTGCGGGACGCGCCGCCGTTCGACCCCGAGCCGTCAGACCCCGAGCCGTTCGTCCCCGACCCGTCAGACCCCGAGCCGTTCGTCCCCGACCCGTTCGACCCCGACCCTGTTGTGGCGTGGGCTCCGATCGCCGACGGGCCGGGGGTGCCGCTCGATGCGCCGGAAGCAGCTCCGTGCGCGGAAGCGACAGGATTCTCCCAGACCCGCGGTGTGTCCAACCCGTGCGCCTTCGTGTACTCCCGGGCCTGGTGCATGAACGCCTGCAGTCGCGTCTGGATGCCGCTGTCGTCCTGACCATCGTAGGCAATGTTCACCCAGGGCACGTTCTCGTGGTCCTTCCGGAACGTCGGCGACACCGAGGCGATCAGTGTCCCCGGCATGCACGTGAAGGGAAGAATGTTGACGATGCCGCTCACGCCCTGCTCGGTAAGCGCCGTGGCCGCGCCGAACGCGAGGGCGGGATCACCGTCGTAGTCACGGTGGACGTAGGGGTCGCACAACTGGAGCATCTCTTCGAGCTCCACGTCGCGTTCCATCTCGACGGCTTCATCCACCGCCCCGGCAATGCGGTTGGTAATCGCGTGCTGGAAGAGCTCCTGGATCCGCGACTTGAGGATGTCCTTCCTGTTGCCCTTCCACCGGGCGTCGCGGCCCCAGCGATAGCTGGAGTAGGTAATCCACTCTCGAAAGGGCGCCATGATCGTCTCGCCGCCGAGGGCTTCAATGCGATCGACCAGAAAGCCGCTGCAAAATGGATTATCCCGCATGAAGATCTCCCCGACAATTGCCACGACGGGCTTCCGGGGAACGGCACGCATGGGCAAAGCCTCGAACTCCGCGGCAATGGAGCGCATGAGGCTCACTATGCCGTTGCCCCCCTGCTCCACGCAGTCGACGATGCGCCCGAGAGAGCGCTTGTAGACGCGGTCCACGTCGCCGGGCACCGCCTCATAGGGGCGGCGCTCCTGGAGGAACTTCCGCAGCATGTCGGCGGCGACAATCCCGCGAATGACCGCAAGGCGAAAGCGCACGGGCCGGCCGTTGGAAAAGCCCGCATAGGAGTCCTCGTTGCTCGGCGCAACGATCTTGATGTTTTCGAAACCGAGGCGCCGGAAGATCACGTCCTGGAGCTTGTTGTACTGGCCAAACCGACATGGCCCGCTGTGATTCGGCATGAAGAAGCTCGCCCGCTCGGGGTCGAATCCCGGCTCCAGCACCTTCCGAAGGAAACTGCCGGTCGTGCAGATCATGGGGAAGCACTCCCGGCTCGAGGTGTGCTTTCGGCCGAGCTCCAGATCGCGCTCGTCCTGCATGGGAAGCGCCTCGGCACGAACGCCGCAACTCCGCGCCGCCGCGGCGAGAATGTGGGAGCCGTCCTGCATGTAGGGGATGTAGAGCACCCGCTCCCTCTCTGAGGAGGCGACGTGTACCTCCTCGGAGCGCAGGGCGTAGTTGGGCTCTTCCTCCTTCTTTCGCGCGGCGCGATTACCGCGCAGACTGTCCAGGTACGCCTCTATCCGGGTGATCATCCCCGCATCGGCGCTGTGCTCATCCACCTCGAGCTGGAGATAGGGTTTGGCCCGGAGCTCCTCGCGGATGTAGTGCGCCATGAAGGAGTCGGGGCCGCAGCGGAAGTTGCTCACGTACACCGCGTTGAGATCCTTGTGCCGAGCCACGTATTTGGCCGCACCCATGATCTTCTGGCCGTTCGGCCAGCACAACATGTTGTACTGAGGAAAGACGTCCGCCTGATCCAGGGGGAGGAAGTCCACCGGAATGGGAAGCACGTCCATGCTGATGAGCTTCTCCACGACGTGGAGATTGAGCTCGGGGTCGCCCGAGTTGTACGGCCGCCCGAGGAGCACTACGGACTCCTTATCGCCGGGCAGGTTCGCCAGGACCTCGCGGCCCCGGGCGCGACACGCCGCCTCGAAGGCGGCCTGGGCGTGGTGCGCCTCCTGAATGACCGCGACGGTGCTGTCGGGAGGGGTCCCGAATTGTTCCTGCATGAAAGTCGAGAGATCGCTGTTCAGGACGCGGCCGGTATAGCGGAAGTGCAGCGTCGGCACCAGGAGACGCTTCTGCCGTTCATCTCCGGCCAGAGCGGCCCGAATCATGAAGGGGTAGGTTTGCACCCACGGGCAGTTGTAGTTCACCGTGGGGTTGCCCTCCTCCGCCTGGGAGTTCACAACAAAGGGTGCAAAGACATAGTCCACCCCCTGATCGAACAGGTCCAGGACGTGGCCGGTCATGACCTCCACGGGGAAGCATGTTTCCGCGGTGATGTTCTCCAGGCTCCGCGACACCAGCCTCCGGTCCGACTCCCGAGACAGTACGACCCTGAACCCGAGCTGCTGAAAGAAGGTCCGCCAGAAGGGGAACTGCTGCCAGTAGATCATGAGGCCTCTGGGGAGGCCGATGGTGACGGGGCGGGAACCGTTCGTTCCGTTCTCCGCCGCGGTTGCGTCTCCTGGTGCGGAAGCGTCGCCGGCAGCGGGGGCCCCCGTCCCTCCGGAACCCGTCCCCCCGGAACCCGCGGCCACGGTTTCGGGTGCTACCTCCACGAAGTCGCCCCGGAGCATCATCTCGCGCTCCTCGAAGAGGTTGGGAATGCCCACGCCCTTGCCTTTGCGCTCGTCCTTCTCCCACTTCTCACAGCGGCCGCCGTAGAAGAGGGGACGCTTCTCCCCTTCAATGCGAACCCGGCGAATCTCGCACTGATTCGCACAGGACTTGCAGGTGAACTTGTCGACGCTGTAGTTGCGCTTGCTGACGTCGAATCCCTTGAAGCGCGTCTGCTCCCCCTCAGTAAGACTCTCCCGGGCAAGGATGGCGGCGCCGATGGCGCCGGTAACGTCGAAGTGCGGCGGCACGGTGATGCGCTTACCGGTAACTTGCTGAAAGGCCGCAACAACAGCCCTGTTGTTGGTTACACCGCCCTGAAAGAAGATGTGCTCGCCGATCCTCTTGTCCCCGACGACCTTCTGAAGGTAGTTGTGAACGATCGAGTACGCCAGGCCGCCGACGAGATCCCGGGTAGCGGCACCCTTCTGCTGGTGGCCGTTGAGGTCGCTCTCCATGAAGACGGTGCACCGATCCCCCAGCTGCGCCGGCGTCGGCGAGGTGAAGGCGAGCTCGGCGAACTGATCCTCAATGCTGATGTCCAGCTTCTCCGCCTGCTCCTCCAGAAAACTCCCGGTACCGGCGGCGCACACCTTGTTCATCTCAAAGTCGACGACCACGCCGTCGCGGATGCTGATGTACTTGGAGTCCTGCCCGCCGATCTCGAAGATTGTATCCACCGTCCTGTCATGGGCGATTGCAGCGGTGGCCTGGGCGGTAATCTCGTTGCGAATAGAGTCCGCTCCAATGAAGTCGCCGGTTAGGTATCGGCCGGAGCCGGTGGTTCCGGCGGACTTCACCACGACGCGTTCGCCCACCTCATCGGCGATTTCCGAAAGACCGCGACGAATGGCCTCAAGGGGCCGGCTCACCGTTCGTAGGTAGCGCCGTGCCACGACCTGGTTGTCCGCGTCAATGAGCACGACGTTTGTGCTGAGCGACCCGATATCCAGGCCCAGATAGACCTCCAGGGGCTCGCCGCTCTCGGGCAGGGGGCGCGTGTCCTTGGAGTAGACTGCATCCGTAGGAACCAGACGATCCAGGGTGCTGCCCTCCGCTCGCTGATTCTCGAGGTACGCCTCCAGTGCTTCGAGGCCTCGGTAGGCGTCACTTTCGGGAGGGTCCCCGTTGCGGCGGGCCACCCCGGAGAGCTCTCCGACGCGTTGGTACACCGACCCAAGGGCGCCCATGGAGGTGTTCTGTGCCGGTACAATCAGTTCACCCTCGGCGAGGTCGAGGATCTCCCGGAACGCGCGAACTACCCCGGCGTTCTGGGAGACGCCGCCCTGGAAGACGACGGGCTTTCTGAACTCCCGGCCGCGACCCATTGAGCTCTTGAAGTTCCGCGCCACGGCGAAGCAAAGCCCCGCCACAATGTCCTCCACAGGCGTGGCGATCTGCTGGAGGTGGATCATGTCGCTCTTGGCAAAGACACTGCATCGTCCGGCAATACGCGGCGGATCCTGTGACTTGAGTGCCAGCCTCCCGAACTCCTCTTCAATGGAGACGCCGATCCGTTTTGCCTGCTGATCCAGGAAGCTACCGGTGCCGGCGGCACAGATGCTGTTCATGACGAAGTCCTCGAGCTGCGACCCCGAGGCGGTCTCCTCCATGAACATCAGTTTGGAGTCCTCGCCGCCCATCTCAATGACGGTGCGCGCCTCCGGGTAGAGCTCGGACACCGCCCGGGACTGAGCAACCACCTCGTTGACGAAGCCACCACCCAGGAGTTCCGCTGCCTTCTCTCCGCCGCTTCCGGTGAAGGACAGGGTTCGCAGCTCGGCGAAGTCGAAGCGCTCCTGAAGCTCCTGAAACACATCGAGAACACGGCGGAAGGGCTGCCCATGGCAGTACGAGTACTTCTCATACAGGATGGCACCGTCTCCGTCGACGACAACGGTATTCACCGAAATCGAACCAATATCAACGCCTACGTGGATGGGCATGTGCTCCTCCAATCTGCCGGGCCCTCCGGCGCTCAGAGCTCAATCACGGAATCCGGTAGTGCGCATTAGGGGCGGCGGCGAAGCGTATGAAGACGCATACAAGACCCCCGGCACATTGTCCGCGAAGTAATCTGTCGGAATGCTTCCCAGTGTTATCGATCGATCGATCGATTTGCAAGGGAAACGCGGAAGAAAAACGGGATTCTCATGCGCCGTCTTCCCGGAACGGGTCGGCGTGAGTAGGATGTCGACGAGATGAGTCACCTACCCCGGTTCGACCCGGAGCCCGCTCAGGACGCTGAAGACAGTCTCCCTTCGAACCCGGTTGCGGCGGAGGTCCAGGCGCTCTTCCGCTACTTCGAGGACTTTACCAACCTGGAACGGGGAGGCTACGTGCCCCGGGTCTACCGCTTGGAGCGAACCCGGAGGCTGCTATCCCTCTTCGGCGACCCTCACCGCGGCCTTCGCTGCATTCACGTTGCCGGATCCAAGGGAAAGGGCTCAACGGCAAGCTTCATTGCGGCGGTCCTCCGAGCCGCCGGCTACCGAACGGGGTTGTACACCTCTCCCCACGTGGCGCGCTACGAGGAGCGCATAACCATGGCCGGGGAGTTCCTGCCGCCGGAGGTGTATCTCGACGCGGCGAAGCGCATACGGAGCGGCGTCGAGGAGCGCATGCGTCCCACCATGGCGGAAGCGGAGCTTCCGTCGACCTTCGAGCTTCTCACGCTCATGGCGTTCATGGTCTTTCGGATGGTCCGGACGGACTTCGTCGTGCTGGAGACCGGCCTCGGCGGTCGTCTGGACGCAACCAATGTGGTGGATCCGGTCGCGTCCGTCATCACGCCGATCGAGCTGGAGCACACTGAGTATCTGGGGAACACGATCCGCGAGATTGCCCGGGAGAAGGCCGCAATCATCAAGCCGGGACGGCCGGCCTTCGTGAGTCACCAGAGCGCCGAGGCGGAGATCTCCATCCGGGACCGGCTCAGGGGGGTGGGCGGACGTGCCGTCTGGCTGTCGAGATGGCTTACCGCCTTCGAAAGCGCCTCATCGGTTCGGGGTAATCGCGTCAGAATCGAAGGCGCCGCGGCAGGCCGGCGGGTCCAGGTACACACCGACCTGGCGCTTCTCGGCCGGGTCCAGGCGGAGAACGCGGCCCTTGCAGCCCTGGTCACCTCCGCGCTCCTCCCTGCCCTGTCGTGGGACACCATTGCCCTCGGGTTGAGCGGAGCGCGCATTCCCGGGCGAGGGGAGATCATCCGTACCGCCGGCGCTTTGCCGCCTGGGACGACGCAATCCGAGGGCGCGCACGCTTGGCCCATCATCCTTGACGGTGCCCACACCCCCGGATCCATCACGGCCCTGGTGGATATGCTCCGGGAGATAGGCGCTCGGCGGTGCGTGGTTCTTTTCGGTTCGGTCGAAGGCAAGCGCCACAGGGAAATGATCACGCGTCTCGCCCCCGTCGCCGCTTCCATGGTGATCACCCGCCCGGGAACCTTCAAGCCCAGCGATCTTCCGGCGCTCGAGGCGATCGCCCGGGAAGCAGGAGTTCAGGCCACCCGGGAACCGGAAACCGCCCCGGCACTGGAGCGTGCACTGGAAAGCGCCCTTCGACTCCGGGCGGACGCCGTGGTCGCGACGGGTTCCTTCTACCTGGTCGGAGCGGTTCGGCGTGTCGCCGAAGCCCGGACGGCACCCGCCGCGTCGACCCCCTAACGCCGCCAAGGGGCCGCGGGGTTCGACGGGTCCCTATCGGGTTCGACGGATCCCCGCCGGGTTTGTATAGTGGAAGTGAGGAGGCAATCTCCATGAAAGCGTATCTCGACGGCCGTCTCGTGGCCCAGACCGGGGACATAACCAGGATCAATGTCGACGCCGTGGTGAATGCGGCCAACTCCTCCCTCATGGGCGGTGGCGGAGTCGACGGCGCCATTCACCGCGCCGGGGGCCCGGCGATTCTGCGGGAGTGCAAGCGCCTGCGACAGACCGATTACAAGGACGGTCTCCCCACCGGTCAAGCCGTTGTCACTACCGCCGGCGAGCTTCCCGCCTCCTACGTGATTCACACGGTGGGACCGGTCTGGCACGGCGGAGAGGACAAGGAAGATGAGTATCTTGCCGCGGCGTATGAGAACTCGCTGACGGTGGCTGCCGGCCGCGCCGTGAAGACCATTGCGTTTCCCGCAATCTCAACAGGGGTGTACGGATTTCCCGCGGATCGCGCCGCGCGCGTGGCCTTCAAGACTATTGCGACGCACCTGAAGCGAAACACCGTACCGCAGACCGTCTACCTGGTCTTCTTCTCGGACACGGACTACGAGACCTTCGTCGGGGAGGCGGACGCATTGACTGCAGCGGGCAACGGGGGCTGACTCCGTGTCCCTGAACTGGCGCGAGATCGATCGCGTTCTCGAAGAGTTGGCGCTTCCCGGCGGGCACATTCAGGAGATCATCCAGCCCACCTTTCGGGATATCTACCTCTTCGTGTACCGCCCCGGGGATCGGTTCTGGCTCCGCATTGCCTTCGAGCACCCCCGCCTGCACCGGACCAGCAATCGTCCCCGGAAACCGCGGAAGGCGCAACGCTTCGCCCAGTTTCTCAAGTCCCGCATTGAGGGCGCGCGAATCACCGAGGCCGAGCAGATAGACGGCGAGCGGATCGTTCGAATTGCCGTCGTACGGGCCGGTGAAACCACCGTGTTGTGGCTGCGCCTGTGGGGAGGATCCTCGAACCTTATTGCCACGGATGCCGACGGCGTCATCCTGGACGCCATGTTTCGCCGCCCTAAACGGGGTGAGGTCTCCGGAGAGACCTACAGCCTCGAATCGGATATCGGCTCTCCGGGGAAGCGGCACAGCGAAGAGCGTCGCGCCCGACAGGAGTCCTTCAGGATTCGCGAGATCCCCGAGGGACTCACCCTGAACGAGACCATTGAGCACCAGTACCGGCAGCAGGAGGCGGAAGCGGAGCGAGAGGCTCTGCGGCGACGCGTCGACAAGCTCCTGACACAACAGCGCGGCCGGCTCGAATCCGCCGTGCGCAACCTCGACGAACGGTTGGCCGCATACGGCGATCCTGAAGGCTACCGCCGCACCGGCGACCTCATCATGAGCAATCTCCACCGGATCTCCCCGGGAAGCAAGTGGGTCACGGTGGAGGACTTCTACCACGACAACGCCGAAACGACCATTCAGCTCGATCCGGAGAAGAACCCCCACGAGAACGCAGAGGCCTACTACGCCTCATACAAGAAGGCGCACTCCGCCCTGGAGAATCTCCGGGGAGAGCGGGAGAACCGCCGGGCCGCTCTCGAGCACACCGAAACCCTTCTCGAAGAGGTGGAGGGAGGCGCGGATACCGAGCGTCTGCGGGAGATCCTGCACAGCCTGGAGCAGCGGCGCCGGGAGCCGCAGGATGCCGACACGCCGGGGCTGCAATTCGAGAGCGGCGGTTTCCGCATTCTCGTCGGCAGAACCGCCAGGGAGAACGACCAGCTCCTGCGTCGCCATGTCCGGGGCAACGACCTCTGGTTGCACACCCGGGACTACCCCGGCGGCTACGTCTTCATTCGCTCCAAGCCGGGGAAGTCGGTCCCCCTGGAAGTCCTCCTGGACGCGGGCAACCTGGCGATCTTCTTCAGCAAGGCCCGGGGCTCCGGGAGCGCGGAGCTCTTCTACACCTCGGCGAAGTACCTTCGTCGTGCCAAACACGGCAAGACCGGCACCGTCATCCCGACGCACGAGAAGAACCTCACCGTAGATGTGGACGAGACGCGGCTCGGGCGCCTCCTCGGGCGCGATCCCGCCGATCTTGCGCGGGCAATCTGAATACTCGATACTGGCACTATGCGGGACAACCACGACCGAGCCGGTCCCGTCCGGGAACCGGTCGTTGAGGGTATTTTCTACCCGGAACAGAAGAGTGAGCTCAATCGCCTCATTTCCAGCCTGATGTCGCATTCTCCCGCAGTGCCGGCCGCTCCGGTGGCTATCATCACCCCCCACGCGAGCCTTTCCTACAGCGGGGAGACCATGGCCGCCGCCTTCAAGCGCGCCGCCGGCCGACCCCGTGACGTGGTGATTCTGGTTGGCCCCGTCCACCGCGACGAGGAACCCGTCATCATCGTCCCGGAGTCTAGACTCTTCAGGACGCCCCTGGGCGAATGCCCCGTCGACGAGGATCTCTGTGCCCGGCTCCTCGAGGAGAGCCCCGCCGTCGTTCAGGACGACATTCCCCATCTGGAAGAGCACTGTCTCGAGGTGCAGCTCCCCTTCGTGCAGTACCTCTATCCGGAGGCGAGAATTCTTCCCCTTCTCATGGGCAGTCCCGCCGCATCCACAGTTGCCGCCCTCGCCGGCGCTCTCTCCCTGGTGACGCAGGAGGCCTCCGGTTCGATCCTCTACGTAATCTCCTCGAACATGACCGCATACCGCGAGGCTCAAGCCGCCAAGGACGAGGCCACGCACCTCATTCATCTGATCCTCCAGGGCGAGTGGAAACAACTCCTCCAGGAATACCAGGACAAAGTGCTCAGTACCCACGGGGTCGGTTGCCTTGCCGCCTTCCTCTCCTTCGTCGGCGACGCGGTTATTCCGGAATTGCTCTCGCGGCAGAACTCATTTCCCCAGAACCCGGATGTGCAGCGTGTGGTCGAGTACGGCTCCTTTGCGTTCTTTACCCGGGAATAGCGGTTGGTGCATACTTGTCGCAAACCAACCATGCAACTTTCGCAAACCGAACAGAAGTACCTGTTGCGCATTGCCCGCAGCGCAATCGAAGAGCACCTCGCCGCACGCTCCGGCGATCGCCCCGGCGCTCCCCAGGAGGAACCGCCGTCGGAGAAGCTGCTCGATCACTGCGGCGCCTTCGTGACCCTTCGGATGCCGACCTCCGGTGAGCTGCGGCTCCGCGGCTGCATGGGGGTGGTCGTACCAACACATCCCCTCGTGGAGTCCGTGCGGGACAGCGCCGTTTCGGCTGCATTCCGGGATCCGCGCTTCCCGCCCCTTGCGCCGGAAGAGCTCGATGCGTGCACCATCGAGATCTCGGTCCTGTCGCCCATGATTCCGTGCACGCCGGAAGAGGTGGAGCCGGGCCGCGACGGCGTCATGATCTCCTACGGACCGGCATCCGGGCTGCTCCTGCCCCAGGTTGCCGTCGAGCAGTGCTGGGACCGGTCGACCTTTCTCAGCCACGTATGTCGCAAGGCCGGCGCCGCGCCGGATTGCTGGCGGGATCCGCGGGCAAGGCTGCACCGATTCACCGCGATCGTCTTCTCCGAGAGCGCGGGGTAGTCCCCGTGGGCAGCACCGCCGGGGGCAGGCGCCGCCGGGGCTGCCGTTCCGCAGGTGGGCCCGGGCACCGCGCGTTTGACTGAGCAAAAGGGGGCGTGTGATATTATGACAACGTCCAAACTCTAGGTGTTCATAGATGGAACTGTCGCAACTGGCTGAAGGACTTGTACGAATCGAGCGCCACGGTAATGAATACCTCGGCATTACCACGTACATTCCCACCAACTCGTTTGCCGTCACGAAGCTTACAACGCAGCGGCGCGACGACGGCTTCATCGTCAGGGGCGAGGAGGTAGAGACCTGGAAGGCGAACGGCTTCACCGAGTACGCCGGCCGGCTCTTCCTCTACGGGCCATACCTCGAGGGCAGGACTCTCTCGGAAATCATCCGTGGCAACGCCGATGACGTACTCCCCTACCTGAGCCGCCTTGCCCGGGCAATGCAGGTACTGCAATCGCAGAGGGCGATTACGCCGTACATTCACACCCGAGGTATCATCTTTCTGAATGAGGGCGGCGTGCTCTTCCTGCCCCGCGATCTCATGAAGTCGATTCGAGATTTCCAATCCCCGACGGATCGTATCGAGTTCCGGGAGCTCTATCGCCATCCCGACGTCCCGACGGAACAGGAGCCGAGCTTCGCTCTTGCAGTGACGGCGTACCGCTGCCTTACCGGAAGCTTCCCGTACAACGCCGAGACGGAGGAGGATCTCCGGGAACGCATGCGCACCGGCCACGTCGAACGACCAATGTACATCCGCCCGGAGATCCGTGAGGATGTCTCGAACACGCTCCACAAAGCCCTCCTCGATCCGAGTAGCCACCTTCCCCGTCTGGAGGAGTGGGAAGCGCACTTCTCCGAGTGGCTCCGGGAGGGACCGTATCAGGAGCTCCCGGAGGAACGGCGCCTCGAAATCCAGGCAAAAGCGGAGGCCGAACGAGCCGGGCTAACCCGCGCCTTTCGCCGACAGGAGTATTTCCGCCGGAACTGGAAGAAGCTCGTCGCCATAACTCTCGTGGCCATCCTGATCGGGACAATCCCGGCCACCGTGATTTACAATAAGCTGCAGCCGTCTCCCACGGCGGGCCTTCCGCCGGATGAAGTAGTCAGGGCGTTCTACACCAGTATCACGACCCTCGATCACCAGACCATGGAGGGTGCGACGGTGGACGGCGCGGGAAGCGCGCTCATAGATGAGGTCACGGGAGTCTACGTCTTTTCCCGGATGCGACTCGCCGTCGAGTTGCGCGAAGCCTTCGCGGATCCTCAACAGTGGCGCGACGAGGGGATGCCGCTTCTCGAAGAGGGCCGCAGCGTATACGGAATCGCCAACTTCACCGTTGAAGCGCAGCGAAGCCCCGACCCCGAAGAGGAGGTGTTCCGCGTACGGTACGAGAAGTGGAGCCCACAGCAGCCCGCAGATGAGGACCCCACCGGCGCGGAAGTCCGTGCACCGGAGGGGCAGGTGATCACGGAGCGGGTCTTTTTGCGCCGGGAGAGAGGAGAATGGCTTATCTATCGGATAACACGGGAGGGTGAGGAAGACCTCCCGGGTCCCGACTGGTAGCCGCTCCGTACCGACAGCACCAACAGCACATGGAACAGATACTGGGTCGAATCGAGTTAGGCACTTCCGACCGGGAAACAAACGACCTCTTACGGGACGCCGAAGCGAAGCCGGTGCCGTATACCCGCCATTACAGTCAGGGCGAAGACTTCTTCATACGCCTCGACCGCACCGTGGAGGTGCCTCATCTGCCGATTCACCACGACGTTCGCAGCACGAGACCCACCAAATCCTACATTGAGCCGTTGCGTAGCTTCCTCTCTCAGGTGGTTCCGGCTCTTGCGGAGGTGTTCAGCGAGCTCACCTACTTCTTCGATCCCGGCGAGATCATGCGACCCGCCTTCTTCAGACTCTACAAGGTGGAGGACACGACGTACCTCTACTTGCTGCGGCTGGATCTCCACTACAACCCAAACCTCTTCGAAGTGATCGACAACGGCTCAAACGATGTCGCCCCGGCCTTCCGGACCGACCGGCTCTTCATGGACGCCGATCTCATCCCGATCGAGCGAATACTCTACCGGGACAATGCAATCAGCGGGTTCGAGGTCGAACAGCTGGTATCTCAAACCTGGATCGGCGAGACCGGCCGCGGCTATTTCGTCCAGGGCATCTGGCTCGACCGCGAGCTGACGAAGTTCTTCTCGAAGCTCTTTCTCCCGAAGGGTCGGCGCTTCTACCCCTACTACCCCTTCACGTGCAAGTACCGCTCCATCTGTCACACGGTGGTAGACCTCACCTCTCAGGGCCGCAAGGCCCTGCTCCCCCTACTGCACCGCGTCCGGGGCTTCCTGCTCCCGCACATGGACGAGATCCAGGATGCCCTGCGGCAGACCACCTTCTCGGAGGAGTTGCCGGAGTTCGAGCGACTCTGGAACCAGGTTCCCCCGCGGTGGCGGGAGACCTTCAACAATCTGCGGGTGCGGCCCTACCTGAATGAGGCTGACATGAAGGAATTCATCCTGGAGGATGCTGAGAGCGATGCCTAAGGGAGGCGCCGCGCGGTTGGACCTGGATGGTGCACGGGTTACCATCATGGGCCTGGGTCTTCACGGGGGCGGTGCGGCGGCAGCACGATTCTGCGCCGAGCGTGGCGCGCGCGTAACCGTGACCGACCTGCAGCCCGCTGAGAAGCTGGCGACCTCCGTGGAGGCGCTCTCGGACCTGCCGATCCGGCTGGTTCTGGGTCGTCACGAGCCGGAAGACTTCACCGCGGCGGATATTGTCGTGAAGAATCCCGCCGTTCCACGGAACGCCCGCTACCTGGCAATGGCGGGACGCGTCGAAACGGATATCTCCCTCTTTCTGCGGGAGTGCCCCCTTCCGGTGATTGCCGTGACCGGGACCAAGGGCAAGTCAACCACCGCTTCAGCCATTCACTACGGGCTGACGCAGGCCGGGTACCTGAGCTACCTGGGCGGGAACATAACCATTTCTCCCCTTACCTTTCTGGATGAGATCTCCGAGAGTGCAGAGCCTGCGGCGGACCGGCGGACCGTCGTGCTCGAGATTTCCTCGTTCCAGCTGGGGGACCTTCTCCTGACGCCGCATCCCGATATGTTCAAACCGAAGGTGTCCGTGATCACCAACATCTTCGAGGATCATCAGGACTACTACGGGTCAATGGAGGCCTACGTCGCGGACAAGCGGATCATCTACCGCTTCCAGGACCATGCCGATACCTTCATCTATAATGCCGACGACGAGTACGGCCGCTCATTTGCGCGGGAGGCCGCACCGGAGTCCCGGCGCGTTCGAACCCTCGGTGTCTCGGCGCGGGAGTCGGCCGGCCATGCACCCGGTGCGCGACTCACCGCCGCCGGCGGCGGCGTCTTTGTCGGTAACGACGGCCGGATGAAGACGCTGCTTCCCCGCCGGCTCGGTCTCGCGGGAGCGCACATGCGCATGAATCTCCTCACCGCCGCGCTGGCCTTACACGCCTACGGCTTGGAAGCGGAAGCGGCGGGGCGAGCAGTCGCTGGGTTTCCCGGCATTCCCCACCGCCTCGAGCGCGTTGGCGCTACGGAAGGCGTGATCTTTGTCAACGACTCCGCCGCCACCATTCCGGATGCCGCCGCTCGGGCAGTCGAGGCCTTCGACGCCCCGGTTTACCTGATTGCCGGCGGCAGCGACAAGAACGGCAGCTTCGACGCATTCCCTGCCATCATTGACGCGACCGCCCGCACCTACCTCCTGGAGGGAACCGGCACCACCCGCATCCTAAACCTCGTGGCCGGCACCGGCGCCGCCGGAGAAGCGGTGGTAGGGCCCTTCGCCTCTCTCCGGGAGGCCGTTGAGACGGCCTACCGTGATGCTCTCGCCGAACCGCACCGCAGCGAGGCGGCGGAGCGAGCGGTGGTGCTGCTCTCTCCGGGATGCGCTTCCTTCGGTATGTTCCGCAATGAGTTCGACCGGGGCCGCCGGTTCGCGGATCTTGTCGGAAGAATCGTCGGGACGGCCGTGGAGTCTACCGACGCTCGCCGGGAGTGACCTCGCCTACCGGCCCGAGGCGGGGGCGGACTCCCCCTCAGGCGGCGGTGCAGACGCCGTTGCGGCCGCCGGCGCGGGCAGATCGAGGACCAGACGGAACCCCGTGGCGTAGCTTCCCTCACCGGGATCGAAGCGACCGCGCTTTCGGGTAAGGACGCTGTCGACGCGGGTGTTCCAGCCGGTGCCGCGCACGACGCGCTGAAGGACGCCGAAGGCGTCGGGTTCCCCCTCCTCCGGCCCCGTGGGGTCCATCAACATGGTCCCATCCTCGGGAATCTCTTCGGCCGCAACCCCGAACCCGGAAGCGTACCAGTCGAAACACCACTCCCAGACGTTGCCGATCAGATCGTACTGCCCCGACGGCGCGCTGTTGGGCAGGGTCTCGTAGCCGTCTTGACTCGTGCCGTCGTAGTAGGCGACCGGCGTTGTGGGTCCGCCGCGGGCGGTGTACGGAGGGGTAACCGCCTCGAAGGGGTCCCCGCTTCGGAAGTAGTTGGCCCGGGCGGGAGAGAGGCTCTGTCCCCACGGATAGGCGCTATCCCCGCCGGCGGTGGCGGCGTACTCCCACTCAGCCTCGGTGGGGAGACGATACCCGGCACGGTCTGTGTCCCAGGACCCGACGTCCAGATCGTAGACCGGGGAGGCACCGGTGAGAACGCTGTAGTAGGCGGCAAAGGCGATCGCGCCGTACCACGTCACACCAACGACGGGATGGTCCTCCCGCGCCTCCACGACGGCGAGCCTCCCTGCGGTCGCGGGTTGTGCGGCGCCGTCGGCCGCCGCACCCTCAGCCGCCGCGCCGTCGGGCTCCGCGCCCTCAGCCGCCGCGGGCCCACCGGGCACCACACCTACCACCCCGGGCTGGGTGCCGACGGAGAGATCATCCAGATAGATGAGCGTGGTCTCACCGCCTTCTCCGCGGTCACGAACCACCCGATCCCCTACAAGCCGGGCGCGTCCGCTCGCCAGCGCCCAGTTCATCACGCGGACAAACTGCCGGTTGGTTGTCTCGGTAACGGCCATGGCGAAGGGGCGAGTCAGTCGCACCGGTAACTCGGCCTGCTCTCCCGGATCGGCATCCGGAATGGGCCCCATGACGAAGGTCGCCTCCTCCCCGGGCGGCAGGACCGGCTCGAGGGCCAGGTCAATGGAGCCGCCGACGAACTCGAAGGGACCAAACCAACCGATTGTGTCGGCGGTCTCGTTCTCCACCTCTACACGGAGCGTGTACGCCTGCTCCGGCGATAGCGGCTCCTCGGTATCGGTCCCGACGCGGAAGCTCGCGCGGTCGGACTCGACTTGCAGGGGAGGCTCCTCGCTTCCGGCCGGGGACAGCTCGAAGCGGTACCGTGTCGCCCCGGGGACGGGAGTTACTGCGATGTATGGTGAGAGAGTTACCGTCGGGAGTCCGAATCCGGTAGTCACCGGCCGGACCGTGAAATCACGGCGGACATGGAACGTCGATTCCCGGCTCCAGGCGCTGCGGAATCCCGACTCAAGAACGCTCCGGACGCGCCAGGCGTAGCGTTCGCCGAACTCAAGCGGCGCCGTGACGTCGGCGCGCTCCGAGCCGGCTAGGCGCCGCGCGTCCGTGACACCGGGGGCGTCCGGGCCGTCGGGGCCGTCCGGGCCGTCCGGGCCGTCGGGGGCGTCCGGACCGTCGGGGGCGTCCGGACCGTCGGGGGCGTCCGGACCGTCGGGGACATCCGCACCGTCTGCGTCCGAGGTGCTGCCCACCGGCCGGAGCTCGTACTCGTACTCCACCGC
>CAZUVX010000016.1:0-3300 GCA_964623865.1 uncultured Spirochaetaceae bacterium | reverse complement strand
CGTCTGCGTCCGAGGTGCTGCCCACCGGCCGGAGCTCGTACTCGTACTCCACCGCAGTGGGAACCTCCGCGACCGTCAGCGACGGTGTTCGGTTGAAGGTTGCAGTGCCGTCCGCCGGCGTCGACGGTTCCGGGACCGGCGCTTCAACCGCAAGGCGGAAGGAGAACACCTCCGACCGGGTGCCGGACGGCGCTTCCAGCCGATAGTGGTAGGTCCGGCCGTCCACCAGGACGCGGGCGGGAACCTGGATGCCTTCGAGGCGCGGCACCTCCGTCTGGTGGACCGCCGTTTCGGCAGGCGCCTCGGGGTCGGTGAATACGGAAAGGGTGAAGCGGTCGGGGAGTTCCCGCTCGTCGCCGTTGTCCCGGGGTACGGCGCGCAGATCAATGCGCACCGGCACCTCGGTCACGGGGGCGCCGTCCACCGGTGTCACGGGCTCCAGGCGCAGCGCCGCAGGCTCACGCTCCGCCTCGGCCGGGCCGTCGCCGCGCGCGGGTTCGTCCCTCCCGGTCTCGCCTGTAGCACAGGAGCCGAGGATGAGAAGAAACACGCCGAAGACAATGATCAGGCCGATGGCCGCGCCGGCGGGGGATCGCGAGCTCACAACACCCCTCCCCCGCCGCGGCCGATGCGCTTGCGGACCACCTTGTAGTAGTACTGTCGCACCCCTTCGGCGCGGCGGAACAGGGCGTATCGAAACGGCTGGAAAGGCCGATCGTAGGAGCCCGGGCGCTCCAGGATGTCCCCGCCGAAACCCACCTTGAAGCGGTAGAGCCCGTGCATGGGATGGTTCGGATCGTCTGCCGGAGGAATCCCGAAGAGATCGTAACGTCGCGCCCCCGCGGCCTTCGCGGCGCGAATGGCTTCCCACTGCAGCAGATACGGCGCCATGAGGTTGCGCTTCGCGTTGGCCGATGCTCCGTACAGGTAAACCGCCTCTTCGGCGTGGCGTCCGACTATGATTCCACCCAGCACGTCGCCCTCGTGCTCGGCCATGTAGAGGTCGAGATGCACCTCGTCGGGATGGTCGGCCGCTGTGTCGAAGAGAGCCTGGTAGTACTCGCGACTGTGAATGGCAATGCGGTCGCGCGAGGCGGTTTCGCGGTAGAGATCGTACCACAGGTCGAGCTCCGCCCGTCCGGCCTGCCGAACGGTCACACCGCGCTTCCCGGCGAGCCGCACGTTGTACCGGGTCTTCGACTTCATACCGGAAAGGAGCTCGTCCTCGGAGGGCTCCAGGTCGAGAATGGTGGTCCTGGGAGGTTGCACGTCTACCGGAGCCTTCCGGTACCCCGACCCGCCCCGCGCGTCCGGCGGCGTCGCACCGAGGGGATCGATCCGAAGGAAGGTGAGGTGCGCCCTGCCACGGCGGGTGCAGACCTCCTCGCACAGAGCCGCCGGGTCCGCCTCCTCGGGCGCATGCGGGACGTACCCCATGGTAACCAGCGGAGCCACGCACCGGACCAGCACGAGTACAGGCTCGGATGCGACATCCAGGAACAACGGCGTCCAACCGAACTTCCGCTTGAACTCGCCCCAGTACCTCGTCTGGAAGAAGGACCGTCCCGCCGTGGACATGCGACCGCTAACCAACACTCCCGCGCAGCACTCGTGGCGCGGCAACCACGGCTCCGTCAACCGTGAGCGGCGCCTCACCGACCTTCACCGTACCTTCTTCGACGGCGAGAGGTATAGAGAAGAATGTGTCGATGTCGATGCGACCGGGCTCCTCAGGCTCGCCCGTCTCGTAGCCGGGCGGTTCATAGCCCTTCGCGACGACCCGCGTCCCGGGTTGTACACTGTCATCCAGGAAGAGCACATCGACCAGCTGCTCGCCCTGGTACTCGCCGTCGGCGGCCAGGAGCATACCTTCACTCTTCACTCCGCGCAGCTTCGCCGGCTTGAGATTGTGCACCAGCACGATGGTCTTCCCCTGCAGATCCTCTTCGCTGTAGTAGGGCACCAGACCGGAGACGATCTGCCGCGTTTCGCCGGACCCGTCGTCGATCCTCTCAATGTAGAGCTTGTCCGCCTTGGGGTGGCGCTCCACTTCCAGGATCCTTGCCGCGCGGAGATCAACCTGGTCCCGGAACCGCTCCTCAACCGGGGCGGACGCG
The DNA here is from genome assembly GCA_964623865.1 of uncultured Spirochaetaceae bacterium. GTDB lineage: Bacteria > Spirochaetota > Spirochaetia > DSM-27196 > PWMO01 > CAYFQV01. Next base: position 1,183 of record CAZUVX010000016.1, on the reverse strand, counting down.
CCTTCCGGGGCTGCGCTTCCCGCCGGGGCGGCAGGCGCCGTGGCGGCGGGCTCGGTACCGGCAGTCGCCTCCCCGCCGGCACCGGCGCCCCGGGCCCGCTCTCCCGGCCGCTCCTTCCGCTCCGCCTGGGTGCCGGAGAAGCGTTCGCGAAGAGCCTCAATGAAGTCGTCCTCGAGCTGAGAGAAGAGCAGCTTCGGTCTCTCGATTCTCGCAATGCCCTCCCGACTTCGCAGATCCGACCAGTCGGTCCCCGCTGCACCGATCCGCTCGGCGATCCGCTTCCCCGTATCGGGAATGTAGGGGGAGATCAAGATCGCCAGATCGCGAACCAGGTAGATCAGATGGTGGAGCAGGGCCTTCGTCGCTTCCGGATTGTCCTTCCGCGTCTTCCACGGTTCCGCCTGCTGGAAGATGCGGTTCCCGTAGGAGGAGAGCATGAACGTCTTGCGGAAGGCGTCCCTGAGCTCCGCGTTCTCCAGGTGCGCGGTGATCTCGGTCTCCGCGCGTTCGACCTCCCGCCAGAAGGTCTCCCAGGTCTCGACCACCTCGCCGGCGCCGTTGACCGCGACGCCCTGCCCGGCGACTTCCTCGGCGGAGGCGACCTCCGACTGAAAGTACTTGGAGATGAAGGAAGTCGCCCGGTTCACCAGGTTCGAAAGATTGCCGATGAGCTCGCCGTTCACCTTCTCCTGGAAGTCGTCCCAGGTGAACATGAAGTCGCTCGTCTCGGGCCGGTTGTAGAAGATGTAGAAGCGCCACACGTCGGCGGGAATGCCGGTGTCCTGGGCATCGTTACCGAATACCCCGACGCCGCGACTCTTGGAGAACTGCCCACCCTCGTAATTGAGATACTCGCTCGAGGACATGTGATGGAGGAGCGTCCAGTTTTCTCCGGTGCCCAGGAGCGACGAGGGGAAGATGACCGTGTGAAAGGGGATGTTGTCCTTTCCAATGAACTGGGTGAGCTCAACGTTGTCGGGGTTCTTCCACCAGCTCTCCCAGTCGTCGGTGTGATTCGCCGTAATGGAGATGTAGCCGATGGGCGCGTCGAACCACACGTAGAACACCTTGTCCTGGAAGCCCTCGAGTGGCACCGGAATTCCCCACTTCAGATCCCGAGTGATCGCCCGCTCCCGAAGCCCGTCCCGGATCCAGGCCTGCGTCATCTGGACTGCGTTGCGCG
>CAZUVX010000015.1:50578-53395 GCA_964623865.1 uncultured Spirochaetaceae bacterium | reverse complement strand
TATCGGTTGAAGCGGTGCATTGATCGCGGCTGTGAGGGGGAGCGGAGGCGCGTATGAAGGGTGCGGAGGAGTGCCGGCGAGAGGTTGCCGACGGCCGTGGTGGCCCCGCCCAGGCGCGGCGCAGGGGCGGGCGGAACGGGGGCCGAAGTGTTCCGGCCGCCCTCTTGGACGTAATCGTGCCCTCTACGTGCAGCCTCTGCGGAGAGTGGGTGCCCGGCGCCGGCTGCGGGATCTGCGATACGTGCACCGGGCGGATGCAGCGACTTCGTGAGCCGGTGTGCGACGTGTGTGGAAACGAGTTGGTAAGCAGCAGCCTACGCTGCCGGCGCTGCCGTGAGCTTTACCAGGACTCTTGCCCTGACCGTGTGAACGCAACTCGCTGTCGTGGCGTGTTCACCTACGATGAAATGGTGGCCGCAGCCATGGCGCGTTTCAAAGCGCACGGCGATATTCGCCTGGCAAGGTGGGTTGCCTGGGAGCTGGCTTCGCTCTGCGACGCCCTGTGGCCCGGTGCACTGCTCGTCCCGGTTCCGGGGAGTCCCCGGAACGCACGCCGACGGGGATGGGACCACATGGAAGAGGTTGCCCGGGAGCTGCGGCGCCGAGGCCTGATGACGAGCCGCCTGTTGACACGCAGGGATGGTCCGGAGCAGAAGGGACTGGATCGCGAGGCGCGGCGTACATCGGTATCCCGCTCCCTGGTTCTACGAGATGCGCGGCGCTTGCGCGTCGGTGCGGAGCAGGCACGACCCATGCCCCGGACGGTAGTCCTTATAGATGACGTTCGTACAACCGGCGCGACGATTGAGGCGGCCGCAACACTCCTGCGGTGCGGCGGATACTCAGTGGAGGGAGCCGCAATGCTGGCCGTCAGATAGAATTGACACTCCGAACGGCACTTGCTACATTAGGTCAAAACACGAGCTCTTACTGCCAAGAAGAGTCGCGAGCCGACTCTTTTTTTGTATGGAAAGGCATTTGTTCGCAGAACACGAGTCTACAGAGGATCCAATCCTGGAAACAGTTGAGCCGGTAATCAGCGGATTGGGGTATACACTCGTCGACATTCAAAGCAAATTTGTTCGTGATAGACTCCGGGTAATCATTGTAATCTACCGGGAGAGCGGAATCACCGTGGACGACTGTGCCGCCGTACACCACGCTGTTCAGCCACGTATCGAGGTTCTGCAGGACAACAGGGACGTGTACCTTGAGGTCAGCTCTCCGGGCGTGGACCGCAAGTTCCGGACCAATCGTGAGTTCGCGGTCTTCAAGGGGCGTGGCGCCCGGGTGTTACGAGGCGACAACGACCAGTGGGTCGCGGGGGTCATTGTCGAAGCAAAGGACGGCACGGTCATTCTGGAGAATGACTCCGGACGTGAGGCGGTTGCAATGGAGCTGATCCGAAAGGCAAGATTAGATGAGTCACAGGAGGTCAGGCACTAGAAATGGCTTCTGGACTGACTGAAGCAATCAAGCTCCTGGTGCAGGAGAGAGGCATCTCCGAGGAGCTGATTCACAAGACAATTGAAGAGTTTCTCATAGCTGCGTTCAAGAAGAAGTTCGGCACCGCAGACAACGCTGTCGTTCGATTCAACGACGAGGACGGAGAAGTCACCCTCTACGCGCAGAAACGCATCGTGGACGAGGTATACGATCCCGTAACCGAGATAGATCTCGACGAAGCGAAGACCTACGACGATGAAGCCGAAGTCGGAGATGAGCTCCTGATTGAGGTCAACCCCCACGAGTTCGATCGTGTGGCCGTGCAGAGTGCAAAGCAGAAGGCGAAGCAGGCGCTCCGGGAGATCCAGAAGGACACGCTGTATTCGGAGTTCAGTGAGAAGGTCGGTGAGATGATCATCGGTTACTACCAGCGTGAACGGAACGGCAACATCTTCGTGGATCTGGGCAAGACTGAGGGGCTCCTGCCGAAGCGGTACCAGTCACCTCGTGAGATCTATCGGCCGAATGAACGTATCAAGGCGTTGATTTACGAGGTTACAAAGACCCCTTCCGGACTTCAGATCATCTTGTCGCGAACGCACACGGAGTTCGTCCGCCGGATCTTCGAGCTGGAAGTTCCGGAGGTCTACGACAAGACGGTAGAGATCTTCAAGATCGTTCGGGAACCCGGATATCGGACCAAACTGGCGGTCTACTCCAATCGGGAGGACGTCGACCCCGTTGGTGCCTGTGTCGGGCTCAGGGGAGTCCGGATCCAGGCTATCGTACGGGAGCTCGAGGGCGAGAAGATCGACATTCTGAAGTACGACGTAGACCCTCGTCAGTTCATCCGCAACGCTCTTTCGCCCGCCGAGGTCAACCAAGTCATTCTGCTTGATGAGGCGAAGCGCCAGGCTCTGGCGGTCGTGCCGGAGAATCAGCTCTCCCTCGCCATCGGGAAGCAGGGATTGAACGTCCGCCTTGCGAATCGCCTCGCCGATTGGAGCATCGACGTGAAGACCGAGGCGCAGTTCGCAGAGATGGACATTGCCCACGAGTCCAAGCGCGCGGTATCGGCACTCTTCCGAGACTACGAGGAGGAGGAGGAGATCTCCCGCGTCGCGGAGCTCCCGGATATTCCGGACCACATCGTGAAAGCGCTCGCTGCGAACGGCATCGACCTCATCGAGGAGCTGGTCGCGCTGAGCGACGACGAGCTTCGTGAGCTGCAGGGACTCTCCGATGAGGATCTCGGCATTCTCCAGGGCATTATCTCGGAGAACGTGGAAATCATCGAAGAGGAGTCCGAGTCCGAAGGTGCGGCCGAAGACGAGGTCGAGGCCGAAGACGAGGTCCAGGCCGAAGACGAGG
>CAZUVX010000015.1:0-50478 GCA_964623865.1 uncultured Spirochaetaceae bacterium | reverse complement strand
AGGCCGAAGACGAGGTCCAGGCCGAAGACGAGGCCGAGGTCGAGGCCGACGCCGAGGGGGAGGCCCCCGCGGCAGAAGCCGGCGAGACCGAAGCTGCGGGAGTAGAAGAGCGTGGGGAAGGCGAAGCGGCCGCAGCGGAATCGGCGATCGCCGAGGCGGACGGTGCTGAGGCGGTAGAGGCCGCGGGCGGCGCAGCTGAATCGCCGGAAGCCGGGGTAGGCTCCGCTGAGCCGGCGGAGAGCGAGGAAGTTCCGGCCCCCGCTCCGGCCGCCGAGGTGGAGGAGTCCGCCGGGGAGCGTGTCGCTCCGGAGACACCGGCAGAAGAGGAAGCGCCGGAGGGTGCAGAGGCGCCTGCGGACGAAGATGAGGAAGCGTTCGAGGACGAAGAGGCGGAGATCACGAAGGTCTCCGAATTGCCGTCCATTAGCAGTGCATTGGTGGCGAAGCTGGAGGCGAACGGGGTGGTCGACGTGGTAGATCTCCTGGAGTTGAACGCGCCTCAGCTCCGCAATCTGGAAGGTGTCACGGAAGAAGACATCGACGAGATTCAACGTATCATCTCGGAGAACGTCGAAGTCATTGAAGAGGAAGAAGACGAGGAGTGACGCGACGATTCCGGAACACCAGGGCGAGTTAGAGGGGATGTATGGCAGAAGAGCACGATAAGGACCAGAAGCCGAGAACGACACTGATAAAGCACCGCAAGGACAAAGCTGCAGAAGGCCGGTCCGCTCAGAAGGACCCGGCCCCTCAAGAGGAGGGGTCTGAGAAGAAGAAGGTCCGAGTCGTTGTTCGACGCAAGACCAAAGCGGATGCAAACAAGGAATCGGGAGCGGAGCAGACCGAACGTCCGCAGCGGGAAAGCACTTCTCTGCGGGATCGTCAGACGGAAACGCATCCGCCGCAACCGCGCCGAGCCGTGGGGCAGGAGGAGACTCCGTCTGCCGGCGCCGGGGAAGCCGCAGGCAAGGGCCCCGGTGAAGGGGAACAGCGGCAAGGCGGCGAACGGCAGATCCGCTGGCAGAACGGCGCACCCCAGGGTGGGCCGCGAAAGGAAAAGCCGAAGGCGCCGGAAGTCCCGGCCCGGGAAATGCGCTCCCGGCGGGAACCCGAACCCCGAAAGGGACCGCCCTCCGGTGGACAGCGGCGTGGGCCCGTCCCCCCGGCGACCGGCGGACGTCCCGGCGCAGGCGCCCCGGAAGCGCCTTCCACCCCCGGGGAAGGTGCTCCGGGAGCGGCAGGGAAGGACGACAAGCGTGGTGACCGGCGGGGCGCTCACCGCAAGTTCTACAAGTCCAAGAAGAAGGAACCGACTCGCCGCGAGAAATTCGAGGAAAAGCAGGTTCAGTACAAACAGCGGAAGGCGGCGCCGAAGGCCAATCCGGTTCCGAAATCCATTGACATTATGGAAGTCGTGACCGTTTCGGAGTTGGCCCGGAAGATGAATCTGAAGGCATCCGATCTGATCAGCAAGCTCATGGGTATGGGCATGATGGTCACGATCAACCAGCAGATCGACGCGGAAACGGCGGAAATCCTCGCGGGTGAGTACGGCTGCCAGGTAAACATTGTATCGCTCTACGATGAAACGATCATCGAGACGGAACAGGACAAGAAGGATCGCCTGAAGACGCGGCCGCCCGTCGTAACCGTGATGGGTCACGTCGACCACGGCAAGACCAAGCTGCTGGACGCCATTCGATCGGAAGACGTCGTTGCGGGAGAGTTCGGCGGTATCACCCAGCACATAGGGGCGTACCAAGTTGAGCTGCCGGACGACCAGGGGCGGGTCACGTTCCTCGACACCCCGGGTCACGAGGCCTTTACGCTGATGCGTGCGCGAGGCGCGCAGATTACGGACGTCGTTGTGCTGGTCGTTGCCGCGGATGACGGTGTCATGCCGCAAACGCGGGAGGCGGTTGACCACGCAAAGGAGGCGGATGTTCCCATTATCGTCGCCATAAACAAGATGGATCTCCCGGATGCGAATCCCGATCGGGTCAAGCAGCAGCTTTCGGAGCTCGATCTGATTCCGGAAGAGTGGGGTGGAAACACCATGTTCGTACCTGTATCCGCAATGACCCACGACGGAATCGAGTCGCTTCTCGAGGGTATCCTGCTTCAGGCGGAGATTCTGGAGCTCGAGGCGGACTACGACGTGAACGCGGAAGGTACGGTTCTCGAGTCGAAGATCGATCCCGGCCGCGGGACCGTGGCGACCGTTCTGATTCGTCGGGGTACCCTCAAAGTGGGTGACAACTTCGTCTCCGGCGTCTTCCCGGGACGCGTGCGTGCCATGTTCAACGATCGGGGTGAGCGCGTGGAGGAGGCAAGCCCCTCCATGCCGGTCGAGATCCTCGGGCTCGGCGGGATTCCCAACGCCGGCGACCCCTTCCAGGTGACCGAGAGCGAGAAGCAGGCGCGTCAGGTCGGGGACAAGCGCCAGGAGCTGCGGAAGGTCGAAGAAGCCAAGAACGTCCGGAAGATCACCCTGGACAATCTCTACGACAGCATCCAGGAGGGCGCGGTCCAGGAGCTCAAGGTTGTCATTAAGGGCGATGTGCACGGCTCCGTCGAGGCGCTTCAGAATGCGCTGGAGAAGCTGAGTACCTCGGAGATTCGCCTTTCGGTAATCCACGCGAGCGCCGGCGCTATTCATGAGCAGGATGTCATGCTGGCGAGCGCCTCCAACGCGATCATAGTGGGTTTCCATGTCCGGCCGACGCCGCGGGCGCAGGAACTGGCTGAGCGCGAAAAGGTTGAAGTCCGCAAGTACAATGTCATCTACGACGTAGTGGATGACATTCGCGCCGCCATGGAAGGCCTCCTGGCACCGGAGTTGCGGGAGGAGACCATCGGCGAGGTCGAAGTCAGGGAGACCTTCAAAGTACCCAAGGTTGGTGTCATTGCCGGTTCCTACGTGCGTAGCGGCAAGGTGCGTCGCAACGCCCAAGCCCACGTCATTCGGGACGGCGTCGAGGTGTACACCGGCAAGGTCGAGTCTCTCAAGCGCTTCAAGGAAGACGCTCGTGAAGTCGAGTCCGGATACGAGTGCGGTATAGGTATCGAGAACTTCAACGACATCAGGGTGGGGGACGTAATCGAGGTCTTCGAGATCCGAAAGGTGGCGAAGACCCTCGAGGGGACCAGGCGGTCGTCCTAGACGTTCGTGCCCGCGGGACCGCCGTGGTGAGTTCACGAGGCAGCGTATGACGAACTTCCGCATGGAACGAATCCGGAGCGCAGTCCTGGAGGAGATCGGCCGTCTCCTCGTGCATGAGGAGATCAGGGACCCCCGAGTCAACTCGCTCGTGTTGGTTCGGGATGTGGATGTCTCCAAGGATCTGCAGCACGCCAAGGTCCACATCTCCGGATACATTTCTGCACGCAAGCTCGACCGCGCCGTTGAGGGGCTGAACCATGCGGCCGGCTTCATTCAGAGCAAGCTGGCGCGGCGTCTCAAGATGAAGAGCACTCCGCGGTTGCACTTTCTCGCGGACCACAGCATCGAGCAGGGCTTTGAGATTACCGAGCGGCTGCGAGAGGTTTCCCGAGAGGATCACGATGTGTCCGGGGCTCACCCGGACCGGGACGAACCGGACCGGGACGAACCGGACCGCTACGACCCGGACCGGGACGACCCGGACCGCGACGACCCGGACCGGGACGGCGTGGACCGGGCAGGGGGCGTGCCGGGGAGTCAAGACGGTCCCGATGCGTCGGATCCCGGGGATGAGGCGGGGCTATCCGGAGCGTGACGGTGACTTCGGGCGCGGTTCTTCTGGACAAGCCGGCGGATATCACCTCCTTCGCGGTTCTGTCCTCGGTCAAGCGGGCATTCGACACAAGACGCGTCGGTCATACGGGAACGCTCGACCGATTTGCGACGGGCCTCATGGTGGTTCTGGTGGGCAAGGCGACGCGTCTGGCGACGGCGGCAACGAACCAGGACAAGAGCTATCTCTTCGACATTGTGTTTGGTTCCGAGACGGATACGCTGGACCCTACGGGCGAGGTCGTCGCGGAAGGACCGATTCCGGAACGCAGCGACGTGGAAGGGATACTCGGCAGGTTTACCGGTGATCTGGTGCAGGTACCTCCGGCGTATTCAGCGGTGCACGTGGACGGCAGGCGCGCGTCACAGCTGGCGCGGTCGGGGCAAACCCCGACGCTGGAAGCGCGGAACGTCCACATTGCCGAGCTGACGCTGACCTCAATGGAAGGACGCGTGGCCCGCATGGAAGCTTCCTGCTCCAAGGGGACGTATATCCGATCCCTTGCGCGGGATATTGCGCGGGAGTTGGGGACCGTGGCCCACGTAGGACGGCTGCGGCGCACTCGCGTGGGGGCCTTCAATGTCTCGGAGGCAAACCTCCCGGATGCCGTTGGGCGGGATGATCTCATGGCTCCGGATGAGTTCCTGAAACGGCTGGGAGGCGTCGGCTTCGCGAGGCTGAAGGCGTCGATGGTCGAGCGGATCCGGCATGGGGTACCTCTTGAGGAGGGGCATTTCACCGGCGGTATGCCGGAAGAATCAGTTATTGCGGTACGTGACCCGGCGGGACGCGTGGTAGCCGTGGTGGAGTGGAGGCATGGGCGGCTGGAGTACCGTGTTGTCTTTTCGTGAGGACTCGTGACAACCATCTTATGGGATGACTTCATACAGCAGGATCACCTGCGGGACGCGCCGTGTGCGGTGTCCATCGGGGTTTTCGACGGTGTGCACCTGGGGCATCGGCGGCTCCTCGAGCTGGTGGAGGGACACCGGGACGCAACCTTGCGCGGAGTCATCACCTTCCGTGAGAATCCGTCGCGCTACGTACATGGTGACACCTATGGTGGTGACATTCTGACCCTTCGTCAGCGGCTGGAGCGGCTTGATGCTCTCGGGGTCGATCTGGTCGTGCTGATCGACTTCACCGAGGCGTTTCGGGAGCTGCCCGGCAAGCGTTTTCTCGATCTGGTGCGGCGGGCGGTGGATCTGCGCTATGTCACCGTTGGCTGGAACTTCCACTGTGGTCGCAATTCCGACACTAACGCCGCAGGAGTTGCGGAGTACCTCGGGGGGAATGGAGTTCGGGTTGACATCGCTTCCGCGGTTCTGGATAATAACGTTCCCGTTAGTAGCACCCGAATTCGACGTGCTATTCTCAGAGGCGACCTGGGGGAAGCCGAGCGGCTCATGGTCGAACCGTGGGGTATTGATGCCCGGGAGAGCAGCGTCGTCTGCAACGGGGCAGCGTGTTTCGTGCGGCGGGAGGAGGTTCGGCAGGTGCTGCCGCCCGCAGGCTTCTATCGACGCACCCTTCTGCTTGACTCCGGTGCTCAACGCAATCAATTTGAGGTCGCACGCGACGGTATCCATTGGGAGGAACAGGTCGCAACGACCACGGCGCACTAAGTACACAGTGCGCCGAGATAGAGGACTACTCAAAGAAAAGGAACGATAGGAGAGCATGTTTCATGGCGGTTACGAAGGAAGATAAGCAGGAGATCATAGGCAAGCACGGCGGGTCCGCGAAGAACACCGGGGATACGGAAGTGCAGATTGCACTGCTAACTCGGCGGATCCAGGACTTGACCGGGCATTTTCAGACGCATAGACAGGATCATGCGTCAAGGCGGGGGCTTCTGAAGCTGGTTGGGCAGCGACGGCGACTCCTCCGCTACCTCCAAACGCGCGATCTGGACAAGTACCGCGAGGTTCTCGCAAAGCTCGGTCTACGGAAGTAGGCGTCCCGCCGGGAATCTGCACACTGATACATCAAAGGTGACATAATGGAACGTTTTTCACTCAAGGTCGGGGAACACGAACTGATCCTCGAGGTCGGCCGTATGGCAAAGCAAGCCAATGGTGCCGTCTTTGCCCAGTACGCAGGTTCCGCCGTTCTCGCAACCGCGTGCTGCTCGGCCAAGCCGGTGGAGGGACTCGACTACGTACCTCTCCAGGTTGAATACAACGAGAAGTACTACGCCGCAGGGAAGATCCCCGGCGGTTTCCTCAAGCGTGAGGGGCGACCAAAGGACAAGGAGATCCTGGTTTCGCGGTTGATCGACCGACCATTGCGACCGCTCTTCTCGAAACAGTTCAAGCGAGACATCCAGGTGGTCCCGACGACGATCTCAGCGGACCAGATCAACCCGCCCGACGTTGTGGCGATGGTTGCGGCTTCCGCGGCGGTCACGGTCTCGGACATTCCCTTCGACGGACCGATCGGAGCCGTTCGGGTGAACTCCGTCAACGGGGAGTTGGTGGTGAATCCGACGTTCCAGCAGATTTCGGAAGCGGAGCTGGACATCATCGTGGCCGGTACGGAAGACGGAATCACGATGGTTGAGGGCGGCGCGAGACACGTTCCCGAGGAGTTGCTCCTGAGGGCCATTGAGAAGGCGCGCGAGCCCATTGCGGAGCTCTGTCGGCTTCAGCGGGAGATCCGAGAGAAGCACGGAAAAGAGAAGCTGCCCTTGATCGAAGAAGAGGCTCCACTGGAGAACGAGGAAGAGATTCTTGCCTTTGCTCGCCCGAGGATGGAGGAAGCGTGTTTCGTTACGGGCAAGATGGAACGCAGCGCCGCGATAAGGAAGGTGCAAGAGGAAACGGCGGAGAGATTCGGCGAGACCATACCGGAAGACCGGGAGAAGCTCCTGGACAAGCTCCTCGAGAATCTCGAGCAGGAGGTTGTGCGTACGTCGATCCTGAAGAAGAAGGTACGCACCGACGGCCGCGGTCCTGCCGACATCAGACCCATCACCTGTGAGATCGATGTACTTCCCCGGACCCACGGATCGGCGCTGTTCACCCGCGGGGAAACCCAGGCACTGGCCATCACGACTCTGGGAACGGTTTATGACGAACAGATCCGCGACGACATTGAAGGCGACCGTCGCGAGAATTTCATGCTGCATTACAACTTCCCGCCGTACTCTGTGGGCGAGACGGGACGACTCGGCACGGGTCGTCGCGAGATCGGTCACGGCCATCTAGCCCTTCGCGCGATTGAGGCCATCCTGCCGCAGAAGGCGGACTTTCCGTACACCATCCGGATTGTCTCCGAGATCCTGGAATCGAACGGCTCCTCTTCCATGGCGACGGTCTGTGGGAGCAGTCTCTCTCTCATGAACGCGGGGATCCCCGTCAGCAAGGCCGTTGCGGGCATTGCAATGGGGCTCGTGAAGGAGGGGGATGATACCGTTGTCCTGAGCGACATCCTCGGAGAGGAGGACCACCTCGGAGACATGGACTTCAAGGTTGCCGGCAGCGAGGAGGGGATCACCGCCTTCCAGATGGATATCAAGATCAAGAATGTCGACGCCGATATCCTCCGCCGCGCTCTCGAGCAGGCGCGGCAAGGGAGAATGCTCATTCTGGCCAAGATGGCCGAGGCAATCTCGCAGCCGCAGGACCAACTGTCCGAGTACGCCCCGCGGATCATCAACTTCAAGGTCGATCCGGACAAGATCGGCCTGCTCATTGGTCCGGGTGGGAAGACCATCAAGAGCATCCAGGAGCGTCACGGCGTTGAGACGAAGATCGAGGACAGCGGTATTGTCACCATCTTCACGAAGGACAAGGAGAGCGGACTTGCCGCCAAGGGAGACTTCATGAAGCTCCTCGAGGAGCCCGAAGTCGGCAAGATCTACGACGGCGTCGTGCGGCGCATCGTTGATTTCGGTGCCTTCATTGAGTTCCTGCCGGGGAAGGAAGGGCTCTGCCACATCTCCAAGATGTCCGAAGAACGGATCGGAGAGGTGAGCGACGTGCTCGAGCTGAACCAGGTCGTCCCGGTGAAGATTGTTGAGATCGACAAGATGGGTCGGGTGAATCTGAGCCTGTTGGTCGACAAGAGCACGGAGTCGCAGGTTCGATCGCACGCGGGGGGGTCGCGCTCCGGCGGTGGTCGCGACTCACGGGGCGGTCGCGATTCTCGAGGAGGAGGGGGGCACTCGTCCCGAAGACCGCGGCCTGGAGAGCACCACGGCTCCTGACGGACCTTCCACCGGGATGGCACACGAGGTGCACAACGACAATAACGAGATTCCGCGGCAGCACAGGGCGGAGCAGACCGTCACGGTGCCGACGGAGGCGCCGGAGGGTTTCTTTCCCTCTTACGCCTCCGAGGGGAGCGCCGGTGCGGATCTGCGAGCATATGTTGAGGAGTCCCTCACGCTTGAGCCCGGGGCCTTTGCCCTCGTTCCCACGGGAGTCCGCATTTCCCTGCCCCCGGGATTCGAAGGACAGGTTAGGCCGCGGTCGGGTCTTGCCGTGAAGCACGGCGTAACGGTGTTGAACGCTCCGGGGACCATCGATTCGGACTATCGGGGGGAGGTGGGCGTCGTACTCATCAACCTCGGCAGGGAGCCTTATACGGTCGATCGAGGAGACCGGATTGGTCAGTTGATTGTCGCTCCCGTGGCAAGAGGTGAGTTCCCGGCGGCTCGTCTGGAGGACACCGTGCGAGGTGCCGGCGGGTTCGGCTCCACGGGCAGGTAGCGTGAATGGGACGTCGTCGGCACTGGGTGATTTACCGCTACGTCCTTAAAGAGTTCCTTCTTGCCTTCGCGGTTGCCTTTCTCTTCTTCTTCGTCATATTCATCATAAACCAGATGCTTCTCCTGGCGGAGAACGTTCTCTCCAAGAACGTCGGTGTCGTTGAAGTCCTGCGCCTGGTCTTGTATTCGCTTCCCCTTGTCGCGGCGCTGTCGTTTCCGTTCGGGGCTCTGGTTGGGGCTCTCATGGCCATGGGACGTCTCTCCTCCGACAGCGAGGTCGTTGCCATGCGCTCGCTGGGCATCCCGTTGCGGAAGATCTTCGTGCCGCTGGTGGCGGCGGGAATCGTCTTTTCCGGGGTCTCCTTCATTACGAACGACTACTTTCTCCCGCTGGGGACGATCAACCTCAACATGTTGTATCGCGAATTGGTAACGTCCAATCCGGAGCTGGAGCTGGAATCGTTCTCGGTGAAGCGATACCAGCAGAATACCATCATTACCGGCGCGGCGTCGGGCGGAACCATTCAGGATCTCGTGATCATTGAGGAGGGGAAGGGCGGCGCTGCGCCGCGAGTGATCACCTCTGCCGCGGCAAGGGTGGATAGCCAACGCGAGGCGGGGGTCATTTCCTTGCGACTGGAGGAGGTCTTCAGTCACACCGGGACGAGTGAGGAGAACGCACAGGAGTACTTCTCTGCGGACGGGATGATCTACAACATCCTTCTCCGGGACATCACTATTGCCATCCAGTCTCCGGGCCCGCGTGAGATGAGCTCCCGGGATGTGCTTGCGGAGATTCGGGAGAAGGAGGAGCGGCTGGCGGAGGAGGAGGCAACGCTGCGGCGTCGGCAGGCCCTCGCGGGCTATACGCTGTATCAGAGCTACCGGTCGCTTCTGTCCGGGGGTACGGACATGGGGGGAGCGGATATTGACGACCGTCTTGGCGCGGCGTTCGGCGAGTTCGTCGAGGTGCGTGATGAGAAGGTGCAGGACCGTTCGCTCCAGCGCTATCGCTTGGAGTTCCACAAGAAGTTCGCGATACCGTTTGCGTGTCTAGCCTTCGTGTTCCTGGCATTCCCCGTTGGGCTCATACCGCGGCGGAGCGGACGTTCAGTCGGATTCGGCCTGGGGCTCCTGGTTGCCGTCGTCTACTGGAGCCTCCTGATTGCCGGGGATACCCTGGGGGGGAGGGAGATGCAAATCTCGCCGGTGCTCGCGATGTGGGTACCGAACCTGCTGGTGCTCCTTGTAGGACTGGTGGTGTATGCGGTGAGGAAGGTGCGGTGAGAAACCTCGACCGCATGGCGTTGCGCACCCTGCTGCCGGTCTTCTTGGCGGCGCTTCTATTCTTCGTCATGATCCTGCAGCTGGTGGAGCTCTTCTCACACCTGGTGCGTTTCCTGGAGCTGGAAGTGCCTCTGTCGGCCATTGCTCAGGTGCAGATGCTGTACGTTCCCAAGAGCGTGTCCTTTGCACTGCCTATTGCGCTCCTCTTTGCCTCTTCCTTCACGCTGGGTAACCATTACAGCAACAACGAGTTGATTGCGGTATTCAGCGCCGGCATCTCGCTGTATCGCTTTTCAGCACCGATCATTGCGATGGGGCTGCTGTTGAGCGTGGGCTCTTTCTTCTTCGAGGAGAGGGTGGTAATCGACAGCTACCGCCGGCAAACGCAGATGACGGAGTCACTATTGAACATCAATCGCTCGTTCAACAACACGAACGTGGCGGCGTTGAGTCAGGACAACCGGATTATCTACCACGCCAACTACTACAACGATTCTCGTCAGGAGCTGAACGGCGTGGTCATCCTGGTGCGAGATGGCGCAGGACGGTTGACGGAACGGATCGATGCGGACCGTGCCGAATGGCGAGATGCGCAGTGGACCCTCCGGGATGTGCGGCGCTTCGTGCAGCAGGAGGATGGTGCCGTGGTAAAGACGACGGAGCCGGAGTATCGCCGGGAGGATCTCGTGACGCCGCCGTCGACCTTTCAGAGGAAGACCCGGGACGTCGGGAGCATGCCTCTGGAGGAGGCGCGGGAGTATGTCGCATCCATGAGGCGGGCGGGGCTTCCGTACCGGGAGATGCTCACGACGTACTACGAGCGGTACTCCTTCGCCCTGACGCCCCTGATCGTCACGCTGATAGCCGCAGCAATCGGTGGTCGCTTCAAGAAGAACGTGCTCCTGATGAGCCTGCTGGTTTCGCTTGGACTGACGGTGGTGTACTACGTGCTGGGGATGCTCTCGAGCCTGTTTGCTGCTCTCGGGGCGGTGCCGCCGCTGGTGGGCGCGTGGCTGGGCGTCGTCGCGTTCCTGGTTCTGAGTGTCGCCCTCTTTCGTCACGCCCGCACGTGACGGTAGAATACCGGGCAATCCATGATCTTCACCTGCGAGCACCAGGACGCACAATCACGAGCGCGGGTAGGCCGCCTCACACTTCCGCACGGTGAAGTTCCCACACCGGCCTTCATGCCCGTCGGAACCGCGGGGACGATCAAGGCGGCCACGCCGCACAGCGTCTCGGAGATGGGCTTTCGGCTGATTCTGGGCAACACCTACCATCTCTATCTACGACCTGGCCTTGACGTCATTGGCGAGTTCGGATCGCTTCACGCCTTCACCGCGTGGCCTCATAGCATTCTCACGGACTCCGGGGGATATCAGGTCTTCTCTCTGGCTCCGTTTCGCAGGATCACCGACGAAGGGGTGGAGTTCCGCTCTCACATCGACGGGAGCCGGCACCATCTGACTCCGGAGAGCGTTGTCCACATCCAGCGGCGACTCGACAGCGATATTCAGATGGCCCTGGACGTGTGCACCGGATTCGGAGAGAGTTACCGGGAATCCGAGACGGCGGTTCGACGCACCACGGAGTGGGCCGGCCGCGCCTGCACGGCGTGGCGGAATGCCGATAGTGAATACAAGGGCGCGCTCTTCGGAATTGTCCAGGGGAATTTCTTCCGCGATCTCCGTGAGCGAAGTCGCGACGAAATATGCTCTCTTGACTTGCCGGGCTACGCCGTCGGCGGGTTGAGCGTCGGAGAGCCCTTCGAGGTGTTCGAGGAGTACGTAGCATGGGGCGGCGAAGGACTGCCGGCGGACAAGCCGCGGTACGTCATGGGCATCGGAACGCCGGAGTACATCTTCGCAGCGGTACGCAGCGGCTTCGACATGTTTGACTGTGTCTTTCCGACGCGAACGGCGCGAAACGGCACGGTCTTCACCCGGCAGGGGCGGCTCGTGCTGCGCAATGCGGAGCATCGCAGCTCTCGGGCGCCGATTTCGGACGCGTGCGACTGCTATGTCTGCCGAAACTACTCCCGTGCCTACCTCCGACATCTGTTCAAGGCCGGGGAGATTCTCGGCCCAATGCTCGCGACGCATCACAATCTCTACTTCCTGCGGCGGCTCATGGAAGAGGTGGCCGACGCAATACGAGGTGACACCTTTGAGCAATTCGAGCGAGCCTTTCTCGCTGAGTACCAATCGAGGAGCTGACGCGAAGGGGGCGGGTGGTACCGCCGGCGGCCGGGCCGGAGGCGGGCCGGGAGAAACCGCCTCAGGGAGCGGCAGCTCCGGCGGCGGACCGGGACAGACTTCCAGCCGACTTTCCGGGAGCGTTCTGTCGACGTTCATCGTCATGGGATCCACGTTCCTGTCACGCCTTCTGGGATTCCTGCGCATCGCCGTGATCGGTGCCGTTTTCGGCGCTTCCGGTGAGGCGGACGTGCTGAACGTGGTGTTCAACATACCCAACAACCTTCGGAAGCTTATGGCGGAGGGGGCCCTGTCGTCGGCCTTCATTCCCGTCCTTTCGACGAGCCTGGTGCGGGACCCGTCACAGAGGGAGGCGCAGCGCATCTTCAGCGGGGTCATGGGGTTCCAGCTGGTGGTGCTGGTGCCGGTGATTGCCTTTTCCGTGGTGTTCAGTTTGCCGATTGTGAATACCATCCTCGACTTTCCGGAAGTTGAGCGGCAGTTGTTGTCGGCCGGTCTCTTCCGGAGCCTCATTCATTACGTGCTTCTCATCAGCATCAGCGCTCTGTTGATGGGCACCATTCACGCGCATAACCGCTTCCTGGTTCCCGCTCTCACGCCCATCCTGTTCTCGGTTGCGGTTATCCCCTCGATTCTGCTCCTCCACGGGCGGATGGGCGTCTACTCCATGGCGGTAGGCGTAGTAGCGGGCGGGTTGATCCAGATCTTGATTCAGCTGCCCCTGATGCGGCGGCTGGGATACTCCCTCCTTCCTCACTTCCGATTTCGTGATCCCCTTGTGCGACGAGTGTTACTGCAGTGGCTCCCGGTTGTCGCGACGGCGTCCATCTTCACGGTGAACCAGCAGGTGGCGCTCTTCTTTGCAAGCGGCCTCGAGGACGGGAGCAGCTCGGCGCTGACGAATGCGCTGACCTTCTTCCAGTTGCCCTTCGGGGTGTTCGCCGCGTCGGTTACGACCGTGCTGTTTCCGCGGATGAGCCGCCAGAGCGCCGCCGGGGACCTCCGCAGTCTCAAGGAGACGGTGAGCTTCGGCCTGCGCTACCTCGTGGTCCTGCTCATTCCGTCGGGAGTGCTTCTGGGCCTGATCGGTACCGAAACGATTGCGGTCGCCCTGCAGCGCGGCGCCTTCGAGACGCGCCACACAATTCTGGCGGGCCGCGTTCTTGCAGGCTACTGCATTGGGCTCTTCAGCGTCGGCGCCTTCAACTTCCTGCAACGCTTCTTCTACTCTCGGGACAACTATCGGGTACCGCTCGTTTCCGCGGCGCTGACCGTGGCGCTGGACATTGGCCTCTCCCTGTGGTTAAAGGAGACTGCGCTCCGGGTGGTGGGGCTGTCCGTCGCCAATTCCATATCCTTCACCATCGGCCTCGCTGTTCTGGTATTCGCTGCCTACCGCAACCTCGGAGGTCTTTCCGTCGGCGGCATTGTGGTGATCCTGGGAAAGACCCTCCTTGCCATGGTCCCGGCGACCATCTTCATCCTGTGGTTCCGGGGCGCTGCCGGTGAGTGGTGGTCCGCCGGCAGCAGTTGGATCAATCTCGGCCGCCTTGCGCTGGTTGGGCTTGGGAGTCTGGCGCTTACCGTCGGTATGCTGATGCTGCTGCGGGTGGATGAGTTGCGCCGCGTGATTCGGAGGAAGTTGTAATGGCTGGGTGTCGGAGATTAGGGAGGGGAAGAGGCCTTGGGACGATGAGTACGTCCCCCCCTGCAGCGCGGCAACGTCGAATGAGGATTGCCGTTTTGGTCGTGGCCGTGGCACTTCTCGCCTCGGCGCCCGCGGCGGGACAGCTTCCGGAAGACCGGTTGGATAAGCTTCGGGACACCGTAGAGTTCGGCATTGACGAAGAAGTACGGGACGCCATCTCGATCCTGCAGGAAGAGGAGGAGACACGCCTGAACGAGGCGCTTCTTGCCCGCTTCGAGGGGAGCCTCAGCGCGGGATTGCGGAAGGATATCATGGACTTCTTCAACGAGATGAGCTTCGACGGGGCGGCGGAGGCCGCGGTGGTCGTGGTGGAGGGGTTTCGCGGTACCAGCGGCGAGCTCGTGGTTTCGGCCATCCGGCTTCTCGGAAACGGGGAAATCGAGCTCCCGGATAATGCGGAGGAGGCTCTGATTGAGGCGGCCGAGCGAGGTTCGGGAAGCATCTCCCGGGCGGCCATTGGCGCACTCGGATCGCGGGGAGTCGAGGAAGCCGAAGAGTTGCTCATCCGGGTGGTGCAGTCCCGGACCACCGACCAGGCAACCAAGGAGGCGGCCATCCTCGCCCTCGGTGACGTGGGCGGGG
This sequence comes from uncultured Spirochaetaceae bacterium, assembly GCA_964623865.1. Lineage (GTDB taxonomy): Bacteria > Spirochaetota > Spirochaetia > DSM-27196 > PWMO01 > CAYFQV01. The sequence continues at coordinate 36,195 of CAZUVX010000015.1, read as the reverse complement.
GAGACTCCGTAGGAGTTCTGTTGAGTGTCGCCCAGGACGCTGATGCGGGCAGCCTCTATCGGGGCTACGCCATTCAGTCCCTCGGCAAGATCGGGGAGGAGGAGGCGCTTCCGCCGCTGCGCACGCTTCTGTCTCAGAACGATGCGATTGTGCGCTCCTACGCCACTGAGGCGGTACTAACGCTCCTGGATGAGGACGCGGAGCGGCGGGTGGTGTTGAATGCCGCCCTGCGTGACTCCCTGGCGCAGACCAGGATCAACGCACTCACGTGGATCCGGGAGAATGGCGTGACGGAGATGTCTCGAGCCGTTCGCTACAAGGTGGAGAACGACCCTGCCGCGCGGGTGCGGGCGGAGGCCATGGAGACTCTGGCCGCCCTCAACACGGAGGACTACGCCGGCGTCCTGGGGGAGATTGCCCTGGACGTATCGCGCCCCGTCGAGGATCGGATGAGCGCCATGCGTACACTGATCCAGGAGAACCCGGCGGGCGCAGTGGAAGCTCTTCAGGATCCTCTGAAGGCGGACCTGGAGGATGGAGGGGGAGCTGTATCCATGCCGCTTGCCCAGGTGCTCGCGGAGACCGGTGGGGAGGACGTGCTCCCACTCTACGAAACGCTGCTCTTAGAGGGTGGCCGGGATGAGCAACTCTACGCCCTCGGGGGAATCGAACGCCGTGAGATTGCCGGTCTCGAATCCACATTGGAGAGCCTTCGGGACGGCGACGCGCCCATCCACCCCGCGGTGCGTCGTGCAATCGCTCGGATCATCGGTGAGGAGGGAGAATCGTCGGATGGGAGCGCAGAGGAAGAGTAACGCATCCCGAACCGTGTTGATTGAATCGGCGGAACCCGTTCGGATGGAGGGACATGGCATCCCCGAGGCGAGAAACGCCGGGCTTCCCGCTTCGCCTGCGTCGGGAGCTCCCATGCTCAACCCCACGTGCCGCCCCAATGCCGCCTGTCACAACCGCAGCCGACTCAGAAGTCGGCTGTGGTGATCTCTTCGACGCGGTAGTGATAGTGCCGATCGTTGATGGTGAACTCCAGGTCATCGCCGACCTTGTGATTGTAGAGCTCACTTCCGAGAGGTGAAAGGTAGGAGATGACCGACTTGTTCGGGTCGGACTCCCATGGTCCGAGGACCGTGTACGTCTCGTCGTTTCCGGTCTCCAGGTTCTTGAGGCTCACGGTGGTGCCGAAGGTGATTGACGAACTGTCCACGTCTCCTCGTCGTACGATCTGTGCGCGGTCGAGCTCCTCCTTGAGCTTTGCGGCGGCGTTGTTGAGCATGTCCTGCCGTTCCTTTGCCGCTTTGTACTCTGCGTTCTCGCGCAGGTCGCCCTTGGATGCAGCCTCACTGATCTCTTTGCTGTTTTCCGGTACTTCGACCTCGTGGAGGTGCCGCAACTGCGCCGACTTAGCCTCATACGCCTTGGCCGTGACAATGAAGCCGCGGCTGACGGTCTCCGCTTCGGACTCGCCGTAGAATTTGAAGTTGGGATAGCGGTCCAGGATGCGCTGTTTGAGCTCGATGACCAAGGCGGGGTCGAGGTCCTTCACATCAACTACGAGAGTGAAGATTCGGTTGAGAGATTCGGGATCCGCCTCATCAATGAAGGCGTTGAGGTTCTGGTCCTTGAAGAGGTAGCTGTGGATCTGCCGGTTGAGCTTCCGGTTGGCACTGACCTCCTTCCGGTTATCAATCTCCCGGGCGGTAATATCGAGAAGGTGAATCATGGAAATGAACACCTTCTCTCGCTCGACCTTGAGATTGCGGAACCAGGTGTCGTGATCGCAGTTGCGCACCAGCCAGACGAAGGGCTCCCGCATGTCCCGGTAGTTGTTGTGGATGTGCGTGAAGAGATCGGCCAGCTTGGCTGCATACCCGTTCTTCTCCAGCTCGACCACGATGTCCCGTGACAGGTGGTGGGGAAAGAGGCGAACGTAGTAGTCCGGCCACTCAGGAATGAAACGCCTGAGATCCTGGAGAAAAGCCTTGCGCAGCTCATTGCTGTCGATACGCGTAAAGACCTCTTCGAGGTCTTTGATGCTCTCGAAGAGCTTGGAGAAGTCCAGCTCAACGCCGGGATTCAGGAAGGGGTACTTCTCGACGACTCGGCGAACCACCAGGTTGCTCGAGACGACGTATTCATTGGGAGCTCCCTGACCGCGAAGGAACCCCGCAAAGTACTCGTACATTTCGCGGAAGAACTCGGTATCGGTACCAAGATCGTCGTTCGTCTCGACGTGCTCCATGAACTCGTTGAAAGTCTTCACACGGTCGAAGAAGGTCTTCTCCGCCTTGAACTTGTTGAACGTCTTCTCGTCGTAGCTGATGGGCTGATCGCGTACCACGAAGTGGTCCAGCTTATCGGTGACGTTGCCGAACTGCTTGTTCGTCTTGAGTATCTGTCGCGCCTTGGCGCTCCAGGATGACCACTCTCCCGGTGAGAGGATGTGTGGAACGAGCTCCGCCTTGATCCGCTTCATGTCCGCAGAGTTTCCGAGGCTCTTGATGACGACTTTGAGGGCCCACACGGGATCGCCCTTCACCTTGTCGTGAAGTTTCTCCTTCCTCCAGACGCTCCGGAGCACCCAGATGTGATCCTTTGGGAGGATATCCAGGGCGCTCACCGCCATCTTGAGAGACATTTCGTGTCGGCGCTTCCGGGCGAAGTCGATTATGATCGTCTCGTCCTTGATCTCTCGAATGATGCCGACACCCCAGGAACGGTGGAAGACAAAGTTACCGGCGTCAAAGGCAATGTGCTTCTCGAAATCCGCAATGGCGTCGTGGATGTTGCGCCAGCTCTGGTTCAGGTTGGAAAGGCGAATGTACTCGTCCAGGTGGCTGTGGTCGGCGTACTTCGCCCGGTAGCACTCCACGATCTCTTTTCGTGCCCAGGGATTACGGGAGTCGTAGCTCAGCACGCGCTTGAGAACCGCAATGGCGGTGTCCCAGTCGCCGCCCTTCTTGAAGTTCGGATAGTAGTCTTCCAGAAGCTGTATCGCCCGCTCCTCGCTGACCGCCTTGGCAATCTTCGTCTCTGCGTGGAAGAAGAACTCGGTATCCTCGGGAATGTACTGATTGAGGCGGTGCCACACTTCCTTGATGTTGTTGAAACTTCGCTTATTGATGTAGCGGTGGAGCGCCTTCTTGTAGTAGTCCACGGCGGCATCGACATCGTCTTCTTCTTCCTTGCGCTCGGCAAGGCGCCGGACAATGTCGGCTTCCTCGAAGTCTACGCGAATGAGCCGCTCCCAGACCTCGTACTTCTGTTGTTGCATGTTCTCGCTGTCGTAGCAGTCTGCGAGGGTGCGGAGGGCGTACTTGTTCTCGCCGAAATCGAGGATCCGTGAGGCGAGATACTCCACGATGTTCCATTTGTGGTTGTCCGTAAAGATATTGATGAGCATCACCAGGTTGGTGTCGTCGACAGTCTGGCGGTGCAGGTGGACGATCCCGGAGAGATAGAGGGCAATGATGCTGTTCTTGGTGTGTTGCAGATGCTCTTCGCAGAGGTCGTTGACCTCGTCCTGGAGCTCTTCCTCAACGATCTGATCCAGCATCTGGTCGAGCTCTCGGAAGTTGTTGACGGTATAGCTGTTGAGGGTGGCGCGGGTCCATTTCTCCTCGTTCAGCATTTCGCCGACCTGGGCAATGATCGTTCGCTCCGTTGTTTGCTGTTGTTCTGCCATGTCGTGCCGCTCCTTCTTCTCAGTTGACGTACTGGCGATAGATCTGACCGTTGAGTCCCCGCAGACGAAGGAGCACTTCGTCAATCTTGCCGGAGTCGTCGCTCGTATGAACGTAGTGATCGATCAGCCAGAAGTATCGATTGATGAGCCGCGCGGTTACCCGATCGCTGGGGTGCGGCGCAGCCTCGTGCTCGCGTTCAAGCGCGTAGATCGACTGTTTCAGTTTGCCGTATTCAATGGATCGCAATTCTCGCTTCACTGTGAACACTCCGAATAGCACCCCGTACACCGGGAGCCATTCCTTGACCGCGTCACCGGTTATCCCCATATCGCGAACGCTCTCCACCAGGCGATTTATGAGCCCGGACTCGAGGTTCGAGAGGTCGACGCCTTGGGGGTCGACGAAGAAGGCCTCTCGAAAGAATACCTTGGCACGCTGCACCTCGTTGACCATGGCGTAGCAATCGGCCAACTCGGCAAGCATCTCCGCACTGTCGGGACGCTCCGAAGCTCCCTTTCGGAGGAACTCCAGCGCCTTCTCGTAGTCACCCTTGCCTTTGTGACAACGGCCCAGGCGCAGGAGCAATTCCGAGTCCCGGGTGGTGCCGTCCTGATACACCGCCAGGTAGTACTGCAGGGCGGTATCGAAGACATGGTGCCGAATGGCGTAGAGGCAGCGCTCGGAGGCGGTGCCAACCCGGTGAAGAAAGCCCTGAAACAGTTTCCACTGCGAGAGCAGGTACTCGCCTCGCTCGAACCGATTCGAGATTCCCTCGACCTTCTCTTGCCGGTCTTTCCAGAAGTTCAGATATTTCAGTGACGAAACGACTTCGGAATTGTCGAAGTCCTCAGCGAGAGCCTCTTCAAGAAGGCGCAGAGCCTCTCCGAGTTGATGCTGCTTTACCAACTCGTAGGAGTGTCCGATTTTCTGGCTGACAGTTTCCCCCTGCCGCTCGGAGATGTCTCGAGACATAATCCATATATCTTACTGTCCACTCTATTAATACATTACATCCGTCCGCCGAGTCAACGTTGTGTTCCGGCCTTGCCGGAATCGACACCGCCCGGTGAGGGCCGTGCGCCGCGGTGTTGAAGAGCGTTTGCCACCACCGCCCGGTTGCGCTATCATAGGCGGCACTCGGTTTAGCGGTTTTTGCGGGATGCCGATAATCTCAGGGAAGTGATTATGAGTAAACACTCCGGCCGTTTCACGGCACTGACGGTCATGATCCTCGCATTGTTCACCCTGGCGGTGTCCGTTCCGGCCCAGGAGTCCTCCGGTTCGGCGCAGCAGGCCCCGGACATGGAAGCGTCGGGAGAAGGGTCGGGAGAAGGGTCGGGAGAAAGGTCGGACCGGGATGGCGTTAACGGGGAACAATCGGAGCCGTCACCGGACTCGTCGTCTTCGCGGGGCGTGGCAATCCTGAACGAGGCAATCGGTCGCTACGAGGCGGGACAGTTCGAGCAGGCCCTCGTAACCTTTCGGGAGCTCCTGTCCCAGGACGCCTATGAGTCGATCCACGGAGATGCCTACTTCTGGATCGCCAGGTCCGCGATTGCCCTGGGGCGGCTGGACGAGGCCGCGGACAACCTCGAGTACTTCCTGGCGAACTATCCGGAGAACCCGTACTACACCGAGGGAGTTTACGAGAACGGTCGGCTCCTCCATCTGCAAGGAGACTACGAGCAATCCATCATGGCGCTGCGAAGCTTCATTGAGCAGTATCCCAAGTCCCCCTTTGTGGCGAACGCCTACTACTGGATGGGAGAGTCCCTCTTTTCCCTGGGGCACTTTGATCGGGCGGAGCAGGCGTTTCGCACCGTAACGGAACAGTATTCGCGGAGCTACCGGAGCGAACCGGCTAAGTATCGCCTCTCCATCATTGATCTGCGGCGACGGGAGGAGGAGTTGCTCAAGCTCCTCCAGTGGAGCCATGAGGAGTACGTCAAGGCGGTGGATGAGTTCCAGGAGCGGGAACAGTCCTTTGAAGCGGCGATCGCCGACTATCAGCGGCAAATCGCGGAGAACAGGCAGTTGAGCCTCCAGTCGGAGGTGCAGAGGCTGACCCGGGAGGTAGCGACCTTGCGGCAGGACCTGAGCAGCAGAGATTCCCGCATAGACGACCTCACCTCGGAGATTCAGGAACTTCGGGGGCAACTCGAAGCCGCACGCGAGCAGGCGCAGGAACGCACCGAGTCCGCGCAGGAGGAACCGGGGGAGTCCGCGGAGGATAGGGAGGATGTGCCCTCCGTTGGTGAGACCACGCGTTCTCTCGTAGCCGCGAAGAGCCGCGCCCTGGAGTTGAAGGAGTTCTTCCTGGACGAGCTTCTGCGGGCAAGAGAGGAGGAGCGCTAGGATGACGAAGCGACTGCGCGACGTTACAGCCCTGGGCGTGGTCATCCTGCTGTGTCTTGTGCTTGCATCTCCCGTCGGTGCCGCCGAGTTCCAGGAGGGGCGTCTTCGCCTGACCCTGCACGAGGACGTGGGGCGCTTCAGCATCAGCTATCTGCGCGACCTTCGCCGGGAGGACTACGTCCCCCTCTTCTACGCCCAGGACCCTCGGACCTCGGTGATCAGTGTTACGGACGGTGAGCAGGTTCATCGTCTTGGTGACGCCGGTGTATTCACCCTACGAACAGAGACGGAAGGAGACTCTCCGGCGTTTCTCTTTCGCTCGAGCAGCCTGGAGGTTCGCCAGCGCTTCACCTTCGTAAGCTCTCCGAACGCGCGTCTTGCAAACGGCGTCCGTATGGACCTCACGATAACGAACACCTCTGAACGCTCCGCCGACGTCGGCGTACGGGTGCTGCTGGACACGCATCTAAGTGAGAACAGAGGGGAGCACTTTGCCGTCGCAGGGGGCCGTGCAATCGGGAGCGAGACAGCCCTCGAGCCGGGAGCATCGACTCCGTACTGGACTTCCATGTCCGACCACTACGAAGATGTGGGTCTCCAGTACATGCTTTCAGGGAGCTCCGTGACGGTGCCGGAACGTGTGGTTTTCGCAAACTGGAAACGCCTCTCGGACAGTCGGTACGACTACACCACCCGGAGCGGCCGCAGCTTTTCGCTCTTGCCGTACTCGATCAACGACTCCGCCGTAGCGGTGTACTATTCGCAGGAAACAGTCGGTCCGGGAGCCTCCCGGACGATCACCACCTATCTGGGGAACTACGATGAGGCGGGCTTCGGCGACGCCGGTCGGCAAAGCGATCTGGCCGGGATGCTCGACAGCGAGAACGTCGGTGAGGAGCCGGCGACGGAGGACGCTCTCCTGCAGGAGCTCGTCGCGGTTGACGACGTAATGGAGGAGATCGACCGCCTTCTGGCCAACCCGGAGGAGGCCTCGAGCGAGGACATCGAGCTTATCAATCGGCTTCTGGATCAGTTGGAAGCGCGGAAAGACGCAATCTCGGATCAGTAATCGCCATGTCGGAGAAAGCGCGAGGTCTTCGCACTGCGGAACGCCTCTTTCGACGCGGCAGATACGCTGAGGTGATACACCATCTGGAGTCGCAAGTCTTCGCCTATCGAGAGAACGCCCGCTTCTACGAGCTCCTGGGGTTCTCGTGCTTGCGAACCGGCGACTACGGCGGTGCGTATTCGTTTCTGAGCCGCAGTGCGCAACTCGACAAGGAGAACGCTCAGGTTCTGGACGGCCTTGCCGTTGCGGAGCTGAAGCGGCGTCGCCCGACGGACGCGATCCAGACATGGCTGGATGCCCTCGAGATCAATCCCAACGACCGACTTGCGAGAAAGGGTCTCAACCTGGTACGCCGTGCGGAACATCCGCTTACTCTCGCCCAGGAGCTTTCGGAGCGCGAGGTGAGTGCGCTGCTGCCTCCGGAGCCGCGGCAGCGTCTGGTTGTAAGGCGGGTGAGTATCGGCGTTGCTGTGGTAGCAGCGCTGGGCGCAGCGAGCTATCTCGTCGCGGAACGCGGACTCCTGGATCGGCTGGACGCTGCGCCTCCCCGGGAGGGAGAGGAGCTCACCCGCTTTCAACAGGAGCCGGAGGAGTGGATCGATTTCGAGGGAGAGTTCCGGTACGTCTACACCGAGGCGGAGGTTGAGGATATCTTCGACCGCGCCGCCCGGTACTTCCACGACTTTCGGGACAACCTGGCCCGCCGCGAGATCAACCGAATCCTCAACTCCAACGCTTCCGAGCGCGTGAAGGAGCGGGCTACGCTTCTCATCGACTACATTCAGGAGCCCGACTTCAACTCATTTCAGGACGGCTTCTCCTACACCGAGGTTGCGGCGGAACCGTGGCTGTACGAAGGGTGCTACGTCCGGTGGCGGGGTCGAGTTACCAACCTTCGGGTAGACGATTCCATCCGATTCGATCTCATGGTGGGCTACGAGAGCGGCCGCGTCCTCGAGGGTGTCGTCCGGGTTGTGGTACCCTTTGGCGTCAGCCTGGACTCCGGTGATTCCGCCGAGCTGATCGGTCGTGTCGAGACGGAGGACGAACGTCTTTCCCGCCTGGAAGCGGTCTCGATCCGGCGGCTCATAGGTGAGGAGTGACCCAATGCGCGCAGTCGTGCAACGAGTGAGAGAGTGTCGCGTCACGGTGGACGGCGCGGTCGTGGGCAGCATTGATACGGGGGCCCTTGTCTATCTCGGTATTAGCGCCGACGACGGCGACGGCGACATCTCCTATACCGCACGCAAGATTGCAGGGCTGCGAATATTCGACAACGACGCGGGGGTCCCCAACCGGTCGCTCCTGGATGTCGGCGGTTCGGCGCTGGTAGTCTCCCAGTTCACCCTGTACGGCGACACGCGGAAGGGAAGGCGCCCCTCCTACAACAGGGCCGCCCCGCCGGAAGCGGCGGAGAGAGTATATGGGGGATTCGTAACGGCGCTGGAAGAGGAGGGCGTGCCCACGGCCACCGGGGCTTTCCAGGCACACATGGCCGTGTGGTCCGTAAATGACGGGCCCTTCACCATCCTCATCGACTCCAGGAAGGAGTTCTGAAGGGCCGGCCGCCATGCGCGGAGGATTTGCATCTGCGCGGCGGTTTCAGGTGTTCAACTTGAACCGACTCATATAGGCACGCGGATCGAAGTCTTCGAAGAAAGGTGAAAGGGACTCCTCCCGGTGCATGCGCAGGACGATCTCTGCACTCAACCGCGCAGAGGGTACGACACGCATGAAGGGAAGCTCTCGGCACAACCGCGGACCGCACTTCAGGGTGTCGGTGACGACGAGCTCCTGCAGAAGACCCTCGTCGTAGAGCGCGCGGAGCCGCTCGGTTGCCGGATGTGAGAGGACCGGATGAATCGCGAGGATGTGGACGGCTGCGACGTCCCGGGTATTCAGCTCCCGGACCAGGGCGTCCACGGAGCCGGCGGTGTCGATCATGTCATCGACAATGAAGACCTCCTTTCCCTCGATGGGCGCATCCGAGAGGATGTTGATCGACTCAACGGTATTGGTCCTCGTATAGTCCCGGTGCTTGTGCGCAATGACCAGGTCGGTGCCGAAGGCGTTCGCGTACTTCTTGGCCAGTCCCTCGCTGCCGGCGTCGACGGAACAGAAGACCCAGTTTTCCCGAACGACCCGGTCCAGTCGATCCCGGGTCTTCACGTAGTTGTCGCAGAGATGCTCCGCAAGCAGGGCGTTGGCCGGGACGTCGTCTATGGCGCAGAGAGTGGGGTCCACCACGGTGCGGGACTTCTCGGAGTGCAACTGATAGGTGATGATGTGGTTCACCCCGAGGGCCATCAGAGTCTTGTAGTGAACCCAGAAGCCAACGGAGTTTCGCCGGGTGGTACGGTCGGAACGCGACGAGGAAAAGTAGGGCTCAAAGAGTGTAATGCGTCCCGCCTGGGAACGTTGCAGTGCGTCCACGGCGTGGTAGAGTTCGAGCTTGTTCTCCTCAACGGAGAGATTGAGGTCGTTCCGGCCGGCGTTGGCAAAGACGAACACGTCCTTTCCCCGGAGGGTAGTGTTCACCTCGACCTCCATCTCGCCGTCGGCGAATCGCACCGGCCGAAGGCGCGTTACCATGTCGCGGAAACGGAAGTCGGCGGTCATCTCGGGAAAGGTTTCGAGGTGGTAGGCCACGTCCGCTGCGTAGTCCATGGTTGACCGGGTAGAGAGGATGAGAAGCTCGCCACGCATGTCCGAAGCTATACCACAGCAGCGGAGGCCCGTCAAAGGGCCACGCCGGGGACGCGGAACGGACGGGCGCGATGGAGGGTCTGGACGGAGCGCTCGCCGGCGGGCGCAGTCGTGCATATTGACCGCGGAAGAATGTGATGGATATAGTGTCAACCGTGAATCGCCGGCTCTGTTCCTCCCGTAAACCCCAGTGACGGCAACCTGCAACGCGGGAAGGCTGTTCCGTAAGGCTGCTCCCTTACAGATGACGGCCTTGCCGGAGAGAAACCACAGGAACAGAAGAGGACGTGTCCATGGCAAAGAAAGAAAGCTCTGCGGATCTGCATGACGCCAGCGAGAAGGAGCGCGCCATAGAGGCCGCCCGGCTCCAGATCGAGAAACAGTTCGGAAAAGGCTCCCTCATGAAGATGGGAACCGGCACCGAGGTGAAGAACATCGAGACCATTCCCAGCGGATCGATTCTGCTGGACGAGGCTCTGGGCCTCGGTGGCTACCCGAAGGGCCGGGTCATCGAGGTCTACGGCCCGGAATCATCCGGAAAGACAACGCTGGCCCTCCACGCTATCGCCGAGGCGCAGAAGCAGGGCGGTATTGCCGCATTCATTGACGCCGAACACGCGCTGGACCCGGTGTACGCGCGGAATTTGGGCGTGAATGTGGACGAGCTCTGGGTCTCTCAGCCCGACACGGGCGAGCAGGCACTGGAGATCGCGGAATCCCTGGTACGCTCCGGGGCGGTGGACGTGATTGTCGTGGATTCCGTTGCAGCTCTGACGCCGCAGGCGGAGATCGAAGGGGACATGGGGGATTCTCACGTCGGACTGCAGGCACGGCTCATGAGTCAGGCGCTGAGGAAGCTGACGGCAACCATTTCCAAGTCGGGAACGAGCCTCATCTTCATCAATCAGATCCGAATGAAGATCGGCGTCATGTTCGGAAATCCGGAAACGACCACCGGCGGAAAGGCGTTGAAGTTCTACTCCTCGGTGCGCCTCGAGGTGCGTCGAGTTGAAACCATCACCCAGGGCGCCGACGACGCGGTGGGCAACAAGGTTCGCGTGAAGGTCGTCAAGAACAAGGTTGCACCGCCTTTTCGCAAGGTCGAGCTGGAGATAATCTTCGGGAAGGGAATCTCTGCGTCGGCCAGCCTGCTGGATGCGGCCCTGAAGTACGAGTTGATCCAGAAGAGCGGCAGCTGGTACTCCTACGGAGAGGAGCGGATCGGCCAGGGCCGGGAGAACGCCAAGCAGTTTCTGGAAAGCAACGAAGACATTCGCGCAGCCCTCGAGAACCGGCTTCGGGAGACCATGTTCGCCCATCTCAAGCCCGGTGGCGATGGAGGGGCGAGTGGCCCCGGTGGCGGCGAAGGTGGCGGCGAAGCGAAGGAGAGTGCGAAGAAACCCGGAGGGGGCGCTTCTAGTCGTAGCGGGGGCTCCGGAAAAGGCGCGGACGGCGCCGCCGCGGCGAGCGCGGAAGGCGAAGGCGGTGCCACGGAGAAGGAGAGCGCCGACACCGGTGAGAGTGAGCTCTTCTGAAGTCGCTGCGTACAACCGCGCCGGAGTCCGAATCCATGTTGGTCTGGGCTCGAACATCGGAGACAGCAGAGCCGCAGTTGTCGGCGCCATGGAGGCGTTGCGAACGCGGCTGCACGGGTTCGCCTGTTCGAGTCTGTACCGAAGCGATGCGATGTACGTAACCGATCAGCCGGGTTTCGTAAACGCCGTCGCAACAGGGTACTGGAGTGCGCTGCCACGACGGGACGGGACTGCACGGTACCTTTCGCCGTCCGAGGAGAGTCGCGGCCCCGGCTCGATGCACAACGTCGACCCGGGGAGGCTTCCGGACCCGGCGGGAGCGGAAGCCCTTCTCGAGGAGCTCCACGCCGTTGAGCGCCAATTCGGTCGCAACCGGCAGGAGGAGCGGCGACACGGTCCGCGACCGCTCGACCTGGACCTCCTGCTCTACGGAGGTCTGGTTATCGAGACGAGCGATCTGGTGGTTCCGCACCCGCGTATGGAAGAGCGCCGTTTCGTTCTGCTGCCCCTGTTGGAGCTTGACGGCAGCTTGCGCAACCCGCGGGACGGCAGGCCGTTCGCCGAGGCGCTGGCGGAACTCCCGGACCAGGGGGTGCGCCGCATGGAATCGTGCCCGTTTCCCCGGGACGTCGGGGAGTGAGCGCAACGAGGTGTGGTATCGTGAAGGCGAGGGTGGTGCATGAGTGACGATTCCGCAGCCGTAGAGGGCGTGGGTGAGGACGCAATTGGTGTCGACGGCGGCCATGAGGAGCCGAGCGGTGCGAACGGCGAGGAAGGGGTACAGTTTCGGCTGGATGCCTTCGAAGGTCCCCTTGACCTCCTGCTCTTCCTCATCCAGAAGTCGGAGATCAGCATTCACGACATCCCCGTTTCTCAGATAACGGAGCAGTACCTGGCGTACCTTCGATACTCCACCGGCATCGATCTGGACAACATAACGGAGTTCTACCTCATGGCCGCGACACTGCTCCACATCAAGTCGCGGATGTTGCTCCCCGTCGAGGCCCCGGACGACGATGAGTTCGAGGATCCTCGCCGGGAGCTCGTGAATCAGCTTATCGAGTACCAGAAGTACAAGAAGCTTACCCAGCTCATGCTGCAGCAGCAGGAGGTGGCCGGGTGGAGTCTCGAGCGTCGTCGCGATCAGCCCACGCTGCCCTTCCCGGAAGAGGAGGAGCAGTGGGATAACCTGGACGTCTGGGAGTTGCTCAAGACCTTCTCGCGGATCGTGTCGTCCATCTCGGACGACCGCGTTCTCGATCTCTTCGAGCAGGTGACGGTGAACGAGAAACTCAGCCTGATCGAAGAGTACCTGGAGGAGCGAGAGGAGTTTCGGTTCACCGATCTCATTACGACTCCCGATTCGGTCATGGATGCGGTGTGCGCCTTCCTTGCGGTTCTCGAATCGGTGAAGGCGCGGCGCATTCGGGTGTATCAGAACCGGATGTTCGGAGACATCCGGATTCGGCGACGCGAGGCGGTGAAGTTTGAAGTTGGAGAGACATGAAGCGTGAGAAGGCACTGGCCCTGGTCGAGGCGATTCTCTACCTCGAGAGCGAGCCGGTCGATGAGAAGAGCATAGCACGAATCAGCGGCCTTCCGGCAGATCTGGTCCGGGGCGCCCTGGAAGAGCTCGCGCGGGTATACGAGGAGGACTCCCGGCGGGGCCTGCAGGTGGCGTACGAGGAGGGCCGCGCCTATCTGGCGCCGAAGCAGGAGCTCTGGCCGGATTTGAAGGGGCGCTATGCAAAGCGGACGCACGCCGGACTCTCCCGGGCGGCAATGGAGACCCTGTCCATCATTGCCTATTCGCAGCCGGTTACGCGCGCGGAGATCGAGAGTCTGCGGGGAGTCAACGTCGACGGGATGATCAAGTTGCTCAGGGACAAAGAGCTAATCAAGGATGTGGGGCGTCGCGATTCCCCGGGCCGCCCGGCCCAGTACGGGACGACGCGGGAGTTCCTGCGGGTCTTCGGTCTGTCGAGCATAGCGGAGCTGCCCAGACTGAGCGAGACCGACGAGGAGCGGTTTCGCCTGGATGGCTGACGAAGAGCGACTACGCCTCCAGGTCTACCTTGCACGGTGCGGCGTCGCCTCGCGGCGGAAGGCGGAAGGCGTGATTGCCGCGGGTCGGGTGACCGTGAACGGGTCGGTGGTCACGGTCATGGGGACAAAAGTGTCGCCCACCGACGAGGTGCGTCTGGATGGACAACCTCTTGAACCGGAGCGGCACCACCGCTATCTTGCCCTTCACAAGCCCCCCGGCGTCATAACGGCGGTTTCGGATCCGCAGGGGCGGCGGGTAGTCACCGATCTGGTGAAAGATGCGGTGGATGAGCGGGTCTATCCGGCCGGCAGACTGGACTACTGGTCTACCGGCCTGGTGCTTTTGACCAACGACGGGGACTTCACCCGGGTCATTGTCCACCCATCCTTCGAGATCGAGAAAGAATACACCGTCGAAACGCGTGAGCCCCTCAGTGACGACGTACTGCGCTCCTTCGTTTCCGGCGTCCATGTCGACGGAGTATCCTACCGCGCTCGGGACTGTCGACGTCTTGACGCACGGCGAGCCGGCATCGTCTTGACTGAGGGGAAGAACCGCGAAATTCGCCGCGTTCTCGAGAAGGCCGGCTTGACGGTGCGAAAGCTGCACCGGACGCGGGTCGGCATTGTTCGGTTGGGCTCGCTTGGCTCCGGGCGGTATCGCCCACTCACGCGACAGGAAGTATGGTGGTTTCTGGAGAAGGGGAGGGGAAGCAACAGTGGTCGTAGCAATTGACGGTCCTGCGGGCTCAGGAAAGAGCACAGTTGCCCGGACCTGTGCGGAATCCCTGGGATTCCTCTACGTCAACTCGGGCGAGCTCTATCGCGCGGTCACCTTCACCGCGTTGGAGCGTCTCGAGGACCCTTCGGCACTCGACGCGGTGGAGACAATGGCCGAGGATATCTCTCTCGAGGTGACGCAGGATGGGATCGTCGTCGACGGGATACTGCGGTCCGATGAGTTGCACTCGAGTGAGGTTGACCGGTGGGTATCCCAGCACTCGGGAGTTCCCCGGATTCGGGAGATCGTGAACGCCGAGTTGCGCCGCGCGGTCGGTCGACACAATCTCATTGTCGAGGGAAGAGATATAGCCACGGTGGTCTTTCCCGACGCCGAGATCAAGATCTATCTGGACGCCGATGTAGAGACCAGGGCGCAGCGGCGCTATCGTCAACGACGTGGAGCGGAGACCGTAGACGCGTCCGCCGGACTGGAGGAGCTGCGGCGAACCATTGCGGAGCGAGATGAGCGTGACCGGAAGAAGCAGCAGGGCGCTCTTCGAATGGCTGAGGACGCCGTCTACCTGGATACCTCGGGCTTGACCATCACCGAGGTTTGTGCAAAAGTGTTGGACACTATCCAGCGTCAGTACCACAATCAGGAGTCTCAGAAGCACCATGGCAGATAAGGATGCACAAAACAGCGAAATACCACAGCAGGCCGAGACGAGCGACGTCTCCAAGGCCCAAGAGAGGTTAATGGATGAATCTCTCAAGACCTTGGACGAGCTCGAGACCGGGCAGGTGGTAGACGGCACGGTTGTGCAGATTGGCTCCGAGTACGTGTTTGTCGACATCGGATACAAGAGCGAGGGTCGCGTCCCAATCGAGGAGTTCGAGGATGATCTTCCCAGCGTGGGAGATTCTGTCTCAGTCGTCCTGCTGAGCAAGGACGCGAGCCGCGGAGGCGTCGCCGTATCCAAGCGCAAAGCCGACGAGCGCGTGTTCTGGAAGCATCTCAAGCAGGCCTTTCAAGACAGCGAACCCGTTGAGGGAAAGGTTGTTCGGACGGTCAAAGGCGGCTTCGAGGTTCGCCTTCACCAGGGGATCCGAGCCTTTAATCCCATATCCAAGATGGACTTGCGCCGGGTCGAAGAGCCCGAGCAATACGTTGGTCTTACCTCCAAGTTCTACATTGAGCGTCTTTACAGCGACAATCGCGTGAACATTGTCGTGTCGCGGCGACGCTGGCTCGAAGAGGATGTTGAGCGCCGGCGAAGTCAGTTCTTTGAGGCGGTGGGAATCGGTGATGTCGTCGAGGGCGCCGTAAAGTCATTCACCTCCTTCGGCGCGTTCATCGATCTGGGTGGCTTTGACGGGTTGCTCCACATCAATGACATGAGCTGGGGCCACGCGACGCGTCCCAAGGACTACGTGAAAAAGGGTGACAAGATCACCCTGAAAGTCATCCGCATGGATCCGGAGGAGAAGAAGATCAATCTTTCCCTCCGTCATATGACCGAGGATCCCTGGAACAGCTTCGAGGACAAGTACCGGGTGGATCAGGTCGTCAGCGGTCGAGTGACCAAACTCACCGACTTCGGGGCCTTCATCGAGCTCGAAGAGGGAATCGAAGGGCTCGCGCATATCTCCGAGCTCTCCTGGGTCAAGCACATCAACCACCCCAAGGAGGTCCTGAACGTCGGGGACGAGGTCGAGGCGAAGATTCTCGATTACGACATCACCGAAGGAAAGGTATCCCTTGGAATCAAGCAGGTCCTTCCGAACCCGTGGGAGGACATTGCCCGTCGCTACCCGGAGGGCACGCGACTGACCCGGCCGGTGAAGAAGCTCACCAACTCCGGTGCGTTCATCGAGATAGAGGAGGGAATCGACGGTTTCCTCCACGTGGACAATCTTTCCTGGACAAAACGGTACAACCACCCAGGCGCAGTCCTTACCGAGGGAGAAGAGGTCGAGTGTATGGTCATCTCGGTGGATCCCGAGAACCACAACGTTCGCCTCGGGATCAAGCAGCTCGAAGAGGACCCATGGGCCTATCTGAAGCGGGCGCAGGCGAACAAACTCGTTCTCGAAGGTGAGATCACCAACATCACCGACTTCGGTGTCTTCGTTCGCGTCGTCGGAGGCGTGGAAGGGCTGATCAACAAGGCCAACCTCTCGGACCCGAAAGTGGAGCCCTTCGAGAAGGCGGTGGAGAAGTTGAACGTGGGCGATCCCATCAACTGTGTCGTCACCGACGTGAATCCCGGAAAACAGCGCTTGTCCTTGTCCGTTCGTGAGCTTGAGCGTCGCGAGCAGCGACAGGAGCTCGAGAAGTACATTCACGACGAGGAAGAAGAAACCACTCTTACTCTGGGTGAAATGCTCAAGCAGAAGGAGCACATGTAGCTGCACCGGAGCGCGTGTGATTCCTGGACCTTGAGCGTGACAGGATGCTCGAATCTAACATCGACTCGCAGAAGGTCGAAACCCTCATTGAAATCAATTCTCTGATCAACTCCGACTACAGCGATGCGCAGGCGCTGCTCCAGCGCATCGTTGAATCGGCAATGAGACTGACCGACTCCCAGGCCTCCTCACTCCTGCTGCTTCATCCGGAGAACAATCGACTCTACTTCGAGATTGCTCTTGGGTCGAAAGGCGCGGAGGTGAAGCGCTTCTCTCTGGCGCTCGGCGAGGGGATTGCCGGGTGGGTGGCTCAGCACAATCGATCACTCATCGTGAACGATGTGGAGACGGATCAACGCTTCTTTGCGGACATCAGTAAGCAGATCGGTTTTCCCACCCATGCGATCCTGGCCGTCCCCATGCGCATCAAGGATCGTTGTACCGGTGTCCTGGAGATGATCAATAAGAACGACGGGAAGCCGTTCAACGACGCGGATAGGCACTGGCTGGAGATATTTGCGAACCAGGGTGCTTTGGCCATCCAGAACGCCCGTAACTTCGAGAAGGCGCGAGACGAGATCTACTCGCTCCAGAGTCAGATCGAAACGGAGCAGGGCTACCACACCCTGGTTGCCGAGAGTCCGGTCATGGAGGAGAAGCTCGCCCTGGTTGATCGCATTGCGAAGAGCAACTCATCCGTGCTCATTCTGGGAGAAAGCGGGGTGGGGAAGGAGCTCTTTGCAGAGCAGATCCACCTCCGGAGCGATCGTCGCAGCGCGCCGCTGATCCGGGTTAACTGCGCAGCTCTTCCCGAGGGATTGCTGGAAAGCGAGCTCTTTGGTCATGTGCGGGGGGCTTTCACAGACGCGGTACAGGATCGGCGAGGACGGTTCGAGCTTGCGGACGGAGGCACCATCTTTCTCGACGAGATCGGGGAGATTCCGTTGAGCGTTCAGGCGAAGCTCCTCCGGGTGCTTCAGGAACAGACCTTCGAACCTCTTGGATCAAGCCGACAGATTAGGGTGAATGTGCGCATTGTGGCGGCGACGAACAGGGACATTGAGGAAGCCGTCGACCAGGGATACTTCCGTAGAGATCTCTTCTATCGGTTGAACGTGCTTCCGGTTTACGTTCCACCACTGCGGGAGCGCCCTGAGGATATCCGGGCGCTGGCGGACCACTTCTTGAAGAAGTCGGTTCGTGACATCAAGAAGCTCGTCCGCGGTTTCAGCGACGAAGCCATGGAGGAGTTACTCTCGTATACCTGGCCCGGGAACGTCCGCGAGCTCCAGAACGCCGTGGAGCGCGCCGTCGTCATGACACGACGGGAGCTCATTCACCCCGAGGACCTGATCCTTCAGCCGAACCGAAAGGTCCGGGCCGACCGATACGCCAGTCGTTCATTGAAGGAGTCCGTGAACATCTTCAAGAAGCAGTTCATCCGAACTACCCTGGAGCACCACGGCTGGAACCAGACACACGCCGCCAAGGCGCTCGGTATACAGCGCACCTATCTCTCCAGGTTGATCAAAGAGCTCAACATCTCACACTAAGTGCAAGGAGCATAAGCAATGAGCACCGCATCGAAGCGGGATCGAAAAGCCGCTATCTCGAATGCCGTATCAAACTTCATTGCCCGGTACCGCATCCCAATGATCGTCCTTCTCGTGGCGGTTGTTGTCATTGCGGTCGGCCTGTTCGTCTACTTCGAAATCCGGGACAATCGCGCCGCCGCCGCAGCGGAAGAACTGGCTTCAGTGGAAGAAGTCTTCACCGAATGGCGGGACGCGGAGGAGAACGGGAAGGACGAACTGGAAGGCGTCCTGCTGGAGGACATCGAGGAGCTCGTGTCGACCTACGGAGGAACCTACGCCGGAGCACGGGGACGCTTTCTCCGTGGAGAGATCCACTGGCACAAGGAGGAGTGGACGGAGGCCGCGGAGTGGTACACGGCTGTGGCGGACAACAACCCGGACAGTCATCTGGCCACCATTGCCCTGTACAACGCCGCCGCTGCACACGAATCGGCAGGGGAAGTACCGGCGGCAGTGGAGTCTCTCACTCGCCTGGTTGAAGAGTATGGCGATGAAGACGCGGCGGAGATCCCGCGGGCACTCTTCTCGCTGGGACGGCTTCAGGAAGGACAGGAGTCATACGAGGAAGCGGCCGCACGCTACCGCGAGTTAATCGAGAACTACGGTGCGAGCAATTGGACAAACCTCGCGCACGACCGTATAATTTTTCTCACGTCTGCGGGCCTGATAGAAGAGGCGTCCTGACCGAGGCGTCCCGACCGAGAGGCGTCCCGACCGAGAGGCGTCCCGACCGAGGGACTCGGCCGCTCCTGTTGGGACGGCCTACGGGGACGTGTAAGGATACGGCGCGCATTCCACTCACATGAACGGCGGGACGGCGCAGGACGTGCCGGAAGTAGGGCGGTATGGCTAGGAAACGTTCCAAGATTTTCGAGGTCAAGTACTTCGGATTTGTCATCGGTCTGCTCATCTTCGGGCTGATCCTTCTTGTGGATAATACGACCGTAGTCTTCGATCGACTCGATCTGAAGATGGTGGATGTGCACTTCCAGCTGAAGAATGTGTTTCGCGGCGAGACGATCCAGGAAGGTGTCACCCGGGTTGAGCGAAATCCGAAGATATCGCCGGACATTCTCATTGTCGGAATTGAAAACAGTACCCTCAGTCGCTTCGGCCGGTGGCCCTTCGACCGGTACCGATGGGCCGACTTCCTGGACTCTCTGTCCAGAATCAGTGACGACACCCAGCGGGAGCGCTCGGTCGTGCTCGACGCCTTCTTCAACGAGCCTTCCAACGAAGCACACAACGACGCGTTGCTCGAAACCGCCATTGAGCGGCACGGGCGTACCTTCGTTGAAACTATCCTGACGCTGAACCCCGCGCCTGCAAACGCTGAGCAGGAGTTTTTCGAACGCCACGACGCCCTCTACCGGAGCGCCGGCGAGATAACCAACGTCACCGGCAACTGGCAGGAATTGCCGCTGAACCTGGGAGTAGACCCGCCGCTGAAACCCTTTGCGCGGGCCGCCCACGGTTACGGCCACGCGAACTTCGACGACGACTTCGACGAGGTCTACCGACATCAAGCGCTGGTCGGGAAGACCTCCCGGATCGTGGAAACCCTCGCGTTGCGGGAGCTCACGCCCGACTACACCATAGATGAAGGAGATTTCGAGCGCCTCGCATGGTTCGACCGAGACGGCTTCCAACACAACGTTCCGTACCCCCTCACCGAGGAAAACCTTGTCACGCTTCGGGAGGCCATGGAGGCACGCGCTCCGGCCCAGGCCATTGATACGGACAACGACGGGGAAGCCGACGATTCGGTCTATCTGGTGCGTCGCTTCAAGGATGACTTCGTCCCGGCCATTACGCTTGCTCTCGCCCTGGACTACCTCAACGTCGCTCTGGATGAAATGGAGGTCGTGATCGGCTCCCACATCCTGCTTCCGACACCGGAGTCCTACAACCCGGAAACGGGAGAGTGGGAGCCTTACCGGATCATGGCGAGGCCGGCGACCTACGACGACGACGGGAATGTCGTGACCGAAGCGGTGTATCGTGACGTTCCGGAGATTCGGATCCCCATCGACGACCACGCCCGGATGCTCATCAATTACATGGGGGTGCGATCGAGCGCCGCCCGGGACGGTCATCAGACGTTTCCCGTTCGACCCTTCGCGGGGTACGCCGCCAGGGTACCGGGGCCCGATCCTTCAACCTGGCCGCCGACGAAGGCCCTCGCCAACAAGATCGTCATGGTCGGCGCCTTCGCCGCCGGCATTGTGGACGATGAGAAACCCACGCCGTACGGGCTCATGTACGGTATTGAGATGTTTGCAAACTCCCTCAATACCATCATCATGGACAACTTCCTTCACGAGGTCCCCACGTGGGTGAACCTCCTGGTGCTGGCGGCATTGGTGCTGCTGGTATCCTTCCTCACCGCGCGAGTCGGGACGCTATGGTCGGTCGCGGTGACCGTTCTCGCGGTCATTGCCCTGTTCTTCACGGCAACCATTCTGTTCGACGCCGAATCGCTCATGCTCGACTTTGCGGCGCCGGCAATCGCGGTGGGTATGGCCTTCATCGCGGTCGTTGTCTACCGCGTCATGACGGAGGAGCGCGACAAGCGCCGCATCCGTGACATGTTCGGGCGCTACGTGAGCCCGACCGTCGTCGACCAGATTCTGGACAATCCGCCGGAGCTCGGGGGCGTCGACAAGGAGTTGACGGTCTTCTTTTCCGACATTCGCGGATTCACGACACTCTCGGAGTCGATGACGCCTCAGGAACTGGTTAACCATCTCAACGTGTACCTTACTGAGATGACCGACATCATCATGGAGTACCGCGGTACTCTGGACAAGTATGTCGGAGACGCAATCATGTGCTTCTGGGGGGCACCGGCGCCGGAGTCGGACCACGCTTATCTGGCGTGCGAGTGCTCGCTGAAGCAGATGGAAGCGCTTCACAGGCTCAACGAGCAGTGGCCGGAGCAGAAGCGGATAAACATCGGCATTGGCCTCAACTCGGGAATCATGACCGTCGGCAATATGGGTTCCATGGGCCGGATGAGCTACACCCTTACCGGCGACAACGTCAACGTGGGAGCGCGCCTCGAGGGAACCAACAAGATGTACGGAACGAACATCATCATCAGCGAGCACACCTATGGATTGGTGAAGGATCGCATTGTGGCGCGGGAGCTCGACAACATCCGCGTGAAGGGAAAGAACCGGCCGGTTGTCATCTACGAGTTGATCGATATTCTCGACGGGCAGAATGGCTCCGAGACGTAGGCGGGCAGGGATAGCTCTCGTCCTTGCAGCAGTTGCAGCTCCACTGAGCGTGTTTCTCGCGTGCGGCATTCCGAGCGTAGGTTTTGTAGCCGGCCCGCCGGAGGATTCGGTCGGCGGGGAGTCGCTCGAGACTCTGCCGGAGATCACCTTCGAGCACAACGCCGACCTGAATGACACCGACGACTTCAAGGGATACGACCTCTACTACCGCCTGTACGACGATCGCGCCGACAACGATACGACATATGAGGATCATCGCGACGAAATCCTTGCGGATCCGCCGACACCCGGTACCTCCCGACTCGAGAGAAACGGGTATCGTCGCGTGGTCTCGGCCGCCGAGACTACCGTGGACGGGCAGGTTCCGCCGCTTATAGAGGTGTCGCCGGACCTCAAGGATGATGAGCTCGACGTGGTCCTCTCTTTCGCACTGATACCTGCCGATCCCGCGGAGGCTACGGCGACGTTGCGTGCGGGCACGGAATCGGCAGGGAGTGAACCCCTGGAGCTGGCGCGCTCGGTCGAGCAGGAAGGTAGCCAGGAGCCGAAGGGATTCCTCCTGGGAACCTACCAGGATGGCGATGAGGACGTTGACAAAATCACACGTCCGATTGAAACCGTCATTGATGATGAGTCGCTCTATGTGGCACTGTACGCCCTGGGTTATGGGATCGACGGCTTGACCTTCCAGGGACTGTACAGCGAGCCGGTCTTCCTGCACTATTTCCGCCTGGTTCCGGCGGAATAGGGAACGCCGGCAGGACGGCCGCCGACCGGCCCACCGTCGTGGCCGCGCCGGCTCGCTCGGCGGCGAAGGGCGGGCGCCTGCCCGGGGGCGCCCGCCGCGACGACGAGATGGAACAAGAGTCCGACTACATGGGACCACAAGAGAATGGACCACAGGAGAGAGGTAACCGGCAGGTGGAACAACAGGGAATGACATACTTCCTGACCGTGGGGCTCACGTACGCCGTCATCGGTTTTGCGGTGAGCATTGTATACGTCTACGTACTCCGGCGCCGCTTCCTGGGGCGCTTCTGGGGCGCCCTGATCGTGGGTCTGGTGGGCTCTTTCCTCGGAGGTGTGATCGACTACCTCTTCGATGACATCATCCAGACGCTGGCCAACTTCAACAACGCGGTGAACCTCTTTCCGGCACTCATTACGGCGATCATTCTGGTCTCTATCTTCGCCAAGATATCAGAGGATCGATGACGACGGTGGTGGGAAGGAACGACGGAGGTGGAGGCGTGCGCGACCGGAGGATTCGGCGACATATTCGACGCTTGTTTGCTCCGAATAACTTCTGATAATGGATATTCTGTCTACTTATGCCGGGAGTCCGCGGGTGCACGGAAGTCCGCGGGTGCGCGAAGGCGCTACAACACGAGAACGCTACCCTGATACGGATTGTCTAGATGTATGATAAACTGAACGACGATGAACGGGAGGCCCTGGAACGGTTCATCGGTATTGTCCGGCGGCTGCGGGGCCCTGACGGATGTCCCTGGGATCGGAAGCAGACCCTCGCGTCCATGAGGCGCTACCTCATTGAGGAGTCCTACGAGGTAGTCGAATCGATTGATGAGGACGACAGTGCCGGCATTCGTGAAGAGCTGGGAGATGTCTACCTCATCACGACCATGCTTGCGGTGATTGGCGAGGATGCGGGACGTTTCACGATACCGGAGGTGTTCAACGAAATCTCGGAGAAGCTGATCCGGCGCCACCCGCACGTATTCGCCTCGTCCGGGGCGTCCACGCCCGGCGCCGTGGAAGCGCAATGGGAAGAGATTAAGCGGCGCGAGAAGGTGGAAAAGGATCGGGAAGATGGTGGGAACGCCTCGGAAAGCGGTGCGAACGGTGGTCACTCCTGGGATCCGGGAGTTGCTCGAAGTGTCCCTCCCCTCGAACGCGCTCGGCGGGTGCAGAAGGCGGCGGCCAGGGAGGGATTCGACTGGCCCGCGTCGTGGGGCCTTGATCCCGTGTACCGGAAGGTCCGGGAGGAAGTGGCCGAACTCCAACGGGCGGTCGCGGGAGCGGAGGAATCGGAGCGCGCTCCCGGCGGTCCCCGGTATTCCGACATCGAAGATGAGCTCGGGGATCTCCTCTTCGCGACGGTGAATCTTGCTCGGAAACTGAAGGTGGACCCCTCTCTTGCCCTCTCCCGTGCTGTCGACAAGTTTAGCGGTCGCTACGCGGCGGTTGCCGCGGAGGTGCGTCGCCGCGGGCTGAAGGATCCTTCCATCGAAGAGCTGGATGCGATCTGGACGGAGGTCAAGTCCCGAAGTCCCGAGGGACGCCGGCCCTGACGCGTCTCACGCGGGCGGCTTCTCCGGGAAACGCTCCCGGAAGGAGACCGGCTCCCGAGTCTTCGGATCCTTTGCGTAAGAACGCAGACGCGTTACGGACACGCCTCGGCGCACCGGGTGGTCTCCCAGGGCGCCCTCCAGGAGCTTGGTAAGCCCTCGACCGGAGCCGCGGGAACGATCAACGGTGATTATGACCGCGTCGGCTGTTTCTGTTGCCGTTCCGACCTGCGGTGCCGGCTCTCCCGATGCCGGGTTGCCCGCTTCGGGGGTCACTTCATCCTCGCACCGCACGACCTCGGGAGCCGTCTTCAAGTAGTCGCGAAGTTCAGGCGAGATGTGCCCCTCGATGCGGTACACCCCTCCCCAGTACACGGACATGAGCTTTGCCCGGGCGTGCTTGGAATCGTTGCTGTGGGGCCACGCGTCGATGACGCGCATCCCCGGCGGGAGCGCCTCGGTGAGCCTTTGAGAGAGCGTCTTAGGGTGTATGCTATTAGATACCCACAGTCGGACCAGCTCTTCCCTGCCGGCGACACCTGTGGAGAGCGGCTGGGCGAACTCGAGGCGCGGCTTCGGGTGAAAGCCTCGAGTGTACTCCACGGGAATCCCTGCCCTGAGGAGCGCGCGTCCAAAGGTGTTCACAACGCTGAGGTGGGGGACGTAGACGGCGGTTCCCTCCTTGGCGAAGCGCAGAATGTAGGGAATGCCGGCAGGTCGCGGTTGGTCGACCCCTTCATCGTGATCAGGCTGTCGGGGAGGCTGTTGGAGAACCTGTTGGGGGCGCCGTTCGGTAGGCGGCGGTGAGGCGTGTGCGGCCTCTCCCGGCGGCGGCGTGCCGCCGCTCCGGGCGGGGTCCCGGGGAACAGCGCCGCGGCGGTTTGCCGTCCGGGCGGAGAGGGTACGCGCCGCCACCCGGGCGTTACACACACCGCAGCGATCCCGGCAATCCGGGGAGCACTGCTCGGTGAGCCGGCCCTCACGGGCGCGACGGCGCTCCCGGCGCAGGGTCCCGGGGGAGACGCCCAGCTTGACTCCGTCCCAGGGCAAGGGAGACTCCGGATCGCGCGGGGCCAGGATGCGGTCGGGGAGACCGGATCCCGCCTCCGCAAGTACCGAGCGCCAGAGGTCGCGGTCGATGTGCTCCTCCCACGCGTCGAGACGCGCTCCCCGGCGGAAGGCTTCCTCCAGGACGGCTCCCACGTCGGCATCGCCTCTGGCAACAAGGCCTTCAAGAACCGAATGGAAGGGCGCCTGGTAGCCAAGCTTGATCTTCCGGCGACGTAGGGCGTGTTTGAGCGCCATGATGCGCTCGAGGGACTCCTCCTCGGTGAGCTGCCGCTCCCACTGGAAGGGTGTGTGTGGCTTCGGCACGAAGGTGGCGACGGCCACGTTGTAGCTGAGGGAGGTCTTGCTTCGCAGCTCGTCGACGTAGTCGAGGATCTCTTCTATCTCATTGTCCGATGGTATCGGGAGGCCGATCATGAAGTAGAGCTTCGCGTGACGCCAGCCGCGCTCCTGCGCCTCCTGGAGTATCCGAACGCTTGCCTCCACAGGCACCATCTTGTTCAGGGCGCGTTGTCCCGCCTCCCCTGCCGTCTCCACGGCGAAAGTAAGGCCGCTCTTTCGGACCTGGTTCACCTGCTCCAGGAGCGGAAGAGTCATTGAGTTCACGCGAAGGCTCGGAAGAGCAAATGCAACTCGGTCGCCGGCAAAGCGCTCGTTCAGACGCACATACAGGTCGTAGATGCCCTCGTAGTCACCGGAGCTCAGAGAGGAAAGCGTGATGGTTCGATACCCGAGCGCATGGACCAGGTGATCCACCTCCTCCTCGACCACTTCGAAGGGTTTCATGCGGTACGGGCGGTAGAGGACGCCGGCGCTGCAGAAGCGGCACCCCTGGGGGCAACCGCGCATGATCTCGACAGTGGCGTGGTCCTGGACAACACGGATGCTCGGGACGGGAAAGCGGATCTTCACGGGACTCACGCCGAAGTCGTTCCAGATTGCCCGCCGCGCCGTGGGGTTTTCCCGCGTCCAAACGTGGGGATCCTCGCGAAGATGCGCCACCGCGTCCCGGCGTTGCGGAGTGTCCTTGAGTGTCGTGACCATCTGCGTGAGGGTACCCTCCGCCTCGCCAATGAAGACGCCGTCGAAGAAGCCGCCGAAGGGAGCGGGATTGATCAGGGCCGGCCCGCCTGCAATCACCAGCGGATCGTCACTGCACCGATCCTCCGCGCGTATCGGTATGCCGCCGAGATCGAGAACGTTCAACACGTTGGTCGCGGAAAGCTCGTAACCGACGGAGAAGGCGACCATGTCACACTCGGATAGGGGGATTCTCGATTCCAGCGTGTAGAGGGGCGTTCCGGACGCGCGCAGTGCCGCCTCGAAGTCGGGCGCCGGGGTGAATACCCGCTCACACCGCACTCCGTCGGATTGGTTCAACAGGGTGTAGAGGAGCTTGATGGCGGTGTTCGACATGCCTATCTCGTAGAGATCCGGAAAGCAGAGGGCGACGACGTAGAGATGGTCCCAGCTCTCCAGTGGCTCGAGGGAACCGTACTCGCCGCCGACGTAGCGGCCCGGTGACTCCACCGCCAGGAGGGTTTCCCGAGGGATCACCACCCGTGCGGAGGCCCGGCGCCCGGAGGTGGTGGCGGAGGCCCCGCGCCCGGAGGTGGTGGCGGTGTGGCCGGCGTGGCCGGTGTGGTGGGTTGGCTCTGTGTGTCGGGTGTTCATGGACTCCATGTGTGCCGGTCGGGTGGTGTGCGCCGGCCGCCTCGGTGGGCGCTCTGCACGGCGCGGCGTCGTCAGTAGTTGAATCGGTGCCCGTGGATACTGATCAGCAGGCCAAGGCCGATCGATGCCGTCCAGAGAGACGATCCCCCATGGGAAAGCAGGAGGAGCGGAATACCCGTGATGGGCATAACCCCGATCGTCATGCCGATGTTGACAAAGAAGTGGAAGAGGAAGAGCGCGACCACTCCTGAGGCGATGTACGCTCCGAAGAGGTCCTTTGCGTTCCGGGCTGCGATGACCCCACGCAGGGTGATTGCGAAGAATCCGATGAAGATGAATACCGCCCCGAGGAATCCCCACTCTTCCGCCAGGATCGAGAAGATGAAGTCCGTGCTTTGTTGAGGGAGGTACTGGTAGTGGCTGTGAGTGCCCTGGAGGAAGCCTTTTCCAACGACGCCGCCCGAGCCGATTGCCGTGGTCGACTGGATGATGTTCCACCCCGCTCCGCGGGGTTCTACATAGGGATCAATGAAGACGACCAGGCGCATGATCTGGTAGTCCCGAAGGACCGCACGGGCGCCGAAGGATGCGGCAACGGCAATGAAGAGCGCGGAGCCGACGTAGAAGAGCCAGTAGAGGTATGAGCGCTTCAGCAAGAGATAACCTGCGCCGCTCAAAGCTGCGACGCCGCCGATGGCCCCCAGCGCCTGGAAGGAGAGTCTCCGGTTACGGAGGATCTGGGCGAGAACGGCGTCCCCATCCCCGGCCGTCTGATCCCAGATGGGGAGGACCGTGAAGAGAAATGCAAGCCCGGCAATCAGAATGGCGTAGATCACATGACTGGTCCGGGCACCTGCGATGTACGCCATAGCCAGGTACAGAGGAATGAAGACCAGTGCGGTCCCGAGGTCGGGCTGGAGAAGGGTCAGGCCCGCGGGAATCGCGGCGATACCCAAGCCTGCCAGGAATACGGGGAGTTCATGAATTCGATTTCGTTGTCGTTCCAGAAACCACGCCGCGGCAATCACAACGCTGATTTTGGCGAACTCGGAGGGCTGTATGCCGAGAGATCCGATTCCGAGCCAGGAACGCGCTCCGTTTACGACACGTCCGAACATGAGAGTTACGACCAGAAGTACAAGAGAGCCAATGAAGATGTGTACGGACCAGCGGCGGAGCCACTGGTAGTCCAGGAAGGCCACCGCCACGAGCAGGACAAGACCGGTGCCGCCCCAGATGACTTGGCGGAGGTACTCCCGGTTGTACAGCTCACCGGAGCTGGTGACGCCGCTCGAGTAGACAAAGAGAATCCCAATGGTGACCAGGGTCACGAAGGCGCCGAGAATAGTAACGTCGAAGCCGGTACGTGATCTATTCGCCATGACTATCCCAACCGCAGAACGCCTCCCGGTACCTCCTAAAGATACCACGCCGGGCGAGGTCCGCGTTTGAGGTCCTCCACTACTCTATCGTAATCGTTGCCGGTAAAGATTCCGTGCAGGATGATATTCGCCGCCTTCGGGGCCCACCAGTCCCATTCGTTGGCGGCGTCGACGAGAACGGTTACGATGACGCGTTCGTCCGGATCCGTCGTCTCGAAGGGAGCATACGCCACGAACCACGAGTGCCAGTTCTCCTCGGAACCGATCTCGCCGGTTCCCGTTTTGCCCGCGGCCTCCACCGCATCCGTGGTAATGACGACTTCGGCGGTACCGTCGGTTATGACGCCGCGCATTGCGCGCTGGACGTTGGCAAAGGTGGACTGCTGCAAGGGGTGTTGAAAGAGGACTTCCGGCTGATTGGACTGGACCGTCTCTCCGGATATGGGCTCGCGGACCTCCTTCAGCACGTGGGGTCGGTAAACCACGCCCTCGTTGACAATGAAGGCCACGACATTCGATAGCTGCAGTGGGGTGATCTTCATGTATCCCTGGCCGATCGAGATGTTCGCGGTGTCGCCGCCCACCCAGGGCTCGCCGACGACGCGCTGCTTCCACTCCCGAGTGGGGACCAGGCCGGCAGCCTCCTCGGGAAGGTCGACACCGGTGCGACTTCCAAGGCCCATGAGACGACTGTATTCGACAATGCGGTCAACGCCGAGGTATTCGACACCCATGGTCCAGAAGAACACGTTGGAAGACATGGCCAGGCCGCCGAAGATGTCCAGGGGACCGAAGCCGCTGGTGCGCCAGTCGCTGAATACGCGGTTACCCAGGCGGTAGTATCCGTTGGCCTCAACGGTCTCGTTGAGACCGAAGACCTGCTCCTCGATCACCGCCGTCGTCATGATGATCTTGAAGGTGGATGCCGGCGGGTAGCTGCTCTGAATGGCACGGTTAAGGAATCGGGAGTTCGGCGCCAGCGAAGTCTCGCGGAAAGCGGACGCCCCGGCCTTTCCGTAGAACTCGTTGGGATCGAAGGACGGATAGGAGACCATGGCGAGGATTTCGCCGGTGCTCGGGCGCGTCACCAGGACCGCACCAATGCGCTCACCAAGCGCCTGTCGCGCGAGCTCCTGGATGTGCCGATCCAGGGTCAGAATGACATCGTGGCCGAGGGTGGGAGGAATGATCTCCTCGTACTCCCCTCCTACACCGCGTCCCCGGGCGTCGACAGTCCGTACCTGCCGACCGTGGTGTCCACGCAGGAGCGTGTCGTGCTGGAGCTCGACCCCGCCCTTTCCCACAACGGCATCTCTGGTATAACCCTTGTTGAACAGGAGTTGCAGCTCTTCAGTCGTAATGTCCCCGACGTAGCCGAGAACGTTGGCCATCGACGAGCCGAAGGGGTAGTACCTTGTCGGCTTGCTCTTCCAGGAGACTCCCGGAAAGTCCTCGCTGTGCTCTGCAATCCGGGTAATCGAGTCGAAGCTCGCCCCGGAGTAGACCTCCACCGCCTGGAACGACTGAGAGGACGTCCGGCTCAGCCTCTGCCGCAGCGACTCTACGGAGACGTCCAGGATGGTCGACAACCGTGCGAGTGTGGCGTCGCGACGATCCGCCGGCAAGGCCGCCGGGGTTATCTCGACGGCGAAGGAACTTCTGTTGGTAGCAACGGGTATGTCGAAGTTGCGATCGTAGATCTCGCCGCGTTGCGCGGGGATTATGCTCGTGCGTCGCCGCGTTTCCTCCGCGCGCAGCCGGTAGATGTATCCGTCCACGACCTGCATGGAGAAGAGCCGTGCCAGGTAGAGAATGAAGATGACAACGGCCACTCCCAGGAGTATGAGAGCTCGCTGCCTGACTACCTTGTCGCCTTGCGATGACCAGTTACCCATACGTACCTGCTAGAGTGTGAGGTTTCGCCGTGCTCCACGCAACGGCCTCACCAGGCTGAACAGCGCGAAGAGCAGCGGAGTCAGAACGACGCTGTAGCCGATCTCAACTGCAATGCGTGGTGAGATTACCCCCGTAAACCCCGCGTCAACGGGGAAGATAGCCAGGAGGAGAAAGCCCATGAAGGCTTTGAAAAGGGTAGCAACCGCCACGAACAGGACCGGCACGAAGATCGGGTCCAGGACAACCCGTTGCCGGGAGATCCCGATGAGGTAGCCGATGGTCGTGTAGATGACGGCGTGAAACCCCAGTGGGGCGGCGCTCAGGGCGTCGAAGGTCATGCCCGCGAGGAAGCCCACGATCTCCCCCGGAAAGGAGCCGGTGTGGTGGGCGTAGTAGACCAGGAAGATCAGGGCGATGTCCGGGAGAGCGCCGGCGATGGAGATGAAGTCGAGGAGGTTGGTCTGGGCGGCCACCAGAGCAACGGTGACGGCGCCGACCGCTGCAATGTTGCCGATCATTGCCCCTCCTCCGCGTGCCGTAACACGAAGACGTACTCAAGACGTTCGAAGTCGATCACCGGGTCCAAGGTCAATTCCAGAGTGGTCTCGTACGTCTTCGACTGAATGGAGTCTACCGTGCCGATTCGAATCCCCGCGGGATAGACGGAGTTCATACCGGAGGTGATGGCTGCATCGCCGAACTGAATGGATGCCCGGGCGCGGTCATCCACGTACCGCATGACCAGGGTGGAACCGTCCCCAGCCCCGCTCACGAGTCCCTCATACCGCGATTTCAGTAGCCGTGCGGCCACGTGGTTGGACGGATCGAAGATGGGTACGACCATTGATCGCGTGGCGGAGACGGAGCGCACCTTCCCCGCCAGGCCGCGGTTGCCCTCCTGGACTGCAATCACCGCCTGATTCTCCCGAACGCCGTCGCGACTCCCCTTGTCAATGACGAAGCTCGCGAAGCGCGATGCAGGGTCCTTTCCCACCACCCGGGCCGGCATATTCTCAAGCTCGACATCGCGGTGGAAGCCGAGGATCTCCTCGAGCCTGGTGATCTCATCCCGGAGTTGCCGGATATCGGTCTCTGCTGCTTCAAGACTCCGTACGCGATCGAGGAGCGCTAGGTACTCCTGGCGCAATTCACTGAGCTCGCGAATCGAGGTGACGGTGCGGGAGAAGAAGGTGCTTACGGTGTGCGTCGCACTCTGCACGGTTGTGCCGATTCGTAGCGCTGTCTGCTTCGGTTTGATGACCGCGACGCCTGTGGAAAGAATCATCAGAAGAAGACTGAGCACAACGAGGACGACAAACAGCAATCCTGCCGTCCGCGGCGGAATGCGTTCGTCCGTTACCATGACGCCACCACTCTACCGAAATCCCGGTGCTTCCGTCAGCCGCGACTGTATGCGGCCTTGCCGTTCCTGCCGGCCCCCCGCTCTTGCTCGAAGTACATCCCCGCTCCCAGAGCGACGCAATTCAGGGGGTCCTCCGCCTTGAAGGCGGGAACGCCGGTTTCATTCGCAATGAGCACGTCGAACCCTTTCAGGAGTGAGCCTCCTCCGGTCATGACGATCCCCCGCTCCACAATATCCGCGGCCAGCTCCGGGGGCGTCTGCCCAAGGGTGCGCTTGATCTCTTCCACAATGGCGGTAATGGGCTCCTGGAGGGCCTCCCGTACCTCGACGCTGTCGATCTCGAGGCGCCGAGGCAATCCCGTTATGGCATCGGTCCCCTTCACCTCCATGCGGTCGATCTTCTTGTCCGGTGAGGCGTTCCCAATGCGTTTCTTCAACTCCTCCGCGGTGCCTTCACCAATGATCAGGTTGTGAACGCCGCGAACGTGCTTCATGATGGCCTCGTCGAACTCGTCACCGCCCAGGCGAATCGCGTTGGTTACGACCATCCCTCCAAGGGAGATAACCGATATTTCGCTCGTGCCTCCGCCGATGTCGACGATCATGTGTCCGGCGGGCTCGAAGATGGGAATGTTCGCCCCGATTGCCGCCGCCAGAGACTCCTCGATGACCCGGACCTCCCGAGCTCCCGCCTTGTACGCGCTCTCCTCGACGGCGCGCCGCTCCACTTCGGTGATACAGGAGGGCACGCCGATCACCATGCGGGGACGCACGAACCAGCGGCGGTTGAGGACCTTGGAGATGAAGTAGCGAATCATCTTCTCGGTGGTTTCGAGATCCGCAATCACACCATCCCGGAGGGGGCGAATGGCAATGATGTCACCCGGGGTGCGCCAGAGCATGCGGCGAGCCTCTTCTCCGACCGCAACGACCTTCTTGGTGCCGCGTTCCACCGCGACCACGGAAGGCTCGCTGATGACAATACCACGGCCGCGAATGTAAATGAGGGTGTTGCACGTTCCCAGATCGACACCAATATCGCTTGAAAAAGCCTTTAAGACGCCTAATGCCATCCCAGTTGTTCCTCCGGTTCAGTTGTTCTGAAGCTTGCGGAGAGCTTCAGCGTGATTGGGGTCCAGGCGGAAGGCCTCGCGCCACTCGAAACGAGCCTGCTCCGCACTGCCGCGTATCTCGTGGATGTTGCCGATATGGTAGTGAGCATCCGCCGAGTCGGGATTCGCATCCAGAATCTCCCGGTAGACCGCTTCGGCCTCGTCATAGCGCTCAGCTTCCGTCAGAACATCTCCGAGGGCGAAACGGGCGCGCTCGGTAAGCACGCGATCGGAGCTCATGGCAATCGCCGTCTCGAGGGCCGAAATGGCCTGTGAGTACCGTTCCGCCCGTGCCTGGACTTCGCCGAGGGTGAAGTAAAGCACGTCACTGGGGTTTCGATCGATGGCGGTGCGCAGGCTCTGTGCGCTCGCGTCGTATTCACCCAAATCTGTGTAAGCCAGGGCCAGATACTCATAGGTATCGGTCGCCTCGTAACCCATCTCAACAGCGCGCTGTAGATGTTCTATGACCAGATCGTAGTAGCTCGATCCACGGTGATAGTACGTCTTTCCCAGCACGTAGTGAATCTCTGCGCGAAGCGGTGCGTAGTCCAGGTGGAGGGCTTTTCTCATTAGGACCGTGGCCCTGGACAGGTAGCGCATTCGATCTTCCGCGTCGACTTGTCCGAGTCCCCCGTAGAAGTAGGCGAATCCACCGTATACCAGAGCAGACGGATCCAGCGGAGTTCCGTCCAGTACGCTCTCCGCTTCCTCAATCAGGTCCTCGTATCTGCCACTGCTCCAGAGCTGCCGAAGGGCGGCCTGGTCGTCATACCGACGCATGGCCAGAAACTCAAAGGCGCCTGCGTAATAGGCTCCGCCGGCTCCCAGAAGGACAGCGGCTACAACAACTATGGCGCCTATGGGCAATCGCGTGCGCCCGCCCGCGCGCCGTCCGGTGGACGAACGATATCGACTCTCGGGGTGTCTCATCTACAATCTGGAGGCCATTAAATACGAAACCAGGCCCCTAGTCAACAAAGGCCCGCAGCCAAGGAAAGATCCCGCGTAAACGAAGCGGCCCCGCCGGGGGACGGCGCAGCCGCCCGCGACGGGGCCATGTGTACAAGGGATCAGGGCGCCCGTAAGCCGGGTTCTGTTGCGGCTACCATCTATCTCGGCCGCACGTCTCCGCGCGACTCCAGCGACCTACCCGCGGGAATGGACGAGCAGCCCTCCCGCTGCTTGGTCTTGCTCCTGGCAAGGTTTACCCTGCGGCTCCAGTTGCCCGGAGCCCGGTGGGCTCTTACCCCACCTTTTCACCCTTACCTCAACACCGACGGCGGCGCCGCCGGTGACCGCCTAGGGCCGGCCGTAGGCGGCGAGGCGGTATCCTTTCTGTGGCACTCTCTGTCCCCTGCAGCGGTGCTGCAGAAGCCCGGGGGTTACCCGGTACCACGCTCTGTGGAGCCCGGACTTTCCTCCGCGTTGCGGCGGTAGCCCGGCGCACTGAATCCCGGTGCAGTGTACGAAGATGCCGGCGCAAAGGCAAGGCCGGCGCGAGGCGTATCCGGACTACTCCTCCTCGTCGTAGTCGAAGTCTTCGTCCTCTTCGTCCTCATCTTCGTCTTCGTCTTCGTCGTCCTCGTCCTCGTCGTCATCTTCATCTTCATCATCGTCGTCGGCTTCGTGGCCGGGCACCTCTTCCTCCTCCGCGTAGTCCTCGGGCTCTTCGAGGTCTCCGTCGGCGGCGTCGTGTTCCAGATCCTCGTCATCGCCCTCTTCAATGGTGTCTTCCTCTCCCATTTCGAGGGGCTCTTCCTGAAGGAGGTCCTCAGGTAGGCCGTCGTCCGAAAGCGAGCCTACCAGGTCGGCGAGTCCCTCGGCGTCCTGCTCCTGGAAGCTCGTATCGTCGTCTCCGAGGTAGAAGACGACCTTGCTGCAGTAGGGACAGAAGAGGATATCTTCGCCCTTGCGGACGTCGTTGACGAATTGTGCCGGGAGAATCATCTGGCAGCCGGTACAGACGCCTTTCTTGAGAGGAACAATGCCCTCACCCTCCTGACTGCGTATGATACGCTCGAACTTGAAGAGAAGCTCCTCATCCAGGTCGGGAACGAGCTTCCGCTCTTCCTTCTCGAGCTCCTTGAGGCTCTTCTTCTTCTCGTCGGTCTCGTCCTTGACCTTCGCCTGCTCCTGCGAGAGCTCCTCTTCCTGCTGCTTGATCAGGCTCTCTTCTCGCTCGAGAGTCTGAGACATCTCCTGAAGGATCTTGTCCTCCTTCTGGAGCTCTTTGCGGAGAGTCTGTTCTCGCTCGGAGGCGTCACGGATCTCCTTGTCGAGGGCCTCGTACTCGCGCTGCGTCTTGATGAGATCCATCTGGCCTTCGTACTTCTCGCGCTCCCGCTCGGCCGCCTCCATCTGTTCACGCAGGTCCCGGAGACGCTGCCGGGTCTCGTCATACTTTGTGTTCTTCTCGATGTAGGACTTCTTCATGCGATTCAGCAACTCGCTCTTCGTCGAAAGGGCTTTGGGAAGCTCCTGAATTTCCTGCTCGATCTGGAACTTCCGGGACAGGATATCCTGAAGAGTCTTCAGCGTGTCGATGGTTTCTTGAATCATGAGTATCTCCCCTTGTTGGTCGGGACTCCCGGTCCGCGTATTGATCAGGACTCCTGGTCGAGGTAGTCCTTCAGCTTGCGGCTTCGCTTCGGATGGCGCAGCCGCCGGAGCGCCTTGGCTTCGATCTGCCGGATACGTTCTCTGGTCACGTTGAAATACAATCCAACCTCTTCCAATGTCAAGGAATACCCGTCCTCGAGGCCGAAGCGCATCTTCAGCACCTCTTGCTCCCGGGCGGGAAGCGACGAGAGGACCGTACGAAGCTGCTCCTGCAACAGCGTGAAGGCGGTTTGATGCGCCGGGTTCTCGACGTCCTTGTCCTCAATGAAGTCTCCCAGTAAGGAGTCCTCCTCCTCTCCAATGGGGGTCTCCAGCGAAATGGGCTCTCGGGCAACGTTCTTGACCGCCTTCACACGGCCGACGGTCCAACCCAGGCGATCGGCGATTTCCTCGTCGTTAGGTTCTCTGCCGAGGACCTGCATGAGCTGGCGCGCTTCGCGAACCACCTTATTGATCTGTTCGATCATGTGAACG
Organism: uncultured Spirochaetaceae bacterium; assembly: GCA_964623865.1. Classification (GTDB taxonomy): domain Bacteria; phylum Spirochaetota; class Spirochaetia; order DSM-27196; family PWMO01; genus CAYFQV01. Next base: position 914 of record CAZUVX010000015.1, on the reverse strand, counting down.
GGAACACGGATGGTGCGAGCCTGATCGGAGATGGATCGGGTTATTGCCTGGCGAATCCACCAGGTGGCATACGTTGAGAACTTGTATCCTTTTCTATACTCGAACTTCTCGACGGCCTTGATGAGCCCGATGTTTCCTTCCTGTACCAGATCGAAGAAATGCAGGCCCCGGTTTGTGTACTTCTTGGCGATGCTTACGACCAGACGAAGGTTTGCCTTGATCAGTCGGTCCTTGGCGGTCTGCATCATGTCCTTGCCGCGGGTGATTTCCTCGGACATGTGGAGGATGTCGTGGATGGAGTTCTCGAACTCCACTTCGAGGTTGCGCAGCTTCTTCTCGGTAATCTGAATCTCGCGGATCTTGTCCTTTATGTCGTCGGCACTCATGCCGAGCTGCTCCTCGATCCGCATGCGCTCGTCGGTCTTGGCAAGACCCCGGCCAAGGGTGCGCAGTTCCCGGAGGTTCGACACCTGGAGGTGCTTCTCGATCCGGTGTTGCTCCCGCTGGTACTTGTGGATCTTCCGCGCGGCGCTCGTGAATTTTTCGGAGAAGTAGAGAATCTCCTCTGCGTGGATCTCGATGTCCTTGAGTTCGTCGAGAAGGTCCTTCCGGCGGTTGCGGATGGTGTCATCCTCGAGGACGTTTCCCCCCTTGGACACCAGGCGGTCCTTCGTCTCCATGTACTGGCGAAGATCGGTGAAGACCTCACGGAGCGGCTCCCGGTAGAACTGAGAGAGGCGGCGTCGTTCGGCGAGATACTCGGAGATCTCCTTCTTGGAGAGATTCAGCTCCCGCGGGTCCTCCCTGGAGAAGGCGCGCTGGGCGAGATTGTAGAACTCCGGGATGAGCATGCCGGAGTTGCGGATCACCCCTTTGATGATGTTCTCGCCGTCCTCCATCTGCTTGGAGAGCTC
>CAZUVX010000014.1:39800-53923 GCA_964623865.1 uncultured Spirochaetaceae bacterium | reverse complement strand
CCGAGTTGCCATAAAGCAGTCCGCGATTTGCCGAACTCGGCGCGGTGACGGTAATATGCGTTCGTGAAACGCTTCCAGCATGGTAGATCGAACCGACTGTGGGGGGGCCTGTACGTCGTTGCTGCGCTGGTCGGCGCCTACTTCGCCCTGCTGAGTCCCCTGCGCGTTCAGACGCCGAGCATTGGTGACTACTTCTACCTCTCCGTGGTGGCGCTCCACCTGGGATGGGGAGTAGCGCTCTTCGCCGCGTCACGACGGCTCGTCCCGGATACGCACGTCCTCCTGCCACGATCCGGGGAGTTTCTCTTCACCTACACCTTCCTGCTATTCTGGGTGCTGTACGCCTTCGCGTTGAACGCCAACATGGACTACGTCCAGCGCTTCATGGAGAGCGGCGGAGAACTGAGCCTCGCGGTGGATAGCGCAGCGGAGCAACTGGACGTCACGGTTCGGTTTCTCCCCTTCTTCGCGGTCAGCCTGGCGCACTACGTAACCCTTCGCGTTCGTACGGCCCTGCGGACGGACGGCGCCCTCCGGCCGCGGGGAGGTCGCCTGGGCGAGCGCTTTGTCCGGCAGCGGCCCCCGGCGGAGAGTCCGCGGCAGGAGTCTCCGCAGCGGGAGCTCCCGCAGCGGAACGTGTCGAGGCAGGACGCGCCGTGGCGCCGTGTCGTCCGCCGGTGGGCGCTTCCCCTGGCTCTGCTGAGCAGCGCCCTCTCGGGCCTCGCCCTCCCTTCCTTTGCGGCGGAAGACGGAATCTGGGTTCTCGGCTGGCTCGCCATGGTCCCGCTCTTCCTCGTCTTCTCCGCCACGGGCTTCTGGGGCGGGGTCTTCTACGGAGTGGTGTACGGGCTTTTCCGGCTGGTCCTGACCAACTTCTGGCTTGCCACCTTCAGCCTGGTGTCCCTGCAGTTCGCCGTGCTGGTATTCCTCTTCTTCTACGGCCTCTTCTTCCCCATTCTCATGGTGTTCTACCACGGCGCCCCGCGCTTTCGCCTTGTCATTCTTCCGCTTGCGTGGACCCTCTTCGAGTACCTCCGTTCCTCCGGCTTCCTGGGCTACCCCTGGGCCCTGACTGCGCACTCTCAGTACTCGGTACTGCCGATCATCCAGATTTCCGCCGTTACCGGTGTCTGGGGCGTCTCCTTCCTGGTCATCCTGGTCAACGCCGCTTTTGCCCACGCCCTCGTCCGGCGGCTCGACCGGCCACATTTGGGCGGTGCCCCGGCTGGTGGCCTTCAATCGCCCCTGGGAACCGTGGGGGCGACCGCGGTCGGGCTCGCACTCCTGGCGTACGCAGGGTCGGTTGCAATGGCCTTCGGATCTGCCTACGATCACAATCGACCCTCCCGCGCGGAGCGCGGCGAGAGCCGGGAGGCCGCCGAGGCGGAGGAAGCCGAGGCGGAGGAAGCCGGCCCATCAGACCTTCGGACGGAGCGAACTCCGGCACCGCAAGTGCGTGTTGCCCTGATCCAGCAGAATTCCGACCCGCGAAAGCACGAGTACACCCGCACCCTCAACAGCCTCAGGGGACTCACCGATGAGGCTCTGCGGGAGAACCCGGACATCGTCATATGGTCCGAGACCGCCTTCGTCCCGAATATCCGCCGCTGGGGCGCCGAAGAGCCCACCAGCAGTCGCTACGCTCGGCTGGTGGATCGCTTCCTCACCTACCAGAGTTCGATCAACACCTGGCTCGTCACCGGCAACGACGACTACGAGCTCGTCACCGACGAGGAGGGTCGCGAGATCGACAGGCTCAACTACAACGCTGCGGTCCTGTTTGATGACGATGGTAACAGGGTCGACACCTACCGGAAGATCAAACTCGTGCCCTTCACGGAGTACTTCCCCTACCAGGAGTCCCTCCCCTGGGTCTATCAGCTCCTCCTGGAGTTCGACACGCACTTCTGGGAGCCCGGAGTCGACCGGACGGTCTTCGAACACCCGAAGTTCACCTTCTCCACGCCCATCTGCTTCGAAGATGTCTTCCCCAACGAGGTTCGGCTCTTCGTACTCGCCGGCGCCGAGGTCATTGCAAACATGTCGAACGACTACTGGTCCCTGACGCCGGTACAGGCGAAGCAGCACTTCGTGGCGGGGATCTTCCGCGCCGTGGAGAACCGCCGACCCGTCGTTCGGGCCACCGCATCCGGAACAACCGGTCACGTCGACCGGTTTGGTCGCATCAAGGCCACGGTTCCGACCTACAGCGAGGAGTACCTGGTGGCGGATGTGACCATTCCGCCGGACCGGTTTACCATCTACACGCGCTGGGGCGATTGGTTTCCCCTTGCTTCCGGAGTGGTGCTGATACTGTTGTTGATGGTTTCACTGATGCGCCCCGGCGTGACCGGCCGGCGCAACGGATAGGCGCGCCCTCACTGCGCCCGGCGACGGCAGCGGCGGCACTCCCGGTTCCCCGGCGTACGTTGCGTCGGCGGTCCGGGCTGCGGCGGGGCACCTACTCCCCTGCGTTGTCGCCGGAGCCGTCGCCGCTAGTGTCGTCGCGCGCCGCCGCGACGTGAATCTCCACGCGGCGGTTCAGATGCTGCGAGTCCGCGTCACGCGTGACCGGATCCTCCCCTCCGTCGCCACGCACCACGAGCTCTTCCGGTTGGTCGACCCCGGCCTGCCGGAGATGCCGCCACACGTTTCCTGCGCGCGCCCGAGAGAGCTCAATGCGGCCCGCTTCGTTGCCGGCAAGGGCGCAGTGCCCAACGATCCGCAAGGTTCCCACGCCTTCGCCCTCGCCGGCAAGAGCTCCTAGTCGATCGGCGATCTCATCCAGAGCGCGCCGAGTCTCGGGTATGAGGGTTGCATCATCCGGGAGGAAGTAGACGGTCCAGTTCCGGGGGGTCGCCGTCTCGCCGGTTTCGGCCGAGCCCTCCGAGGCGCCTTCCCCGGGGTCCTTCGACAGCGCCGTCGCGTCGCCGTTCCGCTCGGCCCGCGAGTCGCCGTCCCGGTCGGCCCGCGCGTCGCCGTCCCGGTCACCTGTGGTTGCCACCGTCCCTGTCTCGATTGTCGCAACGTCGCCGGGGCGGGGAGACCACACGGTGAGACGCAGGCCGAGAAGCACCAGTGCGGCGACGACCGCCACCCCCATCGGGACGAGCCACGCCGCCGGAGGAGTCGGCAACCACTTGCGCACCGGTACACGCTCGGTTCGCACGAGCTCGCCCTCCACCTCGCACCGAAGCTCAGCAACGCCGCCGCGTGCAACCCTTGCATGCAGAGCTATGTGAGGCTTCCTCCCCAGATTAGTGGGCAGATTCGTCAGCTCGACCACGGCAACGTGCTCTCTTCGCGAGCCGGCCGGGCCGGTGACGGCGAGCTCAATGCGGGCGCGGCGCTGCCCCTGCGCAATGGTGGTAACACCAAGACTCCTGGATGCGCCGCGGACCAGAGGAACCAGCTCGACGTAATGACCATGGTCGACGTTGACGTCAAGATGTGGCGGTCGTTCGGAGTGTCGCATCCTTCTCTCCATTATACGTCACCGGCCCGGCCGGCGGCGATCCCGCAATCCCGGCCTCCTTCCGTGGCGACACAGGCCGAACGATACCGACCGCGCGAGGTCCGCCGTCAACAATCCCTGCACCACTGAACAGGGAGGTGCGCGTTGAAGCGCGGCGTGCGTTTTGGCTATGCTCCTTCCATGGACGACCGGTTTCGGGTGGCCTTCGTATGCGGCAAGCTGGGAGACGTGGACGGCGTCTCCCTGGAAGTGGAGAAGTGGATCAGGACTCTTCAGTCACACGGACACTCGGTCGTTACGATTGCCGGGAAGTACCGGAATACCCTGGAGTCGGTAGCGTCGGAAGATCAACACCTCATGGAGCGGATCCGCTTCGACTCCCCGGAACAGCAGTACTACGAGACTTCGGCCTTTCCCCACCTCAATCGACGACCGCCGCACCAGTCACGCGAGAAGATTGCGCTCATGCTCGATCAACTCGAGGCCGACGGCACCGAGGTGGCCAACTGGATGGACGAGATCATTCATGAACACGACATCGACGTGCTTATTGCGGAAAACACGAACGCAATGCCCATGACCCTCGTCGGGGGCATGGCCATGTACAAGCTCGCCACGGAGCGACGGATGGCGACGATCTTCCACCACCACGACTTCTGGTGGGAACGCAGTCGCTTCAGCAACAACTACATTGAAGGACTTCTGACGAAGATCATGCCGCCGGCGGATCTGGGTCTGGAACACACGGTTATCTCATCCTACGCGGCGCACATTCTGACAAGTCTCAAACGGGTGAAGCCGCACGTGGTAACGAACTGCGAAGACTTCGACCACCCTGTCTGGAAAGATGCGTACAACGGGGACTTCCGCGAACAACTGGGATTCCGGGAGGACGACCTGCTGGTCATGCAACCGACCCGCATCGTCCGCCGGAAACGCATTGAGGACTCCCTCGCCTTCGTGCGACGCCTCCTGGAGCGCTATCCCGAGTACCGCGGCAGAACCCACTACGTCATCTCCCTCTATCAGGGCGACGAACCCGACCAACGGTACATCGAGACGATCCACGGCATTGCCGAGGACGCGGGCATCCCTCTGCACCTGATATCCGATCGCGTTGCGTCGGTCCGCGGCACGGACGCGGAGGGTCGCAAGCTCTACACCAACCGGGACGTCCTGGCTCACGCCGACTTCGTGACCTACCTGCCCGTCTGGGAGGGTTTCGGAAACGCACTGCTGGAAGCCGTTGCGGCGAAGGTTCCGATCGTCACGACGACCTATCTCGTCTACAAAACCGACGTAATGCCGCTCCAGCTTCGGAACGTGGAGATACGGGACACCTACGATGCGAAGGGACACCTGGTGATTCCGGATCACGCAGTGGACGAGATCGTTCAGGTCATCAAGAATCCCGACGAGCGGCAAGAACGGGTCGAACACAACTTCAACGTTGCCCGCCGGGAGTTCGGCATGGACGTCCTCTCCCGGAAGCTGCGGCTGGTCTTTCAGGAGTACGGAGACGAGATCCGCGCCTCCCGCAAGCGCCGCGCCAAGGCGGGCGCCCCCTACTCTGTGTAAGCCCCCTACTCTGTGTAAGCCCCCTACTCGGTGTAAGCCGCCTACTCGGTGTAAGCCGCCTACTCGGTGTAAGCCGCCTACTCGGTGCGAGTCCCCTACTCGGTGCAAGCCCGCGCCGGACCGGGACGTCTTGTGCAGCGCTAATGGGTGTGGAAGGTCTCGACACCGGGGCGTCCCGCTCGATAGCGCCGGACCGCGCGGACCATGAGAGCGCCGCCCACCACAAAGAAGAGGGAGAGGAGTTGATCCGGAGTCAGGTCCAACGGCGAGGAGAACAGGGCAGGAGGTATTGTCTCCGGGGAGACTCGGATGACAAAGGGATCGCGGATCGGAGGGACTCGAAGGTAGCCGAGAAGAAACTGGGCGCATCCGTAGAGCAACAGATACGTCGCTGTGAGCAGCCCCTCGTGCAATTGCCGGCGTAGTGCGAGCCACATGAGAAAAGCCCAGGCAATCAGACCGGTAAGGAGCGCCTCGTAGAGTTGCGCAGGATGCCGGGGGAGGTTCACGTAGCTGGATTGGCTGATTACGGGGACTCCCGAGGCGATCGCGCGGGAATAGACACCCTCAGCCGCAAGGGAGACCGGTCCGGCTTCCGGAAAGAGCATCCCCCATGGCAACGAAGTCACCCGGCCATAGAGCTCCTGATTGGCGAAGTTACCCATCCGGACCAGAAAGAACATCAGGGGAATCCCCACGACCAGGGCGTCCGCCCACAGGAGGACGTTGACGCGGTGGCGCAGGTGGTGGAGCAGGAGGGCAACTGCCGCACCGATGAGACCACCACCGAAGCTCAGGCCGCGGATACCCTGGAAGGCCATTGTTTCGTCAAAGGGCCAGAGAACGAGCCAGGGCCGACGAATCACCTCATCGAGCGGCCCGAACAGCAGGAGCGCTCCGATTCGCGCGCCGGCAAGATACCCTATGATGAACCAGAAGAAGAAATGCCGCGCTTCGGGCACCTCCTCACCGGCTCCATGCGCACGGAGGTGCCGCAGGAATAGAAGGAGTACGACCAGATACCCGAGCAGATGGAACAGCGTGTACCACCGGATGGGGACGGCCGGCAAAATGACCGCTTGCAGCCAATCGGGATACACCAGGTAAGTGGTCATTCCGCCGCGTCCGCGTTGAGCGGCTCCTCCATGATTCGCCCCGTTTCGAGATCGAAGTAGATCCGCACCGACTTCCTCCGCTCACTGTACTCCCTGGTGCGTCCATGGCTCTCCACCACAACACCGGGAAAGAGCGTTCCTTTCACCCGGACCTCCGAAGGAAAGTGTTCCTCGAACCTCTCCCGCAAGTTGAAGAGGCGGAGGCTCCGGTGCTCCATCATCTTCAGGAGCATCTTCTTCTCCTTACGAAGGCTCTCCACTTCTTCAATTGGACTACTGTCGGTCACCTTCTGGAGAGAGAGATCGATGGTGGTTATCCGCCGCTTCAGCTTCTCGACTTCCCGCTCTTCCCGTTCGATCTGATCGGCCACGAGATAGTCCTGACCAAAGGAAACGTGGGTGTGGGCTCCGCTCGAGGAGCCGAGATTCTGCGTCTCGACACCCTTTCGCACCCGGAGGTTCCCGCCGACAATGCTCCCCTTCTCCGTTTGCATGCGCAGACTGCCGTTGGCCTTCACCGTGGTATGGAAGCAACTGGTGCGGATGACGATCTCCCCGACGGCCAGAAGCGTCGCATGCTCCGCGAAGGCGACCCCGATGTTCTTCTTTGTTCGCAGGACCGCCTTGCCGGCGCCCTTCACGCCTTCCTTGATCATGATGTTGCCGTCCGCGGAGAGGAGACACCCTTCAACCGACTCGCCGATCCGTATGTCCCCCCCGGCCATAATGACGTAGCCGGACTGAACGGAGCCCGAGACGGTAACGCTCCCGGGAAACTTGATATTTCCAGTCTCCACGCCGACGGTTCCCTTTACCGTGTGAGTAGCCCGGATCGACAGGCGACGGCGCTCGTAAAGCACCTCGCCGTCGGTCCGGGCAGTCAGGGTGACGACGCCGTCCTGGTCGCTCTCCTGCTCGAGGTTCTCCCCTACTTCCACGTTCACCGCCTCTCCTCGAAGCGGTGGGATCTCCTTTCCGGTGACGTCCGTACCGGGACGGGGCTTCTCCTGGGGGGGCTCGATCCTGGCTACCGGCGTCCCCGCCTTCACTGTGGTGATCAGGTCACGGTTCTTGTAGTCGGCGGTGCCATCCTCCCGGAGCGTGACGTCCTTCCCGCCGGCCAGCTTGATGAGGAACTCGAGCTTCCCGTCACTCCCTTCCTCCGGAGGAGTCCCTTCGGCAACGAGCCACCGAACGATTCCTCCCTCATGCTGCGCCCGAATCAGACCGTCTCGCACCTTACCGTCATCCACGCCGTAGGTTACACCCGCATCGTCGAGCGCGGTGAAGACCGCCTCCTCGGTCAGGCGGAGACCCGTGCCCTCGCCCTCCTTGAGGGTGATCATGGCGCGCATGCGGTCGGTCCCGAGCTCCACCTGGATGGAGCAGTCCCGGTGCGGGCGAACCCGCAGATAGGTGACATCGTCCACTTGAGCCTCTTCCAGAAGGCCCTCTCGAGTCGCAAATACGACCCCATCCTTTCTTTGCACGTTCTCCAGCAGCTTCAGCTTCGGCTCGGCACCGGTCGGCGGCGGGATCTGCCGGCCGTAGACATCTGTACCGGGCTGTCCCGCCCCGGCCGGGGCCGCCGTCAGAATGCGCTGCTCCGGCTGAACCCGGGCCATCCGGGAAACATCGGCAACAGGAAACTCTTCAATCGAGTCTACGTCCCCGAGAAGCTCCGGGCGCTCCCGAGCGGCCCGTTGGTACGGCTCCATCTCCCTCTCTTCGAGAAAGCGAACCGCAAACTCCATCTCTCCGTCGGGACCGGGAGTCGGGGCGGTACCCTCGGCCAGGACGTAGCCGGTCAGGTCCTGTTCCGAACCGTGGTAGAACTCCAGGATGTCCTTCTTGATGCGCTCGAAGTCGAGCTTCTTGAGGCCGGTGGACTGAATTGCCTTGCCGAGCTCCTTGAGGCTCAGCGGCCGACCGCGGCCTTTGCCCTTGTGCACGTTCAGGACGGCCTGCAGTTGGTCATCCGAGACGTAGATATTGTAGGAGGCGTCCCGGCTGTTGCTGATGGGCACCTCTTCCATGTCCGTACCGCTGTTGATCGCGTCATTGAGGAGGGTCTTGATCTCCTCAGGGCTGATGAGATTATCCGGGTCATAGCCGAGGTTCCTCGCCTCCTGAACGATCTCCTCAGGTGTCGGCGGCGCCGCCTCGCTATGGCCCGGCGAAAAGGAGAGATAGGCGGTGGCCCTGTCCTTCGAAAGCGTGAGAGTCCAGTCGTGGCTCTCATAAGGAACGACGTCGATCCAGTTCGGACCACGCCGGACTGCGCCGGTGACCTCCGCGGTGACCACGTTGCCGCTACGGGTTGCGCCGGTGCCGACGTAGAAGTGCGGGTCCGCCAGGTTCCTGGGATGGACGATGCCGCCGTAGATGCTGCGTCCCGGTGTTCCCCGGGACTGCGGCACAACCTCGCCGAGGCGCTGTCCCGCCTCGGCGTAGCCGGTCTGCTGAACCGTCGGGTCTACGTAGACGCGTTCCGGAACGGTCTCCTCCTCCACAACGGTCTGCTCTACCTTCTTCGGGCTCCCGAAGGGAAACTTGGGCTTCCTGGTTACGGTCTTCTGCTTCTCGACCTTCCGCTTCCGCTCTATCGTGATGCGCGGCTGCTCCGCCTGGGCGAGGACTCGCTCTACCGCCTCCTTCGACCCCTCCGGTATCGGGAGACGATCCATGGAAAACTGCTCCGGGGACGGGTCCTCCGGTGGGGTTCCCTCAGCTGCCACAAACCGAAAGGGGTTGCGCCCTTTCTTCGCGTTCTCGTCGAAGAGCCGGGCGATCTCCTTCGCGTCGTAGCCCTCCTTAACGCCACGCTGCAGGAGTTGCTCGACGACACGGGATGGTGTCCACTCCTCGTCGCCGCCGGAGCGGTCGATCAAAACGGACGCCTTCAGACCGCGCTCGTCGATAGTGAGCTCGATAGAGCCTTGAATGACCGTCTCTTGCCTTGCCATGAACAACTAACCGGGTCCGGTGCGCCTCATCGAACGCACCGTCGTCACGCCTTGTACCCCGCCTCTATTGCGCCGACCAACTTGGACTTGTAGAGGGCGTTTTCCTTTTTTAGCTGGTTGATCTCGTACTGCTGATGTTTGATCGTCTCCACCAGATCGCCCGTCGTCAAGGCGCCGGTGTGGAGAAGATCCTCAATGTAGTCCATCTTGTTCTCGAAGTCGGCGGACGCCTCCACTTCCGCCTCTTCGTAGGTGGCGTCCACCTGCTCCCACATGAGCGGTTCTGCATCTTCTTCGCGGGTCCGGCACAGCTTGTCGGCAATCCGGTGGACCGCCTGCGCCAGAACCGAACCGGGCTTGTACCGCACAATAGGAAGGCCCGAACCGAGTGCCACGTCCTGCAGCTCGTCCCGGTACATGATGCCGAGGTGCTCGAGGTCCATGTCCAGATACTGCTGACACGATCGTCGCAGACGCAGCGCCTTGTCGGCATCCTTTGGATCGTCGAGCATATTCATGACCAAACGAGGCTGAAACCGCCGAAGCGCGTCACGTGCGGCATTGTGTCCTTCCGGATCGATTGTCTCGAGGTGCGACATGAGTTGCGGAATGTAGATTCGCAGGGACCCCTCCTGGCGCTTCTTCAAGGACTGGAGGTACTTGTCCCCGGGACCCTTTCTGGGGAGCGATGTCTGGATCAACCGGAATGAAGCGTTCTTCAGGAAGAGGTAGGCGTTCACCATGGAGGTCGCGTTCGGCGCGGTGATAACGATCCCGCGGGGTGCAAAGAGAAAGAAGTCGAGAGTATTGTAGCTGGTGCCGGCACCCAGATCCAGAATCAAGTAGTCGGCCTCCAGCTTTCCGAGTCGGGAGAGAATCATCCTCTTCTGAGATGCCGCAATATTGGCCAGTCCCGGTATCTCGGCATCTCCGGCAATGAAGGACAAACCGTCGTAGTCGGTCTGGAGGACCAGCTCGTTGAAGTCAATCGCAGCGTCCGTCAGGAAGGAGCCGATACCAACCGGGGGGGTGCGGACGCCCAGAATGAGATGCAGGTTCGAGCCGCCGAGGTCCAGGTCTGCAAGTACGACGCGCTCCCCGAGCTCTCCAAGCGCTACGGCGAGGTTTGCCGCGAGAAGGGACTTTCCGACGCCGCCTTTTCCACTGGCAATCGGGAGGACGTGCATTACCGGTTCTCCTCCGAGTCACTGCTCATCTGATCGCTCCGTACGCGCTCGGGCTCACTACGCGCCAGGGCATCCTGTCCCGGATCTCCGCGCTGCAAAGTGCCGTGCCGCGGCAGCCTGTCGAGGGAATCGCTCCTATATGATAGCAGGAGGATAAGGAGAATCAAATCGACCACCCCAACGACATAGGGGGCAATCGTGACGAAGAAAGCCTGAAAGCCGGTGCCGACCATGGCGCTCTGCCGCAACGTTGCAAGCACGAGCGCCAGGGAGGCGACCTCCAGGAGCTTACCCAGTCGAAGTGCGTTGAGGAGTGGCGCCTTCCGCTCCGGAACGGCGCCTATGACGAGGAATCCGGCGGCAAGGATCAGCTGCGGGCTGCCGAGCCAGACCACGGCCGTTGCCTTCACCATGCTCGTGTTGACTGCCAGTATCAGCGTTGCGATGTTGAAGGTTGCTATGAAGCGGGCAACCTCCCAGAGGGCTGCCAGGAAGAACAGAATCCTATGACGTGCCACGTATGGCGGAGTGTACGACCCCGGTTTGCCACCGTCAATAGAGCTTCCGGGGCCCATCGCGGGCGGTCGCAATAGAAAGTGCCCCTCCCGAGTGTGTATACTCTGGAATACGAGACCGCCCGGAGTAATTGCATGAAACGATTTCTTCAATCCCTCGCCGAAAAGGAACGCCTCCTGTGGCTCAGCATCACGGCGGGGCTTTTCGTCGTCCTGTTGGTAACTCTCGTCCCCGTCACCGTCGCGGCGCAGTCGCAGACACGTGAGGATGAGCGGCTCCTCAACATGTTCGAACGAGTCTATGACTTCGTCCGGCAGAACTACGTTGAGGAGGTGGATCCCGAGCTCCTCATAGAGGGTGCCCTGGAGGGGATGTTCGACAGCCTGGATGATCCTCACTCCGCGTACCTCACCGCCGAGGACATGCGCGATCTCCGCGACACCACGCGAGGCCGCTTCGGCGGCGTCGGAATGTACATTGCCAAGCAGGCGACGGAGGATGGCGAAGATGAGGACGAAGACGGGGAAGGGTTCGTCGAAGTCGTGGCGCCCATCGAAGATACGCCGGCCTTCCGCTCCGGTGTCATGGCGGGAGATCTCATTCTGGAAATCGACGGCGAGTCGACCAAGCCGCTTGATATTGACCAGGTGGTTAACCGACTGCGTGGAGAGCCCGGGTCAACGGTGGAGGTCCTGATCCGCCGCGGGGAATCCCACACCCTCACGGTCGAGCTGAAGCGTGCAATCATTGAGGTTCCCACGGTCAAGAGCGCCATGATCGACGACAAGATCGCCTTTCTGCGCATCATCCAGTTCACCCCCTATACGAACCAACGGGTCGAAGAATCACTCCGAGAGTTCGAGGAGGAGGGATACGAGTCACTCATCATTGACCTGCGCCAGAACCCCGGTGGTCTTCTCTCGGCAGTCGTCGAGACCGCAGATCTCTTCTTCGACGAGGGAACCATCGTCGGAACCCGGGGCCGCAAGGCAAGCGAAAACGAGGTCTTTGAGGCGGACTCCGGAAAGAGCGTTTCGGAGGACATCCCGATCGTCGTGCTCATTGATGAGGGATCGGCCTCCGCTGCGGAGATTATGGCGGGAGCGCTAAAGGATCGCGACCGCGCCTACCTGATCGGTACAACCACCTACGGCAAGGGGTCGGTCCAGGAAGTGCACGTGGTCGGAACCGGCGGCTTCCGCCTGACCATGTCGAAGTACTACACCCCCGACGAAACCTACATTGAGGACAACGGCATTGAGCCGGATGAGGAGGTGAAACCTCCGGAGCTCAGCGACGAAGAGGTAGGGTCCCTCACCAGGATCACGGATGAGAGGCTCATCATCTCCTTCGTGGAGGAGCATGCGGATCCGTCGGATTCCGAGATTCAAGCCTTCATCAGCGATCTCAGAGATCAGGATATCGTCCTCAGCGAGCGGCGCATCCGGAAGATGATTCGTGACGAGGTCAATCGCCGCAACAACGTCTCTCCGGCGTACGACCTCGATTTCGACGTGGTCCTCCAGGAGGCGGTGCGCCTCCTTCGCGAAAACAGGATTTCCGCAAACGGGACCATTACCGGCAACTGATCGCGGTGCGCCGGCGTATGAAACAGCTCATCCTTCCGTCGGAGCATGGAGAGGGCGAGTCGGTCGTTCTCTCGGGAGATGACTTCCACTACCTCGTCCGGGTTCGCCGACACCAGCCGGGAGAGGTAATTCATGCCCGGACACCCGGGGGTCGCCCCTTCGAGCTGAGGATCGATGAGATCGGCCGCGATCGGCTTCGGGGAACCCTTCTGCAGGCCGGCACGGACTCCGGCGAGGCCGAAGGATCGCATCTTCCTCCCATTACCCTCTATCAGGGACTACCCAAGGGGAAGAAGCTCGATACGGTGGTTCGCCAGGCGACCGAGGCGGGCGTCCAGGTAATCGTGCCGATCCGCACCGGCCATTCCGTTGTGGAGTGGGAGGGCCCCCGTGGCGCCAAGAAGCTCGAGCGTCTGGAGCGAATTGCAAGGGAGGCGGCCCAACAGTCGGGCGGCGTCACCCCACCGCGCATTGGAGAAATCATCGACCTGAATGACATTGAGGCGGTGTCGCCGGAATCGAAGGAGTTGGGCCTGGTCTTTCACGAGAAGCCACTTGCGACGCAGGCCCTTCACGAATATCTTAGGACAGCTCCGAACCATCTCTACCTCGCCGTCGGCCCGGAGGGCGGCTTCTCAGGAGAGGAGATCACGAAACTGACCGACACCAAGCACTTCAGCGTTGCCCGACTCGGAGAGACGGTGTTGCGAACCGAGACGGCGGCGCTCTATGCTATTGCGGCAGTCCAGACCATTCTGCGGGAGCGAGACCAGTGGGTATAGCGACGACTTCCAGCAAGCGAACCCAGATACTTCGCGTTCCCGTCGACGCCTTCAAACAGGAAGACTTGCCGCAGATCGTCGAAGAGTTGCGGGAGCGTGAAGGGCGCCACCACGTCGTGCTCCTGACCACGGAAGCGCTCATGCGCGCCCGGCGAAACAGACTCTACCACAAGACTCTGAAGGAGGCCTCCCTCGTTGTGCCGGTCTCTCTGGGCCTTCAGCGCGCCGCCACCTTCCTGGAGAAGCCGCGCGTCGAAGCGCAGCTGACATTCCGGTTCGTAATTCGTCTGCTCGGATTGTTGGAGGAGCGGAACGCAAGCTACTACCTGCTTGGCCTGCGGCGCAAGCACTTGCTGCGAGTGGAGGAGAATCTTCGGCTCACCTTCCCCGGACTCCGATTGGTTGGGCGACACCCCGGGTACTACTCCCAGGACCGGGAGAGCGACATCGTGACGGCAATCCGGAAGGCGGCGCCCGATCTGGTGCTCATCGGCAGCGGCATTCGCGGCGGCGATGAGTGGGTCCGCGCCCATAAGCGATCCTTCTCCCCGGGAATCTACCTCTGCGTACCCGGAGTCCTGGAAGTCTTCGCAGATGTGCGGCGCAAGCCGGCGGCAACGCGGGCCGGGCGCATGATGCGTCGTGTCGGCGGCCTCCTTACCCACCCGTGGCGCATCACCAAGGCCTTCCTCTTCCTGTGGTTCGGAATCCTCCTGGTCGGGTTCCGCCTGTTCGATCGATAGGCGCGTCGCACGCCCCGCCGGCGGCCGCCCCCTGCACCGGCGGGGGCACGCTTCACCGGCGGAGGGCCCCGCTGCACCGGCGGGGGCACGCTTCACCGGCGGAGGGCCCCGCTGCACCCGGCGGGGGCACGCTTCACCGGCGGCCGCCCCGCTTCACCCGGCGGCCGCCCCC
>CAZUVX010000014.1:27606-39700 GCA_964623865.1 uncultured Spirochaetaceae bacterium | reverse complement strand
CCGGCGGGGGCACGCTTCACCGGCGGCCGCCCCGCTTCACCCGGCGGCCGCCCCCTGCACCGGCGGGGCTACTCCGCCCGTTCCGCCTCTTCCAGCTTGACGTGCTCGTAGATCTGCCACAGCTGCGTGTCGAGGGGCCTGATGAGCAGGAGCCCCAGGCCGACGCGTATTGGGGGAAGGTACATGAACACCCCAATCATGTCCGTGACCAGGCCGGGGAGAAGGATCAAGCCGGCGGCAATGAAGAGACTGCCCAGCCGGGCAAAGTCGCGGCGGGGGAAGACACCGGCGCGAATGGAGCCGCGGACCGCGGCCAGCGTCGAGAGAATCGAGTTGGCAAGGAAGAAGAGCCCGACGAGCCCGGTAGAGGAGACGACGGCAAGGGCAAGATAGCGCCCGACTGCGCCACTGAGCCCGATGAGGGCGTATCCATCTGCAACGATCAGGAGCGAGCCGAGCAGCATGAGGAGCAGCAATCGGATAACGAACGCCCGATCCACAAGTGAAAGCAGTCGCAGCCGCGTCGCCATTGGCTCCGCATTATAGCTGCTCTCGGATGCTTCACCAATTGCCCGGGGCGGTGCAGCGGTGACATTGGTCGCGCGCCGATCCTCCTCGCCGCCGCGGGCAGGTAAGTAACCAACTGGTTTCTGCAGGTCTCACAAGATTCTTGTTGCGGATTTCGCGAACTGGGTGTATGTCTTGATTCCGACACGCATGATCAGGGTAGTGCTGGTAGACCATGACCGAGGGGTCCATGACACCCTGCGGCGGCTGCTGCCACAGACCTGCACCCTGCTGTCCTACTTCCGGGGCGTCCTGGCCGGCGACTACATACGGCAGCACCAGCCGCATGCGGTATTCATTGGACTCGATCTCTCAGACGTCTCCGTCGACGAATTGGTCGCAAGCGTCGTTGGGCTTCGCAGATCACCCCCCGTGAGCGTGATCGGTCACAGCTCACAGGCTGCCGAAGTGGTGGCGGCCATGCGCGCGGGTGCCAAAGATTGTCTCCTTCGGCCGTTCGGACGGAGTGAGGTGGAGGTCACCCTCGCCCGGCTCCTGCACGCCTCGTGCAGCTCCGGCAACGGCGATTGCGGTAACGGCCACTCCGGCAACGGTCACGGTGAGCCCCGGAGAGGCGACGCGGCAGATCGACTCTTTCACGGACGGAGCGACGCGGTGAGATCGATCCGCGAGTTCGTGCGCCGCGTCGCTCACGCGGACATTCCGGTGCTCTTGCTTGGCGAAAGCGGTTCCGGCAAGGAAGTCGCCGCGCGCGCCATCCACGAACTCTCCAGTAGGTCGGAGTCACCCTTCGTTGCCGCCAACTGTGGAGCAATACCGGAACCGCTTTTCGAGAGCGAGATGTTCGGTGCCGAGAAGGGCGCCTTCACGGATGCCGTGGCGCGGCCCGGCTACCTGGAACGGGCAGTCCGGGGAACGATGTTTCTGGATGAAGTAGGGGAGATGTCCTCGTACAACCAGGCGAAGATTCTTCGCGTCATCGAGGATCGTCGGGTCCGGCGGCTGGGCGGAAGCCGGGAGCTCCACCTTTCGTTTCGGCTCATAGCAGCCTCGAATCGCGACCTGCCCGCAGAGGTGCGGTTGAAACGGTTCCGTCGTGATCTCTACTACCGTCTGAACGTGCTCACCCATCGAATGCCGGACTTGACCGACCGGCTCGAAGACATCCCCGACCTGGTGGAAAGCTTCCTTCGAGAGGCGGAGCTCGAGGACGTCGATTTGACGGACAACGCCTATGACCGTCTGGCCGTGCACACCTGGCCGGGTAACGTACGGGAGTTGCGCAACGTGCTCCTTCGCGCCGCCGTCATGAAGCGGGGCTCCAGGATCACCGCGGACGACATTACCTTCGTATGAGTCCGCGCGCACCGGCAAGGGAAGCCGCAGGGAGTGCCGCGTTCGTCAACGCAGCTCACCCCGGAGATGCATCAACAATTTCGGCACCACTTCACATGTTGCGGACATAATAGCCGTTGAGGACCGGAACCGTTCGCTCCGTCTCCGGGTCGTCCGCCACGCCGGCAATGGTTCCGGCGACAATCACCCGCTTGTTGCGCTCAATGGTGCCGCCCGGCGGCTCCTCCCGGGTGGGACGCATCGGAATCCTCGCGGCAAACTCAGGTCCCTGAACAATCACGACAACCTTGTACATGACAATCTGATCGAGGCCGCGCCACCGCCCCGACACCAGATTGATCTCGGCGCGAAAGGTTTCCGGATCTTCGTCGATCACATTGACCCCGGACACGACCCCGTCGAGGACGAGGACGGACTCGTTCTGCATCAACGCCTCCGGCGCCCGCTGCGCCTCCTCGGCAAGGGCTTGCAGAGAGGTCTCGAAGTCAACGACCTGGTCGAAGCTCTCCTTGTCGACGCCGAAGGCCGCAACAGCGACCGAGAGGGCGAGTATTGCGCAGAATAGACGTTTCATGCATGCTCCCGATACGTGCGATGCGGCTAATTATAGTCGCGTACCGCCGGGTTGTCCAAAGTAGCGAGACGCCGCCATGGATGAAGACTCCCCGCAAAAGTCCACGGCTTCCCTGTCGGGCTACCGCGCACTGGTGGTCGGCGGCTCCGGCGGAATCGGCAGAGGAGTAAGCACGGCCCTTGCTTCCGCCGGGGCGGATGTCCTGGTACACGGCAGAAGAAGATCCAGGGTCGATGCTACCGTGCGTGCAATCCGGGCGGGCGGCGGGCGCGCGGAGCCACTGGTTCACGAGATCTCCGCCGCCCAACCCGGTTCCGGCAGGGAATCATCGCCGGCGGAGGGGCTCATTGAGGCGCTTCCGGCGCCTCCCCGCTTCGACATCCTCGTCGCCGCCTTCGGTCCCATTCTCTACCGCGACTTCAACGAGACGAGTCTCACCGACTACCGGCGCATGGCGGAGCTGAACTACCTGCTTCCGGTGGCACTGGTCCAGGCGTGCGCACCGGCAATGATTGATCGCGGGTTCGGCCGGATCGTCCTCTTCGGGGGAACGGCAACCGCCCGCATCAAGGGGTTCACGACAATCCCGGCGTACAGCGCGGCAAAGACCGCCCTGGGGTCCTTCGTGAAGTCGGCGGCACGAAACTTCCGTGGCTCAGGGGTAACGATAAACGCCCTATGTCCCGATCATGTTCATACCGAGTATTTGACCGAACAAGAGATACAAGGGTATTCTCACCAGATGCCGTACGGTCGACTGGTCACAGTGGAGGAGGTCGTAAGCCTGGTCTCCTATCTCATGACGCCGCAGGCGGCATCGATCAATGGGCAGCTCTTGGTCGTGGATCAAGGCAGGCAACGGTGATATGGTTGAGAAGGTCGGAACCCCTAGGAATGTGGACGAACCAACGCTATTTGACAAAGAATCGACCACAGGAATAAGATGGGTTCAAGTAAAAGGGCCTTGCTTCAGAAGGTGTATCTTCTGATCGAAGGAGAGACATGAACAACAACGATATCGTTCCCGGCTTTGACGAGGAAAAAGACGAAAGCCTCAAGATCCGGCTCCAGAAGGTTGACTCCGTCGACGGCAGTCTCATCCTTTATTTGACCGGCTACATCGATACGTACAACTCAAACTTCTTTCAGAAGCGCGTAACGCGCGCGGTCGAGGCGGGGTACACCCGGCTCATCTTCCACTGCGGCGGACTCAATTATGTGTCCAGTACCGGTATTGGCTCCTTCACTGCGTTTCTCAAGGCGGTTAAGCCGCGCGGAGGCGATCTGGTGCTCCTCGAGATCCAGCCGAAGGTGTACGAGGTGTTCCAGCTCCTCGGCTTCTCTCAGTTCTTCAATATCAAGGACAACCTGGACGAGGCGATCGAGTTCTTCAAGAAGGGAGGCGTCACCGTCGAGTCGGATGTCTTTCCGAAGATCTTCAAGTGTCCGATCTGCTCCAAGAAGCTCAAGGCAACCAAGGCCGGGCGGTTCCGCTGCTCCGAGTGCAAGACAATCCTCGCAATCGACAACTCGGGACAGGTCTTCCTCGGCTAGCGATCATCCTGTACAATGGCTCCACTCTCGAATCAAACCAGCCGGAGCCGAATGCAATGGATAGTGCGAAAATCGAAGGGTATCTCATCAACTTGGGCCTGACGTTCCGAGATCTCGGAGATCAGGCGTGGATGATAGAGGATCCGGAAAGCGGTCTCAGCAACGTAGTCGTATTCGCCCAGGACTCTCTCGTTACCATTCGGACAAAGATCATGGATGTCCCGAACGAGCGCCGCGAAGAGTTCTTCAAGACCTTACTTGCTCTCAACTCGGAGATGATCCACGGGGCCTACGCACTGGACGATGACAACGTTATCTTGATCGATACGTTGGAACTCGAGACCATGGACCTGGAGGAGTTCCAGGCATCGCTGGATGCAACGGGGCTGGCCCTTGCCCAACACTACGCCGTGCTCTCAAAATACCGCACGTAAGGAGGAGGATCCCGGTGGGGATTTTTGAACGATTCAGACGACTGGTCCAGTCAAATCTTAACGATATGATCAGCAAGGCCGAGGATCCCGAGAAGATGCTCAACCAGCTGATCACGGACATGAATCAGCAGCTCATCGAGTCCAAGAAGAGCGTAGCCTCCGCAATTGCCGACGAGAAGAAGATCGAGCGGCAGATGAACCAGAGCCGGGAACAGGCTCAGGAGTGGGAGCGCAAGGCCATGCTCGCGGTTCGAGCCGGAAAGGACGACCTCGCAAAGGAGGCGCTGGCCCGGAAGCGTGAGATGGAGAAGTACGCCGGCGAGTACAAAGAGCAGCTTGACCAGCAGCATGAGTCGGTCGAGAAGCTGAAGACCGCTCTGCGCGGGTTGCAGCAGAAGATCGAGGAGGCGCAGCGCAAGAAGAACCTCCTGGTGGCCCGGTCAAAGCGCGTAGAGGCGCAGAAGAGACTGCAGGGCACGCTCAGCGGCATGTCGGATACATCCGCCTTCGAGGCCTTCGATCGTATGTCTCAGAAGATGGATCAGCTCGAGGCGGAGAACGAGGCAATGGAGGAGCTCGAGGACTTCTCGGGCAAACAGGACATAGACGAGAAGTTCGCCGAGCTGGAGTCCGGCACCGGTGACGCAGACAAGATGTTGGAGGATCTCAAGAAGCGGATGGCCCTGGAGGATAAGACAAGCGCTTCCTCCGGCCGGTCGGAAGAGTCCGGCAAATCCGGGAACGAGAGCTCATCATCCGACGCCTCTTCGTCGGCGGGCAATGAAGGCGATGACGACGTGGATGCCACGCTGGAAGAGCTCAAGCGCCGCATGAAGGATGAGGAGTAGCGAGCCCCCGAGTTCCACCCTCGACCCTCCCTCCGCCGTCCTCGTCAGTGACAGCGCGTCCGAACGGGCGCGCTTCCGAATTCACCTCCGAGACCTCCGTGCATGTACCTTCGAGACGGTCTCAACCCTGAGAGAAATCGACTCCGCCGACATCGTGGTGATCCCGAGCAGGATGCTTCGGCGCGTGCTCCATGCCGCGCCGGAGATTCCGGGTGCGGTGAGTCTGTTCGTGTTCGGACCGGCGCCGGAGCTACCCGCCGCCTACGTTGCCGGCGCCCGCGATTTCATGAAGGAGCCCTGGGACATGGGCGAGCTCCAGTTTCGCCTGGCGGAGCTGGCCCGACGCATACACACCCCGATCCATGGACCGGCGGGAACCCTTGGCCCGGCTTCGCTGACCCTAGAGGGCACGGAGATTCCCCTCTCCCGACAGGACGCTCGCCTGCTCAGGGTCTTCTGGAACGCCCCCGACGGCATTGCGACGCGACGCGCCCTCGCCTTCGCCCTGGGGGTGGATGCCTCCGGCTCATCCCGGGCCGTTGATATGCGCATCGCACGGCTCCGCCGACGCCTGCAGCGCGGCTTCGCATACGACAATCCCATTGTTCCGGTTCGAGGCCGGGGATACCGGCTCAACTGCGATGTGTCACACGGTTGTGGATAAACTGTGAGCAATTTCGACTGTCCGCAGCCGGCGGGCGACTACCCCGTCACTTCGGCAAGCAGCTACTTGCTATCGCAAAGCAACGCCGCCCCCGACACATGATAAAACTTTATGAAAAAATGACTTACGCTGAGCCGGAGTGTTTTCGAGGTTTTGGTATGTTTCTTCTGTACTCAAGATGTTCACAATTCGATACATGATGATCTGAATGGCTTGTGGAAAACTTGTGCAATAAACTGGGGTGTTTAGCCTATACCCTCCTCGTCGCGGAGTCCTGCGCGCCCGTTTGTTCTGTTGAACAGCACTCTGGGGCGTGCTAAAGTCAGCCTGTGAAAGAGGTTCTCTCGGCAACCGGCCGGTTTCTTGCGATCCTCTTCGTCGTATTGCTCATTGTTGTCGGGGTAGCATTTCTCCTCGGCGCCATCCCCATCTGGAGCGGCGCCGTGCAGGCGAGCGCCGCCACGTTTCTCGCTCTCGCCGTCGACACCTTGAGAGATACCTGGCTCGCAACCGGCGCCCTCGGGGTCATTGCATGGCTCTTCTCCCTTCTCAGGCGGATCGACCACCGTTTCATCAGTCGTTTGGTCGTATTCATGCTTGCGTCGGTGATCTTCCTGTCCGGGGGAATCGTTATACGCACGATTGCGCAGGGCATCGATGAGCCGCCTCCGGGGGTCGACATTGTGCCCGGCAGATACTATCACACCGGTGACGGCTTCCTGTACCTCGGTTCCCGGGAAGGGCTTGCCTACCGAGGCGGTGTTCGGCTGCGAACCGGCGACCCGCCACGGATGAACGTACTCGGCTCGGCCCGACAGGATCCTCGGGCCGGCACCCTCACCATTCCGGCAACCGGGGAGCGCCTCAACCTCGGCGACTTCAACAGTGTCTACTGGAACGAGACGGCACCGCCGGCTGAGTTCCGTGGATTCTTCAGGAACGCGGCGACCATCAGTACCGCGTGGATCCAAGACGCGTCGGTGGACAGTCCGTCCTACCTGGCCTTCGGCATCGTTCTCATGGCTCTCTGTATGTCGTCCTGGAGCATCGTGCGAATCTCCAGATGGCCTCTTCTCAACGCCTTCCTGGTCGTGCTGCTGATGTGGGGCGTAGTCGGCCTTCTTTCTCTCGATGTGCGCCGGGTCATGTTCGATTTAATGGGAGACGGCCTGCCGGGTACCATTCGGATCTACCTGCCTCACGTGCTCCTTGCGGCACTTGCGGTGATCTTCACGCTGATCAACATCTTTCAGCCACCCTTCCGAAAGTGGCAGAGGAACGTCGTCGGTGGATGAGTCCCTGCGCAAAACGTTGCTGGCCGGAGCTCCGGCGCTCCTGCTCGCCGTGGCCGTTTCAACAGGGCTCTCCCTGTGGCAACTGCCCGAGGATGTGCTCATCTCCACCATGCGGGGGCAGTGGGTGCTCAACGATGTGGTGATCCGGCTCATTGACGTCCTCATTCCCCTCACCATGACCGTCTTCGCCGTTGTCTTCTCGCTTCTGCTCAATCCGGCCCACATCTCCACAGGGCGGGGGACCATGCCCGGGTTCTTTCGTCTGGCCCATCACGTGCTCATCTTCATCATCATTGGAACCGTCGGCTACGGGATCATCCTCGGTGTCCTGCGGCCCCTCGCAGTCTCGGCACGACAGAGGGCGGAGGCGGACAGTGTCATAGCATCGGAGCTTCTTGAACGGGGACGAAGCTACGTGGAAGAGGAGCGCCACAGCGACGCCGTCCGTTCCTTCGAGTCCTACCTGGCTCTGAACCCGGAGGCCGAGGATGTGACGCAAGAGCTGGCGCAGGCGAGGGCCGCCATACGCGCGGTCACCGAGGATCAGTCGGTGACCGAGGATGAGGGTTTCACGCCTGCGCAGGCAGTGCGCGATCTCTCCGTGGGAGAGCTCATTCAGCGTGCTCGGGGTTTCCTGGAGGACGAAGACTTCTTTTCCGCGCACTACTACGCCGGTCAGGCGTTGGACCTCGATCCGAGCTCGCCGCAGGCGCAGCAGATCGCCGCCCGGGCACGAGCGGCGCTGCAGCGGCCGGCCTCGAGCGAAGAGGAGGAGGCGCAGGCCGAATTCTTCCGCCGGAAGCGAGACGGATACCTGGCGCTCTACGAGCAGGACGACCCGATCTCGGCGTACTACATTTTCAAGGGGCTGCAGGATGAGCAACCGCGCGACCCCGACGTCGAGCGCTACTACGCTGAAGCGCTCGAACGCGTCCAGGACGTAACGTTCTTCGTTGATGACGCCCAGGAGAACGTCAACTTGCCGGGAAGCCACGACATCCTGCTCACCTTCAGGGAGAACGAAGACACGCAGGCCCACCTCTGGATCGGCAAGACCGTGCAGGCGACCTCGGGAACGTATCTCTACGACATCGAGGCAATCGGGCTCCGGGACGGGACTACCCGCTATCACTTTCTTGCAGACTATGGAAAGATGGCCGGGGACATCCTGAACATGAGCGGCATCGATCGCGATGTCCCGCAGCGACGAGCGGTGCCGCGATACGTAGCGGGCTCGCGAGAGGATGGGGAGGAGAACCTCCTCCAGATCCCCTATTCCATGGACGCCATGCTGCAGGCAAGCTACGCCGGTATAGGCATGGAGGAGGCCGGGATCCTGCAGCTCCTCGACATGCGGAGCTCATACCCCGAGCTGGGGCATCGGGTCGAACCGGTGTACCGGGAGCTCTTGCAGCGCTTGACCATGCCGTTCGCCTTCGTCGTTCTCTCTATTCTCTCGGTAGCCCTGGGGTGGAAGTGGCGCAGCCGCTCCCTCGCCCGCCCTTCAATCTTCGTCATTGCCATGGCTCCCCTCATATTTCTCCCGGCGCACTGGCTCGCCTCCCTGTATGAGTATCTGCACGACGGCCTCACGACGCTTCTGGTCGCCACAACTGAACCGCTGACTGCGACAATACTCCTGCTTGTGGTGGAGACGCTGGTGCTCGTCATGGCGCTGGTCGTCTTTGCCGGTCAGAAGACGAGATGATCCTGCAGTCTCCCCTCATCAAGCGTCTTGGCTCGACTCTGCGGCCTTTCAGCGGTGTTCTCCTTGGGGGAATCGTCGGCATTCCCCTCGGGTTGTACGGCGTCGCCCTGGGCGGCCTCACCGGCTTCCTCGTCGACCAGACACTGATCCGCGCTCGGGAGAAGCGGCTCCCCCCTGAGGGACACAGCATGGTAGTGCTGGCGAGATACTGCAGTACCGCCGGAGACCTTCCGCATGGCCTTCTCCGGGACGGACTGGCGGTACTGGCAGACGCGGGCCGCCTGTCTCCCCTGCGAAGGGTCTCACTTTCCCGTGGAACCTGGCAGCTGCCCGTCCTCACGGCGGAGGCACAGGGTGCGGTGGAGAGGCTCCGGGCGTCTCTGCAGGATCACCATCTGGACCGGCTTTGCGCCGCGTTCCGAAGGGCGGCTTCGGACCGCGAGGTCGACGACGTGCGAGCCAGTGAGATTCTGGGTTGGCTCCACGGAGCTGATGCCGAGGTAACCCCCGGTGAGGTTCGTCACGCAACGACGCTCCTCGGCATATCGCCGGACGCGCCCGTCCAGGAAGCGAAGAGGGCGTACCGACGCCTCGCTGCACAGTTCCATCCCGACGCGACGTACGGACTCACGGAGACGCAGCAGCTGGAAGCGGCAGAGGCGTTTCGGCGCATTCAGGAGGCCTACGAGACCTTCGTGGCCTTCCGAGGGACCTCAGACACCACGGGTACCAATCGTTGAACATGCAAGAGGCCATCATTCGGGCGTTGCAGCACGTGCGCACCCCGCTATGGGACACGGTGTTTCTTCTGGCGACGGGACTCGGCGAGGAGGCGTTCATCATTGGAGTGAGCGCACTCATCTACTGGAACGTCTCCAAACGCGCCGGCTACACGCTGGCGATAGCCTACGTCGGATCCATGGCCCTGAACGATGTGCTCAGACTGATCTCCCGGATTCCCCGGCCGTACGAGGTCCTTGCAGGGGGGCCGGTACCCGGGCCCGTCGGATCCCGGGGTTTTGCCTTTCCCAGCACGCATACCCAGGGAGCCACGACGCTCTTCGCAACACTGGCGCTGCTGTTCCGGCGGAACCACATCTACCTGGTAGCCGCTGCAGCTGCGGCACTGGTAGGCATCTCGCGAATCTATCTCGGCGTCCAGTGGCCACTGGATGTCCTTGCGGGTTGGGTACTGGGCGCCCTCGTCGCGTTCCTTGTCTACCGCTTGACGTGGCGGCGACAACCGCGCCTTGCCGGGACGTCTCCGACGTACGGAGCCCTTCGCACCGTGGTGACCATTGGCGTCGGGAACGCTCTTGTCCTCGCCACCGGCATCGGCGTGCTCGCGCACCTTGATGAAGCGGTGTTCGCATCAACCGCCATGCCGCGAATTGCCGGTGCGGGCATCGGCATGCTCTTCGGGTTTCTCCTGGAAGACTCTCTGGTGTCCTTCCGCTGCGAGGCGGCACCGGGGACGAAGGTCGCCAGGTACCTTCTGGGAATGGCGACCACAATGGTGCTTCTGATCGGGTTCCAGGCACTCATAGATGCTACGGCTTCCACCGTTCCGACACGCTACGCCGCGCAGATTGTCCGGTACGGCGTTGTCGCTCTCTGGGTTTCCGGACTCTACCCGCTCATGGGTGCCAGGTTGGGTCTATTCAAGCCGGCGGCTCCGGAGGAGTAATCAATCCCGGTGCGGCACCGAGCCGCCCCCCGGGCGCCCAGGGCCGTCGCGCCGGAGGGTGCCGCAACGCAGCCGAGGCGGTTATCCCGGATGCGCCTCGGAGGTCCGGCGGATGCGGGCGCCCAGACGCGTGAGGCGTTCGGTCAGGTCCTCGTAGCCGCGCTCGATCTGATAGACGTTCTGAATGGTGCTTTCCCCCTCGGCGCACATGGCGGCAATGACCATTGCCATGCCGGCGCGCACGTCCGGCGAGACCAGTTCGGAACCGCTGAGCCGGGCCGGACCGCTCACAACGGCGCGGTGCGGATCACACAGGACAATGCGCGCCCCCATCCCGATGAGCTTGTCAACGAAGAACATACGTGACTCGTAGAGCTTCTCGTGAATGAGGATGGTCCCCTCGACCTGGGTGGCCACGACAAGCATGATGCTGATGAGATCGGGCGGAAAGCCCGGCCAGGGCGCGTCGTCGATCTTGGGAATCATGCCGCCGAGATCCGGCACGACCCGGAGCAACTGCCGGGACGGCACGTGGATGGTCTCTCCGTCGCGCTCCCAGTGAATGCCGAGCTTATTGAAGGCGATCTTCGCCATCTTCAGGTTGTCCGGCCCGGCATCTCGGATGGTCACTTCGCCGCGAGTCACCGCAGCAAGGCCTATGAAAGAGCCGACCTCCATGAAGTCGGGGCCAATCCGGAACTCCGTTCCGTGGAGGGGCCGACCGCCCTCGATGGTCAGGATATTGGAGCCGATCCCGTCGATGCCGGCGCCCATGGAGACGAGCATTCGGCAGAGATCCTGGATGTGCGGCTCCGAGGCGGCGTTCTGTATGACCGTGCGTCCCTCCGCCATGACCGCCGCCATGATCGCGTTCTCCGTGGCGGTGACGGAGGCCTCATCCAGGAAGATATCGGCGCCCTTGAGCTTGTTCGCGTTCAAGGTGAACATCCCGTCGGTTTCCACGCGCGCCCCGAGCGCCGCAAATGCCAGGAAGTGCGTGTCCAGGCGGCGACGGCCGATGACATCTCCCCCTGGAGGTGGCAGGATGACCGTCCCGACACGCCCGAGGAGGGGGCCTGCAAAGAGGATGGAAGCGCGAATCTGCTTTGCCGGCCCAAAGGGGATCTGCCCCGAGCGAATATCCGTCGTCCGGATGCGATAGGTCCCACGCGTGTCGCCCTGCTCTACCGTCGAGCCGAGCTCCCGGAGGATCGACAGCATGACGTGGACATCCTCGATTTCCGGCACGTTGGTGAGAATCACCTCCTCGGTGGTGAGCAGCGTCGCGACAATGCACGGTAGCGCAGCGTTCTTGTTGCCGCTTGCGGTGATCTCCCCCTTAACCGGAAAGCTGCCCTCAACTATGTACTGATCCAATGGCTCCTCCTTCAGCCGTGCCGGCACCCCGCTCGCCGCGGCGCCCCGGCGGTCATCACAGCCCGCTCG
>CAZUVX010000014.1:0-27506 GCA_964623865.1 uncultured Spirochaetaceae bacterium | reverse complement strand
CGTCGCCGGCGTCCATCTGCCGGTCCGGTCCGTCGTCGGCGCCGGCTCCCCCATCCCGGTCCGTCTCCAGACCAGCCGGATCCACCAGCTCGGAGAAGGAACTAAGGCCGGCGGTTGCAGGCCGGAGCAATCGATCGACCACGCTCAGCGGGGTGACCTGTTCCCGACGGAGCCGCTCCAGAACCTGTGGTGAAAGGGCGGCCTCTGCAAAACCTCGGTGGTCCCCTTCAGTGAGGAGGCGCGCCGCCCGCGTGAGGTAGGCGTTGAGGT
Organism: uncultured Spirochaetaceae bacterium; assembly: GCA_964623865.1. Classification (GTDB taxonomy): domain Bacteria; phylum Spirochaetota; class Spirochaetia; order DSM-27196; family PWMO01; genus CAYFQV01. The sequence continues at coordinate 27,236 of CAZUVX010000014.1, read as the reverse complement.
TGCGGACGATATTGGTCGTACGATACGCCTCGTAGGCCCTGCCGTTCCATCTCAGCCAGGTTATGAACGTCTCATGCCCGGTGCCGTCTTCCAGATGGCGCTCGAACCGGATGATGTCCTGGATGCCGTCGTCATCAATGTCCGTCGCCTCGGACCAGAAGAGGGCGTCCTTCCGCAAGACCATCCGGGAGACTCGGTCTCCGCCGCCGTGGACAATCCAGACCAGCTCTTGCCCTCCCGCGTCGGCGAAGTCGAAGTAGAACGCCACGGGTAGCGTGGCCTCCCGATTGAGCCGGCGCATCCCCACGTCCCTGAGCACCGCGCTCCTGCCCGCCTCAATCTCCTCGAGCAGCGTTGCGCGACCGCCGGCAATGTCGAAGACCGCGACGGCGAAGCGCGCCTCGAACTGCTCCTCTCTCACGCTCCGGGAGATGTCCGAAAGGGCGTCGAGAGTGGCGCTGTCGTCTCCGCCGGATACGGTGTAGAGGCATACTTCGGCGACTCCGTCGCCGGTGAGATCCACTTCGCTGGAGATGGGCGCCCGGCCGGGTGCGGTCCGGAGAGCACGGCGATCGGCCGGCAACTCCTTCGCAAGGGTCCGAGGTCGGGGCGGTTGCACCGGAGACTCCTCCGCCGTGTCTTCCCGGGCCGCGGCAGACGACGACACCTGCGGCGCACCACGATCCTCCGGAACGGCCGACTCCTCGGAGCTCCCGCCCTCCTCGGAACCCCCGCCCTCCTCAGGGCTGTCGGCCCCTTCGGAGCTCGCGGCCCCCTCGGAGCTCGCGGCCGCCGGGAGCGCGGCGGGCTCCGGCTCAGTGGCACACGCCGCAAGAGCGAGCACCGCCAGCGTTGCGGCGCCGAGGAGGGTTGCATGAACGAGACTGCGTGATCGACGCATGGGAGTATACTACCGTGGCCGCTCCCGATTCGTCACCGTGCCCTCCCGGAGACAAGGTTGCATTTTCCCTGTCTTTTGCCAACAATGCGGCGAGAACGCGCCGGCCGGTATGCGTGCATCACTCTGAAATGGGAGTCGCAATGAGCAACAGGCGGGTCATGAAGTTCGGCGGCACCTCGCTGCAGAACCCGGAGCGGATTGCCCGGGCTGCGGATATTGTCGCCGCGAACCGGAAGGACAGTGAACCGCTCATCGTGCTTTCCGCCATGGGCGGGGTCACCAATACCCTCGACGACGCCGCAGGGCGCGCCGCCGCCGGAGACTCCTCCTACGAGGGCCTCATCGAGGAGCTGAAGCGTCGCCACCTCGAAGCGGTGGAGCGTCTGGTCCCCGCGGATGAGAAGGTGCTTGCGTCGATTCCCATCCTCAACCTGATCTCCGAGCTGGGAGACATTCTCCGCGGCGTCGAGCTGGTACGCGAATGCTCTCCCCGCACCCGCGATCTTGTCCTGAGCTTCGGCGAGCGTATGAGCTGCCTCATCTTTGCGGGATACCTTGCAGCTCAGGGCACGCCGGCCCGAGCCATTGACGCGCGAGACGTCATTGTCAGCGATGACGCCCACGGCAACGCCGGGGTGGATTCCGAGGAGACCGCCGTTCGCCTGGAGAGAGCCCTCACCGGCCGACACGACGTGCCGGTGATCACCGGCTTTATTGCATCGACCCGGGAAGGAGTGACAACGACCCTCGGCCGCAACGGATCGGACTACACAGCCTCCATTGTGGCCGCAGCCATGAAGGCGGAGGTCATAGAGATTTGGACCGATGTTGACGGCGTGCTGAGCGCGGATCCCCGGTACGTGCCGGATGCCTTCGTCCTGGATGAGATCACCTTCCAGGAGGCCATGGAGCTCTCCTACTTCGGGGCGAAGGTCATCCACCCGTACACCATGATCCCCGCCGTGGAGCACGGCATCCCCGTGCGCATCCGCAACACCTTCAACCCGCAGGGCGCCGGTACCTGGATTCGGGAGATCCGGGGGGAGAGCGGTCCGCGCGTGGCAACGGGGATCGCCTCGGTGGAGAACGTTGCCCTTATCAACATTGAAGGGGGCGGAATGGTCGGCATGCCCGGCGTCGCTTCCAAGGTCTTCACGGCTCTCGCGCACGCCGGCGTTAACATCATCATGATCTCTCAGGCGAGCTCCGAGCACAGCATCTGCGTTGTGTGCCGCCAGGAACAGGCGTCCGCAGCGCTCGCGAGCCTTCGGGTCGAGTTGGCGTCGGAGCTGGCGAGCAAGAAGATTCAGCGCTTCGAGCTTCTCGAGGACCTGGAAATCGTCGCGGTAATCGGGGAACGCATGCGCGGGACCCCGGGTATCTCTGCCCAGGTCTTCGGTGCCCTCGGCAAGGAGCGCATCAACGTCCTGGCCATCGCCCAGGGCTCCTCGGAGATGAACATCTCCTTCGTTGTCCACGGTGCCGACAGGGAGCGCACCCTGCAGGTCGTGCACCAAGCCTTCTTTGGACCCGAGGCACCATGAGGTTTCGCAGCACCCGCAACTCCAGGCACACGGTAAGCTTTCTCGAGGCGGTCACTCGCGGTCTGGCTCCCGACGGCGGACTCTATCAACCGGTGGGAGAGTTCAGCCTGCGACAGGCCCTCCTGGACTGGAGTGGGACGACGTCCTTCCAGGAGCTCGCGGTTGAAACGGCGAAGCTCGTTCTGTCGGAAGACTTCTCCCCGGAGGAGATAGAGGAGCTCGTGGGGGAGGCCTTCCCCTTCGCACCGAAGCTGCAAGAGCTGACCCCCAACCTCTACGTCCTGGAGCTCTTCCACGGACCCTCCTGCGCTTTCAAGGACTTCGGCGCATCCTTCCTCGCCAACGTCATGGAGCGGCGTTTGGGGCACACGGGCGAACGCGCCGTCATCCTGACCGCCACGTCCGGGGACACCGGGAGCGCCGTGGCGGAGGCGTTCTACGGAAAGCAGAACGTGGAGGTGGTTATTCTCTACCCTTCGGGTCGCGTAAGCCCCCTCCAGGAGATGCAGCTTACCGGCCGTGGCGGTAACGTCCACGCCCTGGAAGTTGAGGGCTCCTTCGACGACTGCCAGCGCCTCGTCAAGGAAGCCTTCCAAGACCAGGAGGTCCGCGCAACCCTGCCGGTCACGTCCGCCAACTCGATCAACGTCGGCCGCCTGCTCCCGCAGACTTTCTACTACCTCTACGGCTTCACCCGGATCAAGGAGCGCCGTCCCGCCAAGCTCTTCTACACCGTGCCGAGCGGCAACTTCGGCAACCTCACCGCCGGCGTCTTTGCCTGGAGCTGGGGCCTGCCGGTGACGGGTTTCGTTGCGGCAACCAATGTCAACGACACCGTCCCGCGCTACCTGCTGTCCGGAGAGTACGAGCCGCGGTCCTCGGTGCAAACGCTATCCAACGCCATGGACGTCGGCGACCCCAGCAATTTCGAGCGGCTGCAGGCGCTCTTCCCAAGCGGCTGGAACGCCATGAGGGCGCTGATGCACGGAGAGTCCGTTACCGATGAGGATACCCTGGCCGCCATCCGGCGCTGGCACGACCGCACCGGCGTCTTCCTGGACCCGCACACCGCAACGGGCATTGTCGCGGCGGAGCGCATTGGGGCGACCAGCTTCGCCGACCTCGCGGTCAACATTGTTCTCGGGACGGCCCACCCCGCGAAGTTCGGCGACATTGTGGCGAAAGCCGCCGGCACCGAGCCCCCCATGCCGCCGCAACTCGCCGCCGCCATGGAGCGAACGAAGCAGGCAACGCCCGTCTCGAAGGAGTACTCGGATCTCCGGGGGTTTCTCCTGGATACGCTCGGGTAGGGTCCGGCGCCGCGGATGGTTGGGACGCGGCAACCTGCAATCCCGGGGGAACGACCTACTCCACGTACAGCTTGAGCAGCTTCTTCCCATCCACGTCACGAAAGGGATTCGACCGGTTCTTCAGGAAGGAGCGATAGGTCTTGCAGGCGCGATAGTAGGGCTCCGGACCGGTGAAGGTGGCCGAGAGGTCGCAGCGGTATACCTCCAGTAGCAGCGGGAAGAGGGGTGAGGCCATGACCGGCTCCACCCGGCGTGCCGGAAGCTTGTGGATGATCCCCGGCACCATGTGGTGGCGCACCAGCCAGGCGACGCGCTCAACGAAGCTCTCATCGAAACCGAGCTCCCGGAGGAAGCGTCGCGCCGTCCGCGCTCCAATCTCCGCGTGGCCGTCGAAGGCGCGCTCCCGGGTGCGCGGGCTCTCGGGCTTGCCGACGTCGTGGAGCAGGAGCGCCGCGGATACGGTAAGATCCACGCTCTTGCGATTGCTCAGTGCCTCGAGGGTGTGCTCCCAGACATCGCCCTCAGGATGGAAATCCTTCGTGTGGTCGGTCGTCCCCATCTGCGCAAGGACGGGCCAGTAGCTGCCGACGAAACCCAGATCGTCCAGAAGATCGAGGCCCTTCTCGGCGTGGCGACCGGTAAGAACGTCGACCAGCAGGCGCTGCTGCTCCGCCTCGGGCACCCCGCCGGGCCGCCACCTCGCCGACCACACGGGCATGTCGATGTGGTAGCTGTAGCGAGCCGTCAGCACCGCCGCATCCATTGCCGTCGTCGCGTCGTCATGATCGGCGGCCGGCGCGATGCGTCGCGCCCTGAGCTGCTCATACGCGTCGTGGGGGTCGCGGTACTGATCGCGTCGGGGGTCGTAGGAAATGCAGAAGACCTCAAAGGGTGAACCATGCCGAAGCGCGCCGCTCTCGACACACCGGAAGAAGACCGTGGCATCCTCGTCCCGGGCAACGGCATCCCACCGTTCGAGCCCGGGGAAGGACAACCCGTCGATGCTTCGGGCCAACTCCACCAGCTCCGCCTCCACGGCCACGTAGACGATGGGCCCGCGGGGATGCCGGTGGTAGCGGTCCAACGCTGAGGCGAGCTCGAGATGCCAGGAGATGCCGGACTGTTCGAGGGTGCGAAGGACGGCCATGTCGGGTGAAGATAGCGCGGCGCCGCCTTCATCGTCCAGAACGATGCCTAGCGCCCCGCCCGACGCGGCAGGCCGCCCACCTCCGTTCGCAGCCACGCCAGCACGTCGTCCCGGTCCAGAGGCGGGCGCACCGCTTCGTAGTCGTCGATGATCCGGCGCCCCCTGGCAATGTCCCTTTCCCGGGACTGCGCGGCCTCCCGGTAGACCGTCTCGAAGAGCGTCTCGAACTCGGCGATCTCCGCCGGAGTCGGGGCGGGCTCTCCGGCGCCCTCGCTGCCTCCATGCGCGGCTACGGCGGCGGCTACGGCGGCGGCTACGGCCGCGGCGCCGTCCGCGGCGGGGGCCGCCGCGACGACGAGGCGGAGATACAACCGGAAGAACCGGGCGTAACGGCGGTAGGCTTCCAGAGCGCGCTCACAATCGGTCCGGGTGGCAAAGTTCTTCCCGAGTCCGGGCACGGTGCCGGAATCAAGGAATCCGCCGCCGGCGCCGGTGTGTCGCGCGCCGGTCGGGGCCTCGCCGGTCGCTGCCTCGCCGGTCACTGCCCCGAGGGCCGAGGCAAGCGTGTCGGCGGCGCGCTCCAGGCTTGCCGCCAGGTCCGCGGTGATGATGCTCCCCACGGGCGGATGGCGGTGCGCCCGGTCCCGGGCGGCGAACTTCCGGTGGTTCCGGAAGAGGGCGTAGGCGTTGGCGTAGAGCCCCCAGGCGGGGAAGATCTGGTTGATCCCCGGGGGATAGGCGCCGCCGGTGTCGACCATGGGCGCCGCAATCAGAGAGAAGGGAAAGGTCACACGCTGGGGCAGCGTGGTGCTGCCCGTCGCGATGACTGAGTAGGGAGCCTCCCGGAAGTTTGCCGGGAACTTCACGGATGTTCCCAGACCGAAGAAGGTGCCTTCGCCGGGCCAGATTTCCTGATCGGCGGTGCGGGAGGTGTGGTTCGAGCCTACGTTCGCACCGTAGCCGACGTTGCCGCGTCCCTCCGGCCAGAGCGCCGCAATGAGAAGGCTCTGGTGGTGCATGCCCACAAAGGGGCCCACCACCGACGCGGTTACCTCTCCCTCGGCAATCTCCGTGTTCGGTGCAATCACGCTCTCGGTCACCTTGGCGTGTCGCTCCAGGTGGGCGGTCTCGAAGAGCATGCTCCGCTCCACGACGGCTCCGGTCTCCACGGTCACCCCTTCCTGCAGAACCGCGCTCCGCACGACGGCCCCGCTTTCACACCGCGCAGGATGCTCCGCGGTGGAGAGCACCGTGGCGTCTTCGACGCTCGTGGCGGCGAGGAGTTGGGCCGCCTCTCCGACAATGGTCGAAACCACGCGACCGCACCCTTCCACAACGGCACCGGCTCCGAGCATCGCGTCGAAGTGCGGCAACTGCTCAATGAGAGCGTCGATGAGCGTTTCGTAGGCGGAGCGACGCCTGCCGGCGCCGCCGTCGGCGCCCACATCCCCGCCGCCACCGGACACGGAGTCGGCCACCAGCGCCGCGGCAAGCGGAAACACCAGGTCGGGGTGGAGCCGAATCCTCCGCCCTCCCGTCTCCACCCCGGGCTCGATGACAAGACCAATGGCGAAGTGGCGCGCCTCCTCCGGTGCGCCCGGCAGGTCCGACGGGCCGCGGCCGACCACCGAGTGGATGACCGCAGCTCCCCGCGAGAGGAAGGCGGAGCGCACCACGGCGTTGTGGACCCGGCTGCCTTCCGAGAGGGTGGAGTCGGCAACGAGGGAACCCGTTACGGTGGCGCCGTCCAGAATGCAGCGCCCCTCGAAGTAGCTGCCCCGGATCCGGCCGGGCTCGAAGGCGGGGCCGACGGTAACCTCGTTCCAATCCCGGGCTCCGTTGCCCTGCCCCGCAAGCCGGGAGGTCTCCAGGTCGGTAAGGGGACGCACCTCGAGGGACGGCGGCGCCTCACCGGGGCGGCCGGGGAGAGTGCCCAGGAACCGCGACAGGTTCATGGGGGTTGGGTTGTCCCTGATCCACGCTACATCGTCGGGGCTCATGGCTTACGGTAGCACGGTCGCGGGCGCGTGAAGAAGAGCGCTTCGCGAGCCGGGGTGTATGGAAAATGCATGGCAGGACTCATCGATTTCTAATATAACCGGTGTGGGTTCCGTGTATACTCCGGGTCGGCACCGATCCGCGTGTTGCCCGCCCTCACGGGTTTGCACTGCGCGGACGGCGGCGAGGCCCGGACGGCAGTTATGCCGCCGCGGCGGCAAACCCTGCGCGGCGGCGAGTCCGACGCCGTCGGACAAGAGAGGAGCACGTGGCACAGCAAACCGACGCAACCGGGCGCCCTGCGCGCCTGACCAAGGAGGAGCGGAGCTGGATTCTCTACGACGTCGCCAACTCCGCCTTCGTTCTCATTGTGGTGACGACGCTCATGCCGATCTTCTTCAAGGGCGTTGCCGCAGTGGACCTGCCGGGGCACCGGTCGACGGCACTGTGGGCGTATACCAACTCGATTGCATCGATCTTCCTGGCGGTGCTTGCGCCCATCCTGGGAAGCTTTGCCGACTACAAGGGGATGAAGAAGCGGCTCTTCCTGCTCTTCTTCGGCCTGGGCGTCATCATGACCTTCCTGTTCACCACTATCGGCGAGGGCATGTGGCAATACGGCATGATCATCACGATCATCGGCCTGATCGGCTACTCCGGGGCGAACCTCTTCTACGACTCCTTCATTACCGATGTAACCACCGACGAGCGCATGGACCGCATTTCGACGCGCGGGTACGCCTGGGGGTACGTCGGCAGCATTGTTCCCTTTGCCGTTGCGTTTCTGTTCATCCTCATGCCCGGCATCATCGGCGGCAGCCAGACTCTTGCCACCCGACTGGCCTTCGTGATCACCGGCATATGGTGGTTCGCCTTCTCGATCCCGCTGATCCGGAACGTGCAGCAGAGCTACTTCGTCGAGCGGGAACCCCACCCGATCCGCGGCGCCTTCCGGCGGCTGGGCAAGACGTTCAGCCATATCCGCACCTATCGGAACGCCTTCCTCTTTCTTATTGCGTACTTCTTCTACATTGACGGCGTCGGCACCATCATCAAGATGGCGACCTCCTACGGGACCGACATCGGGATGGGGCAAACCGAGCTCATCCTGGTGGTGCTGGCAATACAGCTCATCGCCTTTCCCTTTGCCCTCATCTACGGGACCCTGGCAAAGCGCTACAGCGCGAAGGCCATGCTCTTCGTGGGCATCTGCGTGTACGTGGTCGTCACCGTGCTCGGCTTCTTCCTGCCGGTCTTCCAGGACCGCACCTTCCAGCGCATCATGTTCTGGGCAATGGCCTTCCTGGTGGGGACCTCCCAAGGCGGAATTCAGGCGCTGAGTCGGTCCTTCTTCGGGACGCTCATCCCGAAGTCGCGGTCCGGCGAGTTCTACGGTTTCTACAACATCTTCGGAAAGTTCGCCGCCATCCTGGGACCCTTCCTCCTGGGCATTGCCTCCGACCTCACCGGGGAGTCCCGGTACGGCGTCCTTACAATCGTGGTGCTCTTCGTCATTGGAGCGGTGGTGCTGGTGTTCGTTCACCGGAAGCCCGAGCGCGTTGAGGATCCCGCCGTCACGGACGTATAGGAGCCACGCACCGCGAGCCCAGGTTTATTGACCGGGGGGTTGGGCTGCCTCTACACTACTTCCGCATCTCGGCAGATGCGCATCCCGGGAGGTGGACTCATGGATTACGCGATTGCCGTCTTCGACGTCGGCAAGACCAACAAGAAGCTGTTCATATACGACAACTCGTTCCGGCAGCTCGACTCGGTAGCCAAGCGGTTCGACCCGGTGGAGGCGCGCGGAATCCGAGCCGAGCCGGTTGAAGCCATGGAGGAGTGGCTCCTGGACGAGCTCAAGCGCTTCCAGGGCCAATACCCGATCAAGGTCATCTCGATTACGACGCACGGGGCCGCCACCGTCTGCGTCGGCGCCGACGGTTCACCTTCAGTGCCGGCCGTCGACTACACCTTCGACCCCGAGGACGATACCAGGGACGCCTTCTACGAGGAGATGGGCGATCCGGTAACACTCCAGCAGGAGACGGCGACGACGGAGGTGCAGCCCCTGGTCAATCCCGGCAAGGCGCTCTTCTTCCTGAAGCGCCGCTTCCCGGATGACTTTGCGAAGACGAAGCACGTCCTTTTCTATCCGCAGTACTTCGGATTCCGCCTGACCGGCCAGGTGGCGGCGGACTACACCTACGTCGGCTGCCACACCTACCTGTGGAACTTCGACACCTTCGAGTACTCGCGCGTCGCAGACAGGCTCGGTATTCTGGAGCTGCTGCCACAAGAGATGAAGGAGCCCTGGGACGTCCTGGGCACCGTGACGAGCGCCGTGGCGGAGCGAACCGGACTGCCGCCGGACACCATTGTGACGGCGGGAATACACGACTCGAACGCCTCGCTCATTCCCTACCTCCTCACGACCACGGAGGACTTCACCCTCAACTCCACGGGGACGTGGTGCGTCGCCATGCATCCGAGCGATGCCGTCGCTTTCACCGAGGATGAGCTCGGCAAGTCGGTCTTCTACAACCTGTCGGCGTTCGGAACTCCCGTGAAGACATCCATCCTGTCCGGCGGTCTGGAGTTCGAGACGTACACATCCATCCTCCAGGAGCTGAACAAGGTCGACTACTTCCCGGAGCTCAACCTTCCGCTCTACCAGCGCGCCATCCGCCGGCGTTCCCACTTCATCTTCCCCAGCATTCTCAAGGGTGCCGGACAGTTTCCCGACTCGACGCCACGGGTGTACGAGGACGGTGAGATGTACTCCCTCGAAGAGATTCAAGCCGGCCGGCGCGTGCCGGAATTCTTCTTCGACTATCCGGCGGCGTATGCGGTACTGAACCTGTCTCTGGCCATCCAGAGCAAAGTCGCCCTGGAGCGGGTGGGGGCGAAGGACGGGCAGCGCATCTTCACCGAGGGAGGCTTCCGGAACAATCCGGACTACAACACCCTCATCTCCGCCGCCTTCCCGGGAGCGTCGATTGCATTGAGCAACATGACCGAAGCGACCTCCTACGGCGCGGCCATCGTCGGTGCAACCGCCTACGAGAAGCGGCCACCCACGGAGCTCGTCTCGCGAATCAGTACAGATGCCCACACCTTCCGCAATGCGTCCTTCGAAGGATTGGACGCGTACATCGAGCGGTTCATGGAACTGCTCTAGCACCACGGGAGCACACGCATGACTGTCATACCGGCTATCGACATCCTTCAGGGGGAGTGCGTCCGCCTCTCACAGGGCAACTACGAGGAGGTCACCGTCTACGACGCCGACCCCGTCGCGGTTGCACGCTCTTTTGCGAAGGCCGGGGCAACCCGGATCCATCTGGTGGACCTGGACGCCGCCCACGGCGATCCCGAGCGAAACCTTCGCATCATTCGCAAGATCCGGAAGGCGGTTCCCGGTGTTGTCCTGGAGCTCGGCGGGGGAGTCCGCCGAGACGACGACATTGAGACCCTCCTGGACATGGGTATCGACCGCCTCGTCCTGGGCACCACCTTCGCCCGGCGCCCTGAGCTGGTGCAGGGGTGGAGCGCCCACTACGGCAACGTCTTCCTGGCCGGAATCGATGCCCGGGACGGGCAGGTGTACGTCTCCGGCTGGGAAGAAGCTACAACAGTCGCCGCGGAAGACCTGGCGAAGCGCGCCCACGAGTACGGAGCCGCCGGCATTATCTATACGAGCATAGCTCGGGACGGCATGCTGGGAGGCCCCGCCGTGGAGGAGACCAACGCCGTTGCCCGGGCCGCCCGCCTCCCGGTCATCCTCTCCGGCGGCGTGCGCAGCATGGAAGACCTCCGGCAGGTCGCCGCCTCCCGGGCGGAGAACCTGGTGGGCGTCATTGTAGGCAAGGCGCTCTACGAGGGTCGCTTCGATCTGGAAGCGCTCTTCACGGAGTATCCCGGCGAGCAGGGAGAGTGGTAATGGCACCAGATTCCGGGGCCGATGCCGACGGCCGGAACCGCGATGTCCGTCCCGTCGTCGTCCAGGACACAACCGGTGCAGTGGTCACCGTCGCCGCCACCAACGACAAGGGGCACAAGAAGAGCATTGAGCGGGGAGAGCTCTGGATCGTCGACGAGCAGACGGGCCGCCTCCTCCCCCACCCCGGCCCGATACGCGTAATCTCCGTGACCACACATGCGGGATGGTACCTGGCCACGACGCCGGGACGGGACGAAGGCGCCGGGGAGGGCGCCGGGAACGCGGCCGGCGAGGGCGCCACCCCGGGCGCGCCCGGCGCGGACACGAACGCACCGGACGTGACGATCCTGGCGGATCTGTGGACAACGATTCAGGAGCGCAACAAGACGCGCCCGGCGGGGTCCTACACCACTCACCTCTTCACCCAGGGCGAGGAGAAGATCCGCAAGAAGACCGGCGAGGAGGCGGTGGAGCTCCTGCTGGCACGGAGCCCGGACGAGACGGTCCACGAGGCTGCCGACCTCATCTACCATCTGTTGGTGTTGCTCGCGGCGACGGGGCTGGGGATCGATGCGCTCCTCGCGGAGCTACGGCGCCGCACATGATGCTTGCTCACTGATGCATGCTCATGATGCATGCTCATGATGTAGTGCAAGCTCATGGATGGCTCAGAGCCGTGCGCACTTTCTCCGCAATACGCCCACCCATCTCCGCGGTGGAAACCGGCGTTTCGCCGGGTGCGGCAATATCTCCGGTGCGGTAGCCCTCCTGCAGGGTTTCGGTGACGGCGTCTTCAACGGCGTTGGCGGCGTCGGCGTGGCCCAGACTGTGGCGCAGCAGGAGGGCGGCCGAGAGGATTTGCGCAATGGGGTTCGCGACGCCCTGTCCCGCAATATCCGGGGCGGAGCCGCCCGCCGGCTCGTAGAGGCCGAAGCGCCCCGCCCCGGCAGAGACGGGCGGAGGGTACGCGGTGGTCGCCGCGGAACGACCTGAGCTGCCGGCGGGGCCGGACTCTCCAAGGGAGGCGCTTGCAAGCATGCCCAGGGAGCCTGCGAGGACCGCCGCCTCATCCGAGAGAATGTCCCCGAACATGTTACCGCAGAGGAGCACGTCGAAGCGGGCGGGATCCTTGATGAGCTGCATGGCGGCGTTGTCCACGTACATGTGGTCCAGCGTTACGTCGGGATACTCCCCGGCAACTTCGGTCACCACCTCGCGCCAGAAGACCATGGACTGCAGCACGTTGGCCTTGTCGATGGAGGTGACCACGTTGCGCCGGCGCCGCGCCGCGTCGAAGGCGACCCGGGCAATGCGCTCCACCTCGGCCTTTGTGTATATCAGCGTGTCCAGGGCGCGCTCGGCGGTCCGCTCCTTGGGCTCGCCGAAGTAGATGCCCCCGGTGAGCTCCCGAACTACCAGGAGATCAATGCCCGACCGGGCAATGTCCGCCCGCAACGGCGACGAGTCGGCGATCTGCGCAAAGACCTGCACCGGCCGGAGGTTGGCAAAGAGACCGAACTCCTTGCGCAGCCGAAGCAGAGCCGCCCGCTCGGGCTGCTCCTGCGGCGGCAGCGACTCCCACTTGGGGCCGCCCACGGACCCGAAGAGGATTGCGTTGCTCCCTCGGCAGAGCTCTACGGTTTCGTCCGGCAGCGCCGTGCCGACCGCGTCGATTGCGGCGCCCCCGACCAGAGCCTCTTCCCGCTCCAGAGCGATGCCGAAGCGCTCCGCCGCGGCGTCCAACACGTCGAGCGCCTGGGTCATAACCTCCGGTCCAATGCCGTCTCCCGGGAGCACCGCTATTCGAAAGGCTGCCATCTGAACCTCCTGCTTCGCAGCCGGCACAATACTCGAAAGGGGCGCCTCCGGGAGGGGGAACCGCCGTGCGAGCAGTGACACCGTTGCAGTGAGTCGTCAGTAGGGAACATAGTCAATGCGGCGCCACTCCGCAAAGAAGCCGTCGGCAATCCCGGACACGCGTCGCCCGGGGTCCGGCGGAGGTGCCCCGGGAGCACCCCCGGGAGCGCCGCGGGGAGCGCCGTTGCCGTCTTCATATGAGGTGGGCTCCACGTGGCAGTGAAAGATGCCGCAGTTGGTGGCCTTGATCACCGGCATCCACGCCTGGTCGGGACCGGCGAAGGTTGCCTTCAGAAGCCACTGCATGAAGCCGGCGTGAGTGACGGCGATCACCGCGGCGGCGCCGGCGTTGGACCGCTCAATGAGATGGTTCCAGGCGGCGACGGCACGAGAGTAGAGCGAGTCGATGCGCTCAGCCCCTTCGACGACCTCCCAGCTGTGGACGCGGAAGCGTCCGAAGGCCGCCGGCATCTCCCGGGCAATCTCCCCGAGACGCCTTCCGGCAAAGACACCGGCGTCCAGCTCGACGAGCTCGGCCCGAGGCACCGGCGCGGGCAAACCCGCCTCCTCCGCAATGAGCGTCGCAGTCTCGCGACAGCGCGTGAGGGGAGAGGTGGTCACGTAGACATCGACTCCTGAAGAGATTTCTTCGGCAAAGAAGCGCCCTGCGGCGCGGGCGTGGTCGCGGCCCGAGTCGGAAAGACCGAGATCCATGCGCCCGAGGATCTTGCCGGCGCGGTTACCTTCACTTTCACCGTGGCGGACAAAGTAGAACTCCGTCGGGCGACGGAGGGTTCTGAGGTCGAGGCGTTGCATGGCTCAGTACCGGAGCACGATCTCGTCCTGAACCGAGTCGTCATTGTACTTGATCATGAGGGTCTCGGTGTCGGGATTGTAGTGGCGGCCCTTGATGTAGCGCTCGAAGCTCGGATCGTTGCGCCATGGTTGGCCGAAGAGGACCATACTGTCGAAGGAGGGTACCCCCTGCATGATGATGTAGTGCGTTCGATTTCTCGGATGGCTCAGTGTTATGCGGTACTCCGTTGAAGAGATCGAGATATCCTCGATTCCGGCAATGGTGTAGATCCAGCTATTCCGGCCTAACTCATCGAAGAGCGAGACTTGTCGCGGGTACCACGGGTTGTCCGAGAGAAGACGGTACACCTCTTCGGGACCAATCGAACCGGAGGTGCCCTGCAGGCTCCCATCCCCCAGGTAGAGAGTCGCGGGGAGGAACCCGGCGCCGTCGGCGAGGTCAAGGGCCGACACTACGAGGTTCCTGCCCAGACGAACGAGGATGTCCCGGTCCTGCTCGCGACCCATGCGCTCGGCAATGACGCCGGCGTGTATGGAGGCGACAACATCCACCTGCCCCGGGCTCGACTCCAGATAGAAGGCGTCGTCGACTCGGACGACTTGCGGGACAATCTCCTCTTCCATGGCCGCCGGGAAGGTCTCGAAAGCCTCCCGACTCTCCTGGTTCGGCAGGGGCGACAGAACCGCGTTGTGCAGCGCGCCGATGACTTGAAAGACGTTCAGGCTTCTGTAGTCAAGCTCCCGAGCGAAGGCAATGATCTCTTCGTAGAGTTGCCGGGAGCCCCGGTCGACGGCGAACCGGATGACATCCGAGCGCGTGAAGAGGTCGGGATCGCGCCGCCGCGCCAGGTCGAGAAGCTCTGCGGTTCGCTCCTCGTCGGCCTGGAGGTATCGCTCCCGTACCTCACGAAGGTTGCCCAGGAAGGGAGCCGAGAGCAGTCCGACGGCGTCGGGGTGGGCGTCGGCGGCGCGGCGCATATCGTTGAACGCGCCGGTGTACTGATTCCGCGCCCACGCTTCCGCAAGTACGGCGGTGAGAATGCGCTCATCAAAAACCGGCGAGCCCCCGCGAACGTCCCAGGTTCCTGAACCGGGGTTGAATCGCTCGGAGCGCCACCCCTCGTAGGCGGCATCCACATACTCCGACAGTCGCGATTGGTAGCGACTTTCGGAGATCGAGGCGGCCGGATCCGAGAACCACTCAACGACGGCCTGCTCCCTGCGCGTGACTGCCGGAGTGTACCGGGCGGTTTGCTCGCCCGCATCCGCCCGGACGACCAGCCGGGAGTCCTCCACATCCACCGAGCCCCGAGGCGGTGCTGCCAGATAGAACGTACCTCGCTCATTCTCGACGGAGGCGAGAGTATCCTCCTCTGCGGCGACGACGGTGTCCTGGCCCGTCCGGAACGGCACGAGGATACGTTCGGCATCCTCCAGCTCCTCAGCCACAATCGTGCGGACCTGGAGCTCTTGAATGTCCTCCCGCACCAGGAAGGCCAGGGAGACACCCTCCGCGAAGGCGACCGTAAAACCTTCCTGAACGCTCTGCACCTCGAGGGGCCGGAGCGTCCTTGCCGCCGACCCGTCCACCATGAGGGAGCGGTCCGCGGCAAAGACAAACTCGATCCCCGCATATTCGACGACGACTTCCCGTAGATTGTTCTCATCCTGCGGAGCATTGGAGCGCTTTCCTGAAAGCGTGAGGGATCCGTTGCGCAACGTGAAACCCTGCGTGCCGGCGAACTGAAGAAACAGCAGCAGCACAATGACGCCGACATAGATCACCGGTATCACGAAATATGCGCGGCTAACTCTTTTTTTCATTATGATCCGGAGTGTAGCAGGGCCGCATTCTCTGAATCAAGTTCGCCGCCAGGCGACCGGAGAGAACCGCCAGGGGCATGCCACCGCCGGGGTGGGCGCTGCCACCGGCGAAGTAGAGACCGGGAAAGCGCCGCGACCGGTTCGGATGGCGCGAGAAGGCGGCCATCCGTGAGTTTGAGGAGATCCCGTAGAGACTGCCGCCGGTACTGTCGGTCTTCGCCTCTATCCCTGCCGGCGTCAGCGTATCCTCCGCCTGAATATGCGGCTCCACATTGGTCCCGAGCATGGCGGAGATCGCCCGAAGCACGCGATCCCGAAGGAACCTGCCCTCGGTCTCCCAATCCTGACCGGTGTGGTAGGGCACATTCACGAGGACAAACCAGTTCTCGCCCCCCGGCGGCGCGTCGGTCGGCGTGACCTTGGAGGATATGTTCACGTACACCGTCGGTTCCCGGGGGACGATCCGTCGATCGAAGATGTCGGCGAACTCCCTCGGATAGTCCGACGAAAAGAAGATGTTGTGGAGGTTGAGCTCCGGGAAGCTGCGGTTGATGCCCCAGTAGAAGACAAAGCCCGAGGACGATGGCTCCAGACGGCGATACCGCCGGGCCGCGGGCGCCTCGCTCTCGTTCAGCAGCCGCTCGTAGGTGGTGAGGACGTCCGCGTTGGACACCACTGCGTCGTAGGGGAGATGCCGGCCGTCGACGCGAAGCCCCGTGACCCGGCGGGTTGCGCTCTCCGTGACGATTGCTTCCACCCTGGCTCCGTAGTGGAAGAGGACCCCGTGACGCTCGGCCAGCGCGGCGATCGCCGACGGGACGGTGTAGATCCCCTCGTCCACGGCGTAGGCGCCGCCGTTGTACTCGACGTGCTGAATGATGTTGAGAGTCGCCGGGGTCTTGTAGGGACTGGATCCGTTATAGGTGGCGTAGCGGTTGAAGAGCTGCCGCAGATGCGGCGCGGTGAAGAAGGACTTGTTGGCCTGATCCATGGTCCGCGCGGGGTCGATCCCGATGATCCGCCGCAGAGAGCTCCAGAAGCCCGGCGCTGCGAGGGTTTCCCACTCGTGGAGACTGTTCTCCAGGAAGATGGGGCCGGCAATGTCGTAGATCCTGGCCACGTACTCCAGATAGGCGTGGAGATGGCGAGGGTCCTCCCCGAAGACGCGGTACATCTCCCGGGCCATGCGATCGTGGTCGTCCAGCGTCTGGAAGCGGGTGCCGTCGGGCCAGAAGTAGTTGCAGATGGTCTCCAGTCGGGTGAGACCGATGTGATCTTCACGCCGCTCGCCCAGGGCGGCAAAGAGCTCGTCGAAGACCTCGGGCATGGTGAACAGGGACGGTCCCGTGTCGAAGCGATACCCCTGGATCGAGTTGGTGTAGGCCTTCCCGCCGGGGCCCTCCTGCTTCTCGAAGACCTCCACCTCCCAGCCGGCGGCGCGGAGATGAACGGCCGCGGAGAGACCGCCCAGCCCGGCACCGATCACAGCCGCGCGCCCCCGTGGGCGTCCCCGCCCCTGTGGGCGCCCGGGCCCGGGCGGTTGTCCGGGCCCGGGCGGTTCTCCGGGCCCCGGCGGTTCTCCGGGCCCGGGCGGTTGTCCCGGCCCGGGGGTGCGCCCCATCCTACTCCGCCCCGGCAATGACATCGCGGTAGAAGAAGAAGCTGTCCTTCGGAATGCGCTCCTGCGTTTCGTAATCGCAGTAGACCACGCCGAAGCGCTTGGTGTAACCGAAGGACCACTCGAAGTTGTCCATGAAGGACCAGAGGAAGTAGCCGCGCAGGTCGACGCCGGCATCCATGGCGCGGCGGCAGGCGGCGAGGTGGCTCCGGAGGTAGGCAATGCGGTCGTAGTCGTGGACCGCCCGGCCGCGTCGGCCGTCCGCGCCGGCTGGTGGGCGGCCCGCTGTATCACCCTGGGGGCCGTCGCCGGGAGCGCGCGTCGGAACATCCGGCATGGCGGTGCCGTTTTCGGTCACGTACAGGGGAATGCCGCCGGTGTAGTCGTGGAGCCACCGAAGGTGGCGCTCCAGCCCGAGGGGCGTGATGGGCCATCCCATTTCCGTGGTGGTCTGGTACTGCGGAACCAGGCGAAATTCCTCGGGAGCGTCGGCATGGTACCTGGCGGCGTCTTCCCAGTAGAAGTTGACGCCAAGGTAGTCGATGTGCCCGGAAATGAGCTCCAGATCTCCCTCCTGGATCGGCATGGTCACCTCCGGGAGAGTGTCGAGATGGCGCTGCGGATAGCCCCGACCCAGGATGGGGTCGAGAAACATGCGGGTCTGCCGGTCCGCGGCGCGATCGGCTGCGTGGCGGTCCCGCTCGTCGGCGGTCGCGGGGCGCGGCGTGGAGTTGTTGAGGGTAATGCCGATGGGCGCCGTCATGCCGCTATCCCGGTACGCCTGGAGGGCCAGACCGTGCGCCAGCAGGAGATGGTGTACGGCGCGGTAGGCCGTGGCGGCATCGCGCTTGCCGGGGGCGTGGGTCCCCTGCAGATAGCCGAGGATTGACGAGCAGTAGGGCTCGTTGAAGGTGCCCCACATGAAGACATCGGCCCCAAGGGCTTCATAGACTTCCCGGGCATACTCGACAAATCGGTAGGCGGTGTCGCGGTTGCCCCAGCCGCCGGCGTCCTCGAGGGGTTGCGGCAGATCCCAGTGGTAGAGGGTCGCAACGGGCCGGATGCCGGCGGCGTTGAGCTCGTCCACCAGACGCCGGTAGAAGTCCAATCCGGCCCGGTTCACCGCGCCGGAGCCGGCCGGGACGACGCGGGGCCAGGCAATTGAGAAGCGGTACGCGTCTGCGCCGAGCTCGCGCATGAGGGCAATGTCCTCGACGTAGCGATGGTAGTGATCACAGGCAACGTCTCCGGTGTGCCCCTCCCGCACGGCGCCGGGGGTGTGGCTGAAAGTGTCCCAGATGCTCGGCCCGCGGCCGTCCTCATGTACGGCCCCCTCGATCTGATAGCTCGCTGTGGCGGTGCCGAAGAGGAATTCCGCGGGGAACTGCAACCGGGTTCGAGCCGCATCGGTCGAAACGCCGATTGCGCCAAGGCGTGAGTCGTTGTCCATGATCACCTCTGAAGAATCTCGCAGTTTTGCTAATCCCGTCCAATATCGCGGGAACTCGACAGGAAGACAAGACCGGCCCGGCCCGGGGAAGCATGCGCCGCGGGCGGGTGCGCCGCGGGCGGGTGCGCCGCGGGCCGCTCCTCAGCGAGCGGAGGTCCCAAGGCGGGGCCCGGTCCTCAGCGCGGGCGCTCCTCACGTGCGTCCAGGGCCTCCTGGGCGCGGCGAACCACCTGGCGGTGGGCCTCGCTCCCGACCACGTCCGGTTCCGGCGACGGACGCGCTTCGGCGCGGAGGCGGAAGAGCTCGTCCTCGGGGACCAGGATCCCATAGTCGACCTTCATCCGCAGCACCCGCGCCACGGACTGCTCGATGCGCTCCATGGAGATGCGGCCGCTGTGGACCGCCTCAATTACCGCGGTGTGCACCTCTTCGGGGTCGACCGGACGCAGAAGAATGTCGACACCCGCCTCGAGGGCGCGGATCGCCGCCTCCACCGGGGTGTACCGGGAGGTGACGGCGCCCATGGTGAGAGCGTCGGAGACGACCACGCCGTCGAAGTCCATCTCGTTCCGGAGCAGCTCCCGCACCAACACGGGGGAGAAGGTTGCCCCCTCGGTCGTCCCGGTCACCGCAGGTAACGCGATGTGTCCGGTCATGACCGCTGCCGCCCCTGCTTCAATGCCGGCACGGAAGGGGGCAAGCTCCACGTCTCGAAGACGCTCGAGATCGTGGGACACGACCACCGGGCCGGTGTGGGTGTCGCCGGCGGTGTCGCCGTGCCCGGGATAGTGCTTCAGAACGGCGCAAACGCCCGCGGCCTCCAGGCCGCGAACGACCGCATCCACGAAGTCGCTGACCGTCTCAACGTCGGTGCCGTAGGAGCGGCTCCCGATAACCTGATTGGCGGGGTTGGTCAGCACGTCGGCCACGGGGGCGAAGTTCATGTTGAAACCGAGAGCGCGGAGCTCCAGCCCGGTGATCCGTGCCAGCTCGTAGGCCAAAGAGACGTCCCCGGTCAGCCCAATGCGTCGCGCACTGGGGATCTGCGTCGCCGGCATCCGGGGGTTGCGGGTAAGACGGCTCACCACGCCCCCCTCTTCGTCCACCGCGATCACCAGAGGAAGCTCGCTCTCGGCCTGGACATCGCCTATCAGCTCCCGGACCTGCTCGGGCGTGTGTATGTTCTCCGTGAAGAACAGAAGGCCACCGGGCCGCACCGTACGGATGAAGGAAGCGACTTCGTCGGTCCTGCTCCGCACGTTCGGTCCGGCGATGTCCCCCAGGGCGGGCACGATGAGCTGGCCAACCTTCTCCTCGACGGTCATGCCGGAGACGACGCGGGAGACCGCGCCATCCCGGCGCCGCCGGTAATGCTCGGTCGGGCTCTCCGGCACCGGAGGCGTGAAGTCGCGCACATCCCCGACCTCGGGGCGTGATCGCGCTCCAATGGTGTCGGTGTCCGCAGGCCCGATGTCGGCGGCCCCGTCCTCCTTGCCCTCGGCAGGGGGGTGACGGGGTTCCGGGGCCTCCTCTTCCGGGTGCTCTTCGTCCCCTACGGGCGCAGGTGCCGGCGAGGTGGCGCACCCGAGGACAACCGAAAGCAGCGCCAGAGCGGCGATTACTGAAACCAGTGCGCGACGGAACCGCCCATTCCCGTGAAGTGGTGCCGAAATTGTTGATGGGGATTGGGTAATGGTCGTATCAGAGTAGTAATTTCTGAAAATCACTGTATCTATTTCTATACAGTTCGCGAGATCCCGGCTGCAGTCCCTGTTAACAGAACTCTCATCTCGTTTCACTAAAGCGGATTACCGGATTACACGGTGACCAGACATCCTGGCACAGCCATTGCTAAACCATTAGGGACGAGCGCACGGCGCGTTTCTGCATCCGTGCATTGCGAAGGTACCACGAAGGAGCATCCGTGACAATCAACAACGTAGTGACGCAACGGCAATCTGCGCCTCGCTCGACCTGGTCCCAGTTCGTTCCCGGCACAGCAGTCGCGCAGGATCTCCAGACTGAGTTGATTCGCAAGAGCCTTCACATGCTCATTGCGATCGTTCCGCTCGTCGCGAACGTCGTCGGCGCCGCAGGCGCGCTGGCCATCCTGGCCGCGGGAACCCTTTTCTACACCTACGCCGAGGCGTTGCGGAAACGTGGCGGATCGATCTTCATTGTCTCCCGCGTAACCGTTCTTGCCGCGCGCACCCGCGACGCAGGCTTTGTCCTCGGACCGGTCACGCTGGGCCTCGGCGCCATGTTGGCGTTGATCCTCTATCCCGCGCCGGCCGCAAGCATCGCCATCTACGCTCTTGCCTTCGGAGACGGTCTCTCGAGCCTCGCCGGCAAGGCCATCGGGTCGGTGCGGATCCCCGGCACCGGCGGAAAGACCGTGGAGGGCAGTCTGGTCGGGTTCGGCGCGGTCTTCGCAGTGACAATAGCGGTGACCGGCGTTCCCTGGATCGCCTTCGTGATTGCCGGTGCAGCCACGGCCATTGAGCTGATTCCCGTTGCAGATGCGGATAATATCATCCTGCCGACCTTCGTCGGACTCATAGCCACTCAGCTGCCACTCTAAGGAATACCCTCCACCTTCTACCTTCTACCTTCTACCTTCCACCTTCCAGCGTCAGGAGATCCACCAGCGTCAGGAGATCCAGAGGTACATGGCGTGGATCTGCCGCCAGAAGACGAGCGCTCCTACGACGACGGCGCCGGTGCCGACAACCGCCAAGGTTGGTCCAACCGCGTAGAAGAGCAGCTCGTTGCCCGCCGTGATCCCGAGCATAGCCGCAAGGAGGACGAAGTACCCGCGATCGTCCTGGGCGAAACGGGCGTAAAGGAAATTGGAGAGCACGAGAACGTTCAAGACCACTGCCACAACCTGGACGGTGCGCTGGTTCCCGATCGGACTGAGGAGATTCGGATAGACGACGGTGGGATCCACCGGCACGGCGTACGCAAAGGCGAAGGCAATGAGGGCCGCAATGCTCAGGGCGGCGCCGGTCCGCTGGTATTCCACACCGACGGCGTAGAGGCTCGAACCGAATAGACAGAAGATGCCGAGGGTGTGACCGAAGTAGGCGACCCTGGACACAAGGGTGCGTGCCAGAATGGGCAGGTCCAGAGGGTCGTGAACGACCTGGAGGAGACGCACCGAGTCGAAGGAGAGAGCAACGAGGAACATGGAGAAGAAGAACATCTCCGGCGCCGTGGTCCGGCGAAACTGGCGCAACATTGCCCCGAGGGCGACCACGGCGAACCACGAGGTGACCAGAGTTCTCCCTGCCACCCACGCGAGGGAGCCTTCCGGACCACTGAAGTCAAGACCGATCCACGGAACGGTGGCGTCGGTCGCCACATCCCGCAACTCGCCGAGGGAACTGGAAAGGTAGAGCCAAACCGCCGCTGCCGTGGCCGCTCCCGCAACCAGCGCCGACACCGCCAAACCAAGCCGGAGAATCGTGTTGCGAGTAGACAGCGTCATTCGCTACAGTATACCAGAATCGTACGGCGAAAAAACCTACAGATTTGGGCGCATTGCTCGATATTGATAGATGAGGGAGGAATCATCATGCTGAAGCGCTCACTTGCCGTGATGGCGGTGTTTCTTGTTTCCGCGCTGTCCGTATCCGCCGGCGATGTAGCGTCTTTTGTGAACCTGGGTTTCTCCGACGATTCGCAGGTCTTCATGTTTGCCCAGTATGGGATCGAGCGGGACAGCTCCCGCCCCTTTGCCGAGATCTTCACGGTGGACGTGCCGGAGAACGAGTTCGTTGACGGCGGCGTGAAACGGGATACCTTCGACGTGGATCTGACACCGAGCCAGAACGGCTCAGGCGCCCTGTACACCCTCCTCGGCGAGAGCCGGTCACTCGTTGAGCGGTACAGCATTAATCATCTCACTCCCGGCCGAATCGTGTATCTTCTGGTCAACAGTGAGGACCCGAAGTCGGAGATTGAGTTCCGCGACTTCAACACGGGCAACCGGTACGAAATCACGCTGATCCAGGAGTCCGAAGGCGAAGATGAGGACGCCCGCGCTTCCTTCCACATTGAGCTGACAGTCGTGTTCAGTGACGGTGATGCCGAAGCCTTCACGGTGGGGCGCCCCGGCTACTTCCGTGACGGCGTCTCGCGGTACCGGATCAGTCAGATCTTCCTTTCTCCGGACGAGAAGTCGCTCGTTTTCGTCGTGCAGAAGGAATATCACGGCGAAGACGGTCTGAGCATCCGCTACATGGTCGAGACGGTCTCCTTCTAAACTGCGTTGACACGCCTTTTTGCCGGCCCGTAGAATACCGCGACATTCTCAAGCGGACGGTTGCATGGCAGAACGAATAACTCCCCGACACGAAAACTACGCAGACTGGTACGTGGATGTTGTCCTCCAGTCACAACTTGCGGACTACAGCCCCGTAAAGGGCACCATGGTCATCCGTCCGCGGGGGTACGCCCTCTGGGAGCGGATGCGGGACGCCCTGGACGCCATGTTCAAGGAGACCGGCCACGTCAACGCCTATTTCCCGCTTCTCATTCCCGAGAGCTTCATCAAACGGGAGGCGGAGCACGTTGAGGGCTTTGCTCCCGAGCTCGCGGTGGTCACCCACGGCGGCGGCGAGGAACTGGAGGAGCCCCTCGTCATTCGACCGACCTCCGAAACCATCATCTGGAGCATGTACAAGAAGTGGATCCAGTCCTACCGGGATCTTCCGCTCCTGATCAATCAGTGGGCCAACGTCATGCGCTGGGAGAAGCGGACCCGCCTCTTCCTGCGTACCACCGAGTTCCTCTGGCAGGAGGGCCACACCGCTCATGCCACCGCCGAGGAAGCGCGTGAGGAGTCCCTCCTCATCCTGGACGTCTACCGGCGCTTCGCCGAAGAGTTCATGGCACTACCCGTCCTCACCGGGGTGAAGAGCGAGAGCGAGAAGTTCGCCGGGGCGGTGAACACCTACGCCATTGAGGCCATGATGCAGGACCGCCGCGCCCTCCAGGCCGGAACCAGCCACTTCCTCGGCCAGAACTTCGCCAAGGCCTTCGAGGTCACCTTCCAGTCCAAAGAGGGCAAGGAGGAGTACGTCTGGGCGAGCTCCTGGGGTGTGTCGACGCGCCTTATCGGCGCCCTCATCATGGCGCACTCCGACGACAGCGGCCTCGTTGTGCCGCCGAAGCTCGCACCGACCGAAGTAGTCATCGTCCCGATATTCAAGACCAGGAACAAGGCGGATGTGCTTGCCTACGCCGACGGATTGAACCGCCGCTTGAAGGAGCGCTTCCGGGTGATCCTGGATGACGATGAGAACAGCTCCCCCGGCTACAAGTTCACCCAGTGGGAACTGAACGGCGTGCCCGTGCGCATTGAAGTCGGTCCAAAGGACATGGAGGCGCAACACGTCATGCTGGTTCGGCGTGACACCGGCGAGAAGAGGCCGGTTCCCATTGCCCAGGCCGTGGAGCAGGTGGACGAGCTGCTCGCGGAGATCCAGACAGGTCTCTACCAACGGGCCAAAGACTTCCGGACTGCGAATAGCGTGGAGCTCGACGACTACGCGCAGTTCAAGGAGTTCCTGGCCGGAGACGGGGGCTTTGTCACCGCACCGTGGTCCGGGTCCGCGGAGCACGAAGCGAAGATCAAGGAAGAAACCAAAGCAACCATTCGGGTGCTGCCCTTCGGCAACGAAGAGCAGGCCGCCGGCAGGAAGTGCATCTACTCCGGCGAGCCGGCGAAGCACATGGCGGTCTTCTCCAAGGCGTACTGACGGAAGTACCCGGAGGCGGAAGGAGTTGGGCTTGCCGCATCCACAAGCTTCTCGGCGGGTTGCGGCTGCGGACAGCCCTGCCGTACCCGAAGCACCGTGGTATACTCGTTTCCAGCCATGGATCCAGGACACTTCGGCCGATTCACAACCTTGAGGGCGGGCTTCATCGCTATCTGTGCGGCTTCTCTGGTGGCGGTCGCAGCGCCACGGGCCGACGCGTTCTCCCTGGAGGCCGTCAATGTCCACGCAGGTCCGGTGTGGATCGGCAACGCCTACACCACGACCGCAGATGGGACGCCGGTGCACGGAAGCGACAAGAGCCCCCTCAATCTCAGCGGCTCCGCGGGAGTCCGGTTCCGAGTCTCCGAGAACCTGCTCTTCTCACCGCTGTTGAGCATTCACTATCAGGAGTACCTGAAACCGGGCGGAGACAAGGTGGTTCCCACCCAGATCGAGACCGGCGGCGAGTCCGGTGACATTGCGGGTCTCCTCACCGCCGTATTGGCCACGCCGTGGCTCTTTCCCCGGCAGATCGGTGAGTCCTGGGAGATCGCCATGGGCGGAAGCCCCACCGTCTCGTTTCGCATTCCCATCCGGGCGATTGCCGGCGAGGCGGCGCCGGTGGTCGCTCACTTCTACTCGGACGTGCGCTTCCTCTCACCCGAGGCCTACGTATCGGTGACCCGCGCCTTCAACGAGCGCGTGGACATTGGCGGGACCATCCGGGCGACCATCCCCATTCACAACTTGTGGTACGAGCACGAGGTGGCCTTCTGGGATGAGATGCAGGTCTTCGCAAACATGGCGGTGCGGATCCATTTCTAACCCACCGCAATCGTGTCCGTTGAAGCGGGACAACCGCCGGGGACCGTGACGGGTGCCGTACGGGGCAATGCGGGCTTCGGGTATTGCGGGCTTCGGGTTTCGGTAGGGGCACGTCATCACGCGTCCGGCCAGGTTACACAGGTTAGACAGGTTACACCGGTCACACCGGTCACACCGGTCACACCGGTTACACGAAGTCGAGCAGTTCCACGCGGCGCCGCAGCCGCTCCGATGACCCCACCAGCTGCAACACGAACCCCGCCGTCATGACGTCCATGAACGCTGCCAGGCTTGTGAGAATCGGCAGCGCCGGCAACAGGATCAGGAACACCTCTTCCATGCCGCGGCCGAAGGCGCCGGCCAGCATGGACAACCCAATCAAAACTCCCGTGGCCGGGGATGCTCCAAGCAGGAAGCCGATGCCGAAGGTCGACATCACGACCCATACCACCTGGCCGAAGGTGATTTCCAGGGCCGTGTAGGACTGGAGGATCACCAGGAAGCTGGCCGTCGTGACCAGGGTGGTCCCCGCTCGGCCGAAGATGGCGGCGAGGGAGACCACAGCGGAGCCGACGGAGCGCCGCATGCCGAGGTTCTCCCGCCCCATTCGCACAAGCGTCGGCGTGGCGGCGTAGAGGTCCCCCGACGCGATTGCCGTAAGAGCCGGCGAAAGCATGGCGTAGACCCAGACGTAGGGATTCTCCCGGTCGACCAGGAGATAGAGAATCAGCGGGTAGATGAGAAAGACAACGACAATAATGCTGATTCCGAGAATCAGGAACACCTGACCGAAGATCTGTATGTCGTTGATCTCACGAATCTGGAAGATCAGGTAGGCGGCAACGGCGACAATGCCTATCGCCAGGATATCGACGATGAATGCGCTGATTCGGTAGAAGACGCGAGTCGTCCCTTCCAGTACCGATGTGAGCGCCTCACCGTGCGCCCGCTCACGGCTCAGAGCCATGCCGAAGATGAGGGCCGCAACCACAACCGGTAGGAGAAAGGACCCCTCGGCTACGATCGCCTCGAAGAAGTTCGTCGGGAAGACCCGCATGGCAAGATCGTAAGCATCTATTGCCTCGACCGCGGGGGCTTCCTGGAAGATAGGCGGGATTCGCCCCGGCGCCAGCACCACGACGCCGGCGGCGCCTATGAGCGCCGCAACGAAGGACGCAGCCGCAAGAAGCCCGATCGCCTTCCCGTAGACCCGGAGGGTTTTGCGATCGGCAATGAGCTCGGTCGTGCCCATGAGAACCCCGAAGAAGAGGAGCGGAAAGAGACTGTACCGAGCGATGCTTACAACCAGCCGTGATATCCGGGAGAAGACGTCGGCAGTGTCGCCGCCGCTCTCGGGTAGGTACAGCGCCAGTATGGTCCCAACGACAATACCGGCGAGGAGACGCATCCAGATCTTCATGGCGCAAACAGTAACGTGATTAGAGTCCGAGGGACAACAGGCGGCTCCTCCCGGTGTACCGGAGCCACTTTCCCATTCCTCGCCTGGAGTCTTCCAACAGCTGCTCGAAGACGAAGCGTACAAACTCGGTCCGGTCGCCGCCCTGGAAACGGAAGCCTCGTACGGAGAGATTCGTACCCTCCGTGGCCAGGAAGAGGGATTCCCCGAGTGCCTCGAACGCACCGGTGGCAGTTGCGTCGAGGGGTGCCTGGGTCGCCTCGGAGGCGACTGAGATGAGAGCAAGGCTACCGCCGCCCCGCTTCTCCAGATGCGCTGCGAGCTCCTTGAGGATGAAAAGCCCCCCCTTCACCGAGGCGTCTATGGTGTCCTCAATGGCGCCTCCGGGGGTCTCCGACAGCGCCGCACCGTGACGATCCGGATTGCACACAACAACGGCCGTGTCGAAGCCGCCCTCGAGGTTGGCGCTCTTCATGACGACGGCGCGGGCACTCACGGGGGAGCGGGGATTCCAGGAGAGGGTGCGCAGCCCCTCGCCGGACCAATCGGTACGTGCGGCCGGCCGCTCGGCGCCGTTGTCCCGTGACGCGGATTCGGTGGAGGGAGCCTCGCGGCCCGCGCCGCCGCCCGGTTTCTCGCCGGTGTCGGTCATGACGACCCGGAGCCCCGCCTCGGCGGCGGCGGCTGCGAGCTCGCTGAGGAGCGGGGACGTTCGCGCGGCAATGAGAACGCGGCGGGGCATGGCACGTATAGTACCACCCGCCATGTTGCCAAATCAACAACTGACGTATCCCGAAGCTTGTTGGATGAAGCAGCAGAAC
>CAZUVX010000013.1:56639-61413 GCA_964623865.1 uncultured Spirochaetaceae bacterium | reverse complement strand
GGCTCCGTCCCCACGGAGGGCCCCCGGCCGCCGGCTCCGTCCCCACGGAGGGCCCTGGAGGCCATTGCCAGGGCCGATGCGCCGTTCCTATAATGGCGCCCAATGAGTCAACACGCATCCCCCCACTGGGCAGACGTTCACGCGGACAGGATAGTTCGGGAGAAGGGTCCGAAGGAGCAATACACCTGCGCCTCCGGTATCACTCCGTCCGGCGTCGTTCACATAGGCAATTTCCGGGAGATCATCTCGGTGGATCTGGTCGTGCGCGCCCTCCGGGACAGGGGCGAGGCGGTCCGGTTCATCTACTCATGGGACGACTACGACACCTTTCGCAAGGTGCCGAAGGGTCTTCCTCGGAAGGAGATGCTGGAGGAGCACCTCCGCCGGCCGATCGTGGACATTCCCGACCCCTGGGGGAAGGAGTCGAGTTACGCTCGTGCCAACGAGGCGGAGCTCGAAACACTGCTACCGGAGGTGGGTATTGAGCCGGAATACATCTACCAGGCGCAGCGTTACCGCGCATCCGACTACGCCGAAGGGATTCGCCGCGCTCTGGAGCACCGCGACGAGATTCGCCGGATTCTGAATAAGCACAGGAAGGAGCCACTCGGGGATGAATGGTGGCCCATCACCATCTTCAGCTCCTTCTCCAATCGGGACAACACGACGGTGCTCAACTGGGACGGGGCGTACGGCATCACCTACCGGTGCAACGACACGGGCCAGGAGGAAACCGTCGACCTCCGCTCCACCGGCGTCGTGAAGCTGCTGTGGCGCGTCGATTGGCCCATGAGATGGCGAGAAGAGGGCGTCGACTTCGAGCCCGCCGGGAAGGAGCACCACAGCGCCGGGGGCTCCTTCGATACGGCCAAGGAAATCTGCGAAGAGGTCTACGGGATTGCGGCGCCGGTCACCTTCAAGTACGACTTCATCAGCATCAAGGGGATGGGTGGCAAGATCTCCAGCTCCCTCGGGAACGTCGTAAGTCTCCGGGACGCCCTGGAGGTCTACCAGCCCGAGGTGATCCGCTACCTCTTCGCGGGAACGAAGCCGAACAGCGAGTTTGCCGTTTCCTTCGATCTGGACGTGATCAAGATCTACGAGGACTACGACAAGAGCGAGCGGATCTACTACGGTCTCGAAGAGGTGGGGGAGAAGCGCCGGGCGAAGGAGGCGAGGATCTACGAGCTCTCGCAGGTCCACGCTCTCACCGACGAGGAGAAGGCGAGCCCGCCTGTCCAGGTTCCCTTTCGCCACCTCTGCAACGTGCTGCAGATCCACGCGGGCAACGTGGATGCCGCTCTACACGCCATCCCCGGGACCGCGGATGTCTCGTCGCGCAGGTGGGAGCGTCTTCGACGCCGCGGGGAGTGCGCCTGGAAGTGGACGCAGGGGTACGCGCCGGAGGAGTTCCGTTTCACCCTTCGCTCCGAGGACGATGAGCCTGTGGAGCTCGATGCCGCCACCCTGGCTGCGCTGCGCGCCCTCCGCGCGGAAATCGCGGAGCATCTGGACGAGCACGACGAGAAGTCCCTGAACACGCGCATCTACGACGTTGCCCGGGAAGCGGGGCTGGACCCCAAGGAGTTCTTCACCTCCATGTACCGCGTGCTCGTAGGCAAGGACCACGGGCCGCGCCTGGCGGGCTTCATCTACACCATTGGGCGGGATCGTATCCTGTCGATCCTGAACAGCTACGGGGAGTAGCGTATGGCCGGCGAAGAGCACAACGAGGACCGGGTGAAGGAGCTTCTCGGCCGCCGCGCCGCCGACGAGTTTCCTCAGAGCGGCATGCGCATTGGTCTGGGTACGGGCAGTACCGCAATCTGGGCGATTCGACGGATTGCCGAACGTCTCGCCGACGGGAGTCTGCGCGACATTGTCGGCGTTGCTACGAGTACCCAGAGCGCATTCGCCGCTCAGGAAGGGGGTATTCCCCTGCGGAGCATGAACGACCCGGAGATCGATGGAGAGGTGGATCTCATCATTGACGGCGCCGATGAAGTCGACGAGCACCTCCACGCGACGAAGGGCGGCGGCGCGGCCCTCCTCTTCGAGAAGATCATTGCCTACAACGCCCGGCGCATGGTCATCATTGCCGGGCGCGGGAAGTACGTCTCCCGCCTCGGCAGGAGCTACCCTGTTCCTATTGAGGTCGTCCGGGAGGCGCGCGTTACCGCCACGCGGGCAATCACCGCCCTGGGCGGCCGTCCCGAGGTTCGCCGGGCGGTGCGGAAGATGGGTCCCGTGATCACCGACAACGGCAACATTCTCCTGGACACCTACTTCGACCAGGGCGTTGACGATGCCAAAGCCCTGGAAGCGGAGCTCAATCTCATTCCCGGGGTAGTTGAGAACGGCATCTTCGCACGGATCTCCCCGATCGTTCTGCTCGGGGAGGAAGACGGGAGTATCACCCGCCTCGGTTAACGCAGCGCTTCCCGGAGCGTATTGACGCGGCCGACCCGATCCTCCGCGTTGAAGAGGTAGGACCCCACAACGAACACGTTCGCTCCGGCGTTCTTGATCGCGGCAATCGTGGTGTCCTTGACGCCGCCGTCCACCTCAATATCTACGGCATCCCCGAAGAGCCGTCGCGCCTCCTCGATCTTCCGCAACATGGCCGGCTCGAAGGTCTGACCACCGAAGCCCGGCTCCACCGTCATAATGAGGACGCGATCAATAAACTCACGGATCGGCTCGAGCACCGACACCGGCGTCTGAGGGGTTATGGAGATGCCCGCCTGTATCCCCCCTTCGCGAATATCCTTGAGGAGCATGTACGAGTGGTCCGTGGCCTCATAGTGAAAGATCACAACGTTGCATCCCGCTTCCTGGAAGTCCGCCCAGTAGTCGTGGGGCCGGGCAATCATGAGGTGCGCCTCCGTGAACGCCTTCGGGTAGGCGCCACGGAGCCCGCCGATCACCGGTGCCCCGAAGGAGATGTTCTCCACGAAGACGCCGTCCATGACGTCGAAGTGCAGCTCGTCTACGTGATCAATAAGCGTGTCGATCTCGTTCTTGAGATGGAGAAAGTCTGCGTTGAGGATTGATGCAGCAATCTTGTAATCCACGTTGTCGTCTCCTTTCGAGGTAGTCTCCCGGTCGGGACGTCCATGGTCAATGCACCAGCCGTGTGAGGACCGCATCGGCGCGCCGCCACTTGGGGTGGACCTTGACCCGCAGATCCAAGTGGATCCGGTAGTCGAAGAGCTCGGCGATGTGCGCCTGCGCGGTCTTTCGGATGTCCCGAATCTGCGCCCCCCCGCGCCCGACAACAATACCCTTCTGTGTCTCCCGCTCCACCGCAATGAAGGCGCGAATCCACAACGTAGGGCGAGGATCCTCGCCGCTCGGTGGCGGGGGCCGGACCTCCATGTCCGCGACCTCCGCATAGATGGCGTGGGGCACCTCTTCCCGGGTGTGGGCGATCGCCTGCTCCCGGATGATCTCGGAGATTCGGAACTCCGGATCCTGATCGGTATAGTACTCCGGCGGATAGAGGAGTTGACTCTCCGGCATCACCTCGGCAAGAGCCTCCACTAGTGGGTCGATGCCTACGTTCTCCGTCGCCGAGAGGGGAAACAGAGCGCTGTCGGGGAGATACTCCGCCAGGAAGGGCTCGTAGTCGCCGCTGCGGTTCCCGGTAACATCGACCTTGTTCAGAGCTGCAAGGACCGGCTGTTGCACCTGCGCCAGAAGGCGGGCCAGCGCCTCCTCCTCCGGCCCGATGGGTCGGGAGACGTCGGCGACGTAGAGGACGGCGTCGATCTCCTCCAGAGCGGAGGTTACGACCTCCCGGAGATAGCGGTTGAGCTTCTTCTCCGACTCGTGAAAGCCGGGAGTGTCGACGAAGACGATCTGACTCCGCCCTTGGCCGCTCTCCACCGTGTGGATCCCGCGTACCTTGTTTCGTGTGGTCTGGGGGATCGGGGAGACGATGGATACACGGTGACCGCAGATGGTGTTGAGAAGGGTCGACTTGCCGGATGACGGGCGCCCGACAATGGCACAAAAGCCTGCTTTCGTCATAGGCTCCTTTTACACCCCCGCTGAGGCGCTAGTATATTCATGACCATACACGATACTCGCAATCAAGGGAGCCAAATCAACATGATCAACGATCGATATCCGGCCAACGAGGAGCCCGACGAGAACCAGCCGAACGAGAACGCCCAGGCTGCCGACCAGTTGATGACACGGATGCTCAAGACCCGGACCATCCTGCTCTCCGGGGAGATCAACAAGCAGCTGGCCGAGCGCGTCGTCCGGCAGTTGCTACTCCTGGAGGCGGAAGGTGACGATCCGGTGAAGGTCTTCATTGACTCGCCCGGAGGAGACGCGGATGCCGGCTTCGCGATCTTCGACATGATGCGCTTCATCAAGCCGGAGGTGTACACCATCGGCATGGGTCTCGTTGCCAGCGCGGGAGCGCTGATACTTCTGGCGTCACCGAAGGAGCGGCGGATCGGGCTGCCGAACTCCCACTACCTCATTCACCAGCCCCTCAGCGGCATGCGCGGCGTGGCCACGGACATCGAGATCCACGCCAGGGAGATCGAGCGGATGCGTGGGCGTATCAACAAGCTCATTGCGGATGAGACCGGTCAGGACCTGGAGAAGGTAGAGAAGGATACCGACCGCGACTTCTGGATGACCGCAGAGGAGGCAAAGGAGTACGGCCTCTTATCACGGACCGTTGAGAAGGGCACCGACATCGACTGATTCCCCGGCGTGTGCGCACAAGGCGGTCGGCCGGGGGTCCCCGTGAAGC
>CAZUVX010000013.1:0-56539 GCA_964623865.1 uncultured Spirochaetaceae bacterium | reverse complement strand
GTGAGGCATGACCGCTGAATCAGCAGGGCGGAAAGCGACGTGATACGTGGCGACGGCATGAGCCGTCGCCACTTCCATCTTTGGGAGGCGTGTCATGTCACGATTTGTTCGGCCGGCGGTACTTGTACTCCTGGCGGTGGGGCTCGTCCTCTCCACGGGTCGTCGCGTCCTGACGGAGGTACGGCGCACGCAAGGGCGCACCGTTACCGTTGCCACTTTCAACGTCCAGACGCTCTTCGACGGGGAGTACGACGGCGGCGAGTTTTCCGAGTTCAATCCCTACACCTCCGATTGGAACGACGCCGCGTACGGGGAGCGTCTGGAGATCCTGGCCACGCACCTGCGCGCCTTCACGCCCGCCGGTGCTCCGGATATCCTTTCCCTGCAGGAAATCGAGGGCCCCGACGTCCTGGCCGATCTGTGCGAGCGTGTCGGCAGGGGGATGTATCCTCACCGTGTCTGTGCTCCCGGCGAGTCCGCCATGTCGGTGTGCATTGCGTCGCGATTCCCTTTGAATGCGGCGGTGGTGCACGGCCTGGATGTGTGGCCGGGGCCGGACGACCCGGCGGTGGGGTCGCTCCGCGGCATGCTGGAGGTTGCCGTTCATACGCCCGGGGGCGTGGTCCGGGTGATTGCGGCGCACTGGAAGTCGGCCCGGGAGGGACGAGAGGCGACGGCACATCTTCGGCGTCTCGCGGCTCGGGCCGCTGCGCGGGCGACAGAGTCCATCCTGAAAGCAGATCCCGCCGCTCGCGTCATTGTGGCAGGCGACCTGAACGAAGAGATCTCCGAGGACTCGACGATCCTGGGGCCCGGAGGCGACGCCGCGTTGCGGGTGGTGCGCCTCGGGGCGGCCGCGTCGAAACGGGACATCGCCGCCGAGGATCCGCCGATTCTCTATTCCCCCTGGAGCGAGATCGAGGGTGGAAGCTACGTCTTTCGTGGCCGGGCCACGCGGATCGATCACCTGCTCTTCTCGACGGGCTTCTTCCCGGACGGATTCGGCCGGCATGCGGAGGTGCCGGGCGCCGACGGTGAGACAGGCGCCGACGGTGAAAGCCCCGGCGGTGAGCCAAGCCTCGACGGTGAGCCAAGCCCCGGCGGTGGTGTCCCGATCCTCGGCAGGCGCGCCGGCCGAGGTCGGACACGAGAACGGCGGGAGGCACTGGTCTACGGATCCGCGCACCTGGTCACCGATTGGGCGGGCGAGGACGGTGCGCCGGCTCGCTATGAGTCGTACGCCCGGCGTGGTGTGTCGGACCACTTTGCACTGTACGCGGTCTTGCATGCGCCGTGACCGGAGGTGTGTGGGGGACCGATGGCATGGAGAGATTCCGGCGGATCCGCCGGCCCGGCGAGACCACCACCGTCTCCGCCGTCGTTCTCCGCCACCGTTCTTCGCCGTCGCTGTCTACCAGACCCCCGCCTCCTGGAGTGCCTTCGTCACCGTGCCTGCCCAGTCGCGGTTGGCGAGGGGGCTCGCCGGGCTGGGATGGAGGATCGACAGGATCCGCGGAGTCCCGCGGGCGGGCACGACGTGCCGAAGGCGCGCCTCCGCGAATCTGCCGACGCCGATCAGCACTTCCGGCTCCAGGAGCCGGATGGTCTCTTCGAGGTGGTCGTCGCAGAGAACGAACAGGGGGTCTCGTTCCCGCCGGGGCAGCTTGTCGGGGGTACGGTTGCGTCCGCTCTCTTCCATGAACACCAGCGGGCAGTAGTTCGCGACGAAATGCTCCCGAAAGAACGCTTCCGCCGATCCGAAGCGGTGGTGCATGAGTTCCCACAAACGGCGGCCGCTCACCTCGCTGCGGGGGCAGTCGAAGCCGTCGACGGGGCGCCGAGGGTGCGCGCCGGCGGGCGAGTCCACGGCCTCGTGAATGCCCATCCAGTCGCGAACCATGGTGACCTCGCCGAAGGGTATACCGGTTTGCGCCATACCCCAGGGTCCGGGGTTCATCCCCAGGAAGAGAACTCGCTTCGCGGTGGCGGCGTACCGCTCAACGTACGCACGGAACGGAGACCATGCGTAGTCAAGGGGATTGTAGATGTGGGTTACCGGCGGGCCGAAGCTGAGGCGGTCCACGGCGTCGGCGAGGCGCCGTCCGGCGGTCAGAATGCGTTCGACACGTTGCTCAGGCATGATTCCCGGAGTGTAGCCGGAAACCCGCAGACCTTGCCACGGAGGCGAGGAACCCGTTACACCTTGGGATATGGCGAATCACGACAGCGAGACGGCGTACCGAGAGGCTCTGGCAAGACGCGGGCCCTTCCCCGACGGCTTTTCGGCCGCCACGACGCACATCACCTTCACCGCGGACGAGCGTCCCGGCGACGCACCGTATCGAATGAACCTCGCCCTCATTGCCGCGGAAGAGCCCACCGACGCCTTTGCCGCGGTCTTCACCCGGAACGCCTTCCCCGGTGCGCCGGTGGTCCTGGGGCGGCGCCATCTGGCGGAGCCGACCCTCCAGGGCGTACTGGTGAACAACAGGATTTCCAACGTCTGTTCCCCGACCGGTCTTGAAGACGCCGAGCTCCTGGCGGCGGATGCAGGTCGCCTGGTGGGGGGGAACGGTTCGGAGGGCGCGCCCTTTCTCTCCATGTCCACCGGGGTGATCGGCTGGGCTCTGCCCGTGGATCGGATGCGCGCGGCCATACCCGACCTCGTCGACGCTCTTGGGAGCGCTGATCCGCCGGAGGTCGCCGAGGCCATCATGACGACGGACTCCTTCCCGAAGGTTCAGTCCGTCGACCTCGGGGAGGGGCGCATCGTCGGTGTGGCGAAGGGCGCGGGCATGGTGGAGCCCAATCTGGCGACCATGCTCGCCTTCATTACTACCGACCTGGACGTGGAGCGGAACGCCCTCCGGGAGGATCTTGCCGCGGTGGTGGCGGAGACGTTCAACACCATTTCGATCGACGGTGATCAAAGCACAAGCGATACCGTTCTGGCGTGGAGCTCGCGTCGGAAGACGGCGGTTCCGCGTGAGCGCTTCCGGGAGGCCCTGCGGCAGGTCTGCGCCGGCTTAGCCGACGACATTGTCCGGAACGGGGAAGGGGTGGGTCATGTGCTGCGGGTCCGCGTGTACGGCGCCGCACGGCGTGCCGATGCGCTGCTCCTCGGAAAGGCCGTGTGCAACTCCCCCCTCGTGAAGACCGCCGTGTACGGCAATGACCCCAACGTCGGGCGCATCATCGCAGCCCTCGGCGATGCGGCGGGGAACAACAGCATTGTCATCGACGCCGGGCGCATGACGGTAAGCCTTGGGGCGGAAACCATCTTCAGGGACGGCGTCTTTCATCTCGACCGTGACAAAGAAGCGAGATTGTGCGAGTATCTCGCGGATACCGGAATGGATCCCGGGGTGGAAGGTTTCCCGCAGCATGAGCGCGTCGTCGAGATTGCCGTGGACCTGCGCGCCGGCTGCGAGGAGGCTACGGTTTTGGGAACCGATCTGACCCACGATTACATAAGAAAGAACGCAGACTACCGCACATGAACCAAGCAGAAAACCAGGACTTCGAACTCGAAGTAAAGCGCGCATCCCAGATGATCACGCGGGTGCGCAAGGAAATATCCAAGCACGTCGTCGGTCAGGAAGACATGGTCGAGGGCCTGATTACCGGCATTCTGGCGGGGGGGCACGTGCTCCTGGAGGGGGTTCCAGGCCTCGCCAAGACTCTTGCAATAAAAGCGGTCTCGGCGGTCATCGACGCGACCTTCAAGCGCATCCAGTTCACTCCGGATCTCCTTCCGGCCGATCTCGTAGGAACCATGGTATTTCGCCAGCAGACCGGAGAGTTCGTCCCGCGGAAGGGACCCATCTTCTCCAACATTGTCCTGGCAGATGAGATCAACCGCGCCCCTGCAAAGGTGCAGAGCGCCCTTTTGGAGGCGATGGAGGAGCGTCAGGTAACCATTGGGGACTCCACCTATCCTCTCGCCGAGCCCTTCTTCGTTCTGGCTACGCAAAACCCGATCGAGCACGAGGGAACCTACCCTCTACCGGAGGCGCAACTCGACCGCTTTCTGATGAAGCTTCACGTCGAGTATCCGAACCGGGATGAAGAGCTCGCAATCCTGCGGAGGATCGGCATTCCTCAGGAGATACCCCTCACTCCGGTGCTGTTTCGCCCCCACATCCGCCGGCTCCGGGAGACGGCGGCAAAGGTTGTCGTGGACGAGCGCATTGAGGAGTACATTGTCTCACTGGTAACGGCGTCCCGGGAGCGCAACCGCAACGTCCACACCTACTCCCGGTACATCGAGTTCGGGGCGTCCCCCAGGGCCACGATCTATCTCTACCGCAGTGCAAAGGTGAGAGCCCTCATCGAGGGGCGACACTACGTCGTTCCGGAAGATGTGAAGGCCATCGCACCAATGGTGCTTCGGCATCGAATAATCCTCTCATACGAGGCTGAATCCGACGAGCTCACCGCCGACGATGTGGTGGGATTCCTCCTGTCGGCGGTGCCGGTTCCATAGAGCCGACATGGACCAGAATCGCGTCTACCAGACCGCTCGCAGACTCCAGCTCATATCGCACAAGCTCGTCGAGAGCCTTCTGGCGGGGAACTACCGTTCGGTCTTCAAAGGACAGGGGATCGAGTTTGACGAGGTCCGTGAATACGTCGAGGGCGATGATGCCAGATTGATAGACTGGAATGTCAGCTCGCGACTGGGCACGCCCTTCACGAAGGTGTTTCGGGAGGAACGCGAGCTCACCCTCTTTCTGCTTGCAGACATGTCCGCATCCATGCGCGGAGGCACCGCCGAGGAGACGCGCCTGGGGGTTCAGCGCCTGCTGTTCGCGCTCCTCTCACTCGCAGCGGCACAGAACAACGACAAGATGGGCGCGCTTTTCTATACCGACGGAATCGAGCACTGGGTTCCCCCGGTGAAGGGGCGGAAGCACGCGCTTCGGCTGATTCAGGACATGGTGCGCTTCGAGCCGAAGGGTCGCGGATCGGACCTGGCCCTGGCGCTTCGCACCGCCGGCGAGGCTTTGAAGCGGCGCGGCATCTGTGTCATTCTCTCCGACTTCAAGACGACCGGGTACTTGAAGGAGCTCTCCCTGCTCTCTCGGCGTCACGATGTGATCGCGGTCCGCATTGTCGATCCGGTGGATGAGCTCTTCCCGGAAACCGGGCTCTTCCGGCTGGAAGACCCGGAGACCGGCAGGACCATCCTCGCTCCGGGCCGTTCACGCCGCTTTCGCAAGCAGTATCACGACTACTGGGCGGAACAGCGCCGGCAGTGGCGCCGGGAGTGTCGGCGCCGGAACGTCTCCACCCTGGAAGTCGGAACCGACGACGATCCCGCCGCAACACTTCTGCAGTTCTTCCAGAGGCGACGCCGATGACCTGGCGCTTCCGCCGTCGATTCGTCGTCGCCCTCGTGTGTCTCGTAATGGTCGCGGGGGCGACACCGCAGGGGCGCGCCCAGGACGCCTACTCCGTGCGGGACGCCACCTTCCTGCCTCAGGTGTTCTACGTGGGAGACGTGGTGGAGTTGCGCCTTCGGCTGCGTCTGGACCCGGGGGTCACCCTTCCGGCAACGGCCCCCGTGCCCAGCGTGCTCTGGGGACGCATCCACTCGATCACCGCGGCTCAGGAAGGTCAGGACGCGGAGGTGCGCGTCGAGTTCACGGCGTTTCGCCAGGGGACCCTTGCCCTTCCGCCGATACGCATTGGGGACATTACGATCCAGGGGTTCGACATCTTCGTGGAGAGCATACTCGGGGAGAGCCCGGAGTTGTCGCCGTTGCGTGACCAGG
Organism: uncultured Spirochaetaceae bacterium; assembly: GCA_964623865.1. Classification (GTDB taxonomy): domain Bacteria; phylum Spirochaetota; class Spirochaetia; order DSM-27196; family PWMO01; genus CAYFQV01. Next base: position 50,762 of record CAZUVX010000013.1, on the reverse strand, counting down.
CGGTGCTTCCCTCAACGAACCTGCTCATTGCCGGGGTTCTTACGGCACTGGTAATGGTGCCGCTTCTCTGGCTGGTCTTCGTGCGCTTCGGCAGAAACCGGATCAGGCAAATCGTGGCGCAGTATCGAGCGAATCAACCCTCCCGTCGATTGCGTAAGGCCCTTCGACAGCTCTCGGCGGAGATGGAATCCATGAGGGGACGCGACTTCTACATCACCCTGCAGGAGGATCTGCGCCGCTATATCTCGCAGAAGCTCAGCACCGACTGCATGTCCGCCACGACCGCCGAGCTCCGGGGCTTCCTGGATCGGATCATTGAAGAGCGTGCGGACCGGGATGTTCTCATCGACCTGTTCAAGCATGGCGACCTGGTGAAGTTCGCCCGAGGCCGATCGACGGTCAAGAAGCGCAGACAGCACCTGGAGGCGGTACGACGGGTGGTCGAGAATGTGGAGCACCGGCAGCGAAGAAGGAGGGAAGAGCATGTGGGTGTTTCGTGAACCCCTCTTCCTTGCCCTTCTCGTGCTGGTTCCGGTCGGGATCTTCTTCCGGCACTTTCGACGCAACCGCGGCGGCAACGTCGCCTTTCCCTTCCACGTCTGGGGCGGCACAGGCTTCACGCCGCGGTATCGGGGCGTACGACTCCTTCGTGGAATCGGGATCCTGTCGTTCTGGGTTGGGGTATCCGCGCTGATTGTTGCGACGGCGCGGCCCGCAACGGTGGAGCGTCAGCGTGTGTTCCTGACCCGGGGCGTGGACATCATGATCGTGCTGGACGAGTCTCCGAGCATGGCGGCCCGGGACTTTGTACCGGAAAACCGATTCGAGACTGCCCGGGAGGTCATTCGGCGGTTCGTCGAGCGTCGGGAGAACGACCCGATCGGGCTTGTCAGCTTCGGTCGGGAGGCGACGCTGCGGGTGCCACCCACGACGTACTACGAGGAGGTTCTCCGGGCGCTGGAGGGGCTGCAGATCATGTCTCTCGGGGACGGCACCGCGATCGGCATGGGGCTGGCCCTGGCGAGCCTGCACCTCTCCTCCAGCTCGGCCTCCGAGAAGGTCGTCATCCTCCTTACCGACGGAGAGAACAACGCCGGCGAGATCTTTCCGGAGACCGCCGCAACCGTGGCCGATCAGCTTGGCATTCGCATCTACGCAATCGGTATTGGTAACACCGACGAGACCCGCCTGGAGTTCACCGATCCGGATACCGGGCAGACCTTTCGCGGCACCTTCCAGGGAGGATTTGACGAGGAGCTCCTCCGCCGGATCGCCGAGAGCTCCGGAGGCGCATACTTCTACGCCGGTACCAGCGGGACCCTGGCCGGCGTCTTCGAGGCAATTGACTCCATTGAGACGGTCGAGAAACGCGTCAGAATCGATGTGAAGACGACTCCGCACCATCGGCCGGTCATCTTCTTCGGCCTCGCGGCGATCGGACTGGACGTCCTGATTCGCAAGTGGCTGCTCCGGGAGGTATTGTGATGGTACAGCATCCCGAGGCGCTGATCATCCTGGTGGTTCTTGTACCGCTGATCTACACCCAGCTCCGGGAGTACCGGCTGGCTGAGCGCGACCTGCGGAGGATCTACGGCCCTCGTCGCCGGGACGTTCACAACGTGCTCCTGGTGAAGTGGTTCTTTTCCTCGCTCTTCCTGGTCATCTTTGTCGTCTTTGCGGTTCTCGCGTCGGCGGGTATCACCTGGGGCCGGCGCTCCGTTGAGGAAGATCGTCGCGGATTGGATGTCGTTGTGGCTGTGGATGTATCCCGAAGCATGCTTGCCGCGGATGTCCGGCCTTCCCGGATCGAGCGGTCCAAGGAGCTGCTCAGAAGCATGGTCCAGGACCTTCCGGATGCGCGGTTCGCCGTCGTCGTCTTCAAGGGTAGTGCCTTCGCCCTGGTGCCCATGACCGAGGACCGTGCCGCCATCGAGTCGTTCATTCGCAGTGTGGGACCTGGTCTCACCTCCGCGGGTGGAACCGACGTCGAGGCGGGTCTCCGCCAGGCTCTCGAATCCTTCCCCGACGGAAGTGGCCGGAACCGCGCCATTGTGTTGATAACCGACGGCGAAACCCTGAGCGGATCCCCCCTCGTTGTCGCCGAGGACGCCCGAGACGAGGGCATTCCGATCTTCACCGTTGTTGCCGGAACAGCGGACGGAACAACGGTCACCCTGGCGTCGGGCGACCTGCTTACCGACAGGCGGGGCGAGCCGGTGATAACCGCGGCGCGGCCCGACCTCCTCCGGGAGGTGTCCCGGGAAACGAAGGGCGGCAGTTACTCCATGACCGAGGCCGACGTCTTCTCCGGCCTGATCCGGGGCCTTTCCGAGTACCGCGCGCGGCGCGAGTCCGAAGGGTTCCGTCTCGTTGCGGTGGAACGCTATCAGGGGTTCCTCCTGGTTGCACTGGCGTTCCTTGCACTTCACATTGCCGTGCGGGTGGTGAGATGGCGAGAAGTACTCTGAGGCGCCGGGGGCCTGCGGCGCTCCCCATTCCGGTCGTGGCGGCGATCATCCTGGCAGGAGGGGTGCTCCTTGGCGGTTGCGACATCTCGTCGGCTCACCTTGCGGTGCTGCGGGGGAACCACGCCTTCGACCAGGGGAACTACCAGGCGGCGACCCTTCACTACCTGGACCACTGGGAGAGCTCAACGTACGATCCGTGGATCGCGTACAATCTCGGGAACGTGTACCACTCCCTGGGCGAGTTTGATGCGGCCGTGGAAATGTGGGACTCCGCGGAGCAGGCGGAGGAGGGTGATCTCGCCTTTGCAGTGGCCTTCAACAGGGGTGTTATGGCCTACGAGCTCGGCCGGTACCATCAGGCATACAGCCACTTTCGGGAGGCCCTCATCATCAACAGCGGGAGCGTCCCGGCGAAGCGCAATCTGGAGCTCGCCCTCCGCAAGATCGAGGCCGGCGAGGGAGTAGGGGACCGTGAACCCGCCGAGGAGGAGCAGGGCGAGCGCACGGAGCTATCGAGCGACGCGGTGAGAATTCTCGAATACGTTCGTCGAAAGGAGGAGGTGCAGTGGATTGCTCCGGACCAGACACAGCAACCGTCCACCGGACCCGACTGGTAGTCGGGGCCCCCCTGATGCCGCCGGATCGGTGGCCTCCGCCGGCTCCGGGCCGCCGGCGCGGGAAGCTCCTCTTGGCGCAACCGGCTCCGCGGTGCGTGACGATTCTTGCCGCCCTGTTGCTCCTGCCGGTGCTGCTGGTTTCCGCACCACCCGCCGCCGCCCAGGCGGATGAGGATTCCGAGCGGCTCATCCGTTCCACCATTGAGGCGGATGATCTGGTTCCCGGTGAGACGGCACGCTTGGTCATGAGCGTCTCGGTGCCGTCGGACGTGGAGGCGGAGGAGATCCGCGACGAGGTCGAGATCACGTTACCGACGCTTCCACCGCGGGTCGACTTCGACCCGGAAGAGGAGGTCCGGCGCGTCCGACGGGAAGTCGGTGCCGGCAATCGCAGTGTCGTGGAGATCGAGATGCCGCTTGTGCTCCGGTCGGCGGGACGTGCGGTCATCCCGGCGGTACGGCTGGATGCCCCATGGGGCACTTTCCGAACCGATCCGCACCTCCTGGAGATACCCCGAAGCGCCGGCGGCGAGGTGCCCTTCGATGCCTCCTGGACGACCCCCGGAGAGACGGTCTACGTCGGTCAGACCGTCTCCCTCTATCTGGAGGTTTCCGGCATAACCGAGTTCGTCCTCCCGGAGAACGTAGAGGTCGGGGCGCCTTCAGATGCCCTCCTGGAGGAGGTCCGCGGTCTCGGCTCCGTGGAAACCAGGACGGTAGGTGGAAAGACCCTGTACCAATACCCCGCCGCGACGTACCTCTTCACACCGACTCTGAGCGGAGACGTAGAGATCCCCGACGGCGTCGTCGCCGCGCAGGGGCTGCAACGATCGGTCGACTCTACGGAGCTCTCGGTCTCACCCCTCCCGGAGTCGGTCTCAGAGACCGGAGCCGTCGGTACGTTCCACATGAGCGCCCACCTCGACCCCAGGGAGTTGCCGGTGGGAGAGTCGGCAACGCTGACCGTGCGGGTGGAAGGGACCGGGAACCTGCTCTTCCTGCAGTTTCCCGAAGTGGCAGGGGAGGGCCTCGTAATCACGGAAACAGGCACTTCCACCGACGTCACGCCGTCTGAGGACGGGTATCGTGGTAGCAGGACCGCTCGGTACCGCGTAACCCCCCGGGAAAGCGGGGCGCGGGAGCTCTCCGTGGCGGCCTTCCCGTACCTCGAACCGGGAAGCGGCGAGGTTCGACAGGCTTCCGGGGAAACCTTTCTCCTGAACAGTCTGGCCGTCGCCGGCGACACCGGCGAAGACGGTACGGAGGCGGCGCCCCTGGAACTCTTGACGGTGGAGGAGATTCAGAGCTTGCAGTCGTCTGATCTCTACAGGCGACCCTGGTTCTACCTGATCGCCTTGCCACCGGTACTGGCAATCCCGGTTCTCGCGATCCTGCGCCGGCGCGTGCCGCGACTCGCCGCCCTCCTGGGAGGGAGCGTGCTCTTCCTCGTCGCCGCGACCCTGCCGGTGCCGGTGGACATGCTGGAGGCGGGAGCGGCGGCCTTCGAGGACGGGGACTACCCCGCGGCGAGAAGTCGTTTCATGGAGGCCATGGAGGAGCGACCCGAAAACGCCGGCATTCACTACAACCTCGCCCTTGCCGATGCCCGGGCGGGGCGGACCGGTGAGGCGGTATTCCACCTCCGGGAGAGCGTGCGCCTTGCCCCTCACTTCCACCGGGGATGGGAGGTGCTGCAGACAGTGGAGCAGCGGGCGGGACTCGAGCGCCAGGTGGAGCCGATGCGCTTTCCCCATCCCGACTACTTCGCGGTGATCCTGATCGCCCTGGTGTACGTCGCCGCGGTCTTTACCGTCCTGCTGTGGCGAACTCGCCGCGGCGTCATGGCCATTGTACTGTCCCTGACTCTGGGGATCATGGTGCTCATCGGCGGCGCTTTCGCGTACAGTCTCTACACCCGTGGCCGCAACGTCGCCGTCGTCTCCGTTACCCAGGCACCGATTACCAAGATACCTGACGATCAAGCTCAACCGTGGTTATCCCTGCCTGCGGGTACCGCCGTCATGCCGGTGGCGCGGTATCGGAGCTACGTGTTGATACGCACCGGCTACGGCGTCGAAGGATGGACGCGCGATTCGGACGTCATTGCCCGGACGCTGCCGGAGGGACGGTCATGACCCCGTACGACTTCGGCGAAATCTTGAGACAGTGGGACCAAGAACACCGGAAGCGGCCCAATCACCATAATGTGACCCGCAAAGCCCTCGAGTCGTTTCTGGAGCAGCATCCTCCCCCGGCCGACGTCGACAAAGAGGAAACGGCAGGGGACTCAGGCAATAGACCCGAGGTCGATGCTCACGGTGGCCCCCCTCATCCCGCGCCCAAACGTCTTCCCATCGAGGACACCCTCGACCTCCACGGCCTTACCCGCCCTGAAGCGGAGCGCCGCACCGACAGCTTCATCCGGGAGGCGGCGCGACGCGGATTTCGCAAGGTTCTCGTGATTTACGGAAAAGGACTCCACTCACCACAAGGGGCGGTGCTGCGGCGGGCAATACACCGATTGCTCCAGGATCATCCCCTTACCGGCGCAATGGGAACACCGGAGCGACGAGACGGCGGAACCGGAGCGGTGTGGGTTATGGTTCGTCAGCGTTCTCGGTAGATTATTCGACCGCGTGTGAGGTCGTAGGGGGAGAGGGCGACCTTTACCTTGTCGCCCGGGACAATGCGGATGTAGTACTTCCGCATCTTACCGGAGAGGTGGGCAAGAATAACGTGGCCGTTCTTGAGCTCGACCCGAAACATGGTATTGGGAAGGGATTCCTTCACAATACCCTCTACTTCAATTGCATCTTCTTTTGCCACGCGTCCTCCTGATTGCAGGGATTGTCGGCCCACCTTCAGGTGAAGCGCCCATACCGGCCGCCCCCCGTGGTGAGCGTGATAACAATAGGTTCACCGTCCCCGCTGTGTCAAGCGCAATGGCGGCGGCGCAGGGGATGAGCGTGTCACCTCCCGGGGACACGCTCCGGGCGTTGCAGGCGGCGTCCGCACTGCTTTTTCCGCGTGAGCGTATTGACTTTTGAAGTGCTTTTACCCATATTTCATGGCCACTTAGCCGGACCGAATCTGAACGCGACGTGGATTCTGTCGGGGGTCGGTTGCGTCAAGGAGTCGTTCATGGACAAGAGATTCGTGGAACGCATGCGTAAGAAGCTGCTTACCATGAAGGAAGACATACTGCAGAACCTCATGGCGGAGGACTCCGACTTTCGAGAGCTGGTCGAATCAGACAATTCCAAGGACCTGGTCGATATCGCCAGCAGCGACATCGACAAGAAGACGCTGGATGCGCTCGGCGCGCAGGAGATGAAGCGACTGCGCCTTATCGAGTCGGCCCTGGCGCGGATCGACGGCGGACGCTACGGCTACTGCCTCAAGACCGGGAAACCGATTCCCAAGGAGCGGCTTGAGGCCATTCCATACGCTCTGTACTGTGTCGAGTACCAGACGGAGCTGGAGCGCAAGAACCGCTAATACTCCTTCCGGTCTCTCCGATAATCAAGACGGAGGGATCGAAGGAATGAGTGCAAGCGTTTCATCTACGAGCATTCAATTCGCCCGCCCGCTTTCTCTGAACGCGGTTCTCCGGCAGCGCAACGCCCTCGGGGGTGTGCGGGTGCCGGTGAATCCGAGCCTCGGGTACGTTCGTTTCAAGCACGTTCGCGGCATCCCATCCCGGAATCAGCCCGGCCTCAGCCTGGATAAGGTGAAGATGATCGACAATCTCCTGGACCGGCTCTCGCAGGATCCGCGCTTCACCCGCCCAACGGAATCCCGCCCCATGGAACAAGAGATCATGGCACTGGCCGAACAGCTGCACGACAAAGCCGTACACACCAAACCCTCCGGCTACGCTCCGGTTTCCGCCGGCGACGGGGGGCTCCTCTTCAGCCTGCTCGTGTAGGAGTCAAATAACGCCCTCTTCCCGAAGCGCAATGTTGTTGCGCTTCTCTCGCTCCAGGGTGGAGTAGGGACCGTGGCCCGGGTAGAGGCGGGTGCTGTCGGGCAGCTCGAAGAGCTTCTTGGTAATGCTTTCAATCAGAGCGTCGTGGTCGCTGTCTTTGCTCTCGGTCGGCCCGACGGACTTGAAGAGGAGCGTATCGCCCGAGAAGAGCGCTTCATCCTGCTCGCTGTAGAGGGAGATGCTTCCCGGGGTGTGGCCCGGGGTATGAATCACCGTCAGGTCGGTTTCCATTACCTTGGAGCCCTCTTCCAGGTAGAAGTCCGGGGGCGGCAGAGCGACGTAGAGCCGCTCGAACAACTCGAGGCCCTCCGGGCCAATGGTCTCGAACATCTCTTTGTGCCGCTCGAAGGAGTCGGCGGACAGGAGAGGGGCGTCCTTCCGGTGAATCCCTATCTGTATGTCGTGGTCGTAGTACTCGCGAATGCCCAGGGCTGCCGCGGTGTGGTCCAGGTGACCGTGGGTCAGCAGCACCGCCTGGGGCACCATGTTGAGGGCGGTCAAGCGCCGGTAGATGGTCTGCGCCTCGTCGCCGGGGTCGATCAGGATGCACTCTTTGCGACCGGTGGAAACCACATAGGCATTCGTGTGCAATGCTCCGACAACGATACGTTCTACCATGGTCCGAAAATCGTATCCTATCTGGGCTCTTTCAACAAGTGTCGGATCCGATGGTCCGCCGGCGCCGGCGGCGACGCGCCCCTGTATGAACGCGCCGATGCCGCTGCAATGTCTCTCTGTCCACCACGGCGGCGCATGCGGTAGAATTGATCAGGATATGCACTTCGTCCTGGTATTCCTGGTTGCCTTTCTCTTCTTCCTGTTGATCCCCGGCATCGGCGCTTTTCTGGCGCGGCACCGCTGGCGCGTCTTCAGGCGGCGCATTACGACGGCATCGACGTATGCAACGGCGGGATACCCGGAGGTCCTCGTTGGAAGCCGCGCGCGCCGGGAGCGTTTCATCGGGTGGTACCGCTTCTTCGGCGGTCTCGAATCCATTCAGGGAGACGGCATTGCCTGGCTCACGGATGGTCGTGCGAGCATTGCCGTTGAGCTTACGGATGCCCCCGTCTACATGGTGCCCGGAGGCCCCGTTAACGCTGCGGCCGGGCGGGAACGCCTGTCCCTCCACGCCGATCAGGGAGAGGTACCGATGGCAACCACCTGGAAGAAGGTCGGTTCATTGCCGGAGGGGACGCGCATGTTCGTAGCGGGAAGCCTCTTCGGTGAGCGTGGGCGCGCCGTCTTCAAGGGTGCCGATGGATCGAAGCCCTTCGTCATCATGTATGACGGGCCGGACGAGACGCTGGTGTTTCGTTCCATTCGGGACGGCCGCCAGCAGAACGAGTACTGGAACAGCGTCACGCCTATCGCCCTTGCGGCGGGCAGCCTCTCCCTCTTCATTCTGGCCTACTTCTACATTGGCTCGCCGCTCACGCGCATAGCCGGGCTCCTCTCGGCGGCGCTCGGGCTTCTGCCCCTCTCAATCCTGGCACCGCCCGGAGTGATCCTCTTCTTCCTGTATCGGCGATTGTGGCGGATCGGGCGCACCTTGCGCGCCGAGCGGGATCTCTTGCGTCTCCCCTTGCGGTACGGGCCGCCCGGCTTCACCGAAACGATCCTTCCCGACGGCGAGCCGTACGTCCGGCGGGAGTATCCGGCGTCGGAGCTGGAGTCCGATACGACTCTGCTGTGGCGCCGGCCATCCGTTGCAACCGAGCCGGGCGACCGGGCGATCGTATTCGGTACGGTGCACGACCGGAAGCCTGCCGAGGCGACGCAGCTACCCGCGCCGCCCCAGGATCCCATGGCCGAGCGTGTGGCCCTGCCGGGTGATCCGGAGTTCCTCTCGGAGGCGAGTCAGCGTCGCGCTCGCATCATGGAGCTCTCCGCGGGGGCGTGCATCCTCGCGGCGCTGCTGGCAAACCTCTATCTGCTCATTCTCGTGGTGAGTCTGCTGTTCCGGTAGGGCGCGGGCGCGGACGGCGCACCCACACCGCGCGGCTCGGAGGCGCGCGGCGCCTCCGAGGGGTCAGTCCTTCTTCCGGGCGTAGTTCACGTTGAGCTTGCGGCCGCGGTACTCTTTGCCGTTCAACTCCGCAATGGCGCTCTCCGCCTTGTCGTCGGTAATCTCGACGAAGGAGTAGTTGTCGAGGATCTTGATCTGCCCGATGTCCGATCCGGTGATGCCGTCCACGTTGGAGAAGAGCTGGATCATGTCGCGGGGAAAGACCTTGCGGTTCTTTCCCACGCCCACGAACATCGTCTTGTAGCCTTCCCTGGCTTCACCAGCGCTCGCGCCGCCGCCGGCTGCGGCGCGCCGACGGGGGGATCGCGAGGAGGTGCCGCCTCCCTCCTTCTCTCTGAGTTGCTTCAGCAGGTAGGCTGTGAAGTAACCGCGGCGAAAGAACGGCACGTACTTCTTGATAATCTTGCGGTACGCATCCATCTCATCGGGATCCTCCTCGTCGTGAATCTCCGAGAGAACGGACTTGATCCAGTCCTTCAGGTCGTCGTCCGAAAACAGGTGCTTGTAGTCTTGATCGTACACGGGGGCACCCTCCTGTGATGTGGTATGTTCCTTGGTCTCCCCGTTTCGCGACTCCTCGCCGAGCTCCGTGAGATCGACAATAGCCGGACGTCGCAGCAGTTCCATGACTGCGGCGGCTTGCTCATTCGGCTCCGAGACGAACACGACCGATTGCGGCGTTGCGGCAATCTTGGAAAAGATGTATTCGAGGTCGGCGTTGAAGCGGCCCGCCTCGTCTTCATCCGGTTCATCCACCACGCAAATCCGTACGCGCGACAGGTCGAGATTGTTCCGCCGAATATGGTCGATGATTCGCTGAGTTGTACCGATAACAATGTCCGGGCTTTCGGCAATACGCTCCGCCTCCTTTCGCGGAGCTTCACCTGCACCCAGGGATACAACACGGGTTCGACCGGTGCGGGGTCCCTGTTTCCCCATGACGCGTTGCGCGCGGGAAGCGGTGCTCCTCACGGTTTCCGCGCTTCCGGTCATGATAACGGCTTGAACGTTCGGCTCGGGCTTGCGGTTGGTCACGAGTGGGGGTAGGAGAAGATGCTCATACCGAGCATCCCCGGATCCGGTGTAGACTACGACGTCCCGTCGTCGGGCGACCTGCCTGACAATGGCACCCTGAGCGGGAGACAGGAGTTTCCGGATCCGTCTTGGGGAGGCCTTATGAAGATTCTCCAGGCCGTCGGTGATTTGTTGCTCTAAGGCCACGCTTTTTTCCCCAGTAAGCTCCAACATTAATGCTTACATTATAGAACGCTATCGCTCGGCTAACCCTTTGTCAAGAAAGCGCCGATGCGTTCTAGTTGGAGTGTACTAGTTTCTGCAGTAGGTTGAACACAATGAATCGAACCCTGTTATCCAAGATGTCGATGCTCACGGCCTTCCTGGTCGCCGTCGCCGGGTTCGCCTGGACGCAGTCCGACCAGGACGGAGAGAGTGAGCTCTTCCAGTTTCGGTATAGATCGGGGGAGCAGTATCGCATACTCTCTCAGGTTGACCAGATCGTCAGCGTAAACGGGACGTACTCGCACAGCGCCGACATTCTCAATCGGATCTCCGTGTCGGTGAAGGACGTATCCGAGGGCCGCGGCTTCCACAGCGTCCTCTATCAGCATTCGAGCGAGCGCTCCACCTCCACCGGTGTCTACGAGTACGGCGAGGACTACTCCAGCGACTACTGGCGCGACGCCCGGGGCCGCTACGACATCTCCCCCGAGGAGATCGTGCCCGTGGTCATTGACGTGCCGGTTTTTCCGGATTCGCCCGTAAGAGTGGGCGAAACCTGGGTGCACGAGGGCAAGGAGATTCACGACCTATTCCCGGAGTTCGGAGAAGCCGGAATCGTTACGTTTCCCATACCGGTCACGTACGAGTATCTGGGGGAGCGAACCTACGAGGATACGGAGTACCCCGCCTTCTCCATCGAATACAATGTCTTCTACCGGCCCGAAGCGCGCCCCGACGCGCCCCTCTACGCGACTGTCATTACCGGCACCTCCGACCAGATCATGTACTGGGATCGCGACTTCGGCCGACCCCACGCGTACGAGGAGGACTACTACTTCATGTTTCAGTTCTCCGACGGCCGGAGCATGACCTTCGAGGGAAGTGCCGAGGCGGAGGTGGTCGAGTCGACTCCCCTGGAGCGTGAAAAGGTAGCCGATCAGATCCAGAAGGATCTCGAAGAGCTGGAGGTGCCCGACACCGACGTCCGCGCCGACGACCGGGGCGTGACCATCACGCTGCAGGACATACAGTTTCCCGCGGACTCCGCCTTGCTGCGTGATTCGGAAAAGGAGAAGCTCGACCGGATCGGCGACATCCTGCGCCAATATCCCGAGCGGGACATCCTCATTACCGGCCACACGGCCCTCGCCGGAACCGCCGAAGGGCGGCAGCGACTCTCGGAGGAACGCGCCGGCGCTGTCGGCCGGTACCTCCTGGAGACCGAGGTCCGCGATGATTCGCGCCTCCTCTATCGCGGAATGGGCGCCCGGGAGCCGATCGCCGACAACGCCACCGAGGAGGGCATGCGCCGGAACCGCCGCGTGGAGATCACGATTCTTGAGAACTGATCGCTGCGCCGCCCACGTGGGGGCGGCGGCCCTGCTGGTGGCGACGGCCGGCCTCCTTGCCGGCTGCAACGACTCGCTCTTCGTGCAGAACCGGAGCTACGAGCCCTACACCGCCCCGGCTAAGTACATCCCCGACGACGAGTACTACGACCTGCAATGGCACTACGACCTGATCGATGTACCGGGCGCATGGTCCATCATGCGCGAGGCGGGCACCCCCGGCGGCCCCCCGCGGACGCCGCAAACGGTGCGAGTGGCCGTGATCGACACGGGGATTCGGGAGCATGAGGATCTGGATCCCGGACGACGGGTCGAGGAGTGGGACTTCTTCGAAGATGACAACGACGCCACCGACGACGGCCCCTACAGCGCAACCGCCTTCCACGGAATGCATGTGGCGGGAACCCTGGTGGCGATCACGGGCAACGAAATAGGGGTAGCAGGAATTGGGGATTCCGACCGGCCCGCGGTGGTAGAGGCCATGCCGCTCCGCGCCCTCGGGGCTCCTCCCGGTTGCACTTCTCCAGACTGCGTACAGGGATCCACCGACGACATTGCGGCAGCGATCCTCTACGCAGTCGGCGGCGACGTCTCCGACCACTCCGGAGCTCGACCTCTCACCGGAGCCCCTGCGAAGGTGATCAATCTGAGCCTGGGCGGCGTCGTCGAAGATGGCGACATCAAACTCTACGAGGCAGTTCAGGCGGCTGTGGATGCCGGCGCTACGGTAATCGCTGCGGCGGGCAATACCCTGGGCGGTACGGATACGACCGCCGGTGGCGTGCTCGCTCCGGCACGGTACGACAACACCCTGGCGATTGCGGCGGTTGGTCCGGACGGTGACAGGGCACCGTACTCCAATACTGGTCCGGAACTCGACTTTGCAGCGCCCGGGGGCGCGGGCAGTGACCCTGTATGGAGCACCAGCGACATCGACTGCGTCGTCTTCGGCTCCGACCCGCCGCACCCCTGCGACGGCGCGGGCGACATCATTGACGCCTACACCGGCCAACAAGGCACCTCAATGGCCACTCCTCACGTTGCGGGGGTGGTGGCGCTGCTGTACAGCTATGCGCCGGAGCTGACCCAGGATGAGGTGTACGACATTCTGCTGGCAACAGTCGACGACGCCGGCGAGCCGGGTCACGATAAGTACTACGGTCACGGAATCATCAACGCCCGGGCGGCGCTGGAGTACCTCATCCGCGCGACGGACGACTACGGAGTGGCGCCGATCGGCGGGGACGGAGGCGGGGCGGACGGTGACGGCGCCGCAGGCACCGGGAACTCGGGATCGGGCCCCATGGGACGGCCGATCCTGCAGCGCGAGGGAGCATTCCTGCCGGCATCAACGGCGAACGTAGGCATCGACTATGATGCAGGAAGTGTGGTGCTCGCCCTGTGGGAGGAGCGCCTGGCTCCCGACGAAGTTGCGCCTGCGCGCCGGGGAGTTGCCGAGGCGGTCGAAGGTGTTGCCGAGATTGTTGGTGAAGATCCGCGGCGTCTGCGGGCGCGCCTGGCGCCGGGTGCAGACCACGTGGCGGTGATCCGTGACCTGGCGGCGCGCCCCGAGGTGCGCTACGCCCAGCCGAACTACATCTACACGGTTCCCACCGGCGTCGCGCCGGTGACGGCGCTGCCGGCGGCGCGGTAGCGCCCGCGCCCGAGACCCTTTACCTGTCGCACCCACCTGCACTACACTGCACCCGAACACATTAATTACTTACCGAAAGAAACAAAGGGAACATGCATGGCAACCGGAGAGCACAGTGACAACCTGACAACTCGACGAGTCGGACTGCTCCTCCTCGGCAGGAAGCGGCCCGGCTTCGACCCCGACTGGGGCGCCGAGATCAAGAAGCGTCTTCGGGCGTACGCGGGGGAGGCGCCCTTCGGGGTGACCATCCCTTCCGACAACATTGCCGACGACGCCGGCGTGCGGGCGGCTCTCGCGGAGTGTGAGGCTGCCGGCGTCGACACCGTCGTGGTGACGCAACCGACCATCAGTGACGGTCGCCTGGCGCCGGTGCTCGCGCAGGTGTGGAACCGCCCCCTCGTTCTCTGGGCGACGCCGGAGAAGGAGGAGGGTTCCATGATCAGCGCGAACTCCCTGGTCGGTACCCACGTCATGGCGGCAACGCTGCGCCATCTCAACCGCCCCTTCGAGTTCGTCTACGGCGATCCCGGCGACTCGGCGGTACGCGGCCGTCTGGAAGAGGCGGTCCGCCTGGTCGTTGCGGCAACGGACCTGCGCCGCGGCAAAGTGGCGCTGGTCGGGTATCACGCTCCCGGCTTCGTGGACTTCCACGCCGACCCCATTGATCTCAATGACGAGCTCGGAGTCCAGCTCTACCACGAGAGCGTCCAGGAGTTTCTCGGCCGGGTAGAGAACCAGAAGGATGATGCCGTCGCCGCCGAGGTCTCGGCCTTCGAGTCCCTGGGCTTGCCCTACCGGGATGCCGACGAATCCGCGCTGCCTCTACAGGCGCGGTACTACCTTGCCATGCAGGAGTATCTCACCAACGAGGCCTCCTCGGCCCTCGCGTTCCGGGACTGGCCGGACCTCCCCACGGTCATGAAGCAGTGGCCCTACCTGGCCCTCGCACGGCACGTCTCCGAGGGGAAGGCGATCGCCATGGAGGGAGATGTCGACGGCGCCCTGTGCAGTCTCATTGCGGAGGACCTGGGAATTGGTCCGGTCTACCTGTCGGACTGGCTCGAGCATGACGCGAGGCACATAGGCATCTGGCATACCGGGGCGGCACCCTTCGAGCTCTGCGAGCCTGTGGGGACGGAGCTCGGCCCGCACATTGGCGTTCAATTCAATAACCGGCTCCCCGCAGTGGTGGAAGCCACTATCAAGGCGGACATGCCCGTCACCATTTTCCGAATGTGGCGTACCGACGGCTTCTACCACATGACCGCCCTCGAGGGCCGCACCGTCACGCCCAAGCGTCACATCATGGCTACGAACGGTCTCGCGGAAATCACCGAAGTCGATGTGAACGAGTGGTTCGAGGAGATGCTCCACGCCGGCATGCCGCACCATATGTGTGTCGTGCAGGGGCACCATCGTGGACTGCTGCAGAAGCTGGCGCGGCAGTTGCGGATCGGGTGGCGGTAGCGGGTCCGACCGCAACGAGGCTTTGCACATGGACCTTTCGCTCATTCTGCTCACTGCCGGCCTCTACTTCCTTGGGGGATTCGTCCAAGGCCTCACCGGCTTTGCCTACGGATTGATCGTCGTGCCGGCCCTCGCCGTGGTCTATCCGACCCCTGAGGCGGTCGGCATGGCCATCCTGCCCGGCGGGGCGGTGGTGCTCTACAACTTCTTCCTCCACCGTCACGGGGTCGAGTACCGCCGGATTCTTCGTTTCGGCGTGGCGGGAATGGTGGTCTTGCCCCTGGGTGCACTCTTTCTCTATTCGCTGCCTCAGGAGGTCATAACCGGCGTGCTCGGTGGGGTGGTGATCGTGCTCATCATCTGGAACATCACAATGGTGGAGCGCTCCCGGAGGGCACTGGGGAAGCGCGGAGTCGGCTACATCTTCACGCTTATCGCGGGACTGCTGGGCGGCGCCTTCGCCACGCCCGGCCCGGGTATGGTGGCCTACCTGTACGCCTCGGATCCCGACCGGATGCGCGCGAAGTCCAATGTACAGTTCTACTTCGTCGTCATGAGTGTGGGAATCCTGGCGACCCACATTGTCGCGGGAAGCATCAACGCATCCGTTGCGGCGCGGTCGGCGCCGTTCATACCCGTTGTCCTGGCCTCAGTCTTTCTGGGTGCGCGGCTCTCCGGAAAGGTGGACGCCGCCCGCTTCAAGACCGTAACGGACGTGGCTCTCGTTGTCGTGGGGCTGTATCTGGTCGCGAGTGCGATAGTGCCGGGGCTATAGGGCTGCCGGGGCTGGGCCGCTTCCGCGGAAGCCCCGGCAACCCTGACGGGCGCCCGCGACCGCAGATACGCCGCCGCAGTCGGCCTTTGCCTGCACGGCGGCGTGCGCACTGCTGCCCGGGCGCTCAGCCCGGCGGCGGGCTTACACGTCCACCCCGCCCAGGGAGACGTGCTTCGTCTCCATGAAGGCTTCCATGCCCTCCTGTCCGAGCTCGCGGCCCAGGCCGCTCTCCTTGAAGCCGCCGAAAGGGGCGTTGCTGGTCGAGGGAACGGCGTCGTTCCAGCCGACCGTACCGGCCTCCAGGGCCTCGGCGACGCGGAAACCGCGATTGATGTCCTGGGTGTAGAAGTAGGCGGCAAGACCGTAGCGCGTGTTGTTGGCCTGCCGTATCGCCTCCTCTTCGGTGTCGAAGGCGACGACCGGTGCGATCGGGGCGAAGGTCTCCTCGCGCATGCACGCGGCAGTGTCGGGAACATCTGCAATGACGGTGGGTTCGAGGAAGTTGCCCGTTGCGCCTTCGACGACCCTTCCTCCGGCGATGACGCGACCCCCTGACTCCTTGGCGTTCTCAATGTGTGCCAGGGCGGTCTTGAGGCCCTCTTCATCTACAATGGCGCCGATCTCGACCCCTTCATCCAGGCCGTAGCCGACCTTCATCCTGGATGCCTTCTCCCCGAAGCGTTTCAGGAACTCCTCGTAAATTGAGCGCTGCACGTAGATCCGGTTTGCAGCAATACACGACTGGCCGGTGTTGCGGAACTTGGTGATCAGTGCGCCCTCGACGGCCGTGTCCAGGTCCGCATCTTCGAAGACGACTACGGGGGCGTGTCCGCCGAGCTCAAGGGAGAGCTTCGTCACGGTCTTCGCCGACTGTTGCAGCAGCTTCTTGCCCACCTCGGTGGATCCGGTGAAGGAGATCTTGCGGAGGTTCGGGTGGTCCATGAACTCGCCGACGATCTTGCTCGCCGGGCCTGCAATGAGCTGGAAGACTCCCTTCGGGATACCGACCTCGTCAAAGCACTCAGCCAGGGCAACGTTGCAGAGCGGGGTCTGCGTTGCGGGCCGAAGGATCACTGTGCACCCCGCCGCCAGGGCGGGGGCGACCTTCCGCACCGACAGCACAAGCGGGAAGTTCCACGGAGAGATGCAGGCGACCGGGCCCACCGGTTGCTTGAGCACCAGGTGGCGCTTGCCGTCGGCCTGGTGCGGGATGATCCGTCCGTACCCCCGGCGCGCCTCCTCGGCGAACCAGCGCAGATGGTCTACCGCGACGTTCACCTCACCGACGGCCTGGCCGAGGGGCTTGCCGTTCTCCCGAACGATGGTCTTGCCGATCTCATCCTTGCGGCGCTCCAGGCACTCGGCAACCGCGAGGAGGTAGTCTCCCCGCTTGATCCCGGTGAGGCGTCGCCAGGTGGCGAAGGCTTCCCAGGCATCGTCCACGGCCTTCTTGGCAAGCTCGGGTCCCGCCGCAGCGACCCGGGCAACCTCCTCCCGATTGCCCGGATCGACGACGGTGAAGTAGTTGCCGGTGTCGACCCATTCGCCGTTGAGATACAGCTTCTTCGTGTCCATGAGGCCCCCTTACTTCGGCACCTTCTTGTAGTCTTCCAGAAACATCTCGATGCCCTGATCGGTCAGCGGGTGATCGTAGAGCTTGCTCATTACGTCGAAGTTCATGGTGCACACTTCGGCGCCGATCAGTGCCGCCTGGACGACGTGAAGCGGGTGCCGTACCGCGGCGACAATGATCTCCGTCTCGTAGCCGTAGTTGTCGTAGATTTGGCGGATTTGCTCAACCAGCTCCATGCCGTCGTGGCCCACGTAATCGAGGCGACCTACGAAGGGGCTGATGTAAGAGGCCCCCGCCTTGGCCGCCATGAGGGCCTGAACGGGCTGAAAGTTGACGGTCACGTTGGTTCGGATTCCCTCGGCTGCCAGCCGCTTCACGGCGACAAGACCCTCCTTCATGACCGGAACCTTTACGACCACGTTGTCGCCGACCTTTGCGAGGTCGCGCCCCTCCTTGACGATCGTGTCGGCGTCGAGGCCGATCGTCTCCAGACTGACGTCGCCGTCGACGAGCTTCACAATCTCCGGATAGAGGTCCGAGACGGTGCGCCCGGTCTTTGAAACATGCGTTGGATTGGTGGTCACGCCGTCGAGGATGCCCCAGCGGGCCGCCTCCTTGATCTCATCTACCATGGCCGTGTCGAGAAAGAACTTCATGTCGCGTACTCCTTATGGGAAACAGACTCATGCTTCGGTGCCGACCGGCTACCGGTGCCGAGGCTCCCCGGGATCCCGGGTTACCCGGGAATCCAGGTTACCCGGGCACTGCCCTTGACAATTCCTCCGAACACCGGTACACCTTTATTAGTTTCTTATTGTAAGAAACAAAAACATTGTGGTCAATAATCACGGAGGATGGCAACAGCTATGAAGCACGGTGCACTCATGCACGAGGCCAACGATGATGTGGCCGTCGTGGTGCAGGACGTCGCAGCGGGGACCTCGGTGAAGGCGGTGACGCTGGACGGCAAGGAGATTGCGACCGTTACTGCCGGCGAGGAGATTCCCCTGGGGCACAAGATCGCCTTGCGCGACATCGACGAAGGCAAAGACGTAGTGAAGTACGGACGGAGCATTGGACGGGCGACCAGGAAGATCACCACCGGCGACCACGTCCATACCCAGAACGTTAAGAGTGTGAGGTGGGCGTAATGGAACTGACCGGATATCGACGCGAGAACGGACGAGTAGGGGTGCGCAACTACGTTGCAGTCATCCCTGTGGACGATATCTCCAACGCCGCCGCGGAAGGGGTGTCCTATCTGATTCGCGACGTCATGGCGCTTCCCCATCCGTACGGACGTCTGCAGTTCGGTGAGGACCTGGAGCTCACCTTCCGGACGCTCATCGGTACGGGGCGTAATCCCAACATTGCCGCGGCGATTGTCATCGGCATTGAGCCGAACTGGACCAAGCGCATTGCCGATGGGATCGCTGCGACGGGCAAGCCCGTGGAGTCCTTCAGCATTGAGCGCGCCGGGGACCTGAAGACGATCTATCAAGCGGCGCAGAAGGCGCGGCAATTGGTGCAGTGGGCGAGCGAGCGAAAGCGGGAACCTATCTCTCTGAAGGATATGTGGGTGAGCGCGAAGTGCGGCGAGTCCGATACGACGCTGGGGCTCGCCTCCAATCCGGCGATCGGCCGCACCTTGGAGCGCATGCTCGCGGAGGGCTCGACTGCCTTCTTCGGCGAGACCAGCGAGGTCACCGGCGCAGAGGACAAGATTGCCGACAAGTGTATCACTGAAGAGGTCAAGGCCGACTTCATGAAGACCTTCCAGGACTACCAGGACTTCATCACGGGTACCGGCGCGGACCTCCTGGGCTCTCAGCCCACCGAAGGAAACATCCGGGGCGGTCTCTCGACCATCGAAGAGAAGGCCCTTGGAAACGTCGAGAAGATCGGGAACAACCAGGTGACCTCGGTGTTGAAACCGGCGGAGGAACCGGCGAGGGCCGGGGGGCTCCACTTCATGGACAGCTCGAGCGCCGCCGCCGAGCAGGTGACACTGTGCGCGGCAGGGGGATCGGTGCTTCACTTCTTCACGACCGGGCAGGGCAACATCATCGGCAACCCCATCATTCCCGTCATGAAGATTTCGGCGAACCCGTTGACGGTGGAGACCATGAGCGAGCACATTGACGTCGATCTTACCGGCATGCTGCGTCTGGAGATGAACCTGGACCAGGCGGCGGATGCGGTCATGGACGTCATGTACCGAACCATCAACGGCCGACTGACTTCGGCCGAAGCGCTTCGTCACAACGAATTCGTGCTGACGAAGCTGTACCGGAGCGCATAGGACGTGCCGGAACGGAGGGGCCGTGTCGGGCGGCAGCGGTCGCTCCGGCGCGGCCCACGGCCGGGAGGATGACGTGGACGCGGCGAGTTTCCATCTGCCCTACGGACGCGACACGGTAGCCGTTGAGCTGCCCGCCTCCTTCCGTGCCTGCGAGGTGGCTCCGGTGCCCCGGGAGGGCGCCGCGGATCCGCAGGGCCGCGTGGAAGAGGCGCTGGACACCCTGGTCGGCTGCATTACCTGGGAAGACTTCGCCGGCCTGAAAACCGTCGCCATTGCGGTGAACGACAAAACGCGCCCGGTCCCCCACGACGTGCTCCTGCCGCCCCTCCTGAAGAAGCTCCACGCCGTCGGCTTTGTCGCGGAGAACATAACCTTCCTCGTTGCGACGGGGACCCACGCGCCCATGGATCCCGGGGAGTTCCCGGGAATCCTGCCCGGTGAAGTGGTGGAGGGTTACCGTGTGGTCAGTCACGACGCGTATGACACCGAGAACCTGGATCGCGTCGGCACCACCTCTCGGGGAACGCCGGTATGGATGAACCGCCGCTTTCTGGAGGCGGACCTGCGCATTGTCGTGGGGAACATTGAGCCCCACCAGTTCATGGGATACTCCGGCGGCGTGAAGAGCGCCGTGATCGGCCTTGCCGGATTCGAGACCGTCGACTACAACCACGCCTTCATGAGCCATGAGGCGGCCCGCCTGGGCAACCTGGCGGGCAACCCGACGCGTGACGACGTCGAGGAGATGGGGACGATGGTGCGGGTCGACCTTGCCCTCAACGCAGTTCTCAATCGCCAGAAGGAGCTCGTCGACGCCGTTGCGGGACGACCGGGGGAGGTCATGCGCGCCGGCGTCGAGATTGCCCGAAGCATCTTCGAGGTCGAGGTTCCTCGCGCTGCAGATGCGGTCATTGCGTCCCCCGGGGGGCATCCCAAAGACATCAATCTCTACCAGGCCCAGAAAGCGCTGGCCCACGCCGCTCTCATTGCAGCGCCCGGTGCGCCGATTGTCCTGCTTGCGGCGTGCCCGGAGGGAACCGGCAGCGAGAAGTACGAGACGTGGGTGCGGGAGTGCTCCTCCAACGCTGAGGTACTGGAACGATTCGCCCGGGAGGGGTTCCACGTAGGTCCCCACAAGGCGTTCCAGATTGCCCGGGACGCAGCCGGACGCAGAGTGATCCTCGTTTCCACCATGGAGCCGGCGCGAGTGCGCCGACTGCTGCTGGAGCCCATGCCGTCCGCACAGGAAGCAGTGGAGGCGGTGTTGGCGGCGCTGCCGGCGGACGCGCACGTGGCGGTCATGCCGATTGCCAACGCCACGGTCGCACGCATCCGTCCCGGGGCTGCGCCGGGAGAGGGAAACCGCTGATGGAAGCGAAGCCCCTCCGCAGCGCCGACATTCGCGCCCGCAACGAGAAGCTGGTGTTGAGCCTCATCCGCCGTCAGAGCGGATTGTCCCAGAGTCAGGTTGCGCAGCTCACCGGGCTCAAGCCGCCGACGGTATTCCGCATCTTCCAGGTCCTGGAGGAGCAGGGCTTCATCAGCAACTGTGTCGAGGACGCAGAGAGGCTCTCGGAGCGACAGGGGGAGAAACGGTCGGATCCGCCCGTCGAGCGGTCGGAGGGCGAGCGCAAAGGGCGCCGCCCGGCGTACTACTGCGTCAATCCCGACGCCCTCTACGTAGTAGGTGTGGACTTCTGGTCGCGGTCGGCCTCCGCCGTGGTGGTCGACTTCGCGGGAGCCCCGGTCTACCGGGATGTTGTGGACCTCAACGGTCTCACCGGAGTCGAAGAGATCCTGGAGCGCCTCGAGGCGCTGATCACCGAGGCGATTGACCAGGCGGGTATAGATCGCGACCGTCTCCTGGGAATCGGGGTCGGCGCACCGGGTATGGTGGACCTTGAGTCCGGCGTCGTTCTTCGCTACCCGCGGATCGACGGAATGGACGGCTTCCCATTGCGGGAGCGCCTGGAGGAGGTCTTCGGCGTCCCGGTGCACCTTCACAATAACGCGGCGGTGATTGCCCTTTCTGAGTACCGCTACGGATCGGTGCTGGGACGCCGATCCGTGCTCACTCTGGTGCTGCGAGCCGGCGTCGGCGGCGCCTTCATTCAAAACGGCGCGCTCTTCGTGAACCACCACCGGACCGCCCTCGAGGTGGGCCACCTGGTCGTGGACCCGTCCGGGCCGGAGTGCCGGTGCGGGCGCCGGGGATGTCTGGAGACCTATCTCAGCGAGGAGGTCCTGCGCCGGGAGGCGGAGGTTCCCAGCATCGAGGATTTCTTCGCCCGCCTCGCTGCAGGAGACGAGGAGGTGCTGCGAACCCTCGATGAAGCAAAGGCGCATCTGGTTACGGCGGTGTACAGCTTGCTGAACACGCTCAACCCGGAGGCGGTTCTCATTGTGACGCGTTCCCAGGCGTTGTCGGAGGTGCTGTGTGACGCGCTACGGGAGAGTCTCGGTTCCCTGAGGCCCTTCGCAGCGGCGGTGCAACGCGACATTGTGCCGCACGAGTACGATCCGGTAATCGCCGGACAAGGTGCGGCGGACCTGGTCTTTGACGGCTTTTTCTCCACCGTTGGTGGATAGAAACACGCGTTGGTAACGCGGTTCAATATGGATTTGCACGGTGCATCCAAAGTTTGACAGCCCATATGAACCGTGCTTAACTGACGCAAACACGACCACGAAAAGGAGTGTGTCATGAACAAGCGGTTTCTAACTGTAGGGGTGGCACTGCTCGTGCTGCTCACGGTTAGTCTAGGCTCCGCCTTTGCCGCCGGGCAGGGTGAGCAGGAAGAGGGCGAAGTAGTCCTCGAGTTCCCGACCTTCTGGGTCGGCCAGGACGCCAAGGCCGAGATCGTTGAGACTCTCGTCGAGGAGTTCAACGCCGAGTACGAGGGCCGGTATAAGGTCGAGATCGAGGCGAACCCCGACACCGACGGGTATCGTGACAAGATCAACGCGTCCATTGCGGCGGGCCAGGTCCCGGATCTCTTTGTCTTCAATCCCGACCCCACGACCTTTCAGTACTACGAAGGCGACCTGCTTTTCGACTTCACCGAAGAGCTGGAAGGGGACTGGGGAGACAACTTCGTTTCCGGCACCGTTGAGGGAGCGGCCCGTGACGGCGCCGTGAAGAGCGTACCCTTCGAAGTCGGCGTTACCCCGATCTGGTACAACGAGGATCTCCTTGCCGAGGCGGGCTGGGACAGCTTTCCCGAGACCATCGACGAGTTCTGGGAAATGGCGGAGGATCTGAAAGCCAACGACATTGCACCGACCTCGCAGATGACCGGCGGGTCCAACGCTTGGACCTCCATGCTCTGGTACTCGCACATCCTCGCCAGCATCGGCGGACCCGATGTGTGGGACCGCCCGCTGTCGCATCCGCAGTACGTGGAAGCCGCCGAGATCATGCAGCGCATGTTCAAGGACTACACGACGAGCGACGCCGTCGGCGCCGGCCCCGGTGAGTCCAGCGGTCACTACATGTCCGAGCGCACCGCCATCTTCATCAACGGGCCCTGGTTCATCGGTAACGTTGCAGAGCAGGCCCCCGACGTGAAGGACGCAACTCGCCTCACTCCGGCACCGCAGGTGGGTGACTTCCACGGCCACCAGATCTCCTTCCCCCTGTCCAACCTGGCCGCGGCGAACACCGACGATCCGCGAAAGCGCGAGGCGGTCGTCGCCTTCATGCAGTTCATGACTGATCCGGAGAACGTGCGGCGCATCTCCCTGGATGCCGGGTCCATGTTCGCCATCAAGTACAGCCTCTCCGAGGACGAGGTGGATCCGCTCCAGGCTCGCTTCATTGAGGCCTTCAGCAACGCGGAATTCACCGTGGAGCACATGCAGGCCAATTACCCTGTCGACCTCATTGCAGAGCTCGGTCAGGGCTTCGGCGCCATGGCGCTTGACCGACAGACTCCCGAGGAGTTCGTCGAGAACCTGCAGCAGTACACCGATTAGCGTACGCTGATTACGAGTCAACGCCACCGGGGCGTTGGTATCGGCCGGGGAGCCGGAAGGCTCCCCGGCCATCTGATTCCGTGAACGGGAGGACGCCGTGGCGGGCACGGGTAAAGGGATTTCGAGCTTCAGACTGAACTGGAAGGGCATTCTCCTCTTCCTGCTGCCGATTCTGACCCTCTACGGGATGTTCTTCATCTATCCGCTCATCTATGTGTTCTTCATAAGCTTCACCCAGTGGAACGGTGTGGGAGTGCCGGAGTTCCTTGGTTTGCAGAACTACGTTCGCAACTTTCAGAGCCAGAGCTTCCAGCTCTCCTTGCGGAACAACTTCATCTGGGCCTTCTCGCTGGGGTTCGTTCAGATCTTTCTGGCGGCGACCGTCGCAATGATACTGGCGCGGAAGCCTCGGGCGTGGCGGGTGCTGCGTACCGTCTACTTCCTGCCCAATGTCATTTCGAAGGTTGCTATTGCCATGTTGTGGCTGGCTCTGTACAACGCCGAGTTCGGCGCCATCAACGCCTTTCTGGAGGCGATCGGCCTGGAGGAGTGGACCAACAACTGGCTCGGGCAGGTAGAGACGGCGTTGCCCGCGGTGATCCTTCAGGAGCTCCTCTACATCGGCTATTTCATGATCATCATTCTGGCCGGGACCATGTCGGTTCCCGAGTCCTTCTACGAGTCCGCGGAGATCGACGGTGCGAACGTCTGGCAGCAGGAGCGGTTCATCACCATTCCCATGATTCGCGGGGTGCTGGTTACCGCCATGACTCTGGCGATCGCCTTCGGATTACGCCACTTCGAGGCGACCTTTCTCATGACGCGGGGAGGTCCGGCGAACACGACCTCCGTCATGGCCCTGTTGCTCTACCGGAAGCTGAGCGGTCTCGAGTACGGTGTGGCCAACTCGATCGGTGCAACGCTGATCGCAGTGGGAGCTGTGATCATTGTCCTCGTTCGTCGGTTTATCGGGCGACGCGACCCCGTCGCGGAATCCATGCAGTAGGGGGCCGGTTGTGGGACGTAGCAAGAAAACGCGCCGACTGTCGGCAACCGATTACGTCGCAAAGATCGCCAAGTGGGCGGTACTGATCTTCTTCTTGTTCACCACCTTCGTGCCCCTGGTGTGGCTCCTGGTGGGCTCCTTGAAGACCAATTTGGAGCTGCAGACCGAGCCGTTCAGCCTGCCGGATGTACCGCAGTTCTCCAACTACGTGGAAGCGGTACAGATATCGGGACTGCATCGACTATTTCTGAACTCGTTCTTCGTTTCCGGTGCTTCAACGGTGGTGAACCTTGTTGTCGTCTCCATGGCGGCGTACGTCTTCTCGCGGTTCGTCTTCAAGTTCCAGAACGCGCTACTCAACCTGATACTGGCGGGAGTTCTGGTGCCCATCGTCGCGCTTATGGTCCCGTACTTCCGCATCATCATGAGCATGGGGCTGTACGACACCCTCTGGGCGCTGGTCATCACCTACTCGGGAATCAACATTCCGATCTCCCTCTTCCTGGTCCACGGGTTCATGAAGACCATTCCCAGGGAGCTGGAGGAGGCGAGCATAATTGACGGGTGCGGATTCTTCCAACGGTACGCGCGGATCGTGCTTCCCCTGTCCAAGCTGGGGCTGGTGACGGCGGGAACCTTCGCCTTTCTCTTCTCCTGGAACGAGTTCATCTACGCCCTGCTCCTGACGGCATCCGAGAGGTCGCGAACGCTCCAGCTCGGGATCCGGTTCTTCACGAGCCAGTTCCGAACCGACTACACCTCCATGTATGCAGCCATCATCATTGCCATCATTCCCATGATCGTTGTCTACATCCTGTTGCACGAGCGGATCATCAAGGGCCTCACCGCCGGGGCCGTGAAGGGATAGCGACGAAGGGCTCACTCATGCGCGAGGAGATCTACCACACCGACATCCATACCGGCGCGAGGGACCTGCCTTTGCCCGTGGAAGTGGTCGACAGCGACGTTGATCTCTACTATCGAATGGCCCTCGCCATGTACCTGGAGATCGAGGGGGCGAATGGAGGGGACGGCGACTCCGGCGGGAGCCGCACCCCCCCGGGCGAGTGCGTGTTCATTGTACCGGTGGGCCCGGTCTTCCAGTACCGGCGCTTCGTCTGGCTGGTGAAGCAGCGACCCATTGATCTCTCTCGGCTCCATCTCTTCTTCATGGACGAATACCTGGACGGCGACGGCGAGCTGATCCCTGAAGAGAGTCCGCTCTCCTTTCGCGGCTTCATTCGGCGGGAGCTGATTGAGCCTCTGGGTTCCACCGGAGGCTTCTCGGCGGAACGGGTTCACTTCCCGGACCCGAGGGACCCCGAAGACTACGACCGGCGCCTCGCCGACCTCGGCGGCGCACGTGTGTGTTACGCCGGGGTCGGCATCAACGGACACCTGGCCTTCAACGAGCCGGAGGCAGCGCTTTCGGCGGAGGACTTTCTGCAACTGGGAACCCGGGTGATCGCGTTGAGTCGGGAAACGATCACCATCAACTCCAACACCGCCCTGCGGGGGGCCTTCGAGCGGGTGCCGCCTCGAGCCGTTACCGTAGGGTTTCGGCAGATCATGGAAGCGCGGAAGCTGCGCATCTATCTGAATCGGCCCTGGCAGGGAGCGGTGGTGCGCAAGCTTCTCTTCGGGGACATTTCCCCGAGCTTCCCCGCTTCCTTCGCCCGGCGGCATCCGGATGCCGGTCTCACCCTGACATCGGAGGTGGCACAGCGGCCATCCTTTGCACTGAAGTAGCATGCTTTCACTACGACCACTGGCGGACTCCCATGTTCACTTCTCCGATCACCGGCAGATCCGGGCCTTTGCCGAGTACATTCACGCCTTCAATCTGGAGGCGGTCGGCATTGTGTCGCTGCCGGATTTCCACCGGATGAACTTCAACCCGGAGGCCATCTACGGCAAGCTTGTCGCCCCGGCCCTTGTGGATGAGCTCGTTGAGGGCGACAAGGACAACCGCTTCAACCCCTTCAGCGACGTCGCCCCTGAGGTGAGCGTCTTCGCCTTCGGCGGCCTGGACTACAGCGGGCTCGTCCACCAGGTCGCCGACGTCGAGGTAGACTTTGCGGCGCAACTGCGGGAGCTGCACGCAATCGGCTTCGACGGTATCAAGATGTGGGCGGGCAAGCCCCACTTTCAGGCGCGTACCGGCTTGCCTCTGCACGGTGCCGCCTATGGGCCGCTCTTTCACGAGGCGGGCCGACTGGGCATGCCGGTTGTCATTCACGTCGCCGACCCGCCGCTGTTCTGGCGCGGGCAAAGCGGCGGGATCAACGCGGAGCTCGGCATCCGCTACGACGCCCCCGGGGTACCTTCCTTCGAGGAACTGCAGCGCCAGGCCGCGGCGATCTGCGCGGTGCACGGCGACACGACCTTCATCTTCCCGCACCTGCTCTTCCGTGCCGGCGATCTTCCTTCTTTCTACACCTTCATGCATCGCTACCCGAACGCGGTTCTAGACCTCGCCCCGGGGCTCTACTTCTACGCGGAGCTCTACCGCCGTTACGAGGATGCCCGCTCCTTCTTCCATACCTTCCGGCATCGCATTCTCTTCGGCAGCGACGGCTTCTGGTTCCCCGGGCATCGCCAAGACTTGCCGCGGCGCAGCCCTGAAGAGAACGCCGAGGGTACCAGGCGCCTCCTGCGCTTCCTGACCTCGGACGCGGTCTTCGAGAACCCCTTCGAACCGACTCGGGCCGCCGTGCCCACCGTGACGGGGCTGCGTCTGCCCGAGGAGGTCCTGGATGCGGTCTTCTACGACGCCTTCGAGGATCTCATGGGCCCGACGAGCCGGCCCGTCGACTCACGGCGCCTGGACGCCTATCTGGCGCGCTTCGAGGAACGACTCCGTGCCATCGGCGCCCCGGATGAAGACGTTCGCGGGGTGGCGGAGATCCGCGCCGAGTGTGGGCGCCTTATTGAGGAGAATCCGACGTGAAGAACGCCGCAGTAGTGGGTCTTGGCATTGGGTTGGCACACTGCGCGGGATACCTGCGCTCTTCGGAGGCGAATCTCTACGCAGTGTGCGATGCGCAACCTGAACGACTGACCGGGCCCGGAGGTACCTTCGACCAGGGCAGCATGCCGGATCTCAAGACCCTCTTCTCGGAAACGGAGCGTGCCGCGTCCTGGGAGGACCTCGGGGTGCGCACGTACCAATCCCTGGATGAGGTGCTCGCGGATCCGGAGATCGACATGGTGAGTGTGTGCACTCCCGACTACCAGCACGGCGAGCAGGCGCTGCAGGTCCTCGAGGCGGGGAAGCACCTTCTCCTGGAGAAGCCGATTGCGTTGACCCGAGGGGCCGCTGCCGCGGTCGTGGCGGCGGGACGCGACGCGGAGAAGCGGGGTATCCGAGCCGCAGTGGGATACGAGTTCCGCGTCAACCCGGCAGTTACGGCGGTACGGGAGCTGGTGCAAAGCTTCACCGGGACGGTTCGCGCATTCTCCCTGTACCATTTCCGTACACCCTTCAAGCGGGACAAGTGGAACCAGTGGATCCAGCGCGAGGAGCTCTCGGGTGGGCTCATTGTCGAAGAGACCTCTCACTGGGTGGACTTGGCGCGGTTCATTCCGCGCCTGGAGGTCTCCGAAGTGCAGTGCGTCACCGTCGACGACATCCACCGCGATTTCGACTACGAAGACGTCGCGTATATCAACGGTAGATACGAGAACGGCGGCATACTGCAGCTCTCCCACGCCCTTACCGGCTTCGACTTCAATCTCACCATTCAGGTGCACGGCACCGACGGGACGGTGTGGTGCGGCCTCAAGGATGCGCCGTACACCAGCCTGGACTATGGCCAGGCTCACCACCTGGGTCTGGTTGCGTGGGGCACCTCGTCGGATTCTCCCGAAGACGCTCACGTGCGGACCTTCGGACCCGAGGTAACCGAGCCGGAGAGCATTCGCGCCTACACCGAGCACTTCGCCCGGACGGTGGAATACGGTGGCGCCGTTGCCTGCTCCCTCGAGGATGCACAATGCGCCCTCGAGATCTCCCTTGACGCGCGAGAGTCGGCACGACAGGGAGGCACACCGGTCGCGCCGGCGGCGGCCGCTCACGCGGGGAAGCGCCCCGACGGGGCGAGGTCGCCACGAAGGGCTCCACCGGGCTCGCCATCAAGCCCCGCCCGGGACGGTGAAGTATCCAAGGAGAGACCAACGTGAAGAGTGACAGGAGCCCTGCAATGGTACCGACTGCGGAGGAGAGCCTCCCGGGCCTCTCGGTGCGGCGTGCGGAACACGTGGTCGAGGTGTGGTTCCGGGGTCGCGCCATCCTGCGGCACACGCCGAAGGCGCCGCTTCTCGTTGCCGGCCGTGGTGACGGCGTCTACCACATGGTTCGGGGTCACTTCACCGTGCGTGATACCAACCTCGAGCGGTTCGACGCCGGCGAGTGCACCATCCACGAGGAATCCGCCGGAACGGTCGTGCTTTCGATTGCCGGCGCCGGAACCGTGACCGTCGTGGCGGAGGGTCGGACCGCGACGGTCACGGTGGCCGACGTCCCGGAGGGAACGAACCGGATCCGGCTCTCCATCCTCACCGGTCCGGCGAAGGGCATCTACGGCTGCGGGGAGCAGTACACCTTCCTGAACATGAAGGGGCGCAAGGTACCTATCTGGGTGCAGGAGCAGGGGATCGGCCGGGCCCACGATCTGATCACCGTCCTGGCGAACCTCCGCGCCGGCGCCGGCGGCCACTGGTACAACACCTACTACCCGCAGCCCACCTTCGTGACGTCGGCGAATCTGGCTTGCATCTGCTACACCTCGGCCTACGCCGAGCTCAACTTCCGCCCGGCGGATCGGGCGGAGCTTCACTTCTGGGAGGTTCCTGAAGCAGTCAAGATTTATGTCGATGATGACGATCCTCGCCACACGGTGGGCTTTATCTCGCGCGAGCTGGGCCGCGCTCCGGCGCTGCCGGAGTGGATCCACGACGGCATGATCCTCGGCGTGCAAGGCGGCACCGAGGCGGTTGCGCGGAAGTACCGGGACGCCCTGAACGGCGGCGTCAAAGTCACCGCTCTGTGGACGCAGGACTGGGAAGGCAAGCGGGAAACCTCCTTCGGGCGCCAGCTCATGTGGAACTGGGAGTACGACGAGTCGCTCTACCCGGACCTACCGGACACCATTGCCGCGTACAACGCCGAAGGGGTGCGGGTTCTCGGTTACATCAACCCCTACCTGGCCCTTGAGGGACGCCTTTACCGCGAGGCGTCGGAGAAGGGTTACTGCGTCAAGCGGGCGAGCGGGGAGGACTACTACATTCCCATTACGACCTTCTCCGCTGCGATCGTCGACCTGACCAACCCGGAGGCGTACGCGTGGATCAAGTCGGTCATCAGGGAGAACATGATCGACATTGGTCTCTCCGGATGGATGGCGGACTTCGGGGAGTACCTCCCTACGGACTGCGTCCTCTACTCCGGGGAGAATCCCGAGACGGCGCACAACCGCTGGCCCACCATGTGGGCGAAGGCCAATTACGAAGCGATCGACGAGGCCGGCAAGCTCGGGGAGATCCTCTTCTTCATGCGGGCGGGTTACACCGGGGCGTCGAAGTACGCTACCGCCTACTGGGCGGGGGACCAGCTGGTGAACTGGAGCTTCAGCGACGGTCTGGCAACGGTTGTCCCCGCCGCCATCTCCCTGGGGATGAGCGGTGTCGGGTTCACCCACTCGGACATTGGGGGCTACACCTCCCTCGGGTGGGTGAAGCGGGGAAAGCGGCTCTTCGCCCGCTGGGCGGAGCTCTCCGCCTTTGGTCCGATCATGCGCAGTCATGAGGGAAACCGCCCCGACGTGAACTGGCAGTTCAACAGCGACGCCGGGACGTTGCGCCACCTGGCGCGGATGACCGCAGTCTACGTCGGGCTCAAGCCCTACCATCGGCGCCTGGTCCAGGAGTACGTCGAGGAGGGGCTGCCGGCCATTCGCCACCCATACATCCACTACCCCCGGGACCGCCGCTCCCAGTGGATGAAGTATCAGTTCATGTACGGGGCGGATCTTATGGTGGCGCCGGTGCGGCGGCCCTTCCGTCACGCCATTTCGGTCTACCTCCCGGATGACGAGTGGATCCATCTGTGGACGGGCAAACGCTACCGGGGAGGGTGGCACCGGATTGCCGCGCCGGTTGGGCGGCCGGCGGTGTACTACCGCAAGGACAGCGAATTCGCGGATCTCTTCGCCGGCCTTCCGGCCTACGTCGAGGAAGAGACGGCCGGAAAGGAGAACTCCAGGTGAGCGGGACACGCAACGACGACCAGGGCGGGGCGGCTCCGGGCGGGGCGGCTCCGGGCGGGGCAAGGCCGGATGACGGCGGTCGGGAGCGGCGAGTCGGTCCGCTGAACCTCATGGCCTACGGAATCGGCGACCTCTACGGGGGCGGTTCCTTCCTCCTCATCGGCATGCTCTTTCTCTTCTTCCTTACGGAGGTCGTGGGCATGTCTCCGGCTCTGGCGGGAGTGGTCTTCGCCATCGGCAAGGTGTGGGATGCCGTGACGGACCCGCTGATGGGCTACATCTCGGACCGCACCAAGAGCCGCTTCGGCCGCCGGCGCGTCTACTTCCTGATCGGGATCATCCCCATCATCCTGAGCTTTGCCGCGCTGTGGTTACCCATTCCTTCCGGCAGCCAGGTTGGCCTGTTCATCTACTACAGCCTGGCATACATGCTCTTCAGCACCGTCTTCACCATGGTCATGGTGCCGTACTCCGCTCTCAACGCGGAGATGTCCCGGGACTACGCGGTGCGGACTCGGCTGTCCGGCACGCGCATCATCTTTTCGCAGGTCTCGGCCCTCCTGGCGGGAACCATCCCCACGCTCATCATCAACGCCGTCGGCGGCGACCAGTCGATCGGCTATCTGGTGATGGGTATTGCCTTCGCCGTCCTCTACGGGGTGGTGTGGCTGCCGGTCTTCCTCGGCACGTGGGAGCTGCCGCAGGAGTCCGTTCGGGTCCGTACCACCGGCGCAGCGGGGCCGCTGGATGTCTTCCGGCAGTTCGGCCGCATCTTCACCAACCGCTCTTTCCGCATTCACGTGGCCATGTACATTCTCTCCTACACCGCCGTGGACGTCCTCATGGCGCTCTTTGCCTACTACATCACCTACTACATCGGCCGACAGAGCCTGTACTCCGTCGCCATGGGCTCGCTCCTGCTGACGCAGATCGTCATGTTGCCGGTGTATGTGGCCATCTCCAACCGCTGGGGCAAGGGGCGCGCCTACGTAGTCGGCCTATCCATCTGGTTGGTCGGGCTCCTGGCGAGCCTGAGCCTGACCGGGGAGTCCTCGGTAGTCGCCATTGCCGCAGTCTGCGTCGTGATCGGCGCGGGTGTGTCGGCGGGGATCATGGTGCCCTGGGCCATTCTCCCCTCAGTCATTGATGTCGATGAGTACCTCTACGGTATGCGCCGCGCCGGAGTGTATTCGGGCGCCATGACGCTGACTCGCAAGGCCGTGCAGGGTCTTCTGGCGCTCCCGCTCGTCGGCGTAGTCCTGGAGATCATCGGCTTTGCTCCCGGGGCGGATGTCCCCCAGGCGGCCTTGACGGGTCTGCGCGTATTCTTTGTGATTGGACCCGCGGTTCTGATCCTCTTCGGGATTCTTGTGGGCTTTCGCTTTCCCATTACCCCGCAGCGCCACGCAATTCTGCGAGACGAGCTCGAACGTCGCCGCCGGGGGGGCTCCCCCGACGAGATGGCGCCGGAGACGCAGCAGGTGTGCCTGCTCCTGAGCGGCTCGCGGCGGGGTTCGGAGTCCTACATCGCCCGGTCCGACGCCGACCCGGACGGCGACGTATCCGGCACGGCGCCCCGGTCCGGATCAACGGAAGGAAGGTCTGATGAGCGTTGATGCAGACGTCGTAATCATTGGAGCCGGAGTGACCGGCGCGGCAATTGCGCGGACCCTGTCGGCGTACCGGCTGGACGTTGTCCTGGTGGAGAAGGAGGCGGATGTCTCTTTCGGAACCTCCAAGGCGAACTCCGGCATCATTCACGGTGGGTTCCACCATCCCGCCAATTACCTCAAGACGCGACTGGAGGTGCAGGGGAACGTCATGTTCGACCGCCTCCGGCGGGAGCTGGACTTCCCCTTCAGTCGCTGCGGCATCCTCGTCGTGGCGCTCAAGGATGAGGAGATGAAGTACATCAATCATCTCTACGAGCAGGGCGTCACCAACGGTGCAATCGGGATCGAGATGTGCTCGCGGGATCGCATGCTTCAGCTCGAACCCAAACTCAACGCGGACGTGGTGGGCGGCCTGTACGCCCCGGGGGGCGGCATCATTGAGCCCTATCGCTTCGTCTTTGCCCTGGTGGAGAACGCCCGGAAGAACGGCCTCCGCCTCGTCACCGACTTTCAGGTGGTACGGGCGGCGTTCGCCGACGGCGTGTACACGGTCCATGCGGCGGACGGCCGCTCCATCCGCGGCAGGTACGTCGTCAACGCCGCCGGCCTCTACGCCGATGAGATCTCCCGGATCTTCGGCGGCGAAGAGTTCCAAATCAAGCCGCGGAAGGGGGAGTACTACCTCCTGGATCGACAGACCCAGGCAGCTCCGCAGCGGGTGCTCTTCCCGGTGCCCACCAAGGTTTCCAAGGGCATGCTCGTCATTCCGACGGTTGAGGGTACCGTGTTGATCGGGCCCACCGCCGATGACATTGACGACAAGGAGGATACGTCGACCCACGCCGAGGCGCTGGATCGGATCTTCGACTCCGCCCGGAAGATGGTGCCCGTCGTCTCCCAGAACGACGCGATCACCTCCTTTGCCGGTCTCCGCCCGGTCCTTCCGGACGGCGACTTCTACATTGCCGTTTCCGAGAAGGCGCCTCAGCTTATTCAGGTTGCCGGTATACAGTCGCCGGGGCTCACCGCTGCTCCCGCGATTGCGGAGTATGTGAAGGACCTCCTGAAGACGGCGGGGTGCTCCCTCACGGAGAAGACCGACTTCGATCCCTACGTCGACCGGGTCGCGCGGATCCGCGGGGCCAGCCCTTACGAAGCGGACCAGCTCGTGGCGAAGGACCCCGCCTACGGGGAGATCGTCTGCCGCTGTGAAGAGGTTTCCGAGGCGGAGATCCTGCGAGCCATTCGGCGGGGTCATACAACCCTTGACGGCATCAAGTTCTTCACCCGCGCCAGGGCGGGGCGATGCCAGGGGGGCTTCTGCACCTACAAGGTCTTGAAGATCCTCATGCGGGAGACCGGCATGTCCGCCGAGGAGATTACGAAGCGGGGCGGCCGGAGCAAGCTACTGGTGGGACGACTATGACGGAGTTGGAATACGACGTACTGGTAATCGGAGGTGGGGCCGCGGGAATGGCCGCCGCCATGGAAGTGCACCGTCGCGGATTCACCCCGGTGATCGTGGAGCGGGAGGGGAGTCTCGGGGGCATTCTCCTGCAGTGCATCCACAACGGCTTCGGTCTGCAGGAGTTCAAGAAGGAGTTCACCGGGCCCGAGTACGCCGAGGAGTTCATTGACCAGGTTCGCGACGCCGGAATCGACGTCTTTCTGAGCACGACCGTGATAGAGCTCACCGACAACGGTGATCAGAAGGAGGCGGCGTGCTTCTCCTCCCTCAACGGAGTGGTGAGGATCTCCGCCCGGGCCGTCATCCTGGCCATGGGGTGTCGGGAGCGCAACCGGGGGAACATCCGGATCCCCGGTACCAGACCCGCCGGGGTCTACACCGCCGGTCTTGCCCAGCGGTTGGTCAACATTGAAGGGTACATCCCCGGAAAGGACGTCGTCGTGGTCGGGTCGGGCGACATTGGCCTCATAATGGCGCGGCGAATGACCTGGGTCGGGGCGAAGGTTCACGCCGTCGTAGAGATCCAGCCCTATCCATCCGGCCTGACCAGAAACATCGTCCAGTGTCTCAATGATTTTCAGATCCCCCTATACCTGAGTCACGTCGTCTCGGAGATCCACGGCAAGGAGCGCGTCGAGGGGGTCCGGGTCACGCCGCTGGAGAACGGCATTCCCGACACGGATCAGTCGTTCGAGATCGCCTGTGACACGGTCCTCCTGTCGGTCGGGCTGATTCCGGAAAACGAGCTTTCCAAGTCGGCGGGGGTGGAGCTGAATCCGCAAACCGGCGGACCCCTGGTGGACTCGACCATGATGACCAGCGTCGACGGCATCTTCTCCTGTGGGAACGTGCTGCACGTGCACGACTTGGTTGACTACGTCTCCGAGGAGTCGCGGCGCACCGGCGGACACGCCGCGGACTATCTCCTGCGGAAGCGTCCGAAGCGGCAGGTGCAGATTCGCGCCGGCGCCAACATCAAGTACGTGAATCCCGCGCAGTTCGATCCGGATGCACCGGACAAGCTCTACATGCGGTCCCTCGTGGTGAAGAACAACGCGCGGGTCAATATCTCCATTGATAACGTCCCGGTGCGCTCGATCAAGAAGAACCACGTGCAACCCTCCGAGATGATCAGCGTCAAGCTGCGAACGAAGGACCTGGAGAAGGTGCGGTTCACCGCCAACTCCGTCATGGAGGTGAGCGTGCAATGAGTGAGTTGACGAAGCTTCGAGAGATGGTGTGCATAAGCTGCCCGATCGGCTGCGAGCTCACCCTCTACACGGATGAGAACGACGACCTGGTGGTCAAGGGCAACCGCTGTCCCCGGGGGAAGGAGTACGCCCGGGAGGAGTACTTCGCACCGAAACGTGTGGTTACCGCTACCGCCCGGACGACGTCGGATGACTTTCCCCGGGTGCCGGTTCGGACCGACGCTCCCCTGCCGAAGGAGCACATCGACGAGCTCTTGAGGCGAGTGTACGAGCTGGACATCCCGGTGCCCATCCGAAGAGGTCAGGTAATCCTGGAGAACTTCGCCGAGACCGGGGTGAACCTGCTGGCGAGTTTGAGCGTTCACGACAAGGAGGGACACAGTGAGTGACGGCAAGGCGTACGTACTGAGCTTCGATCAGGGGACCACAAGCTCGCGGGCCATTCTCTTCGACCACGGCGGCAGCATTGTCGGGACGGCGCAGCAGGAGCTCACCCAGTTCTACCCCAGGCCGGGATGGGTCGAGCACGATCCCATGGAGATCTGGGGCACCCAGAGCGGCGTAGCACGGCAGGTCCTCGAACGCGCCGGGGTCCGGCCGGAGCAGGTAGCC
Source organism: uncultured Spirochaetaceae bacterium (assembly GCA_964623865.1). Lineage (GTDB taxonomy): Bacteria > Spirochaetota > Spirochaetia > DSM-27196 > PWMO01 > CAYFQV01. The sequence goes on along the minus strand of CAZUVX010000013.1, from coordinate 15,150 downwards.
GCCGTCGGGATTACCAACCAGCGGGAGACCACAATCGTCTGGGATCGTGAGACCGGCCAACCCGTTCACAACGCCGTCGTGTGGCAGGACCGCCGCACCGCCGGCATATGCGATCAGCTCAGTCGGGACGGCTGGACCGACTACATCCGGGAGAACACCGGCCTGGTGATAGACGCCTACTTCTCCGGCACCAAGTTAAAGTGGCTCCTGGACAACGTAGAGGGCGCCCGGGTGAAGGCGGAGCAGGGCAGGCTCCTCTTCGGCACCGTCGACACCTGGCTCCTCTGGAACCTCACCCGCGGCGAGGTCCACGTCACCGACTACTCCAACGCATCGCGGACGCTCATGTTCAACATCAAGACCCTGGACTGGGACGACAAGCTGCTGAAGGCCCTCGGAGTGCCACGGAGCATGATGCCGGAGGTGCGCCCCTCCAGTGCCGTCTACGGCTACACCCACGAGAAGACCTTCGGCGGAGCGCGGATTCCTCTGGCGGGCACTGCCGGTGATCAGCAGGCCGCGCTCTTCGGCCAGGCGTGCTTCGACCACGGCATGGCGAAGAACACCTACGGCACCGGGAGCTTCGTCCTCATGAACACCGGCTCCAAGCCGATATCCTCCAAGACCGGGCTCCTGACTACCATGGCCTGGGGGATCGGCGACACTGTCGAGTACGCCCTGGAGGGCGCCATCTTCGTTACCGGGGCCGCCGTCCAGTGGCTTCGGGATGAGCTCCATCTCATCACGGATGCGGCGGACACGGAGTACTTCGCGGGGAAGGTGGAGGACACCAACGGCGTGTACGTGGTCCCCGCCTTTGCCGGTCTCGGCGCACCCTACTGGGACATGTACGCGCGCGGCGCCATTGTGGGATTGACCCGAGGGGCCAACAAGAACCACATCATCCGCGCCACCCTGGAGTCTCTGGCATACCAGACACGGGACGTCCTGGAGTGCATGGAGGAGGACTCCGGCATTGAGACCAAGGAGCTGAAGGTCGATGGTGGCGCCAGCGCCAACGACTTCCTCATGCAGTTCCAGGCGGACATCCTGGACGTGCCGGTGGTTCGACCTACCATCATTGAGACGACCGCCCGGGGCTCCGCCTACCTGGCGGGTTTGGCCGTGGGGTTCTGGCAGGACAAGAAGGATATTCTGGCAAACTACGACGTCGACCGGCGCTTCGAGCCCACCTTCGACGCGGGGCGCCGCAACGCCCTCTACCGCGGATGGCGGCGCGCCGTGGAGAAGGCGAAGGCGTGGGAAGAGCCGGAAGAGAGCTGATCCCGCGTCGCGACGTCGCCGGGCCGCGTCGCCACGTCGGCGGGCCGTGTGAATTTGACCTTCCCGAGAGGCCTCCCTATCCTTAGGTCATATGCGCGGTATTTTAGACTGAAGCATCCAGAATACCGTACTGAAAGGAGTCCAACTATGAACGCACGGACGTTCCTGCGACCGGTCCTCGCGGCTGCGCTGTTTCTTGTCGTCGCCCTGACTGCATTTGCTGCCGGAGAGCAAGAGGAGGCGATGGAAGAGACGAAAGGACCAATCGTGGTCGCTTCGAAGATCGATACCGAGGGAGCTCTGCTCGGCAATATGGTCGTTCAGGTTCTGCGAGCCGACGGCTTCGAGGTCGTGGACAATACCGAGTTCGGAACCACCGACGTCGTTCGCAAGGCGATCATCAGCGGCGAGATCGATGTCTATCCCGAGTACACCGGCAACGGCGCCTTCTTCTACCCCGACAGCCCGGGGGACGTCTGGAAGAACGCCCGGCAGGGCTACGACACCGTGAAGGAGCTGGACGAGGAAGAGCACGGTCTGGTGTGGCTCGAGCCGGCCCCCGCCAATAACACCTGGGCGATCGCCGTCCGTGAAGACCTCGCCGAGCGGGAGAGTCTCAACACGCTGGAGGATATGGCGGAATTCATCCGCGACGGTGGTGAGTTCAAACTGGCGGCGAGCGAGGAGTTCGTGAGTCGGGAGGATGTTCTCCCGGCCTTCGAGGAGACCTACGACTTCGATCTGGATGACTCGCAGTTGCTGACCTTTTCCGGCGGGAACACCGCCACAACGAGCCAGGCTGCGGCGCGACAGACCGACGGCGTGAATGCGGCAATGGCCTACGGCACGGACGGTCAGCTCCCCGCTCTTGGCCTGAAAGTGATGCGCGACTCCCAGGGGGTCATGCCGGTCTACGAGCCTGCGCCGCTGGTGCGGGGCGAGATCATGGATCAGTATCCCGAGATCGCCGACCTCCTGAACCCGGTCTTCCAAAGCCTGGACCTGGAGCGGCTGCAGGGCCTCAACTCGCAGATCGCCGTTGAGGGCCGCAACGCCTCACAGGTTGCCCGGGAATATCTGGAGGATGCCGGCTTCCTCGACCGGGACTAGACCGAACCGATTGAACGTGAACCTGCGCAGTCAGTCATTTGAACGGGTCACACTTCTCGGTGCAATCATCGGAAGTGTGTCCCTTTTTTTTCCCTTCGTGGTCGTCAAGGAGAACCGGGTCGTTGAGGGAGTGGCCCATTTCCTCTGGGAGCTTCCGGCACCGCTCCTTTTCGGCGTCTTGGCGGCGGCGCTTCTCGGGAGCCTGGTCCTGTCCCGCATGGGAGAGAGCCTCCGGATCCGATACGCCAAGGTCGGCGGGGGTCTGGTGATCTTCACGGCGGCGCTCCTGCTTCTGTCGAACACCGGATTCATTCTGGAGCGGGAGGGTTTCGAGTTCGGCCGGATCGCGCCGTCGGTGGGCTTCTGGCTCCTCATGCTCAGCAGCTTCGTTCTGGTCGACGGATCACTCCGAAACGCGCCCGTATCACCGACGGCGCGAACGATTATCTCCGTTGCCCCCTTCGTGATTCTGGCGGCGCTTCTGGTTCTCGGCAGCCTGGACGACCTGGCTATCCTGAAGGAGTTTCACAATCGCCGGGAACGTTTCGTGCGGGAGTTTTTCAACCACATCTATCTGAGCGGCACCGCCGTGTCTTTTGCCGTGATCATCGGGGTGCCCCTCGGACTTCTCGCCTGGAAGCGCAGTCGCCTGGAGCGACCGATCTTCGTCGTGGTGAACGGCATCCAGACCATCCCGAGCCTGGCGCTGTTCGGTCTCATGATCGCACCCCTGGCGTACCTCTCCCAGCGCTTCCCCGCACTTCGTCAGATGGGGATTCAAGGGATCGGCAATGCGCCGGCGTTGATCGCTCTGACTCTGTACGCCCTCTTGCCGATCGTTCGGAACGCCTACACCAGCCTCGCGGTGATTCCCGACGCCGTCGTAGATGCGGGAAGCGGAGTGGGGATGAATCGGCGGCAACTCCTGCGGTTCGTGGAGTTTCCACTCTCAATACCGATAGTCCTGTCGGGCATTCGGACTTCCGCCGTGCAGGCGGTGGGGAACACCGCCGTCGCCGCGCTGATCGGGGCCGGCGGCCTGGGACGCTTCGTCTTTCAGGGCCTCGGTCAGGCGGCGCCGGACCTGATTGTCATGGGTGTGTTGCCCATCATCTTCATGGCGGTCGCACTGGACCGTATCCTCGGCCTTGTCATCGACAGAGTCACGCCGCGGGGATCGAAGAGGGAGTTGGCATGATCGAGTTTCGTTCGGTGACCAAGAAGTACGGCGACTTCACCGCCGTGTCGGATATCAGCTTTGCCGTCGAGGAGGGTGAGGTTTGCGTCCTCATTGGGCCCTCGGGGTGTGGGAAGACCACCACCCTGCGGATGACCAACCGAATGCTGGATCCCACTGCGGGAGAGATCTTCATTCGCGGTCAAAGCGTCCGGGACGCATCCGTCGAGACCCTGCGCCGGGGCATCGGCTACGTCATTCAGAGCGTGGGCCTCTTTCCCCACATGTCCGTGCGCGACAACATCGGCATTGTGCCGCGCCTCCTCGGATGGTCGAAGGAGGAGCGCTACGCGCGCGCGGATGAGCTGCTCGCAACCATTGGACTCGACCCCGCGCAGTATCGACTCAAGTATCCGTCGGAGCTATCCGGTGGTGAGGCGCAGCGAATCGGTGTCGCCCGCGCCCTGGCGGCAAATCCGCCGACCATGCTCATGGATGAGCCCTTCGGCGCCGTTGATCCGCTCAATCGCGAGGTTCTCCAGAGCGAGTTCATCAACCTCCAGCACAAGCTCCGCAAGACGGTCATCTTCGTTACCCACGATCTCGACGAGGCGATCCGTCTCGGCGACCGCATTGCCATCATGCGGGACGGCGAGATCGTGCAGCACGATACGCCGGAGCACATCCTTGCGCGTCCCGCCAACCAGTTCGTCCGGGACTTCGTCGGCAACGACCGCGCACTGAAGCGCCTCTCCTGCTTCAGTGTTGAGGACTACCTGCGCGAGGCGGTTCTCATGAAGCGCGACGACCTTGCCGGGGCCACACGAGGCGCCTTCACCTCCGGGGTCGGTCTTTTATGGATTCATGACGATGATGGGCGCCTTGTCGGCATGCTTGACGAGCGGAAGCTGAACGCCGAAGGGAACCTCGATCCCGAGAGGATCACCGCGGTCAAGCCCGGAGACGTCGGGGTTCGGATCATCGCGGATCTGCGCGAGGCGTTGTCCCGCATTCTTGGGCAGGGACTGAAGGCGGTGCCGGTCCTGGACGAAGAGGACCGCATTCTCGGCGAGGTGCGGCTCATGGACATTGAGCGGCTGAACCAGGAGGGGCTGGACTGATGCGGAAGACCCTGGGCCGGCACCTTCTCGGCGTTCTCCCGCTTCTGGTTATCATTGGTCTCTTCGCTACCATCGTCGTCAATGAGGAGCTCCTGGAGGGGCTCCTCAAGGCCGTCTTTCCGGACGCTCAGCAACATCTCTACCCGCGAGCCGGTCTTGGCACGCTGCTCCGGGAGCATCTTGTCCTGGTCCTGGTTTCCAGCGTCGCCGCCACCTTCGTTGGGGTGGCTCTGGGAGTCTTCGTGACCCACCCCGTCGGGCGGGACTTTCTGTCCGTTGTCCAGGACATCAGCTCGCTCGCTCAGACCTTTCCTCCCGTGGCGGTTCTGGCCCTCGCCGTGCCCGCTCTCGGCTTCGGCTTCCAGCCGACCGTTGTCGCGCTCTTCATCTACAGCATCCTGCCGGTGCTCAATAACACCATCTCCGGCATGGAGGCTATTCCGTCCGATCTCACCGAGGCATCCCGGGGCATCGGCATGACGAAGCTCCAGGTCCTCTTTCTCTCGGAGCTGCCCCTGGCGGCGCGGGTCATTGCCGCGGGGGTCCGTACCTCGGTGGTAATCAACATAGGAACGGCCACGGTGGGCGCCGTCGTCGGTGCCGGCGGCCTTGGCGTCATCATCATCGCCGGGCTGGTGCGGGACAATATCGCCTTCGTTTTCTCCGGCGCCGTCACCGCCGCCCTCCTGGCCCTTCTGGTGGACTGGGCTCTGAGCCGGCTCGAGAGTATCTTCTACGCTCCCCGGGCGCGGGAGACGAGATAGCGAGCGTGGCGGGGTCATGGAACGAGGATTGAACAACGGGGAGTCACGCCGGATGCTCATGGGCGAGGTGTTCACCGTATCACGAGGGAGCTCGAGGAAGCCGGTCCCTCGCGCTGATGGAGGCAGCCGTTTGGCGACGCAGGTCGCCGGTCTGTGGTAAGGTAGCGTATGGATTTCACCCAAACAGCTTTCGATGTAGCCAAGGCAATGAAGGAGAAGGCGTACGCGCCGTACTCGAAGTTCCGCGTTGGCGCCGCCGTGAAGGCAGCCGGTGACGCGACGATCTACGGCGGATGCAACATTGAGAACGCCAGCTTCGGCGCCGGCGTGTGCGGCGAGCGCGTCGCCATCTTCAACGCCGTAGCGGCGCGCGGAGATTCGAACCTGGAGTTCATGGTTCTCGTTACGGATGCGAAGCCTGCGGCGGTACCCTGCGCAATCTGCCTCCAGGTCCTCGCCGAGTTCTGCTCGCCGGAATTCAAGATCCACCTTGCCACGGTTGACGGTATCGAGCGGACCGTTGAGCTTCGGGAGCTCCTTCCCGAACCGTTCACCCTGTAGCGATATTCAGCGTATGAGCTCCGTCCCCACCGGAGGAAGGCTGCTCCGGATCCTGCGAACTGTGGCAACCGTGCCGATCCTTCTGTATAGATACCTGATCTCGCCGTTGCTTCCGCAGACGTGCATCTACTACCCGTCGTGCTCCTCATACGCCCAGGAGGCCATCATGAAGCACGGCGTCCTGCACGGTCTCGCCCTTGGCATTGCCCGCGTCTTCCGCTGTTCGAGCCTCTTCACCGGCGGTTACGACCCCGTGCCGGAGCGCGTCTCCTTCGCCGTCATACGGGAGGGGTACCGGGAGCATCGGCGGCGCAGCCACCGCGACGCGGCGGGCCGGGATCCCCACCGCGACGCGGCGGGCCGGGATCCCCACCGCGACGCGGCGGACGCCGATTCCGACCCGGTGGAGTAGCACCATGACGCCCCGGGAGCGCGCCCTCCTCGTTCACGAACGCCTGGCAGCGGTGTACGCGGCGCCGCGAACGCTGCTCCGGTATGCATGGCCCTTCGAGTTACTCATTGCGGTCATACTCTCCGCCCAGACAACGGACGCCCAAGTCAACCGGGTGACCCCGGCGCTCTTCCGAGCCTATCCGACGCCGGCAGCCCTCGCGGGGGCACGCCTCTCCGATGTTGAGGGCATGATCCACTCGGTCGGGTTCTTCCGGAACAAAGCCAAGAGCATTGTCGCGGCGGCGGCGGCCGTGCACGAGCGCTTCGACGACACCGTACCCATCGACATGAATGATCTGATGACGATTCCCGGCGTCGGGCGGAAGTCCGCCAACGTGGTGCGTGCGGCGCTGCAGGGGTTGCCGGCGGTGATTGTGGACACACACTTCCGACGCGTCGCCCGCCGGCTCGGTCTGACGACACAGGAGGATCCCCACAGGATCGAGCGGGAGCTTGCGGGAGTCATTCCGGAGGAGCTGCAGACGCCGCTGTCAATGGAGCTGAACTTCCATGGCAGGGACACCTGCACCGCCCGCAACCCGGCCTGCCCGCGCTGCCCGCTGCGCGACGTCTGCCCATATGCCATCAATGCCGATACTAGGAGTGACGAAGGGTGATACCCGGGAGCGCGGCGTCTGTTGCGCGTGGAATGCACGAGTCGTATATTGAAGCGTTCGGGGGTATCTGTTCCGGGCGACGCGGTCACCGCGTCGATCCCGGATGGGGAGTGTGAATGCTATCGCGCAATGTTCGTGACCGGCTGCGGGAGCTGACGATGCAGTTCACGGAACAGCTTCCCGGCCGGCTGCAAGCCATCCGCAGCGGCATTGAGAAGCTCGAAGCCGATCACACCTCGGCAGACGCGCTACACGAGATCCGCATGCATGCACACCGCCTGGCCGGATCCGGGAGCACCTTCGGCTTCCACTCCATCTCCACGGACGCGCGCCGGATCGAGCGCCTCATCATTGATGCCGCAAAGAGTGGCCGAACCATCGCAGATCAGGATGTCGCCGCTATCAAGGTGCTCGCCGGGGAGCTGGAATCATCATATCGTGAGCAGACGAGGTCCGGCCGAACGGACGGGGATGATGTTGAGGACGAGGGCCTGCTTCTCCCGGTCGGAGAAGAGGGAGAGAGGCGTGCCGATGCCACAAGGCACTGCGTCGCGGTCCTCGGATCGAGCGATGAAGACGTCGGTGACATTGAGAGTCAGCTCGGTTTCTTCGGGTTTCCCGTGCGGCGTCTGACGGGCCTCGACGGTCTGGAGGCTCTGTCGGCCGGCGGCGACGGCCTTGCCATCCTCGTTGCGGACCTCGGGGAGATCCCCGACGAAGAGGACGTGGCGCTCCGTCTACGGGCTCTCAGGAACGACAGCAGCGCCCTGGCCGGAGTCATCTTCTTTTCCGCCGTCGACAGCTTCGAAGAGAGACTGCGGGCGGTTCGCAGCGGCGGCGACGCCTTCTTCCCGGCACCGGTGGAAATGCTGCGTCTGGTCGACAAGATCGAGAGCATCCTGGGAACCGCGCGACACGAGCCGTACCACGTCCTCGTAGTGGACGACGACCCGGAACAGGTCTCCTTCCTGGCTCTCATCCTGCAGCAGGCAGGTATGATCACCTCCGTCGTAACTGAGGCGAACAAGGTATTCCAGGTGCTCACCGAGGCGAAGCCCGAGCTCATCCTCATGGACATGTACATGCCCGGATGCAATGGTATTGAGCTCGCGCGGATCATTCGGCAGCAGGAAGCCTTCATCGGGATACCCATCATCTTTCTATCGGTCGAGCAGGACCGGGAGAAGCAGCTCCAGGCGATCAGCGAAGGGGGTGATGACTTCATCACGAAGCCGGTTCAGCCGGAGTATCTGGTGACGGCGGTACGGATGAGGGCGCAGCGAACCCGAGACATGCGCTTCTTCATGGAGCGGGACTCTCTCACCGGGCTCCTCAACCACTCGAACCTTGTTGAGAAGGTCGAGTACGAGATCCAACGGGCCGGCCGGATCGAAGGGAGCCTTACCTTCGCCATGATCGATCTGGATCACTTCAAGTTGGTCAATGATACCTACGGCCATCTGACGGGTGATCGGGTGCTCAAGAGTCTTGCGCGCCTCCTCCGGGAGCGCCTGCGCAAGACCGATCTCATTGGTCGGTATGGGGGAGAGGAGTTCGGCGTGATCCTTCTGGACACCAAACCCGAGGACGCAAAAGAGATCCTGGACCAGATCCGTCAAAGCTTCGCCCGGATCCGGCACACCGCGGAAGGTCGCGACTTCTACGTTACGCTGAGCTGCGGTCTCGCGGCCTACCCTCACTACGACAATGCCAACGACATTACGGAAGCGGCCGACCGCGCTCTCTACGACGCCAAAGAGAGCGGCCGCAATCGCGTCGTCTCAGCTTGATGTGCCGGTCAACCGTCTCCAACGGTCGGATCGGCTCAGTCGGCCGCGGCCTTGCCACGCTTCCTCAACCGAGGGGGGCCCGGGATTGCCCCTTTCCGCCGTCGGCCGAGCGCTTTGGAAGCCGAATGCGCTCAACCTCTCGCCACCTCAACGCCTTCCACCAGCTCTCCGGCTCCTCATATTCGAGGTTCAGCACCACGTACCACCATTGCCTCACCCGCGTCACCGCCACTGTCGGGAGGTCCTGCAACTCCGATGCGGCGACCCGCCCTTCGTTGACCCCGAGGAAGAGCCCCGCCCCGATTCGGGGGAACCCTTCCGGGATCGCCGTTGCGTCCCCGGGGAGGCACTCCGAGACCTCGGCGTGAAGGGCGGACAACGCCTTCGGGGCTTGAAGCGGCGCAATGATGGTATCCTGATCCACTTCCAAGCCGCCGATCGCGAGTTCCGGGGAGCCTTCAGGGGCCACCGGCAGGTCCTCCGCGGCAAGGGCGTAGCCCAGGGGCAGGAGCGGTGGGAACGCGCGGACGGATGTCCAGCCGCGGTGCGTCAGGAGATGGTCCTGCAGCGGCCGCACAAGGGCCTGGACATTGCCGGGCGGCCTGAGGGCCGCGCAGTAGATGTGCATGGTGGGAAGCCTAGTCCGACCGGGACCACGTTGCAAGACCTAGATTGTTACGGTAGGCTACTCCTACGAGTCAGTCATGAAGCGCAAGATTGAGCAGAGCATAGACACGATTACGGGTGTGTTGTCGAAGTGGAACGACGTCGACACGATCGTCCTTCTCGAGTCCGGCGAGGACTTCTACGACCCCTACTTCTTCATCAGCGTAGACTGCTATTGCACCGGCGCCATCCCGCCGAGCCACACTCGGCGCGACCTCTTCCCCGGGGCCGTTGCCTTCGAGAGTCTGCATGCATCCCGGAAGGATCGATTCCTCATGCGGGACATTCCCTTCCGGATCGAGTACAAGGACCAGAGCTACTTCGATTCTCTGCTTCACACGGGAGAGGCTCCCGAAGGGGCCTTCCGGGATACCGGGACCTACATGCTCTATCGCCTCCGCCATGGTCGGGTGGTCTTCAAGCGGAGTGACTGGATCGACGAGGCGAGGAAGGACCTGGACGCCTTGAACCAGGATTTCTGGAACATGCTTCGAACCGCCTTCCAGGCGCGAATGGAGCACTTCCTCGGAGATCTTCACGCAGCCATTGCCCGGGAGGATCAGCTCTTCTACCTGATCTCCTCCTCAGGGTTCATCCGCACTGCCTGTAGTGTCCTGTTTGTGATCAACCACCGTTTCGAGCCTTCAGGGCGGCTCCTCGCCGCCGAGACGCGAGAGCTGCGCACCTTGCCGGATTCCTTTCTGGGACGCTTCGACAGCTTCCTGCGAACCAACCCCTCTCTCAAGCCCAGCCAGAAGGGCGAGGTGGCCAATCTCCTCGCCCGGAGTATCGTGGCGCTGTGAGGGGAACCATCGCCCGGCGATCTCCCGGTCGCGCTCCGTTACGCCCCTTTGCCCGTCGCCCCGGCGGACGGCGTCATGTCCGGATTCTCCTGCGGGAGACCGCAGGGGCAGGTGCGCCCACGGCCCCGGCTGCGGACCGCCGGTCCGGGAGCCCTCTCACCGGGGAGCGCCGGTACTTTCGCAGCATCAATCCGCTCGTGCTCCTCGCATCGGTTGCAGTCGTTACCGGCTGTGCAAACACCCTGGACGTGCCCTTTGTCGGTGAAGATGGTGAAGAGACCGCCATTCTCATGAAGGGCGGCGAGGAAGTTGCCGCCGAGTCGGCGGGGGCGGGTGGCACGATCCTGCATTACGAGCTGCGACGCCCCGTTGCCGCCTCCGCAGGAAGCAACTTCGCTCTTCGGGTAGACCCCGACGCCGGCGTGGAGAGGATTACGTTGTTCGACGGAGAGGGTGGAACCATTGGCGACCGCGTCGTGGGTGGTGTCACCGACACGGGGGGGCCTCGGGAATACCGGGTCGCGATTCCTGAGGACGCGACGCCGGCCGGTTTCTCGATCCACACTTCCCACACGGACTCACCGGCTTCCGAGGCGTCCGCGCCGGAGTCCGAGGGAGCCGTGTTCACCTTCGCGGGTCTGCGCTCCGGGGAATCGGGATTCGTCCTCGAGAACGGCCACGCGGTGATCGGCACGGCGCTTCGCCGATTGGAGGGGGCGTCCCCCGGCGGAACCCCTCGTGACGTGCTGGTTGGCCTGGACCTTTCTGAGGCTTCGATTGTGGAGCTCACCTACGCCTTCGGCCCGACCACCCCCGCCGACGGCCCCGGTCCCGATGAAACCGCGGCGCCCGGGACGTCCGACCGCGACGGACCCGGTGCAACCGACGAAGCGGGCCAAGCGATGCTTGTGCGAGTACCGCTCCAGGTCGCGTGTGCAGGCCCTGGTGCCGCAGGAGCGAGTGGGGGGTCCACCGACGCAACCGCCTCCGATGCCACGACGGGTTCCGCCGGAGATGCAACCCCGGAGGACCCTGCGGGAGAGCTCACCCTGACTCTGCGCCCCGGGGGGCGGTCGGTCTACCTGCACCGCGCCTCCTTTGGCTGCGCCCCAGCGACGCTTCGTCTTGGCGAGCTCCCGGCGGAGTTTCGGCTGGTGAGCGTGAAGCCGATCGACCTGGGGGAGGGCGCCTACGCCCCTGTTCCGGCGGACCTCGGGGTCATCCTCGAACACTATCCCCAGACAAGCTGGCGTCGGAGCGACTTCGAGCTCTTCTCGTGGAGCCTCTATCCGGAGATCCTCATCTTCGACATGCGTTCGTACGCCACGCAATCGCGCTTCTTCAAGCGCTTGGCGTTCTTCGCGGAGAAGCGGGACTACCGCGGCGAGCTTCTCACCAACCGTGAGCTGACGGGTCTCCACGGCTGGAACGCGCACAACTATCGCCCGGAGGGACTTGCCGATTTCTTCAACCTGGCCGATGCCGAAGGGTTCGAGCTGAACGCCGAGGAGCTGCTGCTCAAGGAGGTTCTCCTGGCGAACGGCGTCCTTCGACCGGCCGGCGGCGACGACGACGGCACGGTGCGTCCGGGCGACGGAGGTATTCTCAGCATCTCCCGAGAGTCATACCCCGTACTCCGACAGCTCCTGCTCACGCACGAAGCTTTTCACGGCGTTTTCTACGCGGATCAGGACTTTCGCCGGGGCGTCTTCGCGCAATGGGACGCCCTCTCCTCCGCCGAGCGTGAGTACTGGCGCGAGCTCCTCTCGTTCCTTACCTACGACCCGTCGGATCGATATCTCATGGTGAACGAGTTCCAGGGGTACCTCCTGCAACAACCGGAGGAACGGGTTCGTGGGTACTTCCGTGGAACTCTTGCCGGACGTCTGGCGCGCCGGCGCGGGAGCGCCTTCGTAAATGAGTTCCTGGAGGCACATCCCGACACCTTCGAAGCGGCGGCACGGCGCGTCAATCGTCTGGCCTTCGAGACCTCGGGTGTGATCGGCGGGGATGTGTACTGTCTACGGTAGCACTTCTGAGGCGGCAACCTGGAGGTGCGGCAACTCGGTACGGACCCGGATGCCCGGGGAGCGGGATCTTCCGGGCTCCAGGTTCCTCAGATGGTGTAGACGAAGCTTTGACTTCGTCGCTGCTCTTCCGTGAGCAGGTGGTCAATCGACACGTGAAGCAGCGTGCCTATCTCGCCCTGGAGTCGGTCCCAGAAGAAGTCCAGGGAGGAGCCACGTCGATCGTCGGAAACGACTTGAATCGGTCCCTCGAGCGCTGTGAGTACCTCTTCGACGGTCAGCTCCCGCGGATCACCGGCGAGGGCGTATCCCCCCTGAGCGCCTCGAAAGCTCTCAACGTAGCCGGCCTTCTTGAGCACGACGAGGATTTGCTCGAGGTAGTGTTGCGGGATGCCGCGCCGCCGGGCAATATCCCGTATCTGAATTGGTGCTCCCCGGTAGTTGCGCGCCAACTCCACTACCGCAAGGAGACCGTACACACCCTTCGCCGACACAGTGAACACTTCGGTTCTCCTACTGAATTGTTGTAGTCAGGAATACGGTATCGCCGTCATGCCCTCTCGTCAACAGGAATTGTGCGCCACCTGCGCGGTCTATCCCGGCTAGAGACTGCCCGAGATGTAGTGCTCGAGCTGGTCGATTACAACGGCTTGCTGGTGAATGACGGCATTGACGACGTCACCAATCGAGACCACACCGACCAGCTCATTGCCTTCGAAGACGGGAAGATGCCGTACTCTCCGCTTCGTCATGACGGCCATGCACTCCTCGATCGTCCGGTTCTCCGGAATGGCGGCAACCTCCCTCGACATGATCTCGCTGACGCGGGTGGAGTCCGAGCCCTTGTCCGAGTCGATCATGTGCCGGGCGTAGTCCCGTTCGGAGAATACGCCGACGACTTTGTGGTTGTCGTCAATGACGAGCAAAGCCCCCACATTGTGACGGTTCATTGCGAGAAGGGCCTCCTTCACGGTCGCATCCGGCGGAATGGAGTAAACCTTGCGGCCCTTGTGCTGCAGAATATCCCGTACGGTTTCCATGCTGTTCCCTCCATGTCCAGTGTACCATCGCCTCTGTCCTGCGGCGAGCAGATTACCGGTGACGCAAATGTGGATGCACGTCTGCACCGGTTTGGGCGTCGACCGGGTCTCGTGGTGCACCGAGGAGCTCTACCGGGAGCGGGCTCTTCCGCAGGAGGCTCAGCCCGCAACCCCTGGCCCCGGGGCAACGATTCATGGGCCGCCGGGCAACTATTCAGGCACAGTTCGCTGGTAGTCGCGGACGGGGATCCCCGGAAGCATCCGCAAATCAACCATTTGCGCACAATGGTACGACGTGTGATCCACAGCGAGCATGATCTGCCGAAAAAAGCGTGTGACCATCGCCTCGGTCGAGCGGCGCAAGGAGATCCCGGGTCTCGTCGTCCACCCAGGACCGAATGGTGGCAAGAGCGTCCTCGAGGGCCTGAAGCTTCACATGCCACGCCTCCGTACTCGGCGGGGCGTGATCCTGCGGCCGGTAGCCGCTCGGGTACTCGTGCGGGTGATACTCGTCGGCGACCGCCCGGTCGATGAGGTCATGCAAAACCACATCCACGTGGTAGACGAGGTCCCGGGCGGAGTGATGTATCCCCGCAACCCGCGCTCCCGCCCGCTCGGGGGGAAAGCCCTGGAGCGCATCGCTCATGCTGATGTGCGCCCCGTGTCCGCTCACGGCTATTCGCAGATGCTCTCGAAGCAGGAGATCGTGTTCCCGTTGCATACGAGCCTCCTTCGGTTGAGCTGTACCACGCGGGCTGACGCGCGGCAACCGCATAGGCGGGCCCGGTACCCGTAATGCCCTTTCCACGGTATCATATCGCGGCCGACGGAAGTCGTTACCTGCGTCATGGGAGGTGTCATGCGGCGCAATGTAATCCTGTTCTTCATTGTGGCGTTCTCGTTTACGTGGGCCATGTGGATTCCCGCGGTTGTGTTGGCCCAGGCCGCGGGCGAAGAGACAGCTCCGGGCCGGGTGCTTCGCGTAGTGGGCTCCTATGGTCCCTCCCTAACCGCGGTGGGCTTTGTCGCGATGAGACGGAAGGCGCCGACGGCCGGGCAGTTCCTGCGTCGGGTTGTTCGGCTGAGCGGCGCGCCGTGGCTCTGGGTCTTCGCGGTGCTCTTCGTGCCCGTGGCTGTGGGGTTCGGCTATCTCGTAAACGGGGTAGCCACCGGAAACTGGCCGATCCCCGTGTTCGTTGCCGACCCCCTCTACCTGCCGATGGGGATTCTCTACGTCCTGGCGCTCGGCGGACCCCTCGGAGAAGAGCTCGGCTGGCGCGGCTACGCCCTGGACCGCCTGGTCGTGGTCATGAGTCCCTTCCGGGCGAGCATTCTCATCGGGATCATCTGGACGGTGTGGCATGTTCCCCTGTACTTGATTCCCGGTTCAACGCAACAGCAATTCCCCTTTGTTCTCTACATGTTGTTCACGACGATGCAGGCAGTCGTATATACCGTCCTCTACCTTCGCGCCCGCCGGAGCATTCTCATTGCTATCCTCTACCACCTCTTCAGCAATCTTGCGCTGGGGCTCTTCCCGACGTTGTCCCTTCCGTTGGGCCTTCCCGTCTTTGCTGTGATCCTTTCGGCCGGCGTTCTATCCGTCATTCTGGCCAACCGCCGGACTCTCTTCACGGTTCCTGCACGAAGATGACACGCTCGCGCAGCCAGGGGCGGTGCCTGTAACGTATCCCGAAGCTTGTTGGATGAAGCAGCAGAACGCTTTCCGGCGTAGGG
>CAZUVX010000012.1:39385-62913 GCA_964623865.1 uncultured Spirochaetaceae bacterium | reverse complement strand
AGGGCGTGTTGGCTCCCGGTTTCCAACAAGCTGCGTGATACGTTACACTATATGCTTCCCTCCGCGCCTCCCAGGTCCTGGGTGCGGAAACCTGTCGATCCCTTCTCTCTCGACGGCGCGTGGGCCTCCGAAGCTTCGGCATCCTCGATCACCCGCTCGAGGGCGGCAAGATACGCCCTGAACCTTCGTCGGCCCTCTTTGGTCAGACGAACGGTCGTCTGAGGCGATCGATTGACGAAGCTCTTCTCCATCTCGACGATCCCTTCACCCTGGAGCTTCTGCAGGTGGCGGCTCAGGTTGCCGTCTGAAAGGTCGCACAGGCGCTTCAACTCCACGAAGGTCACACCGCGGGGATGCACCTGCAGCGCGGTTGTTACCCGAAGCCGCGCGACGGAGTGAAACATGCCGTCGAGATCGTCGTACGCAAAGCGTCCCTCATCCATCCTGCGTACCTTCGCTGCGCCGGGGTCTGGGTCTCCCGCCCGGACCGGTCTGATCCCGGCCTTCGGTGGTTGCAGCGGCTCCTTCGCCGTCCCTGTCGCTGCCCCTGCCGCCGTTCCGGTCGTCGCCGATGAGGAAGAGTACCGCCGTCAGCACGTGCCCGATGCCGAAGGCAATCCCCATGCGCAGACCCAGGGCGGTGCCGCTCGAGATGTGGCTGCCGCCCTCCGGGACCAGCAGTGCGAATGCGAGAGCGCAGGCCAGGTACCAGAGGGCGCTCAAGCCGACCCGGTCCGGCAAGAACGGGGCCATGGCCGTGATTCCGAGGCCGAAGAGTCCCGCCATGATCGTGGGAAAGAGCGGGAGGACCGTCGGAAAACGCAGCACCGCGGCAATGCCCAATGCGGCGGCGAGGGCGAGCGCCGGGAGAAACTGACCGAGGACGTTCGTTGCGAGCTCTCGCACCAGACGATCCTTGCTGAGAAAGCTGGGCAGGAAGACGCCCAGACCGACGGCAGCGGCCACGACGGCGCCGAGGACCAGCCACGCCGTTGCCGCCTCCTCAAGGGTGAGATCCTGGAAATGCGGCGCCAGGAACTGCGCCACGGCGAATGCCGCAGCAATCGCACCGACGACAACCAGATACAGTGGCCTGTACCCGCGGAAATGGGTACTCCTGGCCACCTGACGGTGGATTTCATCCAGCTGTCGAAGAGCCTCTTCACGGGTCACGAAACAAAGAATAGCACAGGCGACTTTGCATTGCAAAGCCGGATACGGAACACTTAACCAATCCGAGGAATGATGTTATATTTGCCCGGTTCATACATCTGAGAATACCCCAGCGAGGAGAACGGAATGCAAAGATACGTTTGTGAAGTCTGCGGCTACATCTACGATCCAGAAGAGGGTGATCCGGACGGCGGCGTAGAGCCCGGTACTCCCTTCGAGTCGATCCCCGAAGACTGGGTGTGCCCCATGTGCGGCGCCTCCAAAGAGGAGTTCTCCCCCGAAGAAGAGTAGGATCTCCTACCCGAGCATGGCGGCCTGGCGCTTGTAGTGATCCTCGAGTACCAGGCATGCCATCGCTTCCACCACCGGGACGATCCGCGGGCATATGCACGCATCGTGGCGTCCCTCGGTGCGGATGACACGCTCGTTCCCGTCCAGGTCGATTGTCTTCTGCGGCTTCGCAATCGAAGAGGTCGGTTTCACCGCGACTCTAAACACAATGTCCTCGCCTGTCGAGATACCGCCTACAACGCCGCCGGCGTTATTCGTAATGAACCCCTGGGAGCTCATCTGATCGTTGTGCTCGCTCCCGGTCATCTCGGAAACGCCGAAGCCGGCACCGAACTCGATTCCCTTTATGGAACCGATGGAGAGCATGGCGTGGGCAAGGGCCGCGTCGAGCTTGTCGAACACGGGCTCCCCCAGGCCGATCGCGGCGCCTGAGACGCGGCACTCAACGACTCCACCCATGCTGTCCTCCCGCTCCTTGAGCTCAGCCACCTTCGCCATCATCCGCTCGGCCGCCGCGGCGTCGCAGGCGCGCATGGGATTCTCCTCGATGACGGAGGGATCAAAGGTCTCGCAGGCAATACCTCCGGCCCTCAGGGTGTAGGCGAGGACGGAGACGCCGCGTTGCTCGAGGATCTTCCGGGCAAGGGCGCCGGCGGCGACGCGGCCGGCGGTTTCCCGTCCGGATGCACGGCCGCTTCCGCGCCAGTCCCGGATTCCGTACTTCCCCAGGTATGTGTAGTCGGCGTGACCGGGTCGGAAGAGCCTGCGGATCTCGTCGTACGCCGACGGATCGGCGTCCCTGTTGTAGAGGATCATGAGGATCGGCGTGCCGGTTGTCCTGCCCTCAAAGACGCCTGAGAGAATACTGACGATGTCCGGCTCGTTGCGCGGGGTCGTTATGAAGGACTGGCCCGGTTTTCGACGGTCCAGTTGCACCTGGATCTCTTCCACGGTGATCTCGACTCCAGGCGTGACGCCGTCAATGACCACGCCGACCGCGCCGCCGTGGGACTCGCCGAAGGTTGTGATCCGATAACTGTGGCCGAAGGTGTTACCAGGCATGGAGGCTCCCGGAGAGTGCTGATTCGACCCGGGCGACGGATTCCTCGACCGAGCCCCCGGAGAGTTCGAGGACCACCGTCGCGACCTCCCGGAAGCGGTGATCGCGCCGAATCGCAACGTGGCGAAACTCCGCCTCGGGATCGTCGCTCTCGATGTACGCAGGCACGCCGCCGCGGCGAACGCGCCGCCACAGACGCCCCGGATCCTCACGAAGATACACGATAGCACCGGCGCCGGAAAGCACCTCCGCCGCGGCGCCGTCCTCGAGGGCGCCCCCTCCCAGCGCAATCACGGCGTTCTCCGTTGCAGGGTCTGCGCACACCTCGGCGAGGCGCTCCGCCTCGAGCCGACGGAAGCGCTCCTCTCCGAGCGCCGCGTACACGTCCCGCGCCTGCGCGAGGGGGCGTGGCGTCTCCCGTGAGGCGGCCCGAATGATCTCGGCATCCAGATCAATGAAGGGGCGGTCGTGGCGGTACGCGAGGATGCGGCCGATCGTGGACTTACCCACGTGCTTCATGCCGATGAGGAAGATACGCACAGTTTGATCAGACTATCCCGTTGCTTCCCCTTCGTCGAGGCTCGGCAAAGGCGCCGGTTTGGCAATGTGAAAGCCTTGAATGTAGTCGACCCCGAAGCCCTCAACGATGTCCTGAATCTCCTGATTGCGCACGTACTCGGCTATCGTTTGCATGCCGATTACGTGGCCAATGCGGTTGACCGCTTCGACCATGGAGCGGTCGATCGGGTCCTGGTCGATGTTGCGGACGAAGGAGCCGTCCAGCTTCAGGTAGTCAACCGGAAGGGTCTTGAGGTAGGCGAAGGAGGAGAATCCGTTGCCGAAGTCGTCGAGGGCAAAGGTGATTCCCATGCTCTTGAGGCGGTTCATGAAGTCGACTGCTCGGGACAGATTCTCGATTGCGGCAGTTTCCGTCACTTCCAGGCAGATTCGCGACGGCACGGTGTCCATCTGCTCGAAGAGCTCAACCGCGAAGTCGAGGAACGTCTCATCTGCAACGGACGCTCCGGAGATGTTAATGCAGAAGGTGTCGCTTTCGCCGAAGATATCCCGCTGGCGGGCGGCGTAGCTCACGACTGCCTCCAAAACCCACCGGTCGATGTTGGGCATGAGATTGTACCGCTCTGCAGCGGGAATGAACTGAGAGGGACCGGCCAAGTTGCCGCCGTTTTCCTTGAGACGGAGGAGAATCTCCTTCTTGTCACCGCCTTCGCCATTGGTCGCAACAATCGGCTGGTAATAGAGAACGAAGCGGTCCTCTTCCAGGGCGTTTGTGAGCCGCGAAATCCACTGCATCTCGCCGCGGCGCTTCAGGAAGGTGTAGTTTGCCGTTTCATAGATCTTGACCGCATTGCCGCCCGCTTCCTTTGCGAGGTAGCAGGCGTCATCCGCGGCGGCGAGTATCGCGTAGCCGTCGGTCTGTTCCTCGTTGACCGGCACCAAGCCGATGCTGGCGGTCACGTTGAAGGAGTGTTTGTGCCAGATGAACTTGCGGCGAACTGCGTCGAGGACGTCCGTCATCCGCCGATACGCGTCATCCATGGGGCAGTCCATGAGGACCACGCCGAACTCGTCGCCGCCCAGGCGGCCGATTACGAAGTTGGAGCGCAAGGTGTCCTGGATCGCCTGAGAAACCTGGCGAAGCAACTCGTCGCCGGCGTAGTGGCCGCAGACATCGTTAATGACTTTGAATTGGTCCAGGTCTATGTAGGCAAAGGTGTGATGTCTCCTGTCATCGAGCGTGGCGCGCGCAACGTCATCGAGCTGGGAGAAGAACTCGTCGCGGTTAATGAGACCGGTCAGGGCGTCGTGGCTCGCCTGGTAGACAATGGTATCCGACATGCGCTTGAGGGCGGTTACGTCCCGGAACGCTATTGCCTGGCCGGTGTACGTGTCCCGTTCCACCCGGATGGGTGCGACGGTTCCGTTGATGTGGATGCGCGCCCCTTGCTTGTTCGTGAGGAAGACGTCCTCGAAGTAGAGCGGCCCGCGCGTACCCCTGCCGGAGAGTGCGGAAGGAAGCTCCAGCCTGATCTCGGAGTTCGCGTCGAAGACCTGGAAGACCTCCGCAAGAGAGCGATCCTTGGCGCTCTCTTCGGTCCAGCCGGTGAGGTTCTCCGCCACGGGATTCATGAACTCAATGCGGTTCTCCGCGTCCGTGGCAATGATGCCGTCGGCAACGCCGTGGAGAATACCGGAGAACCAGCGCTCCTGTCGGGCGAGCTTCTTGTCGACGCCGCTCTTGTAGAGGGCAATGTCGATCGTCGTGTAGAGCTCGCGCTCCTTGAAGGGTTTGAGCACGTAGCCGAAGGGTTCCGCCACCTTGGCCCGCTCGAGGGTCTTGTCGTCGGCGTACGCGGTGAGAAAGATCACGGGTATGCCGAGGAGGTTCTTGATCTCCGTGGCGGCGTCGATACCGTCGGACTCCTCGCCGAGCATGATGTCCATGAGGATGATGTCAGGCTTGAGAGTCGCCGCCTTCTCGACTGCTTCCTGTGCGGTAGAGGCAATGCCCGCCACGTGGTACCCGAATTTCTCCAGTCGCCGTTGCAGATCAAGGCAGATGATTTTCTCGTCTTCGACAATGAGAATTCGAGAGTCGTCCACTCCGGGTTGCTCCTTGTCGGGTGCGCGGTAAGGCCGCTGGATGCCGATGTCCGGCCGCAGGATGGCGGCATTCGCATGGCGCCCCGACAATCACAGGATAGAAGCAACGGTGCGTCATGATCAAGTGATAAAAGGCAAAAAGGCGGTTTTTAGGATACTGGTAGTATTGGCGTTCACGTTCCGGGCTTTCAGCCGGCGCCGCGGCCGCCCCCGTGCGGCGCGGCCCGGCCGTGCGGATGCCCGGTGAGCCTACAGCTCGAGCACCTTCTTCAGGCGGCCCGGCTCAAGGCGAAAGGGCGAGCCTTTGCCCTGCAGGAAGTGATACTTCTCGAAGAGGTGGAGGGAGAGCTCCGAGTAGAGGATGTGATCTCCCGTCTGCTTTCCACCCGGAGCGTGCTCGACTTGGGCGTTGACCTTCCGAAAGATGCCGTCCTCGAAGGGGGAGGCCAGAAAGCCCCGCGCTTCGCTGACCCGGACGATCCACGTGTTGTCCACGCCGACCGGCTCTTCGAGGCCCTTTCGCCCTTCGTCCATGAGGTGGCGCATCCGTTCGGCGCACTCCTCGAAGGAGAGGCCGTGGGATGCCATGGCTTCCTCATCCGCCGTAATGATCTCCAGGATGTTCCGCTCGTCGTTGCCCAGGAAGCCGTCGGAGGTGATCTCCCCCGGCTGCATGTTGGCCTGCGCCTTCTGGTACTCTGGCGACATGTGCATAATGGTTCCCCTTACGCGAACTTGTCGAAGTATATCTTTTCTTCGGGCATGTTGTGCTTCCTCATGACGTCCATGCAGGCGTCCAACATGCCGGGACTGCCGCAGAGGTAGCCTTCCTTCTCAATGTCCGTGGAAATGGTGTTCTGCAAATAGTCGTCAAGGACCTCAGTAATGAGGCCGGTCGCGCCTTTCCAGTCGCTTCCCTCCTCCGGCTCCGAGAGCGCGGGGACGAAGTGAAAGCGCTCATACTTCTCATCGAGTTCCCAGAGCCAGTCCAGATAGAACATGTCCTTGCTGGTACGGGCGCCGAAGAAGTACCAGATATCGCGCCTGTCCATGAGATCCTCTTCGATCCGGTACTGGAATATCCCCTTGAAGGGCGCCATACCGGAACCGCCCGCCACGCAGATCATCTGGGCGTCGGTGTCGCGCACGTAGAATTCGCCGAAGGGGGCTACGACATTCATCTTCTGCCCCTCCTCCAGGTGCTCGTGGACATATGTTGTGACGATGCCCCCAGGGACCAGTCGCACGAGGAATTCCAGATGGTTCTTGTCGTTCGGGGATGAGGCCATGGAGTAGGCGCGGGAGGTCTTCTCCTTCACTTTGCCGTAGGGTGGAACCTCGATCTGCCCGTACTGGCCTGCGCGGAAGTTCACCTCGGCGTCCTCAGGCAGCGCAATCATCACCTCCTTGATGTCGTGGGTGACGTCGCGGATCTTCTCGATCGTGCCGACGTACTGCTCAATGTTGAAGAGGTACTCGGGGATTTCAATGTCGACGTCCTCTTTGAGCTTCACCTGGCACGAGAGATGGATGTTCTCCTTGATCTCTTCCGGAGAGAGGTATGGGAGCTCCGTCGGCAGGTGAGGACCAATATCCGAGGTGAACTTCACCTTGCACTCGCCGCAGCTTCCCCGACCTCCGCATGCGGAGGGAACGTAGATGCCGCTCTCCGCAAGGGTCACCAGCATATTGCCGCCCCCTTGGACGTTCAGCTCCTTGCTGCCCTCATTGATCTTGATGGCGACCTCGCCGTAGTTGTTGACAATCTTGTCGGTGACCGAGACGAGCGCAGCAAGGAGGGCGCTGATGGATGATATGGCGATCGGCGCAATGAAGTATGCAAGATCCACTGTTGATCTCCTTTTACTGAACCTGGAGCATGCCGGAGAAGCCCATGAAGGCCATGGCCATGAAGCCGATGGTGATCATGGTGAGCCCCGCGCCTTGAAGAGCCGGCGGGACCGGCGCCTTCTCGGTCTTCTTCCGAATGGCCGATAGGGCCATGATGGCGAGCCACCAGCCCAGGCCGGACCCGAATCCGTACACGATCGACTGCAGGAAGGTGTACTCCCGAATGTGCACGAACAGCGAGACACCGAGAATGGCGCAGTTGACCGTGATCAACGGAAGGAAGATTCCCAGGGACATGTAGAGATTCTGTGAGAGCCGGTCGATGATCATCTCCAGCATCTGCACGACACCTGCAATGACAACGATGAAGATGATGTAGCGCAGGTACACCAGCCCGAGGGGTTCCAAAACGAGATTCAGGATCGCCCAGTTCACACCGGCCGTGACGGTAAGAACAACCACGACCGCCATGCCCAGGCCATTTGAGGACTTCATGTCCTTCGAGATCGAGATGAAAGAGCACATCCCCAGGAAGTTGGCCAGGAGAATGTTGCTGGTGAAGATCGACGCGAAGAAGAGTGAGAAGTAGCTGATTTGCGGGCTCATGCCAGGTCTCCTTGTTTCATCATGACCGACTTGCCGGCCCAGATAATGATGCCCAGCAGGAAGAATGCACTCGGCGGCATGACCATAATGATCCACGGCACGAAGCTGTCCGGGAGCACCTGAAATCCGAAGAGTGCGCCGAAGCCGAGGAGCTCACGGAAGAGCGCGATGGTCATGAGGACACCCATGTACCCCGCTCCGGAGGTTACGCCGTCCCAGAATGAAAGAATTGGGCCGTTGCTCTGGGCAAAGGCCTCGGCCCGGCCCATGATGATGCAGTTGGTGATGATCAGCCCGACGTAGGGTCCCAGGTTCTCGCTGATCGCCGGGAGATACGCCTTCAGAGCAATGTCGACGATGATCACGTAAAAGGCGATGATCAGGGTCTGCACCATCATTCGCACCTTCCGGGGCATGAATCCCTTCAGGAGCGAGACCGTGAGGTTGGTCATGGCGGTCGTGAAGATTACGCCCGCCGCCATGATAGCCGTATTCACCAGCAGGTTGGTGACCGCAAGAGCGGAGCAGATGCCGAGCACCTGCATGAAGATCGGGTTGTTGGTCCAGAGATTCCCTTTGAGGATGTCTACGGGTCTCTTCGCGGTAGCTGCATCACTCATGCGTCATCCTCCATCAGCGACCGGATTCGTTCGATCTCTCGATTCACGATTCGTTCCATGGACTCCGTGGTCCTCGTGGCACCGGTAATGCCGTCGACCTCGCTGTTGTCGTGGTCGGTGTCGCCGTCACCGGTGGTGAACTCAATGGTCCCTTCCGAGTCGATCTGCTCGCCCTCGAACTGTTTCTGGAACCATCGCTCGGTGATGCGGCCGCCGAGACCGGGCGTTTCGTCGTGATCGATGATCGTCAAGCCGACCGTACGCGTCAGCTCCTCGTTGACCGCCAGAACTCCGGCGATGGTTCCCCAGAGACCGGAATCGCGGAACTCCTTGGCAATTGCGGTTTCGCCTTCAACGGTAGCGCGGAAGACAGTCGTGTCGTCCCGCTCGACGGTCTCCACTTCTTCGAACCGTTCGAGGACCTCCTCGTCGTCGAGACCGCGGATCGACATGGCCGCCAGGATGGCGCGCTGCCGCGCAACCTCCTGGTTGAGCTCAACCTGCTCTCTCGTAGCCTCGTTGGTGAGGGAGAGGAGGAAGACGAAGGCGAAGCTCACGATGAACATGAAGACAACGGTGTAGATGGTGCTCTGCTTGTTCATGCAGGTGCCTCCTTGGCAGCCGCGGCGCCTTCGTCCTTCTTCTTGGGCGCCGGCTTGCTCGCCGTCTTTTTCTTCTTCGGTTTGGGCATGAGCTCGTCAATTAGACCGGCAAAGACGTTCCCCATGATGATTCCGAAGCTGGTTCCCTCGGGGAATCCCGAGAAGGTGCGAACCAGTATGGTCACCGTCCCAATAAGGGCGCCGTACACCCACTGCGAGTTCTTCTGGTTCGGGGCGGATACCGGATCGGTGGACATGAAGACCGAGACGTAGAGGATACTGCCCGACATCATGGCGAGATGGGGCGGCAGGTTCGGGGCAAGGCCGGTGAAGTAGAAGATGGTGGTGAGAATGCCGGCGCTCAGCGCCGTCGAGACGACGAGGCGCCACTGCGCCGTATTCGTCCAGATCAGGTAGATCGCGGCGGCGACGATCAGGATTGTGGAGCTCTCTCCGATTGACCCCGCACGCGTTCCGATAAGGAGATCCAGCCAACTCGGCATTTCTCCGTTGCGCATGGCCGTGAGCGGCGTGGCAGCGGAGAGAGCGTCTACGCCGGCCTCACCTGCGGTTCCGAAGGCTCCGGGAGCCATCCAGGAGGTCGCCATAACCGTGGCGAAGGTGATGTAGATGAAGAGCCGACCGGTGATGGCTGGATTGAAGATGTTCCGCCCGAAGCCGCCGTAGACCTCCTTCCCAATGAAGACCGCAAAGACAATGCCGACTGCCACAATCCAGAGGGGCACCGCCGGCGGCATTGCAAGAGAGTAGATGGCGCAGGTAACCAGAACCGCTTCGCTCACCTTCTTGTTCTTGCGCTTCTCCACGATGTACTCGGTCAGGATACCGAGCACGAAGGTGACGGCCACTACCGCAATCGGGCGCCACCCGTACAGGTAGATGGAGAACAGGAAGATCGGCGCGAGGGAGTACAAGACTCGCCGCATGATCACCTGTTTCTGGAAGATCTTCTGTGCCACGACGCCTCCTCAGGGGGATGCCGGTCCGAGGGAACCGGAGATAAGATAGTATTTAATAGATACTTAATTATCCACTCATTAACCTTAGTATATTGATCGTGTATGCCGGCGTCTACCACATTGCCGCTCGGGCATAACCAATTCGAGCCGGCGCAACCAGGCAACGTATGGTTTCTCCGGCCGGGCGCTTCTGCGAGATCGCCGACTGCCACTATCCGCCACGTTGGGCATTATAGATTGCCGGCGGCGGGCAGTCAAAAGTCACGGCCGCACGGCGCTGCCGAAAGCCCCACCGGAGGCGACACCGGTGCGTTTGACAGCAGTTGACCGGGACCGTACCATCCAGGGCCATGGCACGAGCACTCTCGCAGGCATTCGTTGTTGTGACCGGGGCATCCCGGGGGATTGGGCGTGCGATCGCACTGGAGCTCGCCGAGGCGGGGGCGTCTCTACTCCTTGTCGCACGAAACGGCCGGGCCCTGCAGGATGTTGCCCGGGAGGTGTCGGGCCGCGGCGGCGCGGCGCAATCCCTTGCGGTGGATCTCACTCGTGACGACGCCACGAAACGCGTCTACGACGCGGCGGCCGCGCCCCGGGGCCGGATCGACCTGCTGGTGAACAATGCCGGCATTGCACTGGGCGTTCCCTTTGTGGAGACCGGCGTCGAGGTGCTCCGTGACCACCTGCGGATCAACCTGGAAGTACCCTTCCTGCTCACCCAGGCGCTCGTGCCCCTCCTGGAAGCCGCCGCCCGGCTCGAGGCGTCCGACGACGGTGCCGCGACCGGCGCCGCCGCCGCGACCGACGCCGCCGCGACCGACGCCGCCGTGAGCGAGGCGACGCCGCGTCACGGGGAGGCCGTAATCATCAACATATCCTCGGTAGTGGGGCACAAGGGTTACGAGAATCAGAGCGCCTACAGCGCGTCGAAGCACGCCCTGCTCGGGTTCACGAAGGCCGCCGGCAAGGAGCTGCGCCACAGGGGCATCCGCATGCACGCCGTATCGCCGGGCGGGACCGCCACCGACATGATAGCGGGAGTGCGGCCCGACCTGGACCCGCAGACTCTGATTCAGCCGCAGGCCGTTGCCCGGACCGTGCGCTTCATCTATGAGATGGGTGACGGTGCCGCCGTTGACGAGGTGCAGTTGCGCCGCTCGTCGGGAACGCCCTGGGCGTAGCGCATTCCGGCCGAGGGAGCCCCTTTCCGGCGCAATCCGGCGTATCTATGTCTTGACGTATGTGCCCCTCGGAATCTCCCCGGCGCCCCTTCGGATTTGGCGGCAAGACCCTGACGGGTGACCGTATTCGCGCCGTCGGTACATCCCGGACGGTCGCCTTCCAGACGCCGGAGAGGTGATCCGGCAACCCGCCATGGCCCTGAACTCCCTTGAAGGGTATCTCTTCGACGACTGCGAGGTTGATTCCCCCGAGGTTGTGCATCTCCGGGCCGAAGCCTTCAAGCCGGCCCACGCGGCGAAATTCCGCCACGTCGCCGTCTTCAGGGCACACGTGCAACAGGCGGTCTCACGACCGCGGCCACCGCGTCGGTCGGAGCGCTAACTTCGGCAACGCCGCGGCGTCACGTCTGCCCGTGTGACTTGATGAATTCTACCTCAACGGCGGCCCACCGTCCCTCGGCAATGCGGGCGCGGGGATACGGCGTCCGCCGGGACGCGGCCGTGCAAGTCGGCTGCGCGCAACTCGTTGCGCGATCGCGGCAAAAAATGTACCTTCTGCATCGCATGGAAGGGCACAGGCTTACAAACGCGTTTCTCTTCGTCCTTGCCGTTGTGGCTATCGCGACGGTCCTCCGGGTGGCGTCGACGGTGTTCCTGCCCCTGGCGGTGGCAATCCTTCTGTCTTTCGTGTTTTCGCCGGTTGTGAGATTCCTTCAGCGCATCAGAATCCCGCGCATTATCGGCATTGTCATTGTCATTCTGTTTCTGCTTGCCCTCGGCTTCCTGGTCGGCTTGGTTCTCTACTCGAGTACACAATCGCTCCTGCGCCGCTTTCCGGAGTACCAGCAGCGCTTCACCAGCCTGGTGCAACAGCTGATCGTACGCTTCGATCTCCCACAGGACATTCTCTTCCAGCTCGAAATCGGCACCGCAATCCGCAGCATTGCACTGGAGGTTTCCGGAAATCTGGTCTCCTTCCTCAGCGGTTTCACCCTGGTGGTGATCTTTCTCCTGTTCATGCTTCTGGAGGAGCCCTATCTCCGGACGAAGCTCATGGATGCCGTACAGGGTCGGGCGACGCGCAAGGTCACCATCATGATCGCCCACATCAACCAGCAGGTTAGCCGTTATCTGGTAGTGAAATTCCTCATTAGCGGCTTCACCGCGGGTGCGGTCTTCGTGGAGTACCTCATCATTGGGGTGGACTTTCCCTTCATCTGGCTGGTGCTCACGTTTCTGTTCAACTTCATCCCGAGCATCGGCTCGATTGCCATTACCATCATAGCCTCGGTCTTCGCCCTCGTGCAGTTTCTTCCGGACTGGAACCTTGTGATCCTGGCGGCGGGGGCCATGGCCATGACGCAGTTGCTCATTGGGAACATAATGGATCCGCAACTCCTCGGGGAGCGCCTGAACCTGAGCCCCGTCGTCATTCTCCTCTCCCTCCTGCTGTGGGGTTACATCTGGGGCATCATGGGGATGTTTATCGCAGTTCCCATAACGGGAGCAATCAAGATAGCCTTCGAGAACATTCCCGCAACCCGCCCCATCGGCGTGATGATGGGTACGGGGCAGTGGCGGCGAAAGCGCAAGCGACGCAAGAACCGGAGCGGCGAGAACGGCACCGGCGCGCCGTGACGGGACAACGAATCCACACCTGGGAAGGGAAACGGCATGAGCAAACCTCGCATGCTTACCGGCGATCGGCCGACGGGGAAGTTACACCTGGGGCACTACATCGGTTCGATTGCGAACCGCGCGAAGCTCCAGGACACCTACGAGTGCTTCTTTCTCATTGCCGATCTCCACATGCTCACGACGAAGCCGCAGAAGGCGCAGATCGAAGAGATCTCCGACAACGCCCGGCAAATGGTCCTGGACTACCTGGCCTGCGGCATCGACCCGGCAAAGTCCACCATCTATCTCCAGTCGGCGGTCCATGAGGTCTACGAGCTGAACCTCTTCTTTGAGATGATGGTAACGGTGCCCCGCCTCCAGCGACTGCCAAGTCTCAAGGACATGGCGCGTGACGCAAACCTCCAGGAGATGCCTTTCGGACTCTTGGGCTATCCCGTGCTCCAGGCGGCGGACATTCTGCTGCCTCTCGGCAACATTGTTCCCGTGGGCAAAGACAACGAGGCGCACGTCGAGCTTGCCCGGGAGATTGCACGGCGCTTCAACTACCTCTACGGCGAGGTCTTTCCCATTCCGGAGTCCCTCGTGGAAGGGGGCACCCTCGTCGGCACCGACGGGCAGGCGAAGATGTCGAAGTCTCTGAACAACGCCGTCTTCCTGTCCGACGACGAGAAGACCGTGACCAAGAAGGTCATGAGCATGTACACCGACCCGAACCGCGTTAGCGCGGACGTGCCCGGCACCGTCGAGGGCAATCCCGTCTTCACCTACCACGACCACTTCAACCCCGACAAGGCCGAAGTCGAGGAGCTGAAGTCGCGGTATCGCGAAGGTCGCGTCGGCGACGTCGAGGTCAAACAGAAACTCGCCGCCGCGTTGAACGCATTCCTCGATCCCATGCGGGAGCGCCGGGAGGCCTACACTTCGCAGAAGGGTCTCGTCGACGAGGTGATCTTCGAGGGCACCCAGCACATGCGGGAGGTTGCCCGGGGCACCCTCATTGCCGCCAGGAAGGCGATGGGCCTCACCGGCGCCTGGAACCGCATCAGTCGGAAGGCGGAGGAGGCGCGGAAGAAGCGGGAGAAGCGGGCCGAGACCGAGGGGTGAGGCTTGTTCGACGCCGCAGCACTTCCCAGGCCACCCGACTACGACCTCTTCGTTGAGCACGTCTGGAGCTTCTACCGCGACTTCGGGCGTCGCATGCCCTGGCGCGAGACGCGGGATTGTTACGCCGTCTTCATCTCGGAGATCATGCTGCAGCAAACCCAGGTGCCCCGGGTCATGGAGAAGTATCCGCCCTTCCTGGAGCGCTTCCCGGACTTTGCGGCCCTTGCCGCGGCGCGCCTGGCGGATGTTTACCCTCTGTGGCAGGGCCTCGGCTACAATCGCCGTGCGAAGTACCTTCACGAGGCGGCGCGGCGAATCGTTGCCGAATACGAGGGAGAGGTGCCCGCGGATCGCGAGGCGCTGCTGACGCTTCCCGGCGTCGGACCGAACACGGCGGGTTCGCTGCTCGCCTTCTGTCACAACCGTCCGGTGGTCTTTATTGAGACCAACATCCGTCGCGTATTCATTTACCTATTCTTTCCGGGAGTCGAACAGATTCACGACCGGCAAATTCTTCCTCTGATCCAGGCGACCCTGGACCGGGAGAACCCGCGGGAGTGGTACTACGCCCTGATGGACTACGGCGCCGCCCTGTCCAAGTGGGTGACCAATCCCAACCGTCGCAGCAAACAGTACATCCGGCAGAGTCCCTTCGAGAACTCGAATCGCCAGGTACGAGGTCGCATCCTGCGCGTTCTCGGTGAGGGGCCGTCGGGGGAGCCTTTGACTGCTGAGGAGGCGGGGCTGACGCTTGCAGAGCTCTCCAGGCGAGTCGGCCAACCCCGGGAGCGCGTGGAAAGCGCCCTCGAGAGCCTGGCCCGGGAAGGCCTTGTTGCGGCGGAGAGGGGACGCTTCTCCCTGCCGTGACGGTCAGGCGCGCCGGCGGTCAGGCGCACCGACGGTGAGGCGCACCGACGGTGAGGCGCACCGACGGTGAAACGCTCCGACGGCAGGCGCTCCGACGGTGAAACGCTCCGACGGTGAAACGCCCGAAAGGCGCGATCCGGTCGACGGCTCAGCCGTCGGAGGTGGCGGCCGCATGGTCGGCGCGGCGCACCATCTCCGTATGCCATGCCAGCAGGTCGTCGTGAGCGGCGGCGCGGTCACCCCGCACATCCGCCAGGACGCGGTAGACCGGCTCGGTGCCGGAGCCGCGCATCCAGATGAAGGCGACGTCGCGATCCGCCGCGTCGGTGAAGACGATCTTCAGACCGCCCTTCTCCGCACCGCTTCGAAAATCGGGACCAACACCTTCTCGCGCTTCCATGCTTTCGTAGTTGATCTCGCGCCATGAGTGAATGCCGTAGTCGCGGCGCAGATCGTCGGCGCGGCGCGCCCACTCCTCGCCGAAGACCCGCTCGTACTCGCGCTTCAGGCGCCGGTGATCGACGGCGCGAATCCGCAGGATCGCCCGCTCCTCGTAAGCGCTGGTGGTGGTGTACGCCGGCAGCTCCCTCAGGACCGCACCGACCGTCGGCAGGGCGCCGCCGGAGGGGGCGTCCGCGTCGCTGCGCCACCACGAGAGCAGGGTGCGCCCGGTCCGGACGTCGCGGTAGCGGATGAGCTTCAGGAGCGCCAGAAGAGTCTGCAGGGGATCGCGCACCACTGCCGGATGGGTAATGTTTCCTCCGTTGGAACCTTCGCCGAGAATTCGGACCGTGTAGCCTTCGTCGCGCAGTCTTCGGGCAAGGCCGACCACGTTGGCTTCTCCCACCTCCGCGCGATGCACCTCTGCGCCGAAGGCGCCGGCGACCTCATCCACTCGCATGGAGGTCGGCCCGTTTGCCACCACGGCCACCGGTACGGCAAAGCGGCCCCGGGCATCCACCGGCACGAGATCGAGGGCCCGGAGCCACAGCAGTTCGGCGAGACACGCCAGGGCAAAGACTTCCTGGGCGTGAATCGCCCGGGCACGGCCCGTCTCCGGGTCGAGGTAGATAACATTGCCGCGGTCCCCGTCATTGTCCGGAACGTAGCCGGCCAGGAACTCCGGGTGCTCTCGGTGTACTTCCTCCAGAAAGCGCGCACACGGCTCCAGACCGGCGCCCTCGGGGACGATCTGGTGCGCCACCTCGCCGGGGCGGTCGTTCATGGCCCGGATCCGGACTCCAAGATCAGATAAGAGGTCGATGTCAACGGAGACACTCCGAGCGCTGCCGTTGAAATCCACGGCGAGACCGAGGGGCGTCTCCTCCAGGGCGCGGCGAAACCCCGCCACAACCCGGCGGCGCCGGATCGGATCATCCACGGCGGAGGCAACGCTCTCCGTGGCCTCACGGTAGCGCCGGGCGGCCTCCTCCTTCACCGCCGCCGTCCCGCGAATCACCTCGTCCAGGCGCTCCTCGGCCAGGGCGGCGGTAACACCGTGTGTTTCGGCAAGGGCGTTGTCATCGGCACAGATTGAGGAGAAGTGGTCGGCAATTCGGGACGACTCCGAGCCAGCGAGGACGGCTCCGTCGGCGTCGCCGAACTTGAACCCGTTGTGGCCGAGAGGGTTGTGGCTCGCGGAGACGTAGAAGAAGGCTCCCGCATCCGGTCGATCGGCGGTATAGGCAATAAGCTCCGGCAAGGCGCAGATTCCGGTCATGGCGACGCGGTGCCCTCGGGCCAGCAGCACCCGCGCGGCGAGCCGTGCAATCGCCTCGCCGGTGGGACGGCTGTCCCGGCCGACCACGACGCAGAGCGCCTGTTCCCGTGCGGCACCGCTGCTGCGCTCCGCCAGGTAGCGGTGAAAGGCTTCCGCCGCCGCCAGGACGAGGCCCTGGTCGGGCAGGGAGATCTCCCCGGTTGCGCTCTCCTCGTCGCCGTCTGCGGCGAAGACTTTGCGCCACCCCGACGCGGAGATTATGAGGGGCTCCGCCGCTTCGGTTACTGCCGCCGCGGACGGAGCGGGGCCGTTGTACAGGTTGATCTCTTGGCTCATGGTGCGACCTCGGTGGACGTGCTCACGTGGGTGCGCGTCTACTCGCGCCCGGCTGAGCATACGAGGTTGGTACTCGAGTTGCAAGAAATCGGCACAGATCATATAACTAACACGAGAAAGGAACGGACATGAAGAAGATCCTCGTCATTGATGAGTCCTCTCTGTTCCGAGACTTCCTGCGCCGAAAGCTCGAGTCGTTTGGGTTCGAGGTGGTTGTGGCGGTCAACGGGCTCGACGGCATTACAAAACTGCGGAATGAGGCACCCGACCTCGCCATCATGGACTACTATCTGTCACGGACATCGGCCACGGAGCTCTTGAAGCAGAAGAAGGCGGACCCCAACGCCGCACACATCCCCGTGATCATGACGGCCTCGAAGATCGATCGCTCGACCATCCTGGAAGTTGCCAAGTACAACGTGCGCAAGTTCTTCAACAAGCCGGTGAAGATAGACGGGCTCCTGCGTACGGTGTCGGAATTCCTCAACGTCCCGATTGACTTCGACAATACGCCGTGCATCATTGAAGCGCACTTCAATGAGGAGATCCTCTTCATTGAGATTGCCCAGGGCTTGAACCAGGAGAAGATCGATCTCCTGCCGTACAAGATCAGGGAGCTCCTGGACCTCTATCAGGTGAAGAGTCCGAAGACCCTGGTCATGATGTCGAGCGTCGATATTGGTCCCAACGATTCGCTCAAGCTCTCCAGTCTGATGACGGGAATCATGGAGGCCAGCGAGTCGAGACCGCGGAACGTGCGCATTCTGACCAACTCCGACTTCGTGCGGAAGTACGTCGACGGACGGAGCGACCTGGAAGGGGTGGAAGTCACCTCGACTCTCGACGAGGCCATGGACGCCCTGCTCGGGCGCAAGGCGGGCACTTACCGGGACGCCGGGACCAATGTCGTCAATGAGGAGTTCCTGCAGGCGCGATCGCCGCGCTCCGGGAAGGAGGAAGCGTTTCAGATGCGCTTCGAGGAGGAGCGGGCGGACACCTTCGATCTGTCCGAGCTCGAAGAGGGCGTCACCATCTCGATTGTCGACGACGACTACGTCATTCAGGAGCTTATTCGCACCGCCTTCTCGGATACCAAGTTCGCGGTGAAGGCGTACGACAACGGTTACGATTTTGTTCACTCGGAAGAGGCGCTCCAGTCGGACCTGGTCTTTCTGGATCTCATGATGCCGGAGATGGACGGCTTCCAGGTGCTCAATGAGCTCAAGGACAAGGAGAGGGTTCCGCCGATCATTGTGCTGTCGGCGCTATCGAAGCGGGAGACCGTCGTGGAAGCCCTCAAGTACGGAGTGAACAGCTACATGATCAAGCCCCTCAAGCCGGAATGGATCCTGAAGAAGGCGGCGGAGGTGCTCAGGGTAAGTTTCTGAGCACCCTGGAGGAGCAGCCTACTTGAACAACTTCGCCCGCAGGTTCCAGGTTGTCTTTGAGCGGTCGCCCCTGGGCATGGCGGTCCTCGATACAGCGGGAAGTGTGGTCTATTCCAACACTGCACTCGCGCGCATCCTCAGGGTTGACGAGGTTCCCGAGGACACCCTCCGGAGGTGCATTGCCCCGGAGCAACGGGACGACTTCAGAGCCGGATTCGACGAGCTCATTGCCGGCACCCGAGAGGAGCTGCACTTCGAAGGCATCCTGGTTCGCGAGGACGAGTCGCGCGGGTGGTGGCGTATCGTGCTTGCCCTCGAGGGCGACAAGGACTTCTCGCCCTTCGTCTTCGGCACCTTCGAAGACGTAACGGACCGCAAGAGCGGAGAGGAGCGCCTCCGGCAGGAGAAGGAGACCGCCGAACGAGCGACCCGGACCAAGTCGGCCTTTCTGGCCAACATGAGCCACGAGATCCGGACGCCTCTTCACACCATTACCGGTATGGCGGAGCTGCTCCTCCAGACCGACCTGGATGAGGAACAGGGCGAGTACGCTCAACAGGTGCGCTTCTCAGCGGAGGCGCTGCTCGGTCTCATCAACGACATCCTGGATTTCTCCAAGATCGAGGCGGGAAAGCTCTCTCTGGAGATCATCGAAGTCGACCTCTATCGCATTGTCCAGGAGGCGGTCGACATGCTGAGCCTGGAGGCGCACAAGAAGGACCTCGAGGTCATCAGCTTCATTGATCCCGATGTGCCCCGGTACGTCCGCGGTGATCCGACGCGGTTGCGGCAGATCATCGTCAATCTCATGAGCAACGCCGTGAAGTTCACCTCCCGGGGGCAGATCGTTGTCACGGCCGGGCTCAAGCGCCATGAGGATGCAACGGCCATTGTGCACTTCACCGTGGCGGACACAGGTATCGGGATACCCGAGGACAAGCGGAACCGTCTCTTTCAGGCATTCAGCCAGGCGGACTCGTCGACGACTCGAAAGTTCGGCGGCACCGGACTGGGGCTGTCGATATGCAAGAGCCTGGTGACCATGATGAAGGGGAAGATCGGCGTCAAGAGTGCCCAGGGGAAGGGGTCGACGTTCTGGTTCGTACTGCCTCTGGACAAACAGGAGGACGATCTCCGTATCTTCGATCAGCGCCCCGCGGCGGATACCAGGGTCCTGATTGTGGATGACAGCGGCACCTCCTCGGAGGTGCTGGAGCGCTATCTGACCAGATGGGGTGCACACGTGCGGCGCAGCGCCTCGGGCCCCGACGGCTTGAAGGAGCTCAAGAGAGCGGCACAGCACAACGAAGGCTACGATCTGGCTCTTATTGATCTGCTAATGCCCGGTATGGACGGGTGGCAGCTTGCCAGCGAGATCAACGCGGATCGCACCATCAACTCGACGCGGCTCATCCTCATGAGCCCGATCGGGAAGACCGCCGGTGAGGCGAAGATGCGGCTCCTGCGCTGGTTCGACGCCTACGTCACCAAGCCCCTGCGGATCCCCGATCTCTACGAAGCGGTCTCGTCGGTTCTCGGAGGGAGTCTGGATCTGCCCAGCGCGGAGGAGGACACCGCGGGGACGCCGGAAAGCGCCGTCGAGCGGGCGCGCCTGCGGGCGGGACAGAAGGTGCTCGTGGCTGAGGACCACTTCGTCAACCAGCAGCTCTTTCGCACCATCCTGGAGAAGATGGGGCTCACCGTCGTCGTTGCCAACAACGGCCGTGAAGCCGTGGAGCGCGTGAAGAGCGAGCCGGTGGACATGGTCTTCATGGATGTGCACATGCCGGAGATGAACGGATACGAAGCATCCCGGCAGATCCGTCGGGTCAACGGGGATCTCCCCATTGTTGCGGTGACGGCCAACGCCTCGCCGGAGGAGCGCAGCCGCTGCACCGACGCCGGCATGAACGACTATCTCACCAAGCCCTTCAAGAACAAGGACCTCATGCCGATTGTCGATCGGTACCTCCCGGCGCCGGAGACTCCGGGTTGGGAGGCCGGTGCGGGACGTGACGGCGCGACGACGGGAGCCGACGCTGCGTCCGGTGCCGGCGAAGCGACGGGTCCCGTCGCGCACACACCCTTCAAGGCGACGAAGGCTACACGGCCGCCTGCACCGGGCACGGAAGGCTCCGCGCCGGCGCGCGGCGTCCCTGGGTCGGATGGCCGCGTCGCCCCGCACCCCCCCGCGCCGGAGGCCCTCTCACAGGTGCACCGCTTCGACGAGGAAGAGCCGGCGGAGCTCGAACCGCTGGAGAGTGAGGATGTGCCTTCGGACGAGTTCGATACCGAGGAGGCGGCGGAGCTTCTGCCGGAGGAACCGGAAGATGCCGGCGCCGGTTCCGTCCCTGCCACGAACAACGGCGGCAACGACGCCGAGGCGGCGGACGTCTTCGATTACGACCAGGCGGTTCAGGCGTTCATGGGAAAACGGGATGTAGTCCAACGAGTGGTCAACCGTTTCGTCGAACACACCGAAAAACAACTGGGGCAGCTGCGTTCGCTTCTCGACGAGGAGGACCTCAACCAGGCCCAGACGATTGCCCACGGCATCAAGGGTGGGGCTTGGAACCTTGCTGCTCAACGTCTCGGTGATGCTGCCTACGCGGTGGAGTTGGCCACCAAGGAGAACCGCCGGGACAATGCCGTTCGGGACCTGGAGCGGCTGGACGAGGAGTTCGGTGTCTTCAAGCGGGTCTGTGACGAACATCCGGAGTTGTAGGGCATGAGAAGCAAGTGGCGCCGCTTCGTGTTCTGGTTTCGAAACTCTCAGTATTCGCGGCCCACGCTCTATCTGGTCATCTTCTTTCTCCTCGCGGGGATACTCACCGTAGTCTTCGAGATGGGAAGGAACGATCAGTTCAATGACTTCATCGACGGTTTCTGGTGGCTCATCATTACCTTCAGTACCACCGGTTACGGTGACAAGGTGCCCGTCACCATCGGGGGGCGGATCATTGCGGTGGCGACGATCATCGTGGGCATTGCCGCCGCGAGTCTCCTCTCCGGTGGTCTGGCCTCGTGGCTGGTAGACCGCAACACGAAGGCAAGGAGAGGACTGATGGATTTCAAGCGACTCAGGGATCATCTGGTCATCTGTGGCTGGAAGAGCGACATGGCCGACATTCTGCTCGATATCCTCGATGCGACCCGTGACCTCACCTCGGACAAGATCGTGCTCATTTCCAACGTAGATGCCGAGAAGGTGGAGGAGCTCAAGGAAATTCCCGAGTTGAGCGCGTTGAAGTTCGTCCGGGGCGACTACTACTCGGAGTCCGCTCTGGATCGCGCCTCTCTCTCGACGGCTCGCAAGGTCATGGTCCTTGCGGACTCCCTGGAGAGTTCAGCCATCTCGGAAGTGGATTCCAAGACCGTCATGACCGTCCTGACAATCAAGTCGATGGCACGCGACGTCTACGTCACCGCGGAGGTACTGGACAAGAAGTTCGCGAGTTACCTCAAGCAGGCCATGTGCGATGAGATTCTCTTCAGCCGCGACTTCTCCCGACGCATGCTGGCGAGCAGCAGTGCGACCAACGGCATGAGTCACATAATCTACGAGTTGCTATCCCAGGAGGGCGATTCGGCCTCCCAGCTTGCGACGTGGAGCATCAACGAGAGGTTCGTGAATGCGAGCTTCGGGGAGTATCGTCGGGCGATGAGCGGTGACGATCGACTCATCCTGGGAATCCTGGAGAACACCGGCTCCCCGGCGCGCATGAAGATGGAGTCACTCCGGGAGGCGCAGAAGACCTCCGACGTCTCCAAGCTCATTACCAACCTCCAGAAGGTGAAGGGCCTCGAGACGAACAAGCCGGTCTTCCTGCCGCCGGATGACTACGTGATTCAAAGACACTCACTGGCAATCGTTCTCGAGCGAGTGGAGGCTCCCGAAGATGGGCGTAACGAGCGAAGAAGTACGCGAACGGCTAAAGCAGATACCACTGTTTGAAAGGATTCGCGAGGACGAGGAGTCCATGCGTGAGCTTCAGAGCATCACGCGGCTGACTCACGTCCCTGCCGGCAAGGTCATCATCAAGGAGGGTGAAGTCGGCAGCGAGATGTACATAGTCTACTCCGGAAGTGTGCAGATCAGGAAGCGCACCCGTGCCGGGGACGACTACACCGTAGTGAAGCTCGACGCCTCACAGAACGTCTTCTTCGGGGAGCTCGCCCTCATTGACGACGACAAGCGGTCGGCCACGGTCATTGCCGTGGAGGACAGTGAATTCATCGTCATCTCGAAGGAGGATTTTCTCGCCTTCGGGGATCGGCACCCCCAGATCGGGCTCCCCATCACGAGGGCAATCGCCAAGATCCTCGCCGGCAGGCTCCGGAAGACCACCGGTGACATGCTCACCATCTTCGACGCCCTGGTGAACGAGCTCCAGCCCTAGGCCGGTCCGTCACCGGCGGTTCTCGTCGACCAGGCGGGCGTAGACATCGCCGGAGGGGCCGGTCGGCGGCATCCTCCGCAGTATCTCCCTCATTGCTTCCGCGCTCACCCAGGCGGGCTCCCTCAGCCGCGCCGTCTCGACCATTGCATAGTTGTACTCGTAGTCGCCGAGTGCCTCTACCATGTCGATACACGTCAGGGCACCCTGGATGCTTGCGGGAAGGAACTCGAAGGAGAGGGCGGGCACGGCGCGGCTCAGCCCCGACAGGACCTGGGGCTCATGGCCTTCGACATCGATCTTGACAAAGCTGGGGTGGCCATACTGCGCAATGAGTGAGTCCAGCGTGCGGACGGGAACGTCCACTCGCCGGTTCCAATTGATGTGCGAGAAGGTCTCGACCTGCGTGACCTGGTTGATCCAGTCCGGCGACACGGTCGAGAGAGTGGGATAGTCGTCGCAGATGTACAGGGCCAGTGATCCCTCGGATTCCCCGACGGCTACCGGCTCAATGTGGATGCGAGGTGACCGCCCGTAAAGGGCGCGTAACACCTTGAGACACGACGGTTGCGGTTCCACCGCGACCGCCCACGCGCCCAGCGCTCGCCAGGCGCGAACGCGGTTACCCACGTGTGCCCCAATGTCAAAGGCAACGTCGCCGGGCCGGATGAAGAGGCTGTAGAGGCGGCGCAGCCGGCGCTGCCGAAGGGGTATTCCGTAGTAGATGAGAAGGGTGCGGAGCATGCCCCAACCGCCGACGCGCAGCACGGTCTCCCAGCCGAATGACATCAGAAGAAGAGCCAGGGCGATGCTGTTGGCGGTGACCGCCGTGGCGTGGCTCACCGCCGGATAGAGCGCGCCTACCAGGGTCCCTACGGACACTGCGCAGACCGTCTTGGAGAACCGGCGGAAGCCTCGCGGCCACTCCGGCTCTTCGGGCAACAGAATGAAGAGGAGATCGAAGAGGTAGCGCATTGCCCCGATCGCCAGGATCCACGCACCGACCGGTGTGTACGCGAAGACGATGGTGCTCAAGGCGAGCATGAACGCCGCATCGGTCTCGGCGTCCCACACCGCTCCGAAGCGCGG
>CAZUVX010000012.1:30815-39285 GCA_964623865.1 uncultured Spirochaetaceae bacterium | reverse complement strand
CCGTCGACGAAGTCGGTCAGGGCCGCAAGGAGCGCCGCGGCGAAGAGTGCGTACGCCCGGGGGAGTGTCTCCTGGGACCCCGCCGCCTGGGTTGCCGCCGTCGGCAACTCCTCGAGTCCTCCCGGACCGGGCCAGCCGGAGAGCGCGAAGGGCGCCGCAACGAGAAGGCCCACCGCTGCGGCGGTCCGAATGGTCGTCACCAGATTCGCAGGCGTCGCCCTTCCGCCGAAGCGCACGTAGAAGCCTGCGAAGAACAGGAAGAGCACCGCGGACAGCACCCACAGGTGGACGGCGGTGATTCCTGTCGCTGCGACGGCTGCGAGCCATACGAGCACCAATGCGGAGAGTGTGTGTTGCCGCCCCTCACGTGTCACGACGCAGCCTCCTCCTTGAGCGTTCGGAGCAGCCGGGCGACGGCGGCAAAGTCGGCCGTAGTGTCGGGCGCCGCAGGCCGGCAAGGGTTGGTCGTGGACGCCCGGTTGTAGAGGGGCGGCGTTGCCGCGGTGGCCAACACCCTCTCCAGCGCCCCGCGCCACGCCGGGGTGTCCGTCGGCGGAAGCAACACGGCCGAGGGGTTTCCCTGCGATGGGTTCGGCTGCGGCGGATGCGCCTGCTGCGGGTTCGCCGCCGAAGGGGGCGCTACACCGATCGCTTCCGCCACACCACCCACGTTGGAGGCTATGATCGGGGTTCCCAGGCGCGCGGCGCTTTGAGCAACCATTCCAAAGCTTTCGAAGCGCGAAGGCAGAAGAAGAACCGTTGCCGCGGCGATCGCCGCCTCGACTTCCTCGGGCGTCTTGAGGCCGCGGAACCTCAGTCGACGGCTCACGCCGTACATGGCGGCAATGCGACGGATGCGATGGAAGTACCGCGGTGCAGTCTTTCGGCTGCCGATGATCTCCCAGGTCCAGGCGAAGCCTGAGGAGTGGGGTCGAGGCAGCGCGGGAATCACTGCGTGGAGGTTCTTGATCGGGTGGAGGTTGGCCACGCTCACGAGGCGGTGGTTCTGAGCCGAGCGCTTCGGCACCGGCTGTCCCCGCTCACCATGCGGCGGCTGCGATACCACGATCCGCTCCTCCGGTACGCCTCGCTCGGCAAGGGCGCTCTTCATGAAGTGGCTCGGAGCCACTGCTCCGTCGAAGGCGCCGAGCGCGGCGGATTCCCTGTGAAGGCCGCCGACCTGCCCGCTTCTGCCGCGGAGATTCCCCGGATACCTCGGACGGGGCCGGGCCGGCCTGTGCCGCGCACGGAGGTACCGGTGGAGGCTGTACAGACGGCCGCCCCGAGCGCGCGCATTGGCCGACGGCTGCTCCTGCGAAGGGAGCAGATGTGCCAGAAGAACGCACTTCGTTCCGGACCGACGGAGCCGCCTCAGCGAGCCCATGGCCGCCGGGTGTCGCAGGTAGAGACTGTCCACCACGAGGACGCCGGGCGGCGAGGGGGGATTGTCATTCGTGTGGCCCGCCGGCCCGCCGCGCCCACGCCGGCCGGCAAGGCGCGCCACTCCCGCGGGGGTACGGCGAAGGCGCCGGATCTCCGGCATGGCCCGAATCAGGGTGTCGTTGAAACGGTACCCCCCGGTTGCCGTGATCGCGGTGGGCGGCTCCAGGAGGAAGATGGGATCGTCACACACGGTAGGAGGCCCAGGCGTTCTCCGACTCCCAGATGCGGATCTCCATGGCGGTCCCGGTGGCGACGTTCCGCTCCTGGAGACGTCGGGTGAGCTCGCCGTGAAGGAAGCGGGCGAGATTCTCGAGGCTCGTCTGCTCTTCCCGGAAGAAGGGCAACGTGTTGAGAAAGGCTCCCCCGAGCTCGCCCACCAGTTCCCGGAGGACCTCTTCCATGGCGCTGATGTCCGTAGCGAAGCCGTTCGCATCGACCTTGTCTGAATCAATGGTCCATTCAACCAGGTATGGATGGAAGTGCGGATGTGCTTCCCGACCAAAGTCGCCGCGCATGGCGTGAAAAACCGTCAGCGGTGATGTGATGCCGGTTGAATACATGGTGAGCTTCCTCCTTCACTACCGTTCAGGGTCCAGAACTACCTGGAGGACGTCGTCCGTCCCCCTCTCGATCATGTCGAAGGCCGCCTGAACCTGACCCAGGCCGAATCGATGGGAAATGTACTGTCCGGGATTGAGATCGTGGGCGGCGTCCATGGCCAACCGGAATCTGCGCTCCCTGGACCAGCGGGATGAGAGCACCGGATTGAGGTGTGATACCTGGGCGCTCCGGAGGTGGACGCGGCCGCGGTGGAAGTTGCCGCCGAGGCCCAGGGACACCGGGCGCTCGCCGTACCAGGAGGCCTCGATCACCGTTCCGTCCATGGCGACCGTATCAAGGCAGTACTGGAGCGCCTCCGTTGCGCCGGAGGTGTTCACCGCGGCGTCGAAGGCGTCCAGGCCGACCCGCCGGCGCAGCTCCCGGCGTGGATCATCACCGCCGTCGCCGGGGCCGCCGCGGGGGCCGCCTACCGCACCGCTACCGTCGCTCCCGCCGCTACCGTCGCTCCCGCCGCCCGGCACAACGCAGCCAAGCTTTGCCGCCGCCGCGCGTCTCACCGGCCGGGGGTCCATGGCGAAGACGGTAAGGCTCATTCGGCGGAGGAGCGCAGCGGTCAGGAGGCCGACCATTCCGAGGCCCGTTACCAGTATCACTTCTCCAAGATACGGTCCGAGGTCGTGAACGATGCCGACGGCCGTCTCCACCGTAGGAAGAAGAACCGCATCTTCAAAGGAGAGCGTGTCGGGAAGTGGCTTGAGCTCCTCCGGTGGGAGATAGAAACGGTCCTGGTGAGGGTAGAAGGCGAACACACGCTCCCCCGCATCGGTGACGCCGACGTTCATGTAGCCGTACTTCACCGGGTACGAGAGCTCGCCCCGCAGGGCGGAAAGCGTCTCTCCCGGCGCATTGCGCGGCGCCTCGCCGCGAAAGAAGAGCCCTTCGGTACCGTGGCTGACGCCGCAGAGGCGGGAAGACACTCCGACGCTGTTGCGCGGCGGCTTCAGGGGGATGGTTCGCGCTTCCACCCGTCCGGGGCTCACAAAATAGACGGCGCGGGCGCTCTCTTCAGCTGCCATATCCGACGCGCACCTCCCACACAAGATCTCTTCCCATGGGCGCCATTCCCATGGTCTCCAGGGTAATCTCTCCAAAGGGGTATGCGGAAGCGCGTGGTGTCGTGGACGTGTCTTCGTTCGGTGCGAGCACCGGCGTCCCGGCGCCCATGATCAGTGGTGCGATCACGAAGAGCATGGTGTCTATGGCTCGGGCCGCAAGAAAGGAAGTCAGTACTCTGCTTCCCCCTTCCACGAAGAGTGTGCGTACGCCCTCCTGAAAGAGACTCTCCAGGAGGGCCTCGATCACGAGCTTCCCGGCTCGTGCCGGCGTTTCCAGAACCTGCACTCCCCGGTCGGTCAGCTCGCGCACCCGTTCCGGGTGATTGCCCCCGGCTTCCGGGGATGTATACAGCACCGTGGCAATAGAGCCGGCGGTCTCGACTATTCGTGACTGCGCAGGGATCCGCAAGCGCCCATCCATGATGACGCGGGTCGGCGAGGTGCCCCCGGGAATGCGGCAGCTTAGCTCAGGATCGTCCTGGAGCACCGTTCCAATGCCCACGAGGATTGCGTCGGCATGGTCCCGGATCTCATGGGCAAGGGTCGTCGTCTCGGGACCCGAGATGTATCGGGATGCCCCGGTAATGGTGGCGATCCGGCCGTCCACACTTTGAGCAACGCCGGCAATGACGTTTGGCCTGGGCATGTGAGGATTGTATTATTTACTTCAAAGGCGCGGCTACCGTGGACGCCCGTGAAGGGAGTAGCGATATTACCACGATGAATGCAACGGGACGGTAACCCGGAGGAGCGAATGGAAAAAAGGGAGCTCTGGAGTGATCACGGCGACGCACTGTCGGAAGAGTATCGCCGAGGCCTGTTAAAGAAACTGCGGGGAAC
This sequence comes from uncultured Spirochaetaceae bacterium, assembly GCA_964623865.1. Lineage (GTDB taxonomy): Bacteria > Spirochaetota > Spirochaetia > DSM-27196 > PWMO01 > CAYFQV01. The sequence goes on along the minus strand of CAZUVX010000012.1, from coordinate 35,326 downwards.
GCCGGATTTCATCTCCGAGGTCGAGACCTGCAGCACGCACAGCCAAGACGGTGCGGACGGTAACGGACAGATCCCCAGGCGTGGGGGCCGGAGCTCGAGCACAGGCACGACGGGTCTCCGCCCTCCAGGGAACCGGAACGGCGGGGACGGTCTCGCCGGAAACGGGCCGGACGGGGAGGCTCACGATGACCGCGACGAGGGCCGGTGCGTCCAGCTCGTTGCCAGGGTCGAGTTGCCGACGCGGTTCGGCACTTTCATGCTGTACGGGTTCTACGACGGCAACGACAACCTGGAGCATACCGCCATGGTCCGCGGCGACGTTGCCGGAAAGGAAGACGTACCGGTCCGGGTGCACTCGGAGTGCCACACGGGAGACGTATTCGGGTCCCTCCGGTGTGATTGCCGGGAGCAGCTGGAAGCTTCGCTCGAGTATATTGCCAAGCAGGACTTCGGTGCGGTCGTCTACCTGAAGCAGGAGGGGCGCGGCATAGGTCTTCTCAACAAGATCAAGGCGTATCGACTTCAGGACCTGGGACTGGACACCGTGGAGGCCAACCACTTTCTGGGATACCCGGCGGAGGCGCGCAACTACCGGGTGGCCGCCGACATCATTGATCTCCTCGGCATAAAGTCGATTGCGCTTCTGAGCAACAATCCCGACAAGATCGGGAAGCTCCAACGCGACGGAGTGACGATTACCCGACGGCTTCCGCTGGTCATTCCTCCCAACCAGCACAACACGCACTACCTGGAGACGAAGCGAATCAAGATGGGCCACCTCTTCTAAGCGCATTCTTCAGCCGTCGCACCGCCTCGCCGACGTTCTCCCTGCTGTTGAAGGCGCTGATTCGAATGAAGCCCTCCCCGCCGGAGCCGAAGCCGCTTCCAGGGGTGGTCACCAAAGCAGCTTCGTTCAGTAGCTTCTCAAAGAGATCCCATGACGATGTCCCCGGCGCCTCCACCCACACGTAGGGAGAATGAACGCCGCCGGTGAATCGCATGCCCATCTCGGTTAAGGCGTCGGTGATGATGCGCGCGTTCTCCAGGTAGTACTCGGTGAGCTCGCGGGTCTCCCGGCGCCCCGCCTCCGTGTACACCGCCGCGGCGGCGCGCTGAACCGGGTAGGATACGCCGTTGAACTTGGTCGAGTGGCGGCGGTTCCAGAGATCGCGCACCGGCTGCGTCTTTCCCTCGCCGTCGAAGACGCGGCACTCCTTCGGGATCACCGTGAAGGCGCACCGTGTGCCGGTGAATCCCGCAGTCTTGGAGAAGCTTCGGAACTCGACGGCTACCTCCCGGGCGCCCGGGATCTCGAAGATCGTCTGGGGGAGCGACTCGTCACGGATGTAGGCAAAGTAGGCGGCGTCGAAGAGGATGAGCGCCCTGTGCCGCCGGGCGTACTCTACCCACTGCGCGAGTTGCTCGTGAGTAGCTACGGCGCCGGTCGGGTTGTTCGGGAAGCAGAGGTAGATAAGATCAACCTGATCCTCCGGGGGTGCCGGGACGAAGCCGTTTTGCATGGTACCCTGCAGATACCGGACACCCTCGTAGCCCGATTCGGTCCATTCACCGGTGCGCCCCGCCATGACGTTCGTGTCCACATATACCGGATAGACGGGGTCCGGCACGGCAACGGCAATACCGGTGTCAAAGAGCTCCTGGAAGTTGCCGGTGTCGCACTTGCTGCCGTCGGAGATGAAGACCTCCTCGGCGTTTATGTCGACACCTCTGGACGCGTAGTCGTGCCCGGCAATGGCCTCCCGCAGAAAGGGGTAGCCCTGCTCCGGACCGTAGCCTCGGAAGGACTCAGCCCTGGCCATCTCGTCGACGCCCCGGTGAAAGGCCTCAACTATTGCCGGTGACAGGGGCAGGGTGACGTCTCCAATGCCGAGCTTGATCAGCTCCCCCCGGGGATTGGACTCGAGATAGGAATCGATGCGGCGCTGTATCTCCACGAAGAGGTAGGACCGCTTCAGCTTTCGGTAGTTCTCGTTTATGCGAATCATCGGTGCTCCTGTAGACCGGTGGGTGCGGCGACCGAAGCGTGTGGATTCTGAATACTCCGGTTTGTATACTCAACCATAATCCTCCCGCACACGGCAATGGCCGCAAGCGGCTAATGCCGCTTGCGGCACGTGGGAAGCGGGAACAAGCACTCGGAGGTATGGCTACTATGAGAGGACTCACGCTCGGGATGCTCGTTGCGTTGCTTGCTACGTCGCTGATGCTGGTCGGCTGCGGATCCGGGGAGGAGGCGGCAGCCGGGGACGGTGGCGCCCGGGAGCAGGCGTCAAGCAATGATGCGGCCGCACCGGGCGGTGACGGTGCAACGGAGCCTGCGACGGAGGGTGACGGCGCCGGGAACGGCTCGGAGACCTCGGCGGTCGACTCCGATACCGACTCCGACTCCGACACCGACTCCGACACCGAGTCCGACTCCGTCGACTCCGACGAAGGGGACTCCTCCAATGCGCCTTTCAAGAGCGCATCCCACGAAGGGTATGAGCTCAGATGGCGGGTCCTTGGTGAGAACCTCGAGGTTTCGGTCAGCTACGCCACGACCGGCTGGGTCGCGGTGGGCTTCGATCCGACTCGGATGATGCGGGACGCGAACATCATAATCGGCTACGTCGCCGACGGAGAGGCGGTAATCACCGATCAGTACGGTAACTCCACCATTACACACCGCCCGGACACCGACCTCGGAGGAAGCGATGATCTCACGAGCGCCTCAGGTACCGAGGAAGATGGGGTCACGACCCTCTCTTTCGTCATGCCCCTCGACTCGGGTGACGAGTACGATCGAGCCCTCGAGCCGGGAGAGACCTACACTGTGATCCTTGCACATGGCGCCGACGGCGTGGATGACATGGAGACCTACCATGAGGGCCGAGCGTCCATGGAAATAACTCTCTGAGAGATCTCTGAGAGAAAGACAACAGGAGTTCAGCCTTTGACGATCGACGAGTTCAACGAGCACCGCTCGAGCATTGAGCAACTGCTGACCCGACCGGGTTCGGAAGGGACAAGACTCCAGCTTCTTTGCGACTACCTCCGCGACGCCATTGATCACTACGACTGGTTCGGCTTCTACCTGGCGGTTCCGGGGGAGCGGACGCTCGCCCTTGGTCCCTTTTCCGGGGAGCCCACGGAGCACGTTCGGATTCCCTACGGACGGGGAATCTGCGGTCAGGCTGCGGAGCGGGAGGAGACCTTCGTGGTTCAGGACGTGACCACGCAGGATAACTATCTGGCGTGCAGTCTTGCCGTGAAGTCGGAAATCGTCGTGCCGGTCTTCCACGACGGCGAGGTGGTAGGGGAGATCGACATCGACTCGCACGTGACGAATCCTTTCACGGAGGCGGACAAACGCTTCCTCGAAGAGCTCGCCGACCGGGTAGCGTCTCTCGTTGCGGCCATTCTTCCGCGTTGACAGGGGCGGTGCGGACCAGTTATAAGCGAGACCAGTCACGACCGTGAATCCAAAAGGGGGCTACAATGATGAAGAGACCGATGTTAGTTGCGATCGTCCTCCTGCTGACGGCGGTTGCCGCATACGCAGCCTTTGAGGACTTGATAGCGTCTTCGGATGATCACTACGAAGAGGACCGACACGATCAGGCCATTGCCGATCTGGAGTCCGCGCTCTCGGAGGCCTCGGGGGGTGCCCAGGAGGCGGAGGTGTACTGGCGTCTGGCACGGGTCACCCTTGCAGTGGGCGATCAACAGATAGACAACGGTGCAGATACGGATACGATTCTCGAGACCTTCACCGAGGGCGAGGAGTACGGTCGGCAGGCTATTGAGGCCGACTCGTCCAATCATCTCGGGTACTACTGGACTGCCGCGAACGTCGGGAAGTGGGGTCAGACTCGAGGAATTGTGAACAGTCTTATCAAGGCGGCACCAATGCGCGACCTCCTGGCGGAGGCGATTGAGCGCGAGCCGGATCACGCCGACTCGTACTACGTGCTGGGGCAGCTCTACGCTCAGGTGCCCGGCTTCGTATCCTTCGGGAATACCGACTACGCCGTATCTCTGGGCCGCAAGTCCGTCGACCTGGAGCGGGAACAGGTGCAGAACGATCCCGAAGAGGAGTTCCACCAGGACATGGCCATTCAGCTGGCGAGTCACCTGATCGATCGCGACTGGAATCGGCGCAAGCGTGATCGGGAGCAATCGGGCAAGGCGGACCGGTACCGTGAGGCGACGGAGCTTCTGGAGAAGAACTCCTACTACGAGGGCGTTGTCGACCTGCCGCGAATGAGCGACAAGGAAGAGGCGGAAAGGCTTCTGCGCGACGCCGTTTCCGCCTTGAGAAGCAAGCGGGACCGCAGTGATGGGGAGGATCGCAATCTAGCGGATGCCGAGGAGCTTCTCGGCGCCCTCTAAGAGGTGGAACGGAGGCGGGGACGGCCGGTAAGCTCCGCGGGGATGCCGAGGCGGAGGAGTGACACCTCCGGTCACTGCGTCTCCCGGGAGCCCGTGTCGTCCGCGTCCGGCCCGCCTGA
>CAZUVX010000012.1:25230-30715 GCA_964623865.1 uncultured Spirochaetaceae bacterium | reverse complement strand
CCTCCGGTCACTGCGTCTCCCGGGAGCCCGTGTCGTCCGCGTCCGGCCCGCCTGAGACCGTACCCCCCGAACCCGTGCTCCCTGATGCCCGCTCGCCGAGAAAGCGTGCCTTCTCGATTCGCGTTCCCGTGAACTTTCGCTTGAGCTCCAGGACGGCCTTCTCCACCTCGCGTTGCCGGTCACGCCGACCGGTTTCGAAGAGGTCGCCCTGGGCATCGCTGCCTTGCGCTTCCACCCCGGCTACGCCTACTCCCAGGAGCCTGAGCTTCGTCCTTCCGTCCCACCGGCCGAGCAGAAGCTCCCGAGCCACCTGGTACAGCTCCTCACCGGAGGCGACGGGATGCGCCAGGGTGCGCCGAGCAGTATAGGTCTCGAAGTCCTCGGTACGGTACTTGACCTGAATCGTCCGGCCTTCGGCGCCTTCGCCCAGGACCCGGAACATCACCTCGTGGGCAAGGGCGAGGAGCTGTGACGAGATCGCGTCGGCATCGTTCAGGTCTCTCTGAAAGGTTCGCTCCGCGGAGACCGAGTGAGACTTCGCATTGCCGGCGAATATGCCCGGGTCGATCCCCCGGGCGGCGCGGTAGAGATACTCGCCGGTTGCCTCCCCGAAGTAGCCCCGGAGCTCGGGCTTCGACAGCGCCCGCAGCGCCTCGACGGTGGTGATTCCAAAGGCCTTCAGGCGCGCGAGGGTCTTTCCGCCCAGTCCCCAGAGATCCTCGAGAGGGAGCTTTGCCACGAAGTCCGCCTCCTCGCCGCCGGGCACAATGTGGCAACCGTCCGGTTTGTCGTAGGCACTCGCGAGCTTGGCAATGTAGCGACTGCTGCCGCCCCCGACGGTGATTCTCAAACCGGTCTCGTCCTTGACGGTACTCTTGATCGACGCGGCCGCTTGGACGGGCTCGCCGAAGATGCGTCGCGTCCCGGTCATGTCCAGGAACGCTTCGTCCACCGAGATCTGCTGGATTGCAGGGGTGAATCGCCCCAGAATCGTCATGACCACCCGCGACATTTCGTGGTACCGCGCCATTCGGACGGGCAGGAAGACTGCGTGGGAGCATCGCCGGTACGCCTCCGAGATCGGCATGGCCGAGTGAATCCCGAAACGTCTTGCTTCGTAGGAGCAGGCGGCGACTACGCCGCGGCCACCCGGTCTGGCACCTACGACGACGGGCTTGTCACGGTACTCCGGATGATCAAGTTGTTCCACCGATGCATAGAAGGCGTCCAGATCGACGTGGAAGAAGAGCTTCGCTCCGGTCACGACTCGTCCAGCGTCTGCGTGATGGTAAGTAGGGGGATAATGTCGATCGCCTCCGTTTCCACCGCCACGTCCCGGGAGAGCCGCCGCGCCGTCCCGCGGAAGTGGATCATTGCATCCAGTTCCACCGGCACGGTGTAATCCACCTCCAGGGGAAGAGGTGGAGAGGGCCCGATCTGAAAGCCGACGGAGTTTGGTGACTCCGACTCCGCCACGGGGAAATTCGCGTCCAGGATGACAATGTCTTCCTCCGCCTCAAGGGTTACCTCAACCTGGGCAAGGGGAAAGGCGGGCTCGACGAAGAGGCGCCGGCGACTGCGGTTGAGAAACTGCGTTTGCGTCTGAGTCAGTTGGACGAGATCAGGCCTTCCCTCGATCCGGACGGCAAAGCGGCGCGCGTCGGTCCGGACGGCAAGGAGCTCCTCACCAAAGGTTACATCGAAGGTGCCCAGGCTCGCCTCGCTCTCAAATACGACTCGGTGGGTTTCGTCGGTATGGTCAATCGTCTCCGTCATGCGTACCGGCTGCGGATTCGCAGCGCTGTAAGGCCACGCGAACGTGAGGTATGCGACCCCTCCAAGCCCGCCGACGCCCATGATGACCAGCATGGCCACGCCGACGAAGCCGCGGCCGGTTATGGGACCCTTTCGAAAGAGGAAGTCGATTCGGATAAGCATGAGGACGAAGGGAAGCAGCACGACTGCAATGAGAAGGTTTGCCACGGAGGATGAACTCACCAGGTTGTCGGCGATCGAAAGCAGGGGAGCCCGAAAGACCTCGACGGTTAACTGTACCAGCCACGCCGTCGATAGCAGGAAGGCGGAGACCTTGAGGATGCGATTTCTGACTACGGAGAAGAAGAAGGCGAACACGAATGCCCACAGGAAGTACGGCGTTACGGAGACATCGATCACGGCAAGGACGATGATACCGACGAAGAGTGCGGCAAGAGCCGATGCGGAGTAGTAGCTCCCGTTCTTCGACAGGGTGGCGCTGAGAAAGAGGCGGTGCAACACGAGATAGATCCCTGCGGACAGGAGCATCTTCGAGATGAAGAATATGGACGGGTAGTGCTCCCAGAGATTGGGGAAGTCGCGAAACGCGATCACTCGATTCAGGAGTGCTCCCGAGAGCGCGAGAGCGCCGAAGACAACCAGAAAGATGACGGGCATGTTCAGGAAGTTGCGTCGGAGTGTTTCGACATACCTGGAGAGGCGGCCTCGAAAGAGCAGCCCGTAGAGGAGGGCTCCAACTATCACCGCAATGAGGATCAACACGTAGGCGGTTTCGCCCAGAAAGAGGGTGCTCCCTGAACCGGAGTAGAAGATGTAGTGACGATCCCACGTCGAGGGGAATCCCCCCTGGTACTGCTCAATGAAATCCGCCACGGCGGATGAGATGCGGCACGCCATGTCGCCGGCTCCTGCGGCGTCACCGCGAGCCGAGCCGTCCATGCCGCCGGGGGTCGCGGCACTTCCCGGATCGTCCGTAACGGCAACCGCCGGGATTCCGGCGGCCATGTACTCGGCAATCGGTGTCTCCTCTTCGGCGCGCCCGGCGCGTGCCGCCTGCGCCCGGGTCAACGACAGTGAGTAGGGAACCTCGTTGGTCCGGAGCGTCTCGGAGAGCCCTTGGACGAGCCATCGCGGAGCTACCTCATCCCGGGCGGCCGTGCGCAGTGAGACCACGGGGTCCGCGGCCTGTTGCGCTAGATAGACTACCGCAGTGTTGTGCTGAGCACTTAGGTCCTCAATGAGTGACCTCGAACCCAGGGAGCGATCGTCGTGGTCCGCTCCGACGAAGACAAGACGCAGCGTTACCGGCGGCGTTGTGCCGCTGTATATGCGGGCGAGCTGCAGCAACCCGGCAATCGCCGCACTCCCGTCCGCACCGGGCCCGGCCTCGTCTCCATGGTTGAGCGGTGCGACGAGAAGAAGCGTGTCGTCGCTTGATCCGGAAATGGCGGCGCTGATGCTCGCTGAGAAGGAGTGCCCCTCGACCTCCGGGCCGATCGGGAGGCGGCGAGGCTCGAGACCGATCTCTCGCAGGCGGTCAAGAATGTAGCTCTGCGCCTCCGACTCGGTTACCGAGCCTTCCAGGCGAGGGTAGAACTCCTGCAACGCGGTGATATCGGCCCCAATTTCCTTGCACTGAGGTGCCGTCTGTGAAAGACTACTAGTTGAGGCTACCGCACCAATGAGAAGGGCGAGCATCAAGCTCTTCATGTGGCAAGCAGAATAGGTACGAGTTGAGAGGTTAGTCAAGCTGACGGGGGGGCGCATGGCGCTGATGCCGGAGATCGAAGACCGTGTAAGCATTCGTGACTTCACGGAGGAGCCGATTTCTCAGGAACAACTGGACAGCGTTCTCAACGCGGGCAGGCTGGCGCCGTCGGCGAAGAATCGTCAGGCCTGGCGATTCGTCGTCGTGACGGATGCCGATCTTCGGAATGAGTTACAGGAGGCGTCGTTCGGACAGGAGTACGTCGGCAAAGCACCGGTCATCATTGCCGTGTGTACCACGAACGTAGAGTACAAGATGCCGAACGGGTTGCTCTCCTATCCGGTGGATCTCGGCATCGCCGGCGCCTTCATGATGATCCAGGCGGCGCATGAAGGGCTCGGCAGCTGTCCGATCACGACCTTCGATGAGCAGGAGGTGAAGTCGCTCCTCACCATCCCCTACGCCATGCGCGTCGTCATGCTCCTCCTGCTTGGCCACCCCGCCGAGTCTCCGGAGCCTCCCGAGCGAAATTCCCTCGATCGCGTCGTCGCCTACCAGCACTGGTAAGTCGGCCGATCCTAACCGGGCTCATACCCCATTTCGGCAAGCTCCTCCCGCGCCACCGCCGCCTCGTCCCACGGGATCTCACCCTCCCCGTAGATGATCGACTTCTCGTGCCCCTTGCCAAGAAGGACAACGGTGTCGCCGGCCTCGGCAACCTGAAAGGCGCGGCGGATCGCCCTTCGCCGATCCGGGATGCGGTGAATCTGAGGCGGCCGGCGGGTCACCTCGTTGCGGGCGGTTTCGGCACCGGAAGCGATCGTATCAATGATCCCGGACCTGCTTTCGCCCCGTGGATCCTCGTCGGTCAGGATGATGACCTCACAGTACCGGCCGGCCACCTCGCCCTGCCGCGCCCGCTTGTCGATATCACGCTCCCCCGCCGACCCGAAGACCGCGATCAGACGCCCCGTCGTCGTTTCCCTGAAGTGGGGGAGCACCTTCTCGAAGGAGCCCGGCGTGTGAGCGTAATCAACCACGACGGCGAAGGGAGCGGTCGACTTGATCGGCTCCAGTCGACCGCTCACCGCCGTGAGCGTGCCTACCTCTTCGAGCACTTCGCGCACCGGGAGTCCCGTCGACTCGGAGACCGCCAGAACCGCGGCAAGCGCGTTGGAGACGTTGAACCAGCCCGGCAGCGGCAGGGTTACGCGGGGACGCGCGGCCTCGATCGACCCGTAGCCGGCGGAACCGTCCACACCGTCCACACCGTCCACACCGTCCACACCGTCCACACCGTCCACACCGTCCAGCGCAATGGTCGTCGACAAGGGACTCATCTCCGCAAGAAAGGCGGAGAGGTCGGCGCCGGTCGCGCCGATGGAGTAGCGCAGGACCCGGGGCACCCCGGCCTCCCGGGCAAGGGCGGCAAAGTAGTCCGACTCTCCGTCGTCGCCGTTCACGACGGCGGCGGGTCCGCACTCCGAAGTGGCGGCTCCTTCCGCGACGGCGCGGCGGAGGGCGCGGAAGAGGTTGCCCTTGTCGCTGCGGTACTGCTCATAGCTGCCATGGAACTCCAGGTGCTCATGGCTGAGGTTTGTGAAGACGGCGACGTCGAAGCGCACATCCGCAAGGCGGCAGGTCTTTTCCGAAAGGCCGTGGGAGGTGGCTTCGACGACTGCAACGCGCTTTCCCGAGTCCGCCATCTCTCGCAGGCGCCGGTGGATCTCCGGCGCTTCCGGCGTGGACTGTCGCCATGGGTTGTCGGTGACGGTGCCGGTCGTCTCGAGGGCCACCGTCGAGATAAACCCCGCCGGGACCCCCAGCGCCAGGAGAAGCCGGTACGCGAACCACACCGTTGTGCTCTTCCCGTCGGTGCCGGTCACCCCGACGACGCAGAGCTCCCGGGAGGGATGGCCGTGGAAGGCATCCGCCAGGGATGACAGCGCGCGCCGCGTGTCGGGAACGCGGACAAAGAGCGGTGCCGGCTCGGCGCTCTCC